>CAZLAQ010000005.1:0-108702 GCA_964557695.1 uncultured Candidatus Izemoplasmatales bacterium | reverse complement strand
AAAACAAAAAAGTAGACGTTTTTTTTAAGTGTCTACTTTTTGGGGTTCATTTCATTAGGGGCGGGTTTTTTTAAAACTTCATTTTGAAAAAACGGAAATGTGATAAGATATAATTAAAGTAGAACCCTTTAGGAGAACCAAATGATTATTATCAAAGAGACGAATAAGAAGAATTTACCCGATCTAATGTCGATGTGGAATGACGGCGAAGTCATGTATTATGTCGGGTTTCCCAACGGATTGGGAATGACTGAAGAAAAAATAGATGCCTGGTTAGATGCTATCAATAAAAAATCAGACACAAAACATTATTCCATTACTGATCGAGAGGCCGGCTTTTTAGGTGAGACTTTCTACTCGTTTGAATCTTTGGAAAAACCCGCCACTCTTGACATCAAACTAATCAAAAGCGCCAGAAACAAACAAGTCGCAAGGCTTGCCCTCTCGTTTGCGATTGATCAGCTATTCAAGAACACAAATGCGATACTCGCCTGTGTCGATCCAAATATTGCCAATTTTCCGGCACAGAAACTATATGAGAAACTTGGATTTGTTGAAAAAGAGATCAGGAAATTTAATGGTACAGATTACCGATATATGGAAATCAAGAAATCAGACTGGCAAGCCTCAAGGATTGGGGCTATCAACTTTAGAGGCATAACCTATGACAATTTTCTTGAAGCTTGTTTTTTGCAGGTAAAAGATGAACAAAAAGACTTCATCGCCACTAACTCCTTCAGCTTGGCTCAATCAAAATACCAGGATGAATGTATTCCTAAAGCTATCTATTCAGGCATAAACATGGTGGGATTTTTGATGTATTGTGTCGACAGAATCGACCACGAGTATTGGGTCTACAGGCTGATGATTGATCAAAGATACCAAGGACTTGGATATGGAAAGAAAGCAATGGAACTGATTCTTGAACAATTGATTCCACTTTCGGAGAAAAAATTGATTAGGATTAGTTTTGAGCCGGAAAACATTATCGCCAAAACGCTCTACGAAAATTTGGGTTTTCGCAGTTCCGGTCTCATGGATGGCGGTGAAATCGTATATGAAAGAAAGGATGAATGAGTTTGAATACCCCGCCTTTATCGATTCCCATCTCCATTTTCTGGGTCTTGGACAAGCGGCTTATATTATCAATTTGAAACACGTCACTTCAATCGAAGAAATGCTGAAAATATTGGCCAAACATAGAAAAGAATCTGTAATCATCGGACGCGGATGGGATCAGAATAACTTTTGCGATCAACGCATGCCTTCTATTATAGACCTGAACAAAATATCGACAACCATCCCGATCATTTTATACCGCATCTGCGGCCATATTGGCGTTGTCAATGACAAGACTTTAGAACTTGTCGGGAATGATTATTCGATTGAAGGTGGATCGGTAGATCCTGAAACAGGCATCTTCAAAGAGAATGCTTTGAGGCTTCTTGCTGGTTTTGGACAAGTCCCGACTCGTGAAACTATAAAGAAATATCTTATCAAAGCCAACGAAATATTATTGTCACAAGGAATTACCAAAGTGCTCAGTGATGATTTCATTGTTTTTCCAATCAACTATGAAATCATTATCGATATCATAAACGAATTATATGATGCTAATCTGCTCCAGGTTAAAATCATCGAACAGGTCCATTTGCCAAAGGTTGAGATGCTTAAGGAATTCATTAAAAAAGGCTATGTCAACCGTGATTATGGAAAGTGGCGTCTAGGGCCGCTCAAACTTTTGGCTGATGGCAGTCTCGGAGCCAGAACCGCATCTCTGAATGAACCATATAGTGATGATCCCACTAACAAAGGCATCAAGACTTTCTCAGACGAAGAAATGCTGGAACTTTATAATCTTGCCAACAATGCCTCTATGGATTGCCATATTCATGCGATCGGAGATGCGGCCATCGATCAGGTTTTAGAAGTGATGGAAAAATCACTGACAATGACGGGAAGAAACGAACACCGGCACGCTATCATCCATGCCCAGCTTGCGACCATTAAGCAGATTGAAAAAATGAAAAAATTGAAGTTTTCTGCAATCATTCAACCGATATTTCTAGAATCAGATATCGCCATGGTTGCTTCCAGATTAGGCCAAAGACAAACCGAGGCATATCTTTTCCATACGATGTTCAAAGAACAAGTCAGAATCGGTTTCAGTACCGACTGTCCGGTAGAATCTTCCAGTCCGTTTCAAAACATCTATGCGGCCATGACAAGAAAATCAGTCAAACATTCCGCTCTTGGCGCATATTTGCCTGACGAAGCTCAATCTATCGAAGAGTGTCTGAAATGTTATCATGAGGCCAATCTGTTTCTGGCATATGAAGAGGAAATTGCATTCAATGACAAAATCATTCTTGACAAGGACTTGCGAAATTCAACTCCCGATGATATATTGAAGACGAAGGTAAAGAAAACCATAATTTACAATCAGGTAGTCTATGATTTTTCGAAACAAAAAAAGGGGGTTTAGCTCATGCATTCCTGGCTGACGATGGATCCCTATATCGTTTTGAGCCTGAGCAACATGAAACTGAGAAATTTCTACGTTAACCTTGAAGCGATGTGCGAGGATCTGAATATCGAACAAAAAGCACTCGAAGACAAGTTGAAAGACATCGGTTATTTCTATGACAGAATCAGAAACCATTTTGCGGCAAAAGAAGCAATGAAGAAATGACTGTTTAGGCAGTCATTTTTTTGTGTTCCCTTGTGTTTTCAAACTTCAAGGCATATAATCGGTTTGTGGTATGACCACAAACACAATCTAGGAGGCTCGCAATGGAAAACACCGGACAAATCAAAGAACCGATTAATCTTTCAAAAAGAGTAAAATGGCTGAGAGATTATTATTTTGAAGGCATCAAGCGAAACTGGAACAACGAATACAGCTGTTTCACTTCGGGCATGCCCTGGGACTACCTGTTTGATGAAATAACATATTATATAGTTCCTGAAACCATAGCTTTTTATCAGACCTTCACATCATCCACTATGCAAAGCGCATTGACGATTCCGCTGCCAGATGATTTTTGGGAGTTATCGCTTAAAGAAAGAAGAGCGACATTCATCAAGGAAGCCATCGTCAATAACACTCCGGTGGAAGTCTTGCCTCAAGACTTGCTTTGCGGAGCGAGATTCAACATGATGACTTCGCATTGCCTTGATAAGGCGCAAGCCAAGAAAAGAAACCATCTTGTCTATGGCAAGAACGGAGCGAGAAATAATTTTCTTGACTATTATTACTACGGCTTTGGCAACGTTGGCTCCACCTGTGGGCATTTGATTCCGGATTACGCCAAGATTCTCAATAAAGGCTTCTCTGCAGTCTATCAGGAACTTGAAGATGCGTATGCCTTGTTAACAGAAAAAGAAAAGAAATCCGCAAAAGGCGAACAACTTCGGGCGATGATGATCGCTTCGCACATGCCTAAAGACCTAGCCAAAAAATATCAGGAAAAGTGTCTTTTGCTTGCCAAGACTTGCAAAGATGCCTCCAGGAAATCCGAACTGGAATTAATGGCAAAAAATCTGGAAACAGTACCTTGGCAAAAAGCCAATGACTTCTATCAGGCGATCCAATCGCTATGGCTCACGCACATGCTCGTCATGTCCGATGAAAACTATCCCGGACCGGGAGTGTCATTTGGCAGGTTGGACCAATATCTATATCCGTACTATATAATATCCAAGGAAAACGGCATGACCGATGAATTCATGAAAGAAATCCTCGGTTGTTTCTGGTTTCATTGCAATACTGCTTACGATGCCCAGATCAGAGTCGGTAATAACGGCATCACTGCTGGTTTCGGCCAACTATTCAATATCAGTGGCCGGGATGCAGATGGTAATGACCAATCCAATGATTTGACCTATCTGTTACTCGATGTGATTGATGAGATGTCCCCGATTTTGGAACCGAAACCAAATGTCAGGTTGCACAAACGAAGCCCCGATAAATTACTGGACAAAGTCGTAAGCATGATTGCTTCCTCGCAAGGAGCGCCTTTCTTGCTCAACTTTGATGAAAGATCGATGGCAGGTATGTTAAGAGAAGCAAAACTTGCCCATGTGGAAAAATTCATCAATGAAACCAATGTTCACGACTACGCGTCTGTTGGCTGTCTGGAAAACACGATGGTCGGTAACGACCGTTCCGGAACCGTCGATAACAATCTGTATTTATATAAAGCTGTGGAACTTGCCCTTAACGAAGGCAAGGATTTGACCGCGAAACGTAATGATGTTTCGGGAAAAACCTTGCCCATAAGACAACACGGACCGAGAACAGAACCCATAAAAGACATGGGTTCGTTCGCCGATTTTTATGAAGCGGTCAGAATCCAAACAGCCTATATCATCAAGGAAAGCGTCCGTCTCTATGAATTATCGGAATCCCTCCGCGCCAAATACGGCAACACTCCCTATCTCTCGACTTTGGTCAATGGAACCATCACTTCCGGAAAAGACGTGACAGAAGGCGGCGCAGAGCTCCGATTCGTAACCATCGAAGGCGTCACCTACGCTACGACTGTTGATTCGATTCTTGCGGTCAAATACCTAGTTTACGACCAAAACATCTGTGACTTGGAAACATTGAAAGATGCTTTGGAAAAGAATTGGGAAGGTTATGAAGTTTTGCGCCAAACAGCTATAAATAAAGCTCCGAAATATGGCAGAAACGATGAAGAAGCAGATGACATCGCCAAAGATTACATGGACTTCTTCGCCACTGAAACCTGGAAATACAAAACCAAATCCACCAACCGCCAATTCCGTCCGGGCATGCTATCATGGAACTATTGGGCAAGCGCCGGTTATATTCTTCCTGCTTCCCCAGATGGCAGAAAACAGGGCGAGTTTTTCTCGAATGCAATCTGTCCGGCAAACGGCAGAGATATAAACGGTCCGACCGCCAATGCGAATTCAGTTGGTATCGTTTTGGGAGGCAAAGAAGAAATTGGCGATTTCGAAGGCTATGTGAACTATCTTCCTAATGGCGCGAGCCACACGATCACCTTTAATGCTTCGATGCTAAGAAATCCCGATCACCTTGACAAGTTCAAAGCATTTTTACGGGGATACGCAGAAAATGGTGGCACGGCTTTGCAAATCAACGTGCTTGATCCGAAAATGCTTCAAGACGCACAGAATCATCCGGAAAACTACAAGCATCTCTTGGTAAGAGTCACGGGATACAACGCCTATTTCGTCACTGTGGGCAGAGAACTCCAAAACGAGATCATTGCCAGAGAATCACATAAAAGGTGCTAAGACATGAGAATTCTAAATATCCAAAGGATGTCGACTGAAGACGGACCCGGGATCAGGACCACCGTGTTTTTCAAAGGGTGTCCGCTCTCATGCCAGTGGTGTCACAATCCCGAATCGTTAAAAACAGAAATTCAAAAGGAATGGATCAAGACAAGTTGCATCAGTTGTCTACAATGTGTTACAAACTGTAAACAAAAAGCACTGCGCTTTGTAGATGGAGACATTATTACCGACAAAAAACTATGCTCCATGTGTCTAGAGTGTGTCCTCAATTGTCCCGCAAACGCTATGAAACAAATCGGTGAGGATATCTCACCCGAAGCATTATTCAAGGAACTTATCAAAGACAAAGCCTATTTTGGCAAAGATGGCGGCATCACTTTGTCAGGAGGAGAAGTTCTCATGCAAGCAGATGAAGCATTGAAACTTTGTACTTTGCTAAAAGATAACAATATCAAGGTCGCGCTTGATACTTCTGGGTACGCACAATTCAAAGTGTTCGATATGTTCTTGCCATATATTGATCTGATTCTCTATGATTTGAAAATCTTTGATGAGAAAAAACATAAATTATTTTGCATAACCGGAAATAAGATAATCTTGGATAATCTTATCAAACTATCGGAGAAAAAAATCCCTCTTTGGATTAGGACACCGATTATTCCCGAGGCGACCGATGACTTAGAAAACATCAAGGCAATCGCAAAATTTTTGAAAGATAATGTTATCGATTTCGACAGGTGGGAACTTTGTGCTTTCAATAACCTCTGCGATAGCAAATACACAAGACTTGGTCAAAACTGGAAATATACCTTGTCTGACCTGGTCACAAAAACAAAACTATACGAACTGCAAACCGCCGCAAAAGCGATCATTCCGGACAAAACAATCAATGTTACCGGACTGGCAAGATTGGAGGAAACATCAAATGTTTGACAAACTGACAAAAGCGATGACAGAAGAATTCGCCAAATCGATCAAAATCGGACTAGTCTCAACAATCGACGAGAATCAAAGTCCCCATATTACTGTGCTTTCTACTTTGATGGGAAAAAACGATAATGAAATGATGTTGGGAAAATTCGTCGAGGGTCTAAGCAAAGAATTCATCAAGCAAAGGCCGAATGCCGGCTTTTTGATCATGAACCCCGAAAAGGAATTCTGGCGGGGAATCATGCGTTACACCCATGAAGCCAAAGAAGGCGAAGATTATGTCATTTACAACAATCAGCCTTTATATCGGTATAACTCCTATTTTGGCATCAATACCGTCTATTACTTTGATTTGCTAGAAGTAAGCGACGAACAGGTATTGCCGATGAAACAAATCATCATGAATGCAATCAAAGTCTTGCTTAAAAAAAAGCATTACACAAATAAAACCGAACATCAGGTCATGAAACCTTGGGCAAAGAATTTTACAGGCAAACTCGACACTTTGACCTTTCTTTCATATATTGACGAATCAGGGAATCCAGTGATCGTACCTGTCATCCAAGCCCAATCAGCCGGATCAAGCAGGATACTATTCAAGAACAAACCCTATGGCGATTGGCTTAAGCCACTCATAAAGGGACAGAAAATTGCGATTCTTGCTTTCAGCATGTCAATGGAAACGGTCTTGTTAAAAGGCAAGTTTTCCGGTTTTGATGAAAAGGGTTATGGATATCTCGACATCAATAGGGTGTATAACTCCATGCCTCCCGTTCACAAGTACGTCTATCCAGAAACAGAACTGAAGCCCGTCGAGTTCAAATGAATGCCAAGGCCAACAAAACCCAGGAACTGATGACTGATATCCAAAACCAGATCATTTCCGGAAGGTTGAAACCCCTTGACAAACTGATGCCTTTACGGGATCTCGCCAAGGAATATCAAGCCAGCAGGAGCGTTATCAACAGCGCTATCCATGTGCTTTCCGCCAAGGGCTATGTCACAATCAGACCTCGACAGGGAGTCATCGTCAACGCGATATTGGAAACGGGAACGACCGATCTGATTAAAGATATCTATTTTTCCGATAACGCCAAATTGAAGTCGCAGATCGTGAAAGATGTCCTTTCAACCAGAATGATGGCAGAAATCGAAGCGATCAGACAGATTTTCCATAAAGAAAAGGTTGATTATACCAACCTTGACTTGATTATCAGTAAAGAAGCTGTCTGGCTTGAGCGAAAAGAACAAGCGCTGGAAGAGCTTTGTGAACTGGACCATCTGTTCCATCAAGAACTCGTCTCGCTTTCGGGAAACAAAGTCCTCAAATTGCTGTACATTTCTTTCCAAGACATAGAAAAATCCCTGATCCAGATGTTTTATGAAAACCTTGAGTTGCCAAACAAAGTGATCAATTCACACCTGAGCCTGGTCCGGGCATTGAAGACGAAAAATCAGGATTTGGCAGAAAAAATCTGGATTGACTTATTAGAAGAAGGCGAAAGGGAAACGCTGAACAGACTCCGCACCTAAAATAATGGCAGGAATGGTGCTTCCCTGCCTTTTTGTTATCCTTGACAGCTTGTTAAAGCCATCATAAAGACACCCATGTATAAAATGGCAAGCCCCACCGGGGATAAAATCAAAGCACGAAAACTCTTGCCTATTTTGACTTTTCCGCCCAAGGGACGAATAACGAAGAAGAATTTTAGAATCCTTGCGATCATGAAAGCGATATAGCCAAGATAAACATAAAAGAATGCTTCTGCGATATTTTGGACAAATTGCGGAATTACCAAAAGGGCTTTTAACGCAATACAACCAATGACAAAAAAAATTACGGCAAGCATTAAAAAAAACATCGTGACCCGGTTCCAAATCTTTTCGAAGTATCTAAATCTTTCGATTTTGATCTCTATCTTGTTGTTTTGTTCGATTTCAGCTTGATCAAGTTTGCTTCTTTCCGAAATGTCAAAATTATCCATCATTATTCCCCCTGTTTACATCATTATACTTTATGTTAGGTTAGCCTTTCAAGGCGTATCAGGTAAATAATCAATTCTCAACTTCAATTTTATGTCAGCAAATGGTATAATAAATGTAATAAAAAGGTGGAAAAAAGATGAAAATTACGTATGCTAATGATTCCTTGCCAGCACTTAAGTTGATTGAAAAAGATCCCTCCTTAAAACCGATATTCGCAAGAACAAAGTTAGTCGAATTCGAACTTGAAAGCGATTATTTCCTCGCCTTGGTTTCCGCAATCGTTTCCCAACAACTATCCGGAAAAGTCGCCCAGGCGATCTACAAAAAAGTTGATGCATTTTTTTTGGGACAGATCACGCCGGAAAAGATCTTGGCAGCTGATATTGAAGATATGAGAAAGTTGGGACTATCTTACAGAAAAGCCGAGTATATCAAATCGATTGCAGAGCATGTGATGGATGGAACTGTGAGGTTTGACTCGCTTGATTCCATGTCAGATGAAGAAATCATCGAAATGCTTATCCAGATCAAAGGTATTGGCAGATGGTCTGCAGAGATGTTTCTGATGTTTGCCTTAGGTAGGCCAAACGTTTTTTCAAGTGGCGATTTTGGCCTAAGAAAGGCGCTTTCCTTGCTTTATGGAGAAGAGATTTCTGTTGACAAGGCTAACGAGTTATGCCTTAAATGGGACCCATACAAAACAGTTGTTGCCTATTACTTGTGGCGATTTCTGGAAAATTAGGAGGAATCCACATGCAAGAAGATAATCTGAATCTTGTCAGACGTTTCTGGCAAGCTGTGGACAAGCAGGATTGGACTATGTTGCGTTCCTTTTTTGCAGATGAAGCAATAATCATTTGGCCAAACACCGGTGAAGAATTCATGCCTTCAAGATATGTTGATATCAACAAAAACTATCCTGGAGTCTGGCACATCGAATTGGAACTTGTTGAAACAGGCGATCAAAACATAGTCAGTGTCGTCAATATCGATTCCGAATCTGAGCCCGAGTCACTTCGTGGCATAGCCTTTTTCGAAATCGAGAAGGGTAAGATTGTTAGGCTGACAGAGTATTTTGCCGACAATCATGATGCTCCGCTTTGGCGCAAAAGAATTGTTTAATCCCTTACCAATAAAAACTTGATATTATACGTATATCTTATAGATTCATTTGATTAGGTATTCGCTTTTCACTTATGCTTCGAGAGGTTTTGAATATGAAAAGAATCAATTGGAAATCAATAATCGTCTTTTTCGCTGTTTTGCTTGTCGGAGTGGCTTTTTTATGTATATACCAAACTGACGTTGTCAAATACGATTATACCGAAGGCGAGTATTTATACCAGTTGCAAGCAAATGATGAAATTTCCCTGATCGAGACCAAATATAATTTGGAACTCATTAGCCTTGGCGCCCATCAGATCGCTACTTTCCAAGCCAAACCAGGTGCAGATATGGCGAAACTGATTGCAAACGGCTTTACGCTGAATGCCAACAATTATTCGTTTGCACCACCTTGGCAGTCCTCTACCGATCCGTATTTGAAAGACCAGTACGCATTGACCATGACAAACACAATCGAAGCCTGGACTTTGGAACCCGGAGATGCAAGCATAACCGTTGCGATCATTGATTCAGGAATCGACATTTATCATGATGAATTTACAGGCAGAATATCTGCCTTATCTTATAATACTTTAACTAATCAGACCGGCCTTGAGGCCGTTGAAGATGATTCAGGTCATGGAACAATGGTCGCAGGGATCATCGGGGCAATCAAGGACAATTCCAAAGGCATTGCCGGAATCGCCCAAAACGTGAAACTAATGGTGATTAAGGCTAACAACCCCGGTGAGGGGACATTTCAGGATTCCTCGATCGTCGAAGCAATCTATTATGCAGTTGATTACGGTGCCGATATTATCAATCTTTCCTTGGGTGGAACTTATCCCAATCCTCTAACAAAAACGGCAGTCGCCTACGCTGTCAATCACGGCGTTGCAGTAGTTGGTGCGGCAGGAAATGACGGTACCGACGAATTGATCTATCCGGCATCATTTCCAGATGTGATATCCGTATCGGCAGTCTCAAGCGATCGCACCATTTCTGATTATTCCAATTTCGGAGAAGAAATCGACATCGCTGCTCCCGGAACAGAGATTGTGACAACCGCCATGGACAATGGTTATGCCTCGGTATCGGGAACTTCATTTGCAGCACCACAGGTAAGTGGCATTTTGGCCTTGCTTTTCAGTTTTGACCCGGATGTCACGATCCCGGAATTGAAAACGAGGTTATTTGGCACGGCCGTTGATGCAGGCATAGTCGGCAGAGACGACTATTTTGGATACGGAATTGTCAATACCTATTTTTTATTGACTCGCGATTTCGCTAAGGTTTCTTTTGAAACGTATGCCGGAACTGATATTGATCCAATCTGGGTTTTGAAAAACACAAAGTTTTCATTTACGGAAACTCCTATTCTCGCTGAACATATCTTCACCGGCTGGTACAAGGACGCCTTGCTGACAGATGATTGGATTCAAACACAAGATGTGGTTTTATCAGATATGACGCTTTATGCCAAATATACTTCATCATTTCACACGGTAACATTTGTCACAGACGGGACTAACGCAGGAGAGATCACAATTCCCCATGAGGGTACTTTCACTTTGCCTGAAACTGATCTTGACGGTTACGAATTTGTCGGATGGTATCTCGACTCGGGATACAACACGCCTTTTGTTATAGGAATTGTAACAACAGATTTGTCTCTTTACGCCAAATTCTCAGAAATCATCTATTATGATGTTAATTTATATGCTTTGAATGAACTATATGACACGCTTTCAGTCAGAGACGGAGAAAGTGTCACTTTGCCAAGTCTTGACATTGCTGGCTATACTTATGCTGGTTGGTATCTGGAAGAAACATTTGCGACTCAATATCCTTCAGGAATCGTAACGTCCGATCTAAACTTGTATGCCAAATTGGATATTATTTATTTTGATGTTACTTTGGAAGTGCCTGGAAGTCCGGATAGAATTTTGCAGGTTGCATATGGAGTTACTCCTGATTTTCCGGACGTGACAGCTTCTGGCTATGTATTTGCAGGTTGGTATTATGATTTCGCATACCTTCATCCATATACCAATATCCCTGTCACGGATGATTTCACGCTTTATGCTAGGTTTGAGACTCAAGCGTACTCCGTTACGGTAATCATTCCTTTTCAAACGCAATATATCATATATGTTCCCTACGGGGGTTCTTTAGATATCAATGATCCAGTTAAGGAAGGTTATGATTTTGCCGGTTGGTTTTTGGATCAAGGCTATCTTAATCCTTTCGCAACAAGCGTAATCACATCTAATCTGACAATATATGCCAAGCTGGACCGAATCTGGCTTGATGTCAAATTTTATGGTGCCAATAATACCACTGTCATCGCTTCGCAAACAATTGAATACGGGCATGATGCTGTTGCCCCAACTTCGCCTGTGAAAACTGCAACGACGGCTTTTAATTATGTGTTTATTTCCTGGAGCGAGGGATTAACGAACGTGATAACAGATCTAAATGTGTACCCGGAATACGATAATATCTTCAAACCCTCAAGCGTGGTATTGTTATCGGGAATCGATACGATATTTGTCGGTGGAACCTGGACAAACGGAGGCGTTAGCGTGCTTGATTCCCAACTCAGCTATACGGTTGTGGAAAGCGTCGATGAAGCAACTGCTGGCAGATATGTTGTCGCCTATAACATTATGTATAACCAGGAACAAGTCTACAAGATTACTCGCATCGTCAATGTTATTGAGCTCGAGGCAAATGTTGTCATCACTTTGAACCCAGGCATCACTACAATAATAGTCGGGGATACCTATGTTGATGCCGGAGCTACAACAGATTTTGGCACAATTGAAGTGATTGGCGAAGTGAATACGGCAATTGCCGGTGTTTATGAAATAACCTACCGAGTACAAATCAATGGCTGGATGTTTGAAAAGACAAGATATGTCTATGTTGTAGGTGTTGCCTCGGCGGAAAATGTATTCTTTGTGAACAAGAAAGAAGATGATATCTATGAAATTTAGAAAATGGATGTTATTGATATTGTTGCCGATATTCTTGTTGACAGGCTGCATCAACGTTGAGGAATCCGATGTCACTATCGCAATCAAACCAGGAGTCGATACCGTTGAGATCAATACGGCATTTGTCGACGAAGGCGCAATTGCCAAAGCCAATAATTGGGCTGTTGCTTATGAAGTTGTGGAAAATACGGTCGATATCACAACGGTTGGAGTATACCAGGTCATCTATGAAGTAACTTATAAACGCATCACCAAACAGGCGTTACGGATGGTAACGGTCGTCGATGAGACACCGCCTGTTGTAACGTTAAATAGTGGCATCGATACGATCATCAAAGATTCTGATTGGGTTGATGCGGGAGTAAGCGTGACAGACAACAGTCTTGGAGCGGTTACTATCGATACCGAAGGCGTTGTCTCGGCTGAATACATCGGTGAATACCTCATCAAATACATCGTGACCGATGCTTCGGGAAATCTTACGGAAATCATCCGTTATGTCAATGTTTTAAAAACTCCATAAATCAAACCGTCTTTCATTTGAAAGACTTTTTTTTTGGTTTTTATTCACAAATTCTTCACATTCCAGGATTAAAATATAAGTATATCAATAAATAAACACGTGTTCATTTATTAATAAAGGGGTGCCACATGAAAGCGAAAATCATTCTCACGGTTTTTTTGATTGTTACCGTAATTGCCGGAATTTTGATTACCCAAGTCAATGTCAACTATGATTTGAAGGAGTATTTGCCAGATGATTCCAAAAGTGTCGCTGCCCTCGAGATTTATGATGCCGAATTCAATTCGGGAACATATGCGCTCTTGATGGTTGAGACAGAGAGTATTTCTGAAGCTTTATCAATCAAAACTGATATTTTGGGAGTGGAGCACGTCAGTCAAGTCGTATGGCTCGACAGTGTTTTGAATGAGACAACCTTCGCTACGATTTTGGCCAATCTTGATGCCTTGGGCCAGGTGTTCTTGCAGGCTACCATGAATGCCTATTTGCAGTCGGGACTGTCATATCCCGAAGCATTCATTGAGTTGTTGGCTTTCTTTCCTGAAGCAGAAAAGGCCGTTTTTGAAGATCAAATCGACAATTACTATGTTGATGGTTATGCCAAAATGCAGATTGTGCTAGATTTGGATCAGACATCTTTGGCAACCGGGGCAGTAATTGATGAAATCATCAGTTTGTTGGAAACCTCTGATGTAACATTTTATTTGTCTGGTGGAGTCATCTCGACGCTTTATACCAGAAATACTGTGTCGGAAGAAGTGCTGAAGATCACATTGGCAATCATCCCGATTGTTTTGATTATCTTGCTATTGATGACACCGGCATTCTTTGACTTGGTTATTTTTGCGATTGTCGCCGCGATTGCGATTATTTTGAATCTCGGCACAAATGTACTCTTGCCAAATATTTCCTTTATTACACAATCAATGGCAATCGCGTTGCAACTAGCGATTTCGCTTGACTATATCATCTTCATTGTCAACAGGTATCATAAGGAACGCGACCGCGGGTTGGGAGTCGATGAGGCTCTCAAGCTCTCGATGACAAAAGTAAAAGCACCAGTAATTGCTTCGGCACTGACGACCGGCGTCAGTTTTTTGGCCCTAGTCTTCATGAGGTTTTCGATTGGACTAGATATCGGAATCGTCTTTTTCAAAGCGATTTTCTTCAGTTTGCTTTCCTCGCTGATATTGGTTCCGATCTTAATCAAATACTTCGCCAAGCTTATCGACAAGTCAAAACACAAAGTCTTGATGCCGCGTTTTGGCAAATTCGCAAAGTTTATCTACAAGTTCCGTTTTGTATTTCTTGGTTTTCTGGTTTTAATCATCGCACCGGCCTATTATTTCCAATCGCACAATGCCTTCATCTATGGAGACAGCGCGCTCACATCATCTGTCGACTCAAGTTATTATAAGGACACTTTGGCTATGGAAGAAGTGTTTGGCTATGATAATCGGATCATTGTACTTACAGAAAGAGATTTGGCAAAAGAAGGCAGTTTTTATCAGACAGTTACAACTGATGTTGACCTGCCATTAAATAGCATCCAGGCCGGAATTTATTACCAACAGACGATATCTGATCAAGCAGTGCTTCAGACATATCTTGCGAATTTCTACACTGAGGATTATGAAATCATGGTTTTGTCATTTGACATGAGAGAAGAATCGACAGCGTCAAAAGCTGTTGTCGATAAACTCTATCTATATCTTGAAACCGCAGGATTTGATGATGCTTATCTGATCGGATCATCGCCAATTGCCTATGAAATCAAGGATGTCATTTCCACCGACTATTTCTATGTTACTCTGATTGCGCTGTTTGCGGTAATGGTGATCATCTTCATTGCTTTCAGGAATCTGTTGATGCCTTTGATTTTACCGCTTGTAATTGTTGCGAGTGTTTTCTTCACCATGTCTATTCCCTATTTTATCGGTGACTCATTGGTCTTTCTGGGCTATTTGATTGTCTCAACGATCCTGCTCGGGGCGACAATCGATTATGCGATTCTGTTTGGCAAAAGTTATCTCGAACTGCGGGAAACTCATAATAAGAATGACAGCATCCAGATAGCGATTTCAGACAGCGCGCCTTCGATCATGACTTCAGCTATCATTTTTGCGGCCTCTGGTTTGTCGATTGCACTTATTTCCTCAGTCTATACAATCTCTCAGATCGGAATGCAGATTGCTATCGGTGCTACAACCAGCTTAATATTTGTTTTGGTGCTTTTGCCCCAACTGTTTTATATTTTTGATAGATGGATCAAAAAATCGAATGTAAAAGAGATTCAAAAGCAAAACAAAAAGAGACGTTCCTAATTCTTCATTAAGCCCCCAACAAGACAATATGTCTTTACTTTTGCAGTGTTTTAGCGTATAATTAATATAGTCGAATCAGACTTTGATACGACCATCAAGCATAACTCGAATTTTAAGGAATACCTGTCGCCTTGATACGCTTTGCGTCGGATTAGCCATAAAGGCCAGCCACAAGGTTAAAGCTATTCCTTTTGTTTTTTATTCAGAACGGTGCATCATTTTAAAGGAGAAATATTAATGACATTTACAAATTTACAGATTATCGAACCAATCCTCAAAGCCCTTTTAAGCGAAGGATACATAGATCCAACCCCAATTCAGGAACAGGCAATCCCAATATTATTAAAAGGGAAAGATCTGCTTGCGAGTGCGCAAACAGGCACGGGCAAGACCGCAGCTTTTGCGATTCCCATCTTGCAAAAACTGCATCAGACAACATATGATATTAGAAAAAAAAGACTCATCAAGGCTTTGGTGCTGACTCCTACAAGAGAACTTGCCGGTCAAATCATGGATAGTTTTCGAAATTATGGGAAAAATTTGGGACTGAGAAGCGTCGTCATTTATGGCGGTGTCAAACAAAAACCGCAGACAGATGCCTTGCGAGCTGGACTTGATATCCTGGTCGCGACACCGGGAAGATTATTGGATCTCATTTCGCAAGGGTTTGTCGATTTGAGCCATTTGGAGTATTTCGTTCTCGATGAGGCAGATAGAATGCTTGACATGGGTTTTATTAATGATGTCAAGAAAGTAATAAAACTATTGCCCGCAAAAAGACAGACAATGCTGTTTTCGGCAACGATGCCAGCTGCCATCGCGCAACTTGCAAAATCAATCCTTCATGATCCCATACGAGTCATGGTAACACCTGTTGAAACAACAATCAAAGCTATCGGGCAAAAAGTCTATTTTGTCGCCAAGAGAAATAAGACGAGATTGTTAATGGACATTTTAAGAGACAAATCGGTAGTATCAGCATTAGTGTTTTCCAGGACCAAGCATGGAGCTAACAAAATCGTCAAGGAACTGATACTGAATGGTTTTCAAGCTGAAGCGATCCATGGCAACAAATCACAAACTGCAAGACAAGGCGCCTTGAACAAGTTCAAAAACAAGCAGTTGCGAATTTTGGTCGCAACCGATATCGCAGCCAGAGGCCTGGATATCGATCAATTGTCACATGTCGTCAATTTTGATCTTCCCGAAGTTCCAGAAACATATATCCATAGAATCGGCAGAACCGGAAGGACGGGATTAGAAGGTGAATCGCTGTCTTTTTGCGATGAAGATGAAGTCAAGCTTTTGGATGCCATTGAAAAACACATCAAAATCAAGATCCCAGTGGCGAAAAATCATGTTCATCAGGAAAATTACCGCAATGGACAAGTTAAAAAAACCACCAATTTTCAACCAAAAAACTTCCATTTATCCGCCAAACGCAAGCAGCATTAGGAACAATTTTTACCGCCCATTTCTGAGCGGTTTTTTCTTTGGATTGGTATGAATATTTAACAGTGGATTCTGTAAGTTTAATCTGCAAAAATGATTTTTTTTAATTATTTGCAAATAAACACTTGATATGCTTATTAAGATGGGTTATTATATAGGTGCAAATGCAAACCGTTCGCATTTATACAGATATGATTGGAGCGATTCTTTTGGACGATCAACAAGATTTTCTCGTCAAACTCAAGGCTTCAGGCCTTAAAAACACCAAACACCGGATCAAGATCTTGGAAATACTTTCTGAAAGCGCAAGACCAATATCAGCGGATGATATCTATGCCAAACTCAAAGATCTTGACAATATGATCAGTTTATCAACCGTATACCGTTCTCTGGAGGCCTTGGCCACAAAGGATTTAGTGAACAAAGTCTCTTTTGAAAACGAGACCAAGACCACTTATGAAATCAATCGGTTGGTCCACCATCATTTTCTGGTCTGCATCGGCTGTAACAAAATCATCACTATGGACGATTGCCCGATTCATGAATACGAAGAAGAAGTATCGAGAACACTCGGGTTTCATGTTGTCGGACATAAACTAGAACTATACGGATACTGTCCCGAATGCGCCAAAAAAATGAATTTGAAGCATTCACATAGTCATTAATCTAAATCGTTATTGATATATTTTTCTCAACATACCTAAAAATATTTCTTCAACTCTCCTTGATTCTATGTGGTAAATCATGTGGATCCACATTATTAGATCCTTCTCTAGACCGGATGGGGATCCACATGATTGATACCATAGACTAGAATCTTACATAAAGATTTTCTTGCTTTATTATAACACCCTAATTTTAGTCAATAAGTATGACCTTCAATTAATTACTCAATCTAGATTGAATAACAAAAAATATGCATATATTTGGTTGACAATTTAGGAAAAAGTGATAAATTAACAGTTAGTAATTTTGAAGTTCAAACTATTTGAAATTAAATGCAACATAAAAACTAATGGAGGAATTGACATGTTAGACAGATTATTAACTTTGATTGCAACCGAACTTAGCGTCACCAAAGCAGACATTAGCCTAGATACCAACATCCACGACGACCTGGGAGCTGATTCCTTGGATGCAGTCGAACTGATAATGAGTATCGAGGACACATTCCAAGTTTCCGTTCCCGAAACGGAAGCTAATAGCCTTAGAACAGTAAGGGATTTGTTGCGATTTATTGAAAGCAGCCAGTAATTGCACCAAAGATAGACGATGCAATCGTTTATCTTTTTATTTAATGGCAGTATGGTATAATATAGAATCATAAGTTACATAATTCAAGTTCAGAGGAGACCGCAATGAAATCAATCGAAGAAATCCTGGCGTTTATCAAGGAATTTGAAAAAACATCGCTCACATCCATCGAATTGGAACAAGGCGATCTTAAACTAAAACTCACGAAAGACAGCCCGTACAGAAACATTACACATGTCGCTGAAGCGCCAGTAAAGGAAAATGAAAATCCTCATATTCTTTCTTGTGAGGGCCTAGTCGTAAAAAGTCCACTGGTCGGAACTTTTTACGAGTCATCTTCTCCTAACGACCTCCCATTCGTAAAAGTTGGCGACATTGTCAAGAAGGGCGACACTCTATGCATCATTGAAGCCATGAAGACAATGAACGAAATCAAAGCCCCGATTTCCGGAAAGATTTTGAAAGTCCATGTGAAAAATCAGGACTTTGTCGGATTTGACCAAGCTTTGGTGTCAATCGAGCATGACACATAAAGTACTGATTGCCAATCGTGGAGAAATAGCTGTCAGAATCATCCGCGCCTGCAAGGAACTGGGTATCCAGACCGTTGCAGTTTATTCAGTTGCGGACGAGGACTGTCTCCATGTGAAACTTGCGGATGAAGCTATCTGCATCGGCAAAGCAAGAAGTCAGGATTCCTATTTAAATATCAACCGTATCATCAGCGCCGCAATCGCGACTGGGGCTAATGCCATCCATCCGGGTTACGGTTTTTTGGCAGAAAACTCACAGTTTGCAAAACTTGTCGAGGATTGCAATCTTCATTTCATCGGACCAACATCGGATACAATTGAGAAAATCGGAAACAAGGCCAATGCCAGAGCGATTGCCAAAAGTAATCATGTCCCAATCCTGGACGGATCGGAAACCGCGCTTGAAAGTGCAGAAGAAGGCAGAGCACTCGCCAAGAAAATCGGCTATCCTGTTCTGCTCAAGGCGCAAAATGGAGGCGGAGGCAGAGGCATCTCGATCATCTATGATGAAGAAGGCTTCAATGAGATATTTCAAAAAACGAAATTGGAAGCCAAGGCAAGTTTCAATGAAGACGGGCTTTATTTGGAAAAATATATCGTGAATGCCAGACATGTAGAAATTCAACTGATGGCTGACCATTTCGGAAACATGGTACATCTGGGTGAAAGAGATTGTTCGATGCAGCGTCGAAACCAGAAAGTGATCGAAGAATCACCATCTCCTATCATGAATCCGCTACTTAGAAGAAACATGGGCATGGCCGCAATCAAGATTGCCAAGGCAGTTAATTACCGCAATGCCGGAACCGTGGAGTTTTTGTTGGACGAATTCAACAAATTCTATTTCATTGAAATGAATACCAGAATCCAAGTCGAGCATCCGGTAACGGAGATGGCGACCGGTTTGGACCTTGTCAAAGAGCAATTAATGATTGCTTTTGACAATCCGCTTTCTTTCAAGCAAACCGATGTCTCAATTCAAGGCCATACCATTGAATGCCGTGTAATGGCGGAGGATCCATTGAATGATTTCATGCCATCGCCTGGTACAATCAATAACCTCGTGCTTCCGGGAGGACCGGGAGTAAGGGTAGATACCCATATTTTCAACGGAGCGAAAATTCCGCCCTATTACGATTCCCTCATCGCGAAAGTCATTTGTCATGCGCCAACAAGAAAAGACGCGATCCGCAAGATGCGGGTCGCACTTGAAGGATTCGTTGTTGACGGAATTACTACGAATATTGATTTTTTATACGTTATGATGCATAATCCGACTTTCGTCAAGGGCAGCTACGACACCAACTTCGTGATGAAGACAGTAAGGGAGGCATTAAATGGCGAACTTTCTTGATAAACACAAGACCAAAGTCGTCTTGTTCAACCAACAATACCGTAAGCGCAAAGTCGCTTCACATAAAGTGGACATTCCCGAAAATCTATTCGTAAAATGTCCTTTTTGCCAAGAATTATTGCTTACAGAACTGGTCGAAAAAAACGCATATGTCTGTCCTCACTGCGACAAATATTTCCAACTTACCGCAAGAAAGCGACTCGAGATGCTTATCGATAAAGACAGTTTTCAAGAATTAGACAAGGCAATGACATCTTTGAATCCGTTAGAATTTCCAGGTTATGAAGACAAAATCAACCACATCCGCAAACAGACCAAAGAATATGAAGCCTTGGTTTCCGGAACAGCATTGATCGATAAAATACCAGTTTGCATAGGAGTTTTGGACAGTTATTTCCTGATGGGCAGCATGGGATCTGTTGTCGGCGAAAAAGTCACGAGACTGATCGAGAAATCATCAGAAGAAAAACTGCCTTTAGTCATCGTGTCCGCCTCTGGCGGAGCGAGAATGCAAGAAGGCATTTTCAGTCTGATGCAAATGGCGAAAACTGCATCCGCACTTTCAAGACATAATGAGCTCGGATTGTTCTATTTATCAGTGCTGACACATCCGACAACCGGTGGCGTGAGCGCCAGTTTTGCGATGCTTGGCGATATCATTATCGCCGAGAAAGATGCTTTGATTGGTTTTGCCGGCAAAAGAGTCATCGCCCAGACCATCAAAGAAGATTTGCCAGAAGGTTTCCAAACGGCTGATTTTTTGCTTGATCATGGCATGCTTGACAAAGTCGTCGAAAGAAAAGACCTCAAGCGCGTGATAGGCAAACTGCTCAAGTTCCACGCTGTGGAGGTGCCCTATGGAAATCAATAGAAGCGCCTGGGAAAAAGTCCAACTGGCACGTCATCCAAAACGCCCGACCGCCAATTTGGTAATTGAGGCAATCGCCCCCGATTTCATCGAACTAAAAGGCGACAGGCTTTTCGCAAACGATGAAGCGATCGTTGGCGGAATCGGTACTGTTGGCGGAATCGTCATGACGATTATCACCGAGGAAAAAGGGACGACTCTGGAAGAAAAAATTAAGAACCATTTCGGCATGCCACATCCCGAAGGTTATCGTAAAGCCATGCGTTTAGTGAAACAAGCGGAAAAATTCAATCGCCCGGTCCTGTTTTTGATCGATACTCCGGGAGCATATCCCGGTATCGAAGCTGAAGCGAGAGGTCAAGCCGAAGCCATAGCTTCGCTTTTAAGATTGCTTTTTGGCTTAAAAACCCCGATTATGTCCGTTGTCTTGTCTGAAGGCGGATCCGGTGGCGCATTGGCAATCGGAATCTGTGATTACCTTATCATGTTTGAAAATGCAACCTATTCGATCCTTTCTCCCGAAGGCTTCGCAGCTATCCTTTATAAGGATGCTTCTTTAGCCAAAGACGTGGCAAAGGACATGAAACTGACAGCTCAGGATCTCTATGATTACAAGATCATTGACGAAATCATTGAAGAACAAAACGGCGGTTGGCATATGGATAATAAATCACCAATCGATGCGCTTAAGAAAACCATTGTCAAACAGATGAAATCCCTAGTAAAAATCGACAAGCAAACCTTGTTGGAAAACAGAAGACTGAAATATCGCATTCATGGAGTTTTCCTGGAGGCTAAAGAATAATCATGGCCGTAAACAAAGGATATCTAAAAATAGTCGGCACTGGCCACTACGTTCCCGATACAATCATTACCAATTCCGACATGGAACAAATCGTAGATACAACCGATGAATGGATCACTTCAAGGACCGGCATCAAGGAACGTCATGTCGTCTTCGATGAAACAACATCGGATTTAGCCTACAAGGCGACTTTAAACGTCTTGGAGAAAACAGGCTATGACAAGCACAAGATTGATCTCATCATTGTCGCGACTTTCACTCCGGATTTAAAAAGTCCCAGTGTTGCATCTCTTGTCCAAACCAAACTTGGACTAAATCAAATGGCAATAACCGCATTTGATATCAACGCCGCCTGCACTGGTTTCATCTACGCATTGAACGTCGCTGAAAAAATGTTAAGATCCAATGCTTACAAGAGCGCACTCGTAATCGGTGCCGAGGTCATCTCGGGCGTCGTCGATTACTGCGACCGAAACACCTGTGTGTTGTTTGGCGATGGAGCCGGAGCGATGATTCTGGAAAAAGACCTGAAAAAACTTGCCATTTTCAACATTTCCACCAAAGTCGACAATGATCTGATTCTTTATGTCGATCAGTATGTCCATATGGATGGACAAAGAGTCTATCAATTTGCTTCACGTGTAATTGAATCCTCGGTAAGAGAAGTGTTGGCTTATGGCAAGATTCGCAAGGCCGACATCAGAAAAGTTATTCCTCACCAAGCCAATATCCGCATCATTCAAAGCGCTTCCAAGGCTTTAATGATTCCCATCGAAAATTTCTTTGTGAATATCCATAAATACGGAAACACCTCTGCCGCCAGCATCGCCATCGCTTTTGATGAGATGATGGAGACAGAAGTAATTGAACCGGGCGAACAAATCGTGTTGGTCGGGTTTGGCGCCGGACTGACGTTTGGGGCCTGCATGCTTACTATCTAGGAGGAAAATCATGAATGTAATCACAAAACTATTGGGAATCAAATATCCACTTATTCAGGGCGGCATGGCCAATGTTGCCGACCACCGGTTGGCATCTGCTGTATCGAATGCCGGCGGATTGGGATTGATCGCTGCCGCAGCCGATGACAAGGAAACCGTAAGAAATAAGATCAGGTTGTGTAAAGGTTTGACTGACAAACCTTTTGGCGTCAATATCATGCTGATGAGTCCTTATGCGGATGATATCGCAGAAGTAGTGATCGAAGAAAACGTAAAAGTCGTTACAACAGGCGCCGGTAATCCCGGAAAATACATGGAAAAATGGAAAGCAGCAGGGATCATCGTCATTCCGGTTGTCGCAAGCTGCGGTCTGGGCAAACGGATGGAAAAAGCCGGAGCCGACGCCTTGGTTGCCGAAGGTCAGGAAGCAGGCGGACACATCGGGGAACTTACCACGATGGCTTTAGTCCCGCAAATCGTTGATACAGTCGACATCCCAGTCATCGCTGCCGGAGGCATCGGCGATTATCGCGGTGTGCTTGCCGCTTTTGCTCTAGGAGCCAAAGGCGTTCAAGTCGGGACAATCCTATTGGCTTCGACAGAATGCCCAATTCATGATAACTACAAGGAAATGGTTCTAAAAGCCAAAGATATTGATACAATTGTGACAGGAAGACAGACAGGTGCACCGGTCAGGGTTCTCAAAAACAAAATGGCTAGGGAATACGTAATGCTGTCAAATCAAGGAGTATCCCTAGAAGAATTGGAAAAGCTTACTTTAGGTTCCTTGAAAAGAGCAGTATTTGATGGCAACATCGAAACCGGATCGTTCATGGCTGGACAGATTGCCGGATTGGTAAAGGAAATCAGACCGGTAAAAGCAATCATCGAATCACTGTTTCTTCCGGTAGATTCCTATAAGGAGGAGTTGGAAATCTTATGAAAAAAATTGCCATTCTTTTTCCCGGTCAAGGCAGTCAGTTTATTGGCATGGGAGAAGAATTCTATAATGAAATTTCGTCTTTTAGAATAAAATTTGAAAAAGTTGCAGATAAGCTCGCATTAGCACTTGACTTCATCTGTTTCGAGCCAAATGAATTGATAAACGAAACTAAATACGCCCAAGTCGCAATCACTACCATCTCAGCTTTGATCTACGATCAGGTCTATGAAATTCTAAAAGATAACAAGTTGTATTTTGCCGGCCACAGCCTGGGAGAATTCACAGCCTTATATGCCGCGAAAGTATTAGACTTGGAAACCATGACAGAACTTGTCAGATACCGAGCCAAAATCATGGCAGAACAAGCTTTAATAACTCCTGGATCGATGGCAGCGGTGCTTGGAGGCGATGCATCAAAAATCGAGGCGCTTTGTCAGCATATCAGCGATAACGGACAAGAAGTCCAAGTCTCTAACTACAATTTACCGAGCCAGACAGTAATTTCTGGAACGAATGCTGGTTTGGAAGCATTCTCGAACAGGCTATCAGAAACTGATGCCAAAAGAATGATATACCTAAAAGTGTCGGGCGCTTTCCACAGCAAGATGATGCATGAGGCGGCGGAAAAGTTGTTGGATAGGATGCAAAAGACCATGAAAAACACTCCCGAGCATCCTGTCATCATGAATGCCACGGCAAAAGAAATGGAATTTGCCTTGCTAGATGAGTTAATCAGCAAGCAGCTGATGAGCCCGGTCAGGTTCCAAGAAACGATCGAATATCTTACAAGTCAGGGAGTCGACACCTTTGTTGAAGTCGGTCCTGGCAATGTGCTTAGTAACATGATCAAGAAATTATTGCCAGAAGCAACTGTTATTTCTGTCAACAAACCAGAAGATTTGAAACTATTGGAGGCGTTTATATGAATTTTAAAGGCAAAATAGCACTTGTGACCGGTGGAGCTAGTGGAATTGGCGAAGCCATTTCGACAGCTCTTGCCAAAAGAGGAGCGCACGTAATCATCAATTACAATCATTCAGTTGTCAAAGCCAATGCCTTAAAAGACAAACTCATTTCTGAAGGCTTTTTGGCAAGCGTCTTTCAAGTAGATGTCTCTGACTTTGAAGCAGTCAAAGCCATGACCGAAGAACTTATGGCAAAATATGGAAAAATCGATATTCTTGTCAACAACGCCGGTATCACCAAAGACCAGTTGCTGCTTCGGATGTCTGAAACCGATTTTGACCAGGTTATCGCTACCAATTTGAAAGGCACCTGGAACATGACTAGACATGTTGCACCGATTATGGCGAAACAACGCTTTGGCAGGATCATCAACATCACTTCTGTCTCCGGACAGTTAGGCACCCCCGGACAGACCAATTATTCTGCTTCAAAGGCCGGCATCGTCGGCCTCACCAAATCCGTTGCCCGGGAGTTTGCAAAACGTAATATTACCGCCAACTGCATCGCTCCAGGGTTTATCGAAACAAAAATGACAGAAACATTATCAGATGAAACTAAAGATAAATATTTGGCGCAGATTCCTTTGAATAGATATGGGAAACCTGAAGAAGTGGCCGCTTTAGTCCTGTTTTTAGCTAGCGATAATGCAGCATATATCACCGGTCAAGTCATCAATGTCGATGGCGGACTGGTCATGAATTAGGAGACCTATATGAAACGTAGAGTCGTAATTACCAGTCTTGGCACAATCAATGCTATCGGCAACGATGTGACTAAGACTTGGGACGCCGCAAAATTAGGTAAAAACGGGATTGATAAAATCACGCTTTTTGATATTTCCAACCAAAAGGAATTTCTAGTAGGCGAAGTCAAAGATTTCAAAGCCGAAGACTATATCCCCTTGAAAGAAGCCAGACGTCTGGACAGGACGATGGTGTTCGGTCTTGTCGCAGCCAAGGAAGCGATGGAAAATAGCGGACTAGACGAAACAATGTTTGACCATGACCGTTTCGGTGTTTTCGTGACATCGGGAATCGGAGGGTTGTGGACAATCAACGAAGAATCCAAGAAAGCACACCTAAAAAGCGCTGACAGGATGAGTCCTTTTTTCGTTCCCAATTCGATCATCAATCTTGTCTCCGGAAACATCGCCATCAAATATCAACTTAAAGGTCCGGCAATGGGAGTGGTGACAGCCTGTTCCTCGGCTACCAACGCGATTGGAGAAGCATTCAGGTATATCCGGGACGGATATTTGGAACTTGTCTTAGCCGGCGGAGCAGAAGCTCCAATCAATGAGATCGGTATCGGCGGTTTCGCCAGTATGAAGGCAATCTCGCCATGCTTAGACAAAGACAGAGCTTCGATTCCATATGATCTCGAGCGGACTGGCTTTGTGATGGCAGAAGGCGCCGGTGTGATGCTTCTGGAAGAATATGAACATGCCAAAAAAAGAAACGCCACCATTCTTGCGGAAATCTTGGGGTATGGCGCAAACTGTGATGCTTTCCATATCACGCAACCAGACGAAACAGCCGAGGGCATCGTGAAATGCATGCGAAGTGCCTTGCAAGATGCCAATGTCGACTTGAATCTAATTGATTACATCAGTCCGCACGGGACTTCGACCTATTACAATGACCGTTTGGAAACCAAGGGCATCAAAGATTTGTTTGGCGAACATGCCTATAACATCTCGATTGGTGCAACCAAATCCATGCATGGCCACGCTTTAGGAGCGGTCGGGGGTATCGAATCAGTGATACTTATCAAGGCCTTACAAGAAGGAATTGTTCCGCCTACCATCAATTACAGAGTTAAAGATCCGGAATGTGATCTTGATTACACTCCGAATGTCGCAAAACAAAGGAATCTAAAATACGCCTTAAAAAACTCTTTGGGCTTTGGCGGACATAACGCCACGCTCATTTTCAAAAAATGGGAGGATTAAAATGTTAGACAAAAGTCAGATTGAGGAAATCATTCCCCATCGTTATCCGTTTCTTTTTATCGATAGAATCATCGCTCTGGATCCTGGCAAAACTGCCATTGGTGAAAAATATTGCAGTCCCGATGACTTCTATTTTCCCGGACATTTTCCCAATGAACCGATCATGCCTGGCGTATTAATATTGGAATCTTTGGCGCAAACTGGAGCGATCACACTGCTTTCAGTTCCAGAAAACAGGGGAAAGACCGTGTATTTTGCCGGTATCAGACACGCTAAATTCAGAAGAAAAGTCATTCCAGGTGACACGCTTCGTCTTGAAGTCGAACTGAGAAGAAACAATGGCAAATTCGGTTTTGGCATCTCAAAAGCCTATGTCGGTACTGAACTTGCCTGCGAAGCCGAATTCACCTTCACTTATTTCTGATGGAACAGTTTAGTCCAAGCATCTTGTCCTTTGATGTGCTTGCCTCGACCAATGATTACATCAAGAAAAACCATGCTTTCTTAAAAAATCACACCGTTGTCCAAACGATGTCGCAATCACATGGAAGGGGGCAGTTTTCACGCGCCTGGGAATCAGATACAGGAAAAAATCTGCTTTGTTCTTTGTTATTGAAGGAAGATATTCCTCAATCTGATCTGATGCTTTTATCATCGACTAGCGTGGAAACGCTCCTTGCGGAAGAACAAATCTCAGCCGTGATTAAACCACCCAACGATATCTACGTTGAAGATAAAAAGATCGCAGGCATCTTGATTGAAAGAATCTACGAAGGCCAGACACACCTAGCCACAGTCATCGGTTTGGGACTCAATGTCAACCAAGAGACATTTCTTACGGAAAATGCGACCTCGATGGCGATTCTTTCCGGTAAAGATTATGATGTCTATTCAGTTTTATTGCGCTTTCTGGATATTTTTAAGAATAAATACGAAAGTAATTAATTATCTACTATATTAGTTTCGACTTGTCTAAATTTTCGAATCGGTTGGTGTAATAATGACGAAAAACAGCGGAAACAAAAAGGTTACTTTATTCACGAAATTGATGTATTCGATGGGAGAATATCCATTTTCTTTCGCTGCGACATTGATTGGATTCTTCTTGATGATCTACTTGACAAATACAATCGGCATCAGCGCTTTTTGGGCTGGTGCGATTATTTTTATCGGCATCTTGTGGGATGCGATCACCGACCCGGTGATCGGCTACATCAACGATAATACCAGAAGCAAAATCGGCAGAAGAAGAAAATACATGTTCTTGTTCCTGGTGCCAATGGCAATCACATTCTTAATGCTCTTTAGCGTCCCTTCATTATTCAGGGACGGCAATGAAGGCATCAAAATCCTGATTACTTTATCCTTGTATTTGCTATTCACGACTTTCATAACTTTGGTCGCAACACCATTTCAGGCGATCATCAATGAAATAACCGACGATTATGATGAAAGGACTAGCATGACAACTTACCGGATGATCGGTTCTGTGCTGGCGACGCTTTTAGCAATCATCATCCCAGAGTTTCTGGGTTTAGGCAATGCCTCCCAGAATAATGTCAAAGGCTATATGCTGATGGGAGCGATATTTGGAGTTCTGATTCTTTTATTCGGGTATTCAGCCGCGCTTTCCCTCAGGGAAAGAAAGCGCGGAGTTGATTTTACAAGGCATGGATTTGAATTCAAGAAGTATTTCCTGCAGTCATGGAAATCAGTACCTTTCAGACAAGTCTGCATTATGTATATGTTCTCAATTGCCACCATGAACTTCATTCAGGGCAATCTGGTCTATTTCATCAACTATAAATTGTTATTACCGGGACTCTTCCTGCCGATTGCTGGTGGTGTCATGGTACTGGCGGTCCTCTTCATGCCTGTTTGGATGAAACTCGCCCAAAAGACATCGAAAAGATTGGCTTATCTCATCTCGGTCTCTATGATTGCCGTGGCTTTGATTTCTTTGTTTTTCGCTCCGCAATTCGATTATATCGGTGCAGGTGTCACACCAATCCTTGCCACACCCGATCTCTTGCAGGCAGGGTATCAGGACTTGCAGGTCTATTATATTCCCGACATTAATCAAAATTATGGTGATGTCGTCAGGGCATTATATACAAACTCCCCTTGGGTGTTTATTAGTATTCTGTTATTGGCTTTTGGTTTCTCCGGAATCCAGATGTTGCCATTCTCGATGGTGCCTGATGCCGTCAACTTCAGCAATACTGCCAAAGAGAAAAAAGAAGGTGCCTATTTTGGCATCGTCACCTTTGTTCAAAAACTGGGTTGGGGCATTGGCATGTTGCTCACCGGGTTTATTTTGAATATCTTCGGATATTTAGAACCGGCCAAAGTGTTCACTTTCCAAAGTCAAAGCGATGTTTTGACAGGACAGATCGTATTACAGTCGGATACTTCTGTATTAGGAATCACGATTCTTTTCAGTTTGTTTCCCGCTTTGTTCGGTATTTTGGGAGTGATTTCCATCTGGAAGTACAAAGTTGACCGAAAAGCTTTGCATAAACAAATCGATATCATCAATGAAGTCGATACGGAATATTTGATTGAGATCAGAGAAGTAAATTCCCGTTTGGAAATCGAGAATTTTATCAGGCTGCATGAGTTGTTATATGATGACGATCCCCTATACGTCTTACCGATTCGCAAGGAATTTCAAAAATTATTAATTAATCAATTGATGAAAGGCAAATACAAAGAACCTGTTACAGCCTATAATGCATATCTAAACGGACGCATTTCCGGCAGAATCTGGCTGACTGTCTTCAATGCCAGACCGGGAACAGTTAAAGAAAAAAGACAGGGATCATTCAATTTCTTTGAAACGATCGATAACCAGGATATCTTCGATGCTTTGATGAAACAGACAGTATCCTGGTATAAACAACAAGACATCGACTTTTTCTATGGCAATACCAATCCCTTGGATCCAGATGATGCCAGAGGCATCCTGATTGAAGGGTTTGAAGACCAACCGGTTATCATGTGCGTTTATAACAAGCCCTATTACCAACAGATGTTCGAATCAAGCGGATTTTATGCCCATGAAGACTTATATGGATATAAACTTACATTGGATGATGTGCCATACAAACGCTATGATGTGATCGACAAAATAAAGGAAAGATATAACTTTGAAGTCTCATCAGGAAACAAGAAGAATGTGGACAAGGATGCCAGGGACATCATCGAAATCATTAACAACTCCATCACCGATGACTGGGACATGCGGGCACCATCTCCAGAAAAAGTCTGGGAACTCCTGGACACTTGGAAAAACTTCCTCGACTTCGATTATGTCAAGGTCGCAAGAACCAAGGAAGGCCGTCCGATTGGGTTTGGTCTCGTGATTCCGAACTTCAATGAAGCTTTGGCCAAAATCAAGGGCAAATGGAACATCTTCGCGATTTTGAAGTTACTATATTACAAAAACAGGATCAAGACCACAAGAGCGATGATCCAGATGGTTGTGAAGGATTATCAGGGCAAAGGCATCATCAATGCCATCTATCAGGATTATTTTGAAATTATGAAGGCAAGAAAAGTTAAGTTCATTGATGCTTCCACCATTGGGAGCGATAACTTCAAATCCCGCAATGCTGTGGAAAAACTTGGTGGGAAAAGATATAAAGTTTTCCGTTTGTATGGATACAATATTGAGAAGTCTTCGGGGGAATAGCTATTTTTTTATCGATATTGTTTTTTGTATACATTCTAGAAACTTGCAAAACAGATTAAGGAAATTATTGTATAATTAGAAACATGTAAAGAAAATTGATGATATCCAATTTCTTTTTGGAGGCTTTATGATGATAAAAGGCTTTAGAAACGCTAATATATACGTAGAAGGCAAAGGGATCAGCAAACAATCCCTTCTTATCGAAGACGGGAAAATCCAGGCTATTGGCGATTTTGACGATTCTGGGTTATTGTCTCTTGATGATGAATTGATATTAGTTCCAGGGTTCATTAACAAACATATTCATGGAGCGAACAACTCTGACTGTATGTATCCCACCTATCGAGATATAGCGAATATCGCCATTGTTCTAACCCAAGACGGAGTGACAAGTTTTCTTGCGACTACTATGACGCAATCAAAAAATAATATTGATTTAGCTTTAGATAATATAAGAAAATATATCGAAAAACCTGCATTAGGTGCTACTTTGCTTGGAGTTCATTTGGAGGGGCCCTTCATTTCCATAATTATGAAAGGTGCACAACCAATTGAATATATCCTGCCCTGTAATGTTGCTTTATTAGATCACTATCAAAAAATCAGCGGGAACAATATCAAACAAGTCAGTTTTGCCTATGAAGAATCCGGAGAAGCTTTTTTGGATTATTTGGTAAAAAACAATATTGTTGCCAGTTTGGGTCATACGAACGCCACTTCTGATGAAGTGCTTGAAGCAGCGGCTCATGGCGCAAGTTCAGCCACGCACATGTTTAATGCCATGAAAGGATTCCATCACCGAGAAGCGGGTACTGTCGGAGGATTATTGTTGGCGGAAAATATCAATTGCGAGCTAATCTGCGACCTGTTTCACGTTTCAAAAAACGCTATCAAATTATTATATAAATGCAAAGGAAATGCCAATATCAGTTTGATAACCGACAGCATTGAGGCGTCACACCTCCCTGACGGAAAATATCTTCTGGGCGGTCATGATGTGTATGTGAACAATTCCGAAGCCAGATTGAAAGATGGCACGATTGCCGGTTCGACGCTTAGAATGAACATAGGTGTGAAAAATATGAAAACCATTTTAGATTTGACACTGGAGGAAGCACTGAATTTAGCGACTATTAATCCGGCAAGAGTTTTGAAAATTGATGACAAAAAAGGCAGCATCAAGGTTGGAAAAGATGCAGACTTGATTGTTATCGACAAGGATTTCAATGTCTACCTAACGATCGTAAATGGAATCACTGTGTACCATAAAGAAGGTTATTTTATGGAGAACCAAAAATGAAATTAAAACCTAGTCTAGACAAAAATTTTCAACCTGCGATAATCGAATTGACACAGTATTCTCAAGCGGTTGAAAGCACCAAGAAAATGACTTCCCTCTCAATCTATATTGAAAGAAATAACGGGTATAACTATATATACAATATGAATGTTTTCATAGACGGATATAACGATCTGGAAAACTATCGCATTGTTGAAAGAGTCGTCAAAGGACTATTATGGATGGTGGGTGGCTACCGGATAATAATCAGTGGCTCTATATATATTTATGAAAGACTGAAAGCCGACTACACGCTCTCTGGAAGAAGAAAATTTGACACTATCTTTATGGCTAAAGTGTTTGAACAGCCATTTTCAGTCGAGTACATGGAGGTTTTACCGAAAATCAAAACCGAAAACAAAGTATTCGAGCCAAAACTAGATGGATGCCGCATCGGATTCGATGCGGGAGGGTCAGATCGTAAAGTTTCCGCAGTAATAGATGGCAATGTATTGTTCAGTGAAGAAATTATTTGGCATCCCAAACAAAATTTCGACCCCAAATATCATTTTCAGGGGATTCTTGATTCCTTGCAAAAAGCCGCTAGTTATTTGCCGCGGGTAGACGCGATTGGAATCAGCAGCGCTGGCATCTATGTCGATAACAAAATCATGGCTGCTTCCTTGTTTTTGGTTGTTAATGACGATGATTTTGAAAAAACTGTTAAAACCATGTATATTGACGTTGTCAAGAATTTTGGCGATGTTTCCTTAGTTGTCGCAAACGATGGCGATGTTACTGCACTTGCAGGGGCTATTGACCTGAATCAAGGAAATGTTCTTGGGATTGCGATGGGAACCAGTGAAGCAGGCGGATATGTTGACAAAAACAAACAGCTGCTTGGCTGGCTAAACGAGTTGGCATTCGTGCCAATTGATTTTAATCAAGATTCAATCGTTGATGAGTGGAGCCAAGATTTTGGTGTGGGATGCAAATATTTTTCACAGGACGCAGTAATAAAATTGGCTGGACTTGCCAATATCGAAATCGACAGCGACCTCAGTTTGGCGGAAAAGCTGAAATTCATCCAACACCTTAACGAAGCAGGAAATCCTGATGCAAACCTGATATTTCAAGATATAGGCATTTATTTGGGTTATACATTGGCTTATTATCATCTTTTTTACGCTATGAAACATGTTTTGGTGCTTGGTAGAGTAGTCAGTGGCAAGGGTGGAAACACCATTATCGAATATGCAAACAAAGTTTTGAACGCAGAATTCAACTATCTTGACATTCAATTGACAATGCCGGATGAAACGTCAAGAAGAGTGGGACAATCCATTGCAGCTGCAAGTATGCCTGAAATAAGAAAACGGTCTTAATCTTTTATTACTTTTTTCAATAATCGGCAGTATTTTTGTCTCGGACAAGCAAATTTCGCTTGCCCGATTTTTTATTTTTATACAAAATTTTTTTTGAAGATTATGACAAATATTTTCTCCCGAATATTTGCTTCTAACATAGTTAGATTATTATTATGCTGAAAGTTGTCGGTTTTTGTGTTGAAATAATGTCAGTGATTTGTATTTACCTCACTTGCTTATCGTAGTATAATGCTATCGTAAAATGTCAAGTTCTACTAGAGCGTCACAGGTGAAATTGATGCAATAAAATATAGTTATTGTTAATATAGGAGGATAAATATGAGTTTAGCAGTTGCAGTAGTACCGATTCTGGACAGTCGTTATGTGGATACTTCTCAATTTGATGATGTGCCGTGTTTTTTTGGTAAAATTGATGGAGAAATCACACCGCCTTTTCCGCCTAAATGCTTCTTAGGAGCCTGGTATAGGAAGGTTTTTTCCTCATTTGACAATTGGTTGGGAATTGAAGGCGTTATCGAACTTGGAGAATTTACGCCTGATCCAATGCGCTTTAATTTGGATGGGTTAGGCAGATCAATGGATAACCCAAGTGTCTACATGGGTGGAAAAGCCCAAGAAGAAAGTGATGCCGGGCTCGGGATGAACCTGACTTACTTATCAAATGATACTTCACAAGAGTTGGATGATTCTAGCCCAAAATTGGCTTATCGTCCTTTTTGGCGATATATTTACAAAGATGCTACCGACTTTTCAGGAAATGTTACAAGAAGAGAAGTCAATTCATGGAATATATCTAACCCAAGAAGCCTGAAACATTATTATTTTCCCGGTGATATTTTGCGAATGAAAATCTATAGTCCAATCCCTAATTATTTGCAATTGAGAATTGAAGTCGTTTCAGGAACTACAATTTCCAAATACGTTGAGCTTAGAAAAAAATACTTACTAAAAAATGACATGCCTTCAGATTTTTATAGTCCGATATTCTATTCTTCGGGATGCGGCCACAGCCCAGCGGAATTCAAGCGCGTCAATTCCATCGACCAATTCGGTAACGAAGGGTTTAACGCCAAAGATACAAAGGCAACTGTTTCACAAGCTATTTGGCATGAGACTTATCTATACAGAAACGTTGGTGGCAAACTTGTCAAGGTTCCCTTCGATAAAAATAGGCAAGCATCCATGATCTGTCCCAATAAAAAAGCGATCTCTGTCACGTTAATTGATGATTTGGTTGGAGCGGAATCGATAATGATTCATCCAGCAAAAATCCATTCCGAGGAATAACATGTTACCGACAAATATTGATTATCTATGTAAAAATGTCTACTTTCTAAATGACTTTAGCGAATATAGTTCTCGGATTCCTGTCCACCTTGCAAATAAAAAGATACCAGCGTGCTTGCATAGTGATTTACTGGGGCTGCTCGACGATAAGTTTTTTGAAGTTGTAGATTACAAAGAAGACATGTATACAATCCAAATCGATTTTGATAAATCGATCATAGCGGATGGATATTCACTTAAAATTGGGAATAACAGAGTGATTTCTATCGTTGTTTCTCAAGCAAGAGGTCTAAGGTATGCATTCAGACTGCTGAATGACTCTGTATCTTTGTCTGAAGGAAAATACTTGCTTCCAATCATCTTGATTGAAGATGAACCAGCCTTTTTTTCTCGGGGAATCATTGAAGGATACTATGGTGAACCCTGGACTTTGTCTGAAAGAATCGACATGTTTGATTTTATGGATAAAGTCAGGCTTAACACCTATATGTACGCTCCAAAATCAGATGTCTATCACCGGGAAAAATGGTTTGAACTGTATCCGGAGGACAAGTTTTGCGAACTCATCCAATTAAAGGCTCGAGCGGATAATTTTTTAATTGATTTTTGCTATTGCATTTCTCCCGGACATGCCGTTCCTCCTGAAATTGGATTCGATTACAGTTCAGAGAAGGACTTTGAACGATTGTATCGGAAGTTGGACCAACTTATTGATTTAGGCATAACTCAATTTGGTTTGTTGCTAGACGATATCGATTATAAATTATCACCGGAAAATATAGCGAGATTCTTGCGTCCTGGAATTGCACATGCACATATATGCAATAAAGTGTTCACCTATCTACGTTGTCAGATTGAGAAACTAAAGTTTGTCATGTGTCCGACTGAATATCATCAAATCGGCGATACGGAATACCGAACAGATCTCAAAAATCATCTCCTCCAAGATATCGCTGTATTTTGGACCGGTGACAACGTCTGTAGTGAAGCCATAACTTCAAGAGATGCTTTTCTGACCAAAAGAGCATATCAAAAGGATATGTACATATGGGATAATTTTCCGGTCAGTGATTTTACCTATGGTGTCAGAGAGTTCATCGCTCCGATCAGAAACCGAGCGTCTGACTTAGGAAAATTCGCTACGGGGTATATGATCAATCCGAGTATAAATTATCACATTTCCAAAGTCGCGATGATTACCATGGCACATTATTGCTGGAACACAGAAAAATATAATCCGGAAATCTCTTTCGCAATCGCGCTTAAATCGGTAGGCGAGGATTTTTATGAGGCGAGCCTTGCATATATTGAATATAATTATCCTAGTGTCTTGTCTTTTGGAAGACTCTGGTGGGAAAAGGATTTAGTTAATCGTGACGCCTATCCGGAAATAAAAGCATATTTCAAAAAAACTGTACATAGTGTGAAAAAAATGTTGAAACTGAAATATCCGATTATTGATGAATTGAGACCGTGGTTAAAAAGAGCTATCCAAGAAGAAGTGATCGTCAATAAAATCTTAGATGATAAGATTGACAAGGAAGAGTTAGTATCATTTTTGTCGAACATAAAATTTTCCGGTAGCGAATTATTGGATTATTTGCTACTGAAACGTAAATTGTTGACAGAATCGGAATTTGACACTTTGATTAAAAAAAGAAGAGGTCCCCAGTGGTACCGGGTTTTTGAGGAGAAAAAATGACGAAAATAGTATATGTTCCTGTAGATGAAAGACCGTGCAATTATGACTTTCCGCAAGAGATTTTTAAAGATACCGATATTGATTTGGTTGTCCCGTCAAAATCGGTGATGCCCCATAAAAAAGCTCCGGCTGACAATGCTATGCTAAATGATTTTCTGCTTTCGGAAACAAAAGATGCTTATGGACTGGTTATCTCCATGGACACATTGCTGTATGGAGGTTTGGTTCCTTCAAGGATCCATAGTCTAAATGAAGAAACCTTGAAAACAAGACTACAAACAATACAAGCACTTAAACATGAAAATCCTGACTTGAAGATATTTGCGTTTCAATTGATTATGCGTTGTCCACAACACAATTCCGCCGATGAAGAGCCGCCTTATTATAAAACCTGCGGTCGGCAAATCTATCTTCATGGTTATTTTGAACATCGAAAACGGCTGGGCTTGATCACAGATACCCAGTTACAAGAACTAGATGAACTCCATCTTGACGACAACGATTTGGCTGATTTTCTTTCAAGAAGGCAGATGAATCTCAAATATGATCTTTTATCGCTTGAGTTGACGGAAAACAAGCTTATTGACTTCATTATTTTTTGCCAGGACGATGCTGGCGAGTTCGGGTATCCCGCTATGGATCAGGAGATTATCCAACAAGAAATCAAAACAAAGAAACTGATTATGAGAGCATACGCATACTCCGGAGCCGATGAATTGGGATGCACATTGGTTGCGAGAATGGTAAATGACCATTTAGGCAAAAAACCTTCGTTTTACATCAAGTATCCGTCGCCAACAACAAAAACCGTCATTCCTTGTCTTGAAGACAGATATTTAGATAACACGATCAAATTCCAAATCATCGGATCGGGAGGAATTGTTGTTCCATCTTTACAAGACGCGGATATCGTCCTTCTGGCCTTAATGGGAGCTACAGAAATGTTTTGGGACCCAGTGTACGGAAATGTAAGAGATATCGATGTTATGTGCAATCTTGTCGAGACTTTTGAATTTGCCAAATGGGCTTTCCAGAAAGGTTACCCGATCGTAGTTGCAGACCTTTTCTTTCTTAATGCCGGTTCTTTAGATGTGTTGGAATATATCAAGCAGTCGCATTTGTTGCTAAACTTGGCCTCATACTCTGGCTGGAACACATCTAGCAACGCCTTAGGCACAGCGATTAGTCAAGGTATCAGCTACTTGTATTATGGCAAAACCAAAGCTCATCAGGAATTTCTCATCAAAAGATATGTAGAAGATATCGGTTATTGTGGCTTGGTCAGAAGTCAGGTTACGAAAGCTTTGAAAGAATACGGTATGAACTATTTTGATACGAAAAATCAAGAAGGCATCGCTAGTACTTTGGTTGAAAAAGGCTTGCAGGACTTCATTCGCAATCACTTGTCGGAAATTCAAAATAAGTTTTCAATTAGCAATGTCCAGTTACCTTGGAAAAGGATGTTTGAAGTCAGTTTTAAAATTGCTTTGAAAGACTAGGGATATTGATGAAACATTATCTTTTGTTTGTGGTCCTGTTTATAACCGCTTTTTTCTTGTTTGGCACGATTGAAGTAAATGCCTCGTCTTTAAGTGTGGAAAAAACAACTACCGTTCAACAAGGAGAATTGTTTGAAGGCGTGACGTTTGAAAACTTTACAGGCATAACCACTACCGACTATGACACCGAAGGCTTGCAAAACATCAGTTACGTCAAGAAAAGTAATTCTAGTCCGATAAAAGTTGTTGCTTATAGCAAAATCGATGGATCTTCAATAGTGGGATCTGACTTGATCGAGCTTGCCCAAGATTATGAATTTAACCACCCAGGCAATACAGTAATCGCAGGAATTAATGGCGATTATTACGATATGACTACCAAAACGCCCATAAATGCTTTTGTTCAGGAAGGGGATGTCATCAAATACAACAATTTCTCATTGCCAAGATATTTTTCCGTCGGATTTACGGATGATGCCTCTAATTATGTTAGATCAAAGACTAACGAAGTGGAACCAGACTATGTGTTGAGCATTTTTGACGAGACTGGTACTAGAATACTTAAAGAAATCAAGCTATCGAGTTTCAATATGGCTCCAGGAGAAAATGAGACGACCATTTACTATCAGCCTTTGCAAGTCACCTCAATTCCGGATGCAACAATGTTTTTAATGGAAAACGCAGTATATTTGGATTATGCAACACTGTTTCTCAAAGGCAATGTAACAGGAGAAGTCCAGCAAACGGTGAAGTCAGAAGACTTGGCGACTATCGTTTCCACAGATCAGGAGATTATTTCTCTGCTAGAGGTTAATCCGCAAGTCAGAATCCAAAAAAATCTTGTCGGTGACAACTTGGGATACGCTAACATAATTGGTGTTGGCAGCCAACCTTTAGTCAACGATGAAATACTCTCGTTTGTAGACATCGAAGATCAAAATGTCGATTTTGCCAGTCAACGTGCCCCCCGTTCAAGCTTTGGATTTACTGCAGAAGGAGATTTGGTTATTGCCGCAATTGATGGTAGGCAAACAGATATGGCTGGAGTAAATTTGCGTGAAGAAGCGATTATTATGCAAAGTCTTGGCTGTATCAATTCCTTTAATTTGGATGGTGGCGGGTCAACCCAGTTGTTGATTAGAGACACTGACGGTTTGAGAATGTTGAATTCTCCATCAGAGGTGTACCGGAAAGTAGCTAACAGTATCTTGTTTGTCGTTCCCGATATATACATCGATGCGACGTTTTCAAATTTCACAGCATCTACAGTTGCAGTTGATTATGATTTGACGCTAAACAATGGTGCACAGTTGCTTGAACTTGAGATATTTGTCAATGAAACTCCAATTCTTGGGATTGATAATGAATTTGTTGTTGATCAACTGGTTGAAAATGGCATCAACTACATTTCATTTGTCGCGACCTATGAATTAAACGATGAAATTCAAACCAGATGTTTCTATTCCGAAAGAATCAATTTGGAAAACTATGTCGAACCTGAACCGGTAATCAAAGTGAAACCTTATGATTTTACGGTTGAGTTCACCGAAAGTGAAGCTTTGAACGGTTTTGAAGCCATTATTAATTTTGAAGATCCAAGTAAAACATTTATTAAGCTCTATCTGGTTAATGATGGAGTTAAGAAAATTGCTAGCAAAGGAATTGACGAATATAGATGCGATTTTACTAACATCGAACCCGATACGGAGTTTTCCTTTCAGATCGAATATTATTACCGGATCAATACTTTCTTGCCAGTTTATGAAATGTATGAAGAAACATTTCAATATCACTATCAGCCTTATGTTCCCGTTGAATCGATTGACGATGAACAAATTGACGATGTAACAGATGCAAATATATATAGACAAATCATTGTTATCGCCTTGGTTTCTTGTTCTTTCTTGCTGGGTGTCTCGCTTTTGATAATTAAGAAACGGCTTTATTGATAATAAATCTTATCCGCCTATAATCACGCCTTGTCAAAAAACTGATTATATGGCGTTTTTTTATTTTTTGCTTGTCACGTTTAAAAATTGAATCACAAATTAATGAAAACCTTTTCAAAGGTGGTTGACTAGACAAGTTGAGAAGTATATAATATATGTGTCATTCAAATAAATAGGAGGGAAAAGAATGAAAAAAACTTATAAATTACTATTTTTATTGTTGTTATTTGTTTTATCGATTGCTATTACTGGATGTAAAGGCGCAACTACAACTGCTCCGACGACAACTGCTCCGACGACAACTGCTCCGACGACAACCGCGCCAGGAACTACTGCTGTAACTACAACACAACAGACTGACACTGTTGCTCCAGTAATCGTCATCGGGCAACCAACAATCACGCATCAGGTTGATGCTGTTGTCAATCTTTTGGCAGACGTTAGTGCTACGGATAATGTATCGGCAGCCGGAGATATTGATATAGTTATCTCCAACTACAATGGTTATGATAAGAGCGTTGTAGGAACGTATGTCATAACTGTTACAGCTACTGATGAAGCAAGCAATTTTTCTACTGCTACGATAACAGTGATTGTAAAATTAGACATGTTGGCTCCGACTTTGACCGGATCCGTATCGACAATCAATCACATTGCCGGAGAAGAAGTATCACTTACCGGCGGACTTAGTGGAGTTGACAATATTGATGGCATCAACGTTATCTTCACTGTATCGAATCTGGGCACATATGACAACACGGTTCCAGGAACCTATGTCATTCAAATTACCATGTCCGATGTTGCAGGCAACGTAAGCAATCCATTCAATAGGACCGTAATTGTCTCGGAAAGTTTCACTAGAGCGGAAATGATTTCTTTTGATGATGAAATAATCCGTTATCAAGCCATTTACAATCCCCAAGTTTTGAATGGAAACACAGGCACTGGATTCAATAGTGCCTATGATGGTCATTACGTAAATGTATTATCAAAAGATTATGTTGAATGGATGCTAGAATATGCTCCTGAACGCCTTGGTTCAGGTGTTGGATGGAGCATTATTGCAGTAACTGACGCAGATGATAAAATCGTCTATGTTAGACACTGGAACAGTGGAGAAGCATACCTCAACGAATCAGATGAATTAGTATCGATTTCTTCAGTAAATTGGTCAACAGGAACAATTAGAACCTGGACCGAAATGGAAGGCGAAACATTAGTTGGAAAATCCAATGCAAAATACAGTTCCGGTGAAATGGGACTAATGATGGCAAACCTCAATGAGTGGATCCCAGAAGACGGAAAAGTATTCATTTTCTTGAACTGGACGACGATCGGCTTAAATCAAACAGAACAAGTTGTCGCAATTGCCAACTCTTCTGACATGAGCCGTTCCATGGGAGCCAATTACATCATGAACAGTGATGAGAATGGCGATGACATCAGAGATTATGCTTTAGGCAGAGAACTTAAACTGATTGATCCGGAATTAAGCAATCAAACAGTAAGGGAAACTTTCGATTCTGTCAATCCATTCCCGGTAATTACCATCCCTAGCCAAAAGTACATTAACAGCACAGGAGTTTGGAAGAATCAATACACAGAAACTGTTTACTTAAGCGAACTTTCCGAAATCTTTGCTTATAATCCACTTGAAGGCATCTTTGCGAATGATGGAAAAGGAAATGACGTTATTGACGATGTTACCTACAAAGTATATCGTTATACGACAGGTGAGATTGCCTATGGACTCCAGACATCAATTGGTATTACTGATCCTTTATGGGCAGAGTATTTTGAGGAAGTCTGGACATTGGCAGCAAATGAAGTTACTTTGGAAAATGCTTTAGTACCGGGAAATGATGGAGTAAATTTCGTCATTGAATACAAAGTAACTGCAAATGGACATACTGATACGGCATACAAGCTAATTCTGGTCAAACAATATGCTCCTGATTACATTGAGTTATACGGTGAATCTGATTCCGTATATTCAAAAGTAATGGGCTTGGAGCAAAGGATGGAAATGAATCCTGATTTTACAGAATTCGGACCATTGACCGCTACGACAAAAGGTATGATTTTCGAAGGCACGACGTTTAAAGAACTTACTTCCTTACCAACGATGGCTAAAGGTGTTGCCGTCGTGTTGGATTCATACTACCGAGTAAATTTAATTCGCTTTGCGAATGGAGCCATCTTTGAAATGGATGGTGTGGGAAACATTACTTCTACAGGTCTAAGTTGGACTGCTGGCGATCTACTTTCTGGATTGCAAGCTTTGGTCTCTGATACTGGATATGTACTCATTTATCCGGAAGGACTTTCAGGATCTGTACTAGCAAAAGCTTTAAAGGCTTATTATGATTTTGACTTTGCCGGCGGCGAAATTGCGACAATTGCGCAGACTAACACTGCTGTACAAGTCAATTTGGTGATTAAGGAAGTTCAAGAAGTCTCTACTCTTTTAGTTGACGACGTGGCTCCGATTATCACTATCAACAGTGTAGATATGACAGTTGCTGTTGTACAAAACAGCAAAGATGCCTTAGTGTTTAACAGCATGTTGGGCGGAGCTGGATTTAGAACTGATTCGGGGAAAGCATATTATTACTCAAAAGAAATGTATGCTTCGCTATCACTTGCAGCTGATGTTGTATCCTCATTTACTACACTTAGTGCCAATCATGGCGTTCCCTGGTTCAGAGATGGAGTCATCATGGTCTTTGACGCCGATGGAAACTTTGTTCTTGCCAGAGTCATGACGACCGCTGCAGCGGCAGAAGTATATGCTGATGGAACTGTCATCTATGCTAACGCAGCAGTAATTGCGACAACCGAAGCTGCAAAATTAGCAGCTGGCGAAGCAAATATGACATGGGATTTAGTCATTCCAAATGCAGCTAACACAGTTGCCCACGGACCATTGGCTGACATTTTGAGCGTTGTACCTGAAAATGGATCATTTATCATTTTCCCGGGAAGCGTAACATCTGATGTGCGTAATCTTGGCGTTAGGTTAGTATGGAATCAAGATTATCCTGGCTTCGGAATTATTGTTGACGCAACGCTTCCAGAGCAACCTGCAGGCAATCCTGATCCAGCAACAAACGGATTTGATTTTGATGCATACACCGCTACTTATTTGGGTGTTTTGAACATCAAGGTTGATTTTGTTTCTACAGTTATTGAAAAAGCTGCTAAATTAACTAGACCGGTTGTTTCTATTGATGGAAACATCGCTACCTGGGCACCAATTATTGGAGCAGCAAGCTATGACATGTATGTCGATGGCGTATTGGCTTTGGAAGACGTTGGTGAATTGGCGTTAGACGAATTATCATATACTTTCAATCTCGGATTGCTTAATCTTCCGGTTGGAGACTATGAAATTCAACTAAGAGCAATCACCGCCAACGCTGCGACAAAATCTACTTCAGTACTTAGCGATGCCTTGTCTTACACTTGTGAACGCCTTGATTCTCCTCTCAATTTTATCCTGACTGATAATGTAGTTTCTTGGGATGTTGTTGTAGGCGCTTCGAATTACTTGGTTTCGATTGACGATGGCGAATTCTTTACAGTTGAGACTAACCAGACTACAATCCCAGATGAGAAACTAGTTGCTGGCACCAGCATAAAAGTTATCGCTTCCGGTTCGGAAACGACACTTGATTCAATATTCTCGGAATATCTGTTGGACATTGAAGTAATTCTCAAAGAAGTAATACTTGGACAATATACATTGCCAATTGTCGAATTTACCGTTTCATCATGGATGAGATATGCTGATCCACTTGGTGGTAACGATGTTGGCGGTCAGTTCATCGAAGGTATAATCGTCATTACCAACGCTTTTGATTTCACATTACTTGATGATACTGCCAAAGTCTTTTCTGGAGGCTATGCGGCTGTATACGATTCAGAGATGAACGTTAAATACATCGTCGACAGATGGGGACATGAATGGAATCCGGTAGACGGTTGGACGACAAATGCAGGTGCTTGGACATACGGAGCGAACTTATTCGTGTCTTATTTCCGATCACATCTAGCTGCAGGCGATATCATGATCATTGCTTCACAATACGGACTCGGACTTGATGAAGGCACCTATCGCAATCACTTCGGAAATGCCCTAATCAAAGATTTGGGAGTTCTTACAACCGACCATCGTGCTGTCGATTTGCTTACAGCGATTGATCCTTCGACGGTTACAGTTTTAATTCAAGAAAAAGTTATGACGCAAACGATCAGCCTTGGAACCAACGATTTGCCACTTTTCTCGTTTGATCTGGCTACTTGGCTTAACTACGCTGACCCACTTGGTGGAAATGATGTTGGCGGACAATTTGTTCCGGGAATCATTATGATTACCGATGCCTTCGGTATTTCGGCTTTAGATGATGCAACCCTGATCTTTGCAGGCGGATACGCCGCTGTGATGGACTCGGATATGCATGTAAAATATATCGTTGACAGATGGGGGCATGAGTGGAATCCGACAGATGGTTGGACCACCAATGCCGGTGGTTGGCCATATGGTGCTTCACTTTACGCATCATACTTCAAACCACATCTCGCTGAAGGCGATATGATCATTCTGGCTTCACAGTTCAATGGCGGTCTTTCTGTCGGAACTTACCGGAACTACTTCGGCAATGCCTTGATCAAAAATTTAGGTACTGTTACGACCGATCATAGAGCTGTAGATTTACTGACAGCCCTGGATCCCGCAACAGTTACGATTACTTTTGGTGAGGCTACCAAAGTCTTGCGAATGGGACAGAGTGTCCTTGATGTCAAAGAATTCGATTTGGCAACTTGGATGAATTATATCGACCCACTCGGAGGCAACGATATCGGGGCGCAGTTTATTCCTAGTCTAATTGTGATCACCGATGCTTTCGGAGTTGCAAGCCTTGATGATGCCATCACGGTATTTAGCGGCGGGTACATCGTGGTTGTCGATTCAGATATGCACATTAAATACTTCGTAGACAGATGGGCACATGAATGGAATCCGACTGATGGTTGGACTTCAAATGCCGGCGGTTGGCCTTGGGCGCTGAACTTGAAAGCTTCCTATTTCAAACCGTTCCTGGCAGAAGGCGACATGATGATTTTAGCCTCGCAATATGGCACAGGACTCTCGGCTGGCACATACCGCAATTTGATGGGTAACGCTCTGATCAAAGATTTGGGCACCGTTACTACCGATCATCGCGCAGTTCTCTTGACCGAAGCTTATGATTTGTCAACTATTACAATTACTATTGCTACTCTGGAATAATTTTCACTATAATTTTGTTATATTGTTGAAATGATGCTGCATTGATAAGTCGAGGATCATTCCTCGACTTATTTCAATGCATCAGAGGAGACCTATGAAATTCGAACGGCTGTATAACAGTAAATTTTTTATTATTGTCGATTTTGTCTACAAACTGATAATCTTGAACCTGTTGTTAATTCTAACGACTGTTTTCGGATTGGTCGTTTTTTCCCTGATGCCGGCATTGATTGCCTTGATTATTATCCTCAAATCTTTACGACATGATCGAACATTCCCTTTGGTGCAGACATATTTTCGTGTCATCAGGGCAAATTATCGAAAAATCATTAAATTATCGCTATTTTATACTTTGCTTGGATGTGTGTTTGTATTCAATACCTTGTTTTTCTATCTGGCACTGCAAGAATCACAACCGATTTTCTATCAATTGGCATTTTACGGGATGATTGTTGTCGACGTTGTCTTTTTGTTGGCAGCCATCAATTCTTGTTTTGTTTTTGTCTATTTTCCCAATCTAACAAACCGGAAAATCATCAAGTATTCATTCGTTTTATTGACAAGCATTCCCTTGCAAAGCCTTGTAGTTGTCTTGTTGCTGCTAATGTCTGTCGGGTTACTTTATGTTTTTCCAATTATTCTAATATTTATTTGGCCATCAATTTGTGTTTTCCTGATCCATATATCGATTAGGAATACTTATGAGAGATTTGTGACCGAAGGTGTGAAATCGATTGATGCCCTTGATTACGAATTCCAATCTGATTTTAGCCAAAACTGAACTTGTTCATAATCCTTTATTGAACCATTTTTAATCTTTGGTTCAATATAGGCTTAAATATACTTCACGGAAAGGAAATCGAATAATGCGGAAAAAATTGTTATTGTTAGGCATTATTACTTTGTTTTGTGCTTGTTTTTGCTTGGCTTTTTTAAGCGAAAAAGCCTCTTCAACGGTAAGCGCATATTCTCTTTCTAAGTATGACTTCGCAAGTCTTTACGAATCAGGTTACAAAGACTATTTGGAAAGTCACGACGAATATTATCCGCTAGAGGAAATATCCATTGATGCCACAGTTGGCTTTACTTTCACAAATTCATTCAATGAAGAAGAAGCCTACATTACTTCAATTGACGATGTTGACGGATTGTATATACCAGAAACTGTCAACGTGACGTGGGATGTTTCTGTTCCTGAAGCAGGGTATTACAATCTCAAGGTAAATTATTATTCGATTGAAGGCAGGAGCTCTGAAATCTCCAGGGGAGTGCAGATAGATGAAGCATATCCTTTCACGGAAGCCAAAAATTTCGTGCTGACAAGAATCTGGGAAGACGCCTTCAATGTCGCTGATTTGAGAGTCGATGGAAAACACGACATGAAACCGGCACAGATTGAAAAGCCCCGCTGGAACAGCGAATCCATTCGCGATACATCAGGGTATTTTTCCGGTCAAGCGTACTATTTTTACTTTTCTGAAGGAGCGCATACGATTCAATTCGTCGGCGACCGCGAACCTGTCGTGGTCAGGAGCATTGTTCTTTACCAAGAAGTCAAAGATATTACCTATGAAGCAGCACTGGCAAATTATACCGCCAACAATTATCAAGTGGTCAGCACTGTTGCCTTTGACGAATCTGGCTATAATTTGGTTCAAGGTGAAAACCCCTATGAAAAATCTTCGCCTATCTTGGCTCCAGTTGCGAATTGGAGCAGCTATAAAATCGATCCTTACGTGAATTTCATTACAAGATATAACACGATCGGGGGCACGACCTGGAGAGTCGCAGGCGATTGGATAAGTTGGGAAATTGATGTTCCTCAAAGCGGACTGTATGAATTGACTTTCAAAGTCAATCAAAACTACAATCGGGGAATGTATAGCACCAGAATCCTGTACATAAACGGAAAAGTCCCATTTGCGGAATGCCGTAACATTCAATTTGCCTATAGCAGTGATTGGCAGAATGTAACAATCGGCAGTGAAACGGGAAATTACCTGTTTTATTTTGAAGCGGGTACAAACGTGATTACATTGGAAGCAACGATCGGAATCTATTCCGATTTGGTCGACAACACCGAAAGGACAATCACTATTTTAAATACGCTATATCGAAAAGTAGTGATGATAGCCGGAACAAACCCGGACCAATACCAGGATTACATGTTGGAACAGCGGATTGACGGCCTATATGACATGATCGATGAATGTATCGAGAATCTGGAAACGGCTATCTCCGAAATCGTCTCAATCGCCGGAATCAGAAGTTCCTTGAGCGCGAGCTTTGAAAAGACTTTATATCAATTGAATAAATTCAAGAAAAGCGAGAAATACATCCAAATCGGACTAAACGATTTGGATGACAACATATCAGCGTTGGGAGTATGGGTAATGTCGATTTCCGAACAGCCACTTTCTGTCGATGCGATTTTTGTGCATACAGGCGAAAGTTCTCTCCCCAAAGCTACGACAAATTTCTTTCAGAAATTATGGCATGAGATCGTTTTGCTGTTTGGTAGTTATGGAGCAAATACATCCTTGGAAAGCAGTGTCGAAGCCGAAGGCCCGACAATCACTGTTTGGATTTCCTCAGGCAGGGATCAATCCCAGTTATTAAGACAATTGATCGACGAATCCTTTACCATGCAACATGATATCAACGTTGAATTGAAACTAGTTTCCGAAACGGCGCTATTACCAGCCACATTATCCGGAAATGGACCAGATGTGGCTTTGGGAGTGTTACAAAATATCCCTGTGAATTGGGGAATCAGAAATGCACTGGTCGATCTAAGCACATTTTCAGATTATGAGGAAGTTAGCGCTTGGTTTGATGATAGCGCGATAACACCTTTCATATTTAATGATGCAGTTTATGCACTTCCGGACACTCAAGATTTTCTGGTCAGTTTTGTCCGCACGGACATTATTTCTGAACTCGGTTTGAGCGTTCCCAAGACCTGGGAAGAAGTAGTGAATGTGCTGCCGACTTTACAAAGACAGTACTTGGATTATTATCTGCCCAACACAAAAGGCGGCCTGTCCACATTGCTTTATGCAATGATCATCCAAAATGGCGGACAATTATATTCGGAAGATGGAAGCCAGACGTTGTTGACAGAAAAAAAAGCTTCTGAGGCTTTTATTGATTTTACGACATTTTTCAGTGATTATGGATTCGAAATCAGCGCTGTCTTCTCGAATCGTTTTCGAAGTGGGGAAATGCCCATGGGAATCTATAATTACTCGTTATACAATACTTTATCGGTCTTCGCTCCGGAGATTCGGGGCCAATGGGAATTTTCCGAGTTGCCAGGATATGTTGATGATCAAGGGACTATTCACAATACTTCGACCTCGACTTCGACTGGAGCGATTATTCTCGCTGATTCAGACCAGATAGATGCCAGTTGGGAATTTGTCAAATGGTGGTTGGGTGAAGAAGCACAAACCGGATATGGCAGAGGCTTGGAAGCCATTCTTGGCGCTGCGGCCAGATATCCAACGGCTAATTTGGATGCTTTTAGGAATCTTCCCTGGTCGACGAAAGACTATTTGTTGCTCTCTGAGCAAAGAGATAAATCATCTGGAGTACCGACAGTGCCTGGAGATTACATCATCGGTAGATATATCGACAATGCGTTCAGGACTACCGTCAACAATAATACCAATCCCAGAGAAAATCTTTTTGAATATGCAGAAAAAATCAATATTGAACTTGCAAGAAAACGACTTGAATTTAACCTAGACTGAGGAGGAGCGTTGTGAATAATTCCGTTTTAAAAGAATTGCCAAAACATCAAAAAAAAACACTTTGGCAACAAATCAAAAAAAACAAAGTCTATTATTCGATGATGGCTCCTTTTTTATTGGTTTTTATCGTCTTTACCGTTGTGCCAGTCTTGATGAGTTTCTTCCTGAGCTTCACTTCTTTCGACATGCTGCAAGCACCCAAGTTTATCGGACTACAAAATTATACTAATTTGTTCCTGAATGATGATGTATTCCTGATAGCTCTCAAAAACACGTTTGTACTGGCTGTCATTACCGGGCCAATATCATATATTATGGCTTTTGTATTTGCCTGGCTGATCAACGAACTTCCCCGAAAAATCCGTTGGTTCATGGTCTTAATTTTCTATGCGCCATCAATAAGTGGCAGCGCCTATCTGTTATGGCTGTTGATCTTTTCCTCAGACATGTATGGTATTTTGAATGCGACGCTGATTGATTTGAATATCATCAATACCCCGATTCTATGGCTGGAAACGCCAAAATACGCCTTGCCGATCTTGATAATCGTGCAATTATGGTTGAGTCTGGGAGTGTCCTTTCTTGCCTTTGTCGCCGGACTGCAAACCGTCGATAAAACTTTATATGAGGCGGGCGCGATCGACGGAATTAGAAACAGATGGCAGGAATTGTGGTATATCACTTTGCCACAGATGAAGTCGCAATTGATGTTTGGCGCCGTGATGCAAATCACGAGTGCCTTGGGAATTGGTATCGTGTCGATTAACTTGCTGGGCTTTCCTTCGGTTGAATATTCGGGACACACGATTGTGACCCATTTGATGGACTTTGGATCAACCAATTCCACGCGTCTGGAGATGGGTTACGCCTCTGCAATCGCCTCTGTATTGTTCTTTGTCATGCTGGGTTCGAACCTTCTTGTGCAAAAAGTTATTAGAAGGGTGGGAACTTAAATGATATCTAAATTCAAAGATAAAGTTAAGTTAGATTTAAATTCCCCTTATTCCAGTTCTGAACACGATTTGCTAATTCAAGATTTGATAAAGCATGAATTGAAATGGTACAAAGACAAAAACAAGAAATTCAAAAAATATCATAAAGTCCGTTTAAGCCGTTCGAAATGGGGAGATGGAATTCTTTTCTTAGCCTTGCTTCTTTTTGGTTTGTTTAGCGCCTATCCATTGATATTTACTATCTGCAATTCGCTTAAAGGACTGGACGAAATATTCGTCTTTCCGCCAAGATTATTCCCAAGAAATATTACTTTCGATAATTTTGTCGATTTATTCAATTTGATTGGGAACACGCAAATTCCCATTTCGAGATATTTTGTCAACACGCTTGTAATCACTTTGCTTGGCACAATCGGACATGTTATTCTGGCATCGCTTTGCGCATATCCTTTGGCAAAACACCGTTTTCCGGGCAGACATCTGATCAATCAACTGATTGTTTACTCTTTGATGTTTTCAGCAGCAGTTACTGCTATTCCATCATATATGATCATCAGTTGGTTGGGGCTGATCGATAATCAACTGGCAATCATCATCCCGGCATTTGGCTTTACTTTGGGGATATTTTTAATGAGGCAGTTCATGACGACAATTCCCGATGAACTTCTCGATGCAGCCAAGATTGATGGAGCCAACGAGTACCAAATATTCTTCAGGATCGTCATGCCGCTTGTCAGGCCCGCTTGGCTGACACTGATTATTCTCTTGTTCCAACAACTTTGGGGAACGGATGGCGGAGCCTATATATTCACAGAAAATTTGAAACCACTTAGTTATGCCTTGAGACAAATAGTTGCTGGAGGCATCGCAAGAACAGGTACTGCTGCTGCTGTAACGGTCATTATGCTTATTGTTCCAATCACTATTTTCATCTTCAATCAGACAAAAATGCTTAACACTATGTCTCACTCGGGATTGAAGTAGGAGACATTATGAAGAAAATAATGATTATTATAACTTTATTGCCAATTTTGATACTGGCCTTCACCTTTAGGGTCAACGCTTCCTATAACTATAGCCCTTTCGAAGATGCGATCGCATCTGCAGAAGCCTTGATCGCAAAGAAAGTGATTGATGCTTCCAACCTAGTAACTCAAACAGGAGACCTTGCCAATGTGTCCTTTGGTGTGTTGTCCGATGTGTTTGCCTATCAGAACGAAATCTACATTTCCGATACTTCGAAAAATTGTGTTTACGTTTTGGATAACGAATACCGTTATTTAACTACATTTGGTATTGATTCCGGGGAAGGTTCCCTGAAGTCTCCCAAAGGACTATACGTGACAGAAGACTATATCTATGTCGCAGACAGCGGCAATTACCGGGTGGCGGTTTTTGACCATGACTATAATTTCTCCAGCGAAATTTTGGCACCTGACGATCCAACTTTCAAACAATCGCCATCCGACACGCAAGGCTATGATTTCAAACCGCTAAGAATTGCGGTCAATAGTACAGGAAGAGTCTATGTCATAGCTGATCAGATTTTCGAAGGTATTATTGATTTTAACCCTGATGGCAGTTTTTCCAGATATTTAGGGGCAAATACGGTTACACTTTCTGTTTGGGAAGCTTTTTGGCTTAAACTGACTTCCGAAGAACAGCGTCAAGCTCAAGGCTACAGGCTGGCAACGACGTTTGTAAACTTGAATGTGGATGAAAATGGGTATATATATTCCGTTTCCAGTTCGACGGAGAATAACAAGGTAATCAAAAAACTGAACTACAAAGGTACCGATGTTCTGATAAGAAACGGTTATGTGGATCTCTCGGGAGATATCATCACACTTGAAGGCAATGTCAATGTTCCTACCGGCAGTAGCGAATTTATCGATATTGATGTGAACGATTATGGTTCTTTCAGTGTTTTGGATAGGACGAGAGGCAGAATATTCACCTATGATTTCGAAGGAAATTTGCTTTATGTCGGTGGACAAATAGGAAATATCGGGGGAGCTGTCAACAACCAAAGTTCGTTATTTTTGAGCCCGCAAGCCTTATGTTATCATGACAATAAGATTTTGGTTGTTGACTCCTTGAATAAGAACTTGGTCGTATTGGAGTATACCGAATTCGCGAATTTGGTCAATCAGGCCACCCAATATTACTATAACGGCGATTATGAAAATGCAAAAGACAGATGGGAAGAAGTCCTTGTATTAAATACAAATTACTATTTGGCATACGCCGGTATCGCCAAAGCACAACTCCGCGAAGGAAATTTTGAAGCGGCGATGATCAATGCCAAACTTGGTTTTGATGATTATACGTATTCGAAAGCCTATCAACCTTATCGATATCTCAAATTGACTGTGATCTTGCCATACGTGATGGGATTTTCGATTGCAGGAGTAATTTTTCTGATTGGCAAATCAATTTACAAGTCCGTAAAAGTTTCAAAGGAGGATGAAGAAATTGATTAATTTCCTGAGAAAAATCAAAGCAGTATTTTTGAAAACTGATTTTCGGAAGCTGTTTTCCCAATTCTTTTACGACTGTTTCAAGATGCCGTTTTATTTGATTACTCATCCAATCAAAGGTTTTGATGATTTCAAACGCGAAAAAACATCGAAATTGTATGTGGCAGTTTTTTATCTGGTGATGATGATTTTGACACAGATAATCGCCTATAACGCAAATGGATTTTTAGTAAATAAGAACGACCCGAAGGATTTTAATTTATTTATGACCATCGCGCTAGTGCTCTTCCCGGTTGTGATTGTTGTCATTGGCAACTGGGCATCGACGGCTTTGATGGATGGCAAAGGCACGATGTCAGATATTTTTAGAGTTATCTGTTATGCGTTTTTCCCCTATGTCTGGTTGGGACTCACGGCCACCATCATCAGTAATTTTATCACCACTGATGAAATAATCTTTTTCACTTTCTTCCAATCTTTTGGTGTTTTGCTCTTAGCATACATGGTATTTTTCGGATTGTTGGGAGTCCACGAGTTCGGACTTCTTAAAAACATTCTTATGATTGGATTCACAGTCGTTGCCATAGCCGTGATCCTCTTTGTCATGCTGTTGCTGTTTTCCCTGGGACAGCAAGTCTACTCATTCATTAAGTCCATTATCTCAGAATTTGTGATGAGGTTCTTATGATGAGTACTAGACAAGAGACCAATATGGAACCAGTTTTATATTCTGTGCTTCCTTGGTATAAAAAACTTTTTATTCAACTGAAAAACGTGTTTAGAGTCAATATTTTACATTATAAGGGATATCGAAGAATATTGATTGTTTTGGGAGTCATTGCTTTGTTCTCGTTCTGCTTGTATCTTGTGGTTATCATTAACCAAGTCCATGTTCCCATAAGAGATACATATGACAAAACGGGATTTGTCAACTCGGAAACATATATCGAAAATAACGGTCCGGAAACAATCTTGGCAAATTCAAATTATCAAATGACTTTTAATAACCTGACAACGACTTTTGTTTTGCTTGACAAAACGACTGGAGTGGAATGGCGATCCAATCCAGATTCGACTTCCGCCCGTTTTCTGGACACGCTTGTCGTCTACTATTCGGGTAGTCTTGGGGCTCCGACATCGCTCAGCGCCTATGAGGATGCCGTGTTGTTTGGCGATTATTCCATCCGGGTTGTAGGAGATTCGCTGGAAGTACTATACGAAATAGGCGGGAAAAAAGATGTCGACCGAACTGATTTTCCGACTGTGATTTCTGCCGCACGCATGGAAGAATTACTATTGTCTCAATTGGAACCGGGGACAACCGACTATCGAAGAATTACCGAACAGGCCTACGTCTCGGGAACAGTCGACGGCGTAGAAGTCTGGAAGTTGAAAGACGGCATCCAAACCTCGATTCTCAAGCAGTTATATCGCATTTTTTATGAAGTATGCGGCTATACCACAGACGATTTGGCTTATGACTTACAAGAAAACGGAATCATTTTTGAAGATACCTATAGCTATTTCGAAATCGCCATCTTGTATACGATTACCGAAGACGGATTACAGGTAGAAATAAAAAATGATTCAATCTACGAAAAAGAAAAATTTCCCTTGGCATATATAGACGTCTTGCCCTACTTTGGTGCCGCAAGCACTTTAGACACTGGATATGCAATGATCCCAGACGGCAGCGGAGTCCTGATTGATTTCAACAATGCCAGAGCTTTCGCCCTGCCTTACAATCAACGGATCTATGGCAAGGAATTGGCGCGAATCCAGAAAGTCAAGCAAACTCCAAGCCAAATCATCACTTTACCACTATTTGGCGTCAAACGAAATGACTCTGGTTTCATCGCAATTGCTGAAACAGGCGCGGAGATGGCGGCGATTTTAGCGAATGTCAGTTCAACTGACAATCCCTATAACCAAGCATATTATCGCTTCTATTTTCGCGAAAGCGAAGTCTTTCAGTTTTCTTCAATCGGTTCCACCATCAACATTGTGGAATGGACAGACTGGTACACAACAAGCGATTTTCAGATCGACATCAAGTTTGTTCATGAAGACTTTGGCAGTTATAACGGTATGGCAAAAGTCTATAAACAATACTTGATCAATGAAGGTGTTCTGACTCCGAAAGACGACACGGATTCCGTAGTCCTTGATTTGACACTCCTCGGAGGATACATCATTGACAAGAACTTTTTGGGAATTCCCTATAAAACCGTCAATACGCTGACTAGTTGTGAGGAAGCGGAAAACATTATCGCCAATCTGCTCTCAGATGGTTTGACAAATATTAATTTGTTGTATAAGGGTTGGGCAAATGATGGCTTGAAACCGACTTACATGGGATCCATCCATTATGACTCTGCAACTGGAAGTAAAAGAGAGTTTGCTGCTTTGGAGTCGTATTTAGCCAGTGTCGGAGTAAAACTGTTTCCCGAAGTGTATACAAACACGGCCTACACGTCAAAAGACATTCAGAAAAACCAAATCGCTGTCAGAAATGTTTTTGGTTCCGTTGTCGGAAATTATGGCTATAATGAAGCAACTTTGTATGCGGACACATCGACAAGGAAATACTATGTCCTGTCGCCTCTGTCTTATGATGAAACTCTAAGAGGCGTGACGAAGGCTTTGACAAAAATTGATGTCAAAAATGTTGTCTTTGCGGATTTCGGCAGTAGAATGTACAGCGATTTTGCCAAAAAAAATACACTTTTCCGTACGGATACGCTGGAGTATTTCCAAGCAATGATGGAAAAATACCGCGATGATTATGACTTGTTCATGTTTAGAAATCCAAGTTATTTTGCGCTTGCTTATGCAAATCACCTAACCGACATTCCCACATATGGGACAGGCTATCAAATCATTGGCTTAAGTGTGCCTTTCTATCAGCTTGTCATAAGCGGCTACTTGGACTACAGTTCCAAGGCTTTCAACTTGGATGATCAATACACATATGATTGGCACAAAATGAAAGCTATCGAAACTGCGTCAAATCTTAGCATATGTTGGAGTTACAAATCAACGATCGATTTGGTCGACACGGAATATTCTTATTATTACTCGACATTTTACCAGAATTGGTATGACCAATTGATCGATACATACCAAGAATTGAACAGTTTAGGAATATATGGAACAAATCTGACATATCATGAGATATTGGTTATCGATGGCAGTGTCACAAAATCCGCTTATGCAAATGGTTTGGAGATAGTCTTTAACTATGGTGTCAGCAATTATGACTATCTGGGAACAATCGTCGCAGCTAACAGCTACGAAGTTGTGAAGGAGGCGGATTAATTGGATACCATAAAAAAGGCACGTAGTGTCAAGTATCTTTCCCCCGAACAACTAAATCTACTTCAAGACAAAGATTTGTTGAAACTGGAAAAGCTGGAACATAAGCATCAGCTATTATCCGAAGCATACGTGAAGTACGCAAAAAAACAAGAATCGAAACAGAGCAGCAATTTCTCTAGACTTCGTAATATTGGGAAAAAAAGAACTAGAATCAAGGTCCAGATTCAACGCGTGAAAATCGAATTGATGCGAATTGAAGAAGGAAAACTCCCTCAACTGAATCTGTTCCAACGCTGGAAGAAGTATTTTTCACATATGCCATATAAAAAACAAAAAGTTATCTTTGGCGTATTATTTATTATACCTTGGGCAGTTGGCTTTATTCTCTTTTTCATGTCGCCGATTGCCTCGACCATTTGGTGGAGTTTGAACAAAATGACGCCGCAGGAAGGCGGCGGATTCAGCTTTCTATATTATGGATTGGATAATTATATTGCCCTGTTTACTAGGCAGACCTTGGCCGGAGCCACGGTGCTTGAAGTTCTGACATCATCCATAATCGATATTTTAATCGATTTGCCTACCATCATAATCTTCAGTTTGTTTATTGCGGTTCTATTGAATACGAGATTTAAAGGTCACCAATTTGTCAAGGCAATCTTCTTTATTCCAGTGGTCTATAATATGACCGTAATCAACAATACCCTATCAGGAGCCTTCGGAGCCCTGTTTGGAGCCAGTTTAGGGGAGGGTTTTGAGCTGTCTCGAGCGTTTTCTGATTTTCTGATGCAGATTGGCATCGGCAACGGACTTGTGGGATTTTTGACAAGTGCTGTCGACAGAATTTTCCTAATCGTAAATAAATCAGGAATTCAAATTATCATCTTCATTGCTGCGTTGCAAGCAATTCCTAACCACTTGTACGAAGCAGCAAAAGTTGAAGGCGCGACTAAATATGAAACATTTTGGAAAATTACATTTCCTTTGGTAACACCTATGATTCTCACTGCCGTTGTCTATACAATCGTCGATAGCTTTGGCAGTTCCGATTTATTGATGTTCTTGACGGTAAATTCACAGGGAACGACAATGGCGACAAACCAACCGGGGATGTACTCGGCAATTTCCATTGTCTACTTTTTGGCAAATATCTTTATTATCGCTTTTGCCTTCCTGTTTATGAGAAAGTCGGTGTTCTACTATGATTAAAGGAACATTGAATAAATTCAAGCAAGTTATTCAGCATAAAATTGCAGATTGGCGTGACGGAATGAAAGTAGCTTTGTCTTCACCAATCAAGCGAAAAGTATTTAAACAAAGAATTGGAGCATTTATCATCAATATTCTCAAATATATCCTTCTCTTTGGCCTCTGCTTTGTGATTCTTTATCCGTTGTTTTTACAGTTGGCTGTCGCTTTCAGAGCGCCTTCAGACGTGAACAATCCGGCAATTTTGTGGATTCCGGGAGAATTCTCGGTCAAGAACTTCGAAGTGGCGATGGTGGCACTTAAATATTGGCAAGCTTTGAAGAATTCGCTAATCTTGGCATGCGGGGTGACATTCTTGCAACTGGCATCGACTGCTTTGGCAGGATATGCCTTTGCCAGATTAAAATTTAAAGGTAGCGGAATTTTGTTTGGTTTGGCATTGTTTACTATCGTCGTTCCTCAGACAGTGATTTCCTTGCCATTATTAAGAAGCCTGACGGAAATGAAAATGGTGGGAAAACCGATTACGTTGTTTTTGATGGCGGGATTGGGCATGGGTATCAAATCGGGAATATTCATTTATTTGTTTCGTCAATTTTTCCGCGGGATTCCTGTTGAATTGGAAGATGCGGCATATATTGATGGAGCCAATCCCTTCCAGGTGTTTTTCAAGATCATGCTGCCAAATGCCAAAGGCGCAATCATAACTGTTGCTTTGCTAAGCTTTGTCTGGCAATGGAACGATTATTATTTTACAACCCTTTTTGTAACAAGAAGCAATTTGAATTTCATTACACTTACCACGCAACAAGTCAGCGTCCTATTTGGTCTTCAACAAGCTTTGACTGATGCTGGAGTGTGGAGCTTAATGGGTCAGGATATCACCAAGAATCCCCTGTTTGCATCAATGATTTTGAACACCAGCGGTATCTTGGTAATGATGCCGATCTTGGTATTATATTTCTTTGTACAGAAATTGTTTGTTCAAGGTATCGAAAGATCCGGAATTGTCGGATAAAAATATAAGGGAGATTATTTAATATGGAAAAATTGATTTCAAACAGATTCAGAAGAACTTTACTGTTATTTGTGATGGTATTTACGATGTTTTTGGTGGCTTGTGGTTCAGTCACAACATTGAATACGACAAATGGCACTACTAGTACTACCAGTACTACTGCTAACAGTAGTAGTGGTTCAGCGACCACGACTTCATCAGCTACGAATACGACCGATACACCAGTGACACAACCGGTTCCAAATATGATGGGGCAGAACTTTATAATTATGGTAAACAAAGCTTCGACGACCGATCCGAGAAGCGAAAGCTATACGGGAAGTTGGAAATCACAAAAAATTGCCCAAATCGAGATGGTCGAAGCTAAATACAATGTTAATGTTGTTTACCAAACCTATCCTGCTGATGCTGTTTGGGGAGGCGGAAGACAAAGGTATATTATTTCAAATTCTTTGAACGACACGCCACAAGCGCATGTCTATGAAATGCCTTCATATGCAATCGCGATTTTGGCAGAAGGCGGAGCAATCTTGCCTCTTGACGCTTTAATCGAAGAATACGGACATCCGGAATACTGGCCGGAAAAAGCAGCATTTGGCACGGTTTTAGGTGTTCAATATGCTTATGACGATGGTTATCCTTTAGCCGGACAGGGTATTTTTTACAATATTGACTTATTGGAGAGATTCCTTGGCGAAGGAAACGGAACATTGCCAAGCGAACTATGGTTGGCAGGCGAATGGGATTGGGATGCTTTTGAAGAGATTTGCAATAATCTGTTACCAGGGATTTCCGCTCTCGGCATCGAAGGCGCTGCAGTAATTGGCGGCAGAGCGTATAACTGGGCTTATCAGATGCTCGGAGCTAATGGCACCCATGTCGTCACTACTGATCTAAAGTCGGAATTGGCAACACAACCGGCGATTGATACGATGACGTATTTGAGCGAACTCATGAGCACGCCCGGAATGTGGGAATATTTGAGTGCGGCTTTGTCCAATGCCTCATGTCCGCAATTTAAAGCGGGCAACATAGCTTTCCACAATGGTGAGCCCTATTGGATTTTTGACAGTTCAAAGTGGTTAGGTTACAATTTTGAAATGGGATTTGTTCCTTACCCGACCGGACCGAATACAGAATCGGATTTGAGCAACTATTTCATCAACGAAGTATACGGAAAAACAAGTTATGTTGTTTCATCGTCCTATTCCTTGGATAAAGTCGAACCGGGATATGAAAATATCGCCTTTCATGAAGAAACGATTTTCCGCATCTGGTCTGATTTACAATACTTCCCCGAGATCGATTCCGAAACCGGCTATCCTTCTACGGATGCGGTCGTCGATGAATGGTGTTTCAATACTTTGGAACTATACTATAGTACCGAGGGAGACAATGTATCCATCGAAGCTCACAGGAGCGTAATGTTTAGAGGCTATCCTGATTCTTTCTATAGTTTGTATTATGCGGAAAGCCAAGATGAAACAAAATCATTCATGCTGGAAATGCAGGCCGCTATTATCAGTGGCGCCATCCGCGATGAAATGATTGATCTTGTCCAAAGAATCCATCAAGAATATATCGACACGTATGTAAATATCGGGTTACCACCCGATTACTATGACGGAGATTGATTCTTTTACTAACAAAAAATAACCGAGAGGGGATACCATGAGAATTAAAGCAATAATTGTATTTATGATTGCGATTATCTTTGCCTTAATTGGTTGCAGTCATGTTTCGACAACTGCAACTTCCACCGCAACTTCAACTGCAACTTCAACAACAACTTCACTTCAGACACTGAGCATCGAAGAAGAATTACAAATCGTTTTGGATTCAATCGAAATTCCTTATGAAGTGGTCAGTGATCTGGATCTGCCCTCGCAATATTCATACGAAGGTATCGAAGCTGATGCCTCGTGGCATTCCACAGCCTCAAGCATTATCACAAGCGCCGGTGTGATTTCCCGGACCGCATACGATCAGTCTGCAACTTTGGTTCTGACTCTGTCGATTGGAGAAACTTCGGTGATAAAGAACTTTGATATCGTCATTTTGGGAAATGTCGATTATTTATTGCTGTATGCAGTCGTACATAACCAGATCGATTTCGGAAACAATCAAGTTTCTGAAGATCTGGTGCTGCCCGCGACATATACCCAAGATGACAAAACTGTGTCTGCAACCTGGGTTTCAAACAACGAGGAAATATTGGAATCGAACGGAACCATTCACCCGGGACAGCAAATACAGCAGGTTACCTTGCATTTGACGCTCTCCTATAACGACGCATCCAGAGAAGAGAGCTATGAATTAACGATTTTGCAGGATCCTGACTCGTTACCGGTTAATTGGTGGCACACTGTTGATGTCTATACGGGCACGATTGTTGGCGAAGCTCCAGATCCTTCCGTACCCAGTTGTTTCCAGGGAGCGATTTATCGCAAAGTGGTTTCCAGCAAAGATTATTGGCTGGGTATTGAAGGCGTAGTGACTATTCCGGAATTTTTTCCTGATGTCGAAAGGTACGATGAGACCAAATTAAGCTACTATTTGGATAATCCTTCGATATATATGGGGGGAAATGCCTACGCTGAAAGCGATGTGGGACTCACTTGGTCGATTGGCTATTTCAGTCAAGAATCAACGGGATACACAACTTCAGGGATTGCCTTCCGTCCCTTCTGGCGATATATTACTTCACTGGAAAGTTGCACAAATAACAATTGTTACCGAAATGCCAATGTCAATGATTTTCAGTTTTATTATTTCCCCGGAGACACGATTCGCATGAGTGTGTTCAGTCCGGCTCCCGGATACATGCAAATGCGTATCGAATTGCTAGAACTCACCACGAATGAACACTTTGTCGATGCCAGAGCCAGATATGGCTTGAGTGATGATTTTGAAAGGATATTCGTCACGGACCTGTTTCCTTCTGCGGGGATGGGCGCTGCAAAAGCCGAATTTAAAAGAGTAAATGCCATTGATCAAGTTTCTAACGAAGGAAAACCAACTTTGAATACCAATTCAGTCGTGGAAAATGCAATTTGGCACGAAGTATATCTGTACCGCAAAATTGACGGAATCCTTTACCGGGTGCCAATGAATGATACAAGAACAGCATCAATGGCATGTCCTTTGGGAACAAATATCAACGGAGACTTCAGCAATGCAATTGAAATAAGTTATGATGGTGTGGACCAGGCACTGGGTGGTGAAGTGATCACCTTGAATCCAAACAACGGGACAGGAAAACTTTACAATCTCGAGATGGTTATCTTGAACGATCAAAGAAGAGATTTATTCGTTTGATATAAACTGTATGAATTTTGATGGGGAGGATTTATGAGAATATCGATAATGGCATCAATCGAGGATATCTTACAGAATTGGAACCAAGAATTTTCGCATAGTTATCCGCTCACAAGCAGATTGCTTGATGAAAAAATCATATCTTCTCCCCATACTGTTTCTTCAGGATCATATTCACTTTATGAAGCAGATCAATACATCGGGACGATTGTGTTGAAATATTTTGCTGGCAATCACGATGCCTACAATAACTTGGCCTATATTGCTTTTTTGTTTGTTGCGAAAGCTTTTCGAAATCAAGGCTATGGCAAAGCTCTGCTGGAAGATATCTTATGCATTGTGAGAAACGCTCGAAAAAAAAGACTATATTGTGGCACGGATTTTGATTGTTTGTTTTCGGGCGTATTTGTGGATAACAATCCAAAAACGCATATGTTTTTTCAAAAACGCAATTTTGAGCACACCGGAACCAATTACAATCTTATCTGTCGCAAAAAACAAATCCTCGATTCGGATAGTGTAATCTACCGAAGGATGACTTGTGAAAATGAAAAACAAGAATTGCTGGAACTGATCATAGGCAACTTCAGTTACAGGTGGTATTACGAAGTAAAGCAATTGAGTGCTGAAGAATTAGTTGTTGCAGAAATTGATGAAAGGATAATTGGTTTTGTCAGATTGTCACAGCCAAAGTTCAGGAAACTTGGAAATAGCACCAATCTTTACCCCTTATATAATTGTTTGGGAGGAATCGGACCATTAGGTGTAATACCTGAGCACCAAAAATTCGGCATCGGAAAAAATCTGGTAAAATATGCGGTAAATGTTCTCTTCGACATGGGTTGCTCCGAAATCTTGGTTGATTGGACCGGGTTGATTGATTTTTATAAAAAATGCGGGTTTGAAGAAATTACTAACCAATTTGAAATTTATCAAATGATTATAAAGGAGGAGCTCGATGGATAAAATTCCAATTTACCAAATCATCGAAAAAGATTTGCGAATCCAAATTCTTGAAGGTAATTTGAAGCAAGGCGACCTTATTCCCAGTGAGACAGAACTCTGTGCCAAGTATCATGTTGCACGCATGACAGTGAGACAGGCAATCAATAATTTGCTTATCGATGGCTATATTTACAGACATAAAGGAAGAGGAACATTCGTTACTTTCAACAAAAAAGAAATCCAGAAACAGGATAGCTCTTTTCTGAGTTTTACAAATGAGATGAAGATACTTGACTCGCCGGTTTCAACGACATTACTTAAATATGAAAAACAGAAAGCTGATGAAATCGTCGCAAAAAGACTGCAATTAAAAATCGGAGATCCGGTTTATTATGTCGAAAGATTGCGAAGTTCAGAAAACATCCCAATGGCATTTGAAAGGCTGTTTATGCCAGCGAACATGTTTAATGGATTATCAGGAGAAGTATTTATCGGTTCGTTCTATCGCTTTATTCAAGAGGATTTGCATTGGAATATCCGCAACTGCGAATATGCTATCGAAGCCAGAGGTGTGACCAAACGGGTTGCGGAACTGTTGCACCAGCAAGAAGGCGAGCCCGCATTGTATATTAACAGTGTCACTTATCTGGATAACGGGCGCGCATTTGTTTACACTAGATACTATTTGCATGGCGAACATTTCCGATTCAGGGATAATTACACCGGAAAGTCAAAAGTGTAGCATGAATACCTTATGGGTCAATCCTATCGATAATGACGATATGAACATTTATGGGTTTAATTGGTTATCAGAAGATAGAGTCTTCAACCGGTTGCCAAAATCATGTCAAGCAACGTTGGCAAAAATCTGTCCGAATATAAACTTGCTGGCGACGAACACTTCTGGAGGACAAATCCATTTTTATTCCAATTCGTCTAAATTATGTTTGAAAGCGGAAATATCTGAAAAAGTTGGAACTTCACAGATGACAGCGGTGGCCAGAGGCGGATTCGATTGCTATGTGGGAGATTCATACGAAAATCTTAAATTCTATACGTCAAGTGGCTTTGACATTAATGTTCAAGAATATGAATATACTTTCTTTACAGAAGAACCAGGATTAAAATTGATTGTAATTAATTTTCCTTTGTATGTGGGTGTCAATCTGGTGGAGTTAGGCATAGATTCAAATGCGATTGTGACAAAACCCGAGCCATTCGATCCCGAGGATAGAATCGTAATTTACGGCACATCGATTACTCAGGGAGCCTCAGCAAGCAGACCCGGACTGTCATTTGCCAATATCCTTAGTCGTCGATTGAAAAGAGAAATCATTAACCTCGGCTTTTCTGGAAACGCATTCGGCGAAATCGAAGTCGCAGAAATTATTGCATCTATCGACAAAGCCGGAATGTTTATCATCGATTACGAAGCAAACGGAGGAACAAACGGGAAACTAGAGTCGACTCTTCAGGATTTTATCAGAACAATCAGGACAAGACATCGATTAACTCCAATTGTCGTCATGTCAAGAATCAAATATTTATTCGATGATTTACGATTGGAATTATCCAATCGCAGAGAGCAGATCAAAGCGTTCCAAAGAAAAACTGTGGCTCGTTTTAAAAACAAAGGAGATAACCAGATATTTTTCATCGACGGATCGAAATTGCTGGGAAAAGATTATCATGAGTTTACTGTCGATTCGATTCACCCCAACGATTTAGGATTTATGAAGATGGCAAACGCAATTGAAAAACAAATCAGAAAAATATTATATACATAGGAGGAAATTATGAACAGATTATTAGATCAACTAAACAGCAAAAAAATGTGTTTGATTGCAAGTCTTCCCGAAAACTCATACGAACTGGCGAAAATCGCTTGGGAAGCAGGCGTTGACGCGGTGAAAGTCCACGTGAACGTATATCATAATGCCAGTAAAAATCAATTTTCAAGCCTAAAGGAATCCAAAGAACTACTAGCAAGAATCATCAAGGATTGTCCAGTTCCTGTCGGAGTTGTCGCCGGATCAGATCCATTATATTCAGAACAAATCATGGACGAGTTGATCGAAATGGGATTCGATTTCGTGTCCTTGTTTGCACATCACACTTCAGCCTCTTTTTATCTGAGAGATGATATCAACAACTTTCTATCGATCAATTCCAGTTATTCGTTCGAGGAGATTAAATATATTTCCAACTCATTTTTTGCTGACATCTTGGAATTGTCAATCATTGACAAGGAAGATTACGGCCAGAGACTAAACGCCAGAGATTTGGCAAAGTATGAATACATTGCCTCATTGACTCAATCACCGACGGTCGTGCCATCGCAGAAGCTGATTTATGCTTCAGACATACCTGTACTATATAGAACCGGAATCAAGGGAGTAATGCTGGGAGCGGTTGTTTTTGGAAAAAAACCGGAAGTAATCAAGGAAACTATACAAGATTTCCGGAGGGAAATCGATAAATTGTGAAAATTACGGTCATTCCTTTAGATAGTAGACCATGCAATACTGAATGGATCAGCGACTATGCTAAAATGGCAAATATCGAACTATCCATGTATCCGACTTCACTTTGCGGAAATCTTCATGTTCCAGCAAATATCAAACAAATGACAGAGTGGCTCGATAAAGAAGTCATGGATACGGATTATTTGATCTTGTCTGCGGATGGGTTTTGCAGTGGCGGACTGGTTCAGTCTCGGAGTGCAAAGTTCTCTCTGACAGATGTCAAGCAAAAACTTGTGATTCTCAAGCGTTTCAAAACAAGATACTCCAAGCTGAAAATAATGGTTTTTGATACGCTGATGCGAACATCAATTACCTCGTTTGACCCTGAAAGCGAATACTACTGGGGAAAAATGAATGAATACTCAAGGCTTGTCGGAAGATTGCATTTCTTTCAAGACACCGCCGATTCGGAGAAAATGAAACTGCTGGAGACAGAAATCCCGCAAACGATAATCCAGACATATCTTGATGCTCGAAGCAAAAAGCATCAACTGAATCTGCATTTTCTTTCTTTGCTCGCAAAAAAAGTCATCGATTACCTGCTCATATTGCAAGAAGACGCCATGCCTTATGGAATGCAACAGATCGAGCAACAGATATTGCTAAAACAAATAACTAAATTGAAAATAGCTGACAGAGTCAAGTTTTACAATGGCACCGACGAAGGCGGGGTTGTGTTGCTCGCTAAAGTAATCTTAGAAATTTTCCACAGAAAGCCTCTTCTTTACATCCACGTTCCTCAAGAAGCAATAATGGGCAAGATTATGCCATTTGAAGACAGACCTTTGCAGGAAAACCTGAATCTAATGCTGGACACGATCGGTTTTTTGACGACTGATACACTTGAAGACGCTGATTTTGTTTTGTCCATATATTCAGAGATCGCGAGATATGACTTGGAAGTTAATACCACGAAACAAATCCTTCCTCAAAAAGACGGAATCTACGAACAATATATTCAAGAATTGAATACTTTTATCGCTACGGGAAAAAACGTCGCTTTTGTTGATCTTCTTTTTCCTAACGGCGGAAGTATTGATCTGTTGAAAGATATTCACTTTGAGGGACTGAGAGCGTATTCTGCATGGAATACGGCATCAAATTCGTTTGGATCATGTCTTTGCGAGATCGCCGTACTGTGCACAAACAAAATTGCCGATTCAAAAAAGATGCTCTATCAGCATATCATTGACGATTGTGTTTATCAGTACATTGTCAGAAGACGCATAAATCAAAAATACTTAGCCGAAGGGAAAAATATCTATGATCTTTCGACTAGTTCAGCTTATGTTCTTACGGATATCATTGAACAAATGAAGCAAGAAACTATGTTCCTGGGCGATGTCTTATATAAACTATACTTGCCATGGAACCGGACTTTTGAAATCGGGATCGAAATGGAGGAATAATATGTTATATGATGTTATTGTTTGTGGAGCAGGACCGAGCGGAATGACAGCTGCCATCAGCGCCAAACGAAATGGAGCCTCCGTTCTTTTGATTGAGGCTTCAGGACTGCTTGGAGGTGCGAACGTCCTATCTTTGGTTGGACCATGGATGACATTTTCTAATGTTCATGAACAAATAATCAAAGGAATCGCAGCAGAGATTGTCCATAAAATGGTCGATGAGGGATACAGTCTGGGGTATATCCCAGATCCCTTGGGGTTTTGCGATACGATCACGCCATTTGATGTCGAGGGTTTGAAAGCCGTGCTGTTTGCATATGTTAAAAAAGAGAAGATCGACCTGTTGCTACATGCTAGGGTTATCGATGTTCAAAGAGTTGAAAATTCCATCAAAGGTGTAAAGGTCATGACAAAAAGCGGCATATTGGAGTTTTCAGCCACAACCGTGATTGATGCTACAGGCGATGGCGATGTGGCAAAATTGATGGGCTGTGACTCTTTTTATGGAAGAGATTCCGACCACGCAGCTCAACCGATGACGATGATTTTCCATGTTGCAAACGTGAAGCTTGACAAGATGCGGGAATACATGCGACTTCATCCGGATGATTTTGTTCTCAGAAAAGACTATGATTTCGGCTATCTTGGCGTCAGCGGCTTTTTTGCGAATGTCAAAAAAGCGAGAGCCAATCATGACTTTGATATTTCTCGGGATCGCGTGCTGTTGTTTCAAGAAATGAGAAACGATCAGGTATCTGTCAATATGACGAGAGTGCAAAATCTTTCTGGACTGGATGCATTTGAACTTAGCCAAGCGGAAATTGAAGGACGAGAGCAAATCCAGATTGTGTTTTCATTTTTGAAAAAATATATACCAGGCTTTGAAGATAGTTACATTTTGAGAACTCCTCACCAAATCGGGATTCGCGAGACGAGACACATCATTGGCGATTACTTAATCGATCTTGCAGATGTTTTGGAGCTAAGACAATTTGACGATTCAATTTGTCTATCTGGTTTTCCCGTGGATATTCATTCCCCAAACGGAAACACTCTGGACCTCTTTCAACAAAAAGATGACAAGACTTTTGAAATTCCCCTGCGAGCGCTTCTGCCAAAAGGAATTGAAAATCTAATCGTTACAGGAAGGTGCATCAGCGCAACACACGAGGCTGCCGCTTCTTTACGAGTATCTCCCACCGCCATGGCTTTGGGAGAAGCTGCCGGAACTTTGGCAGCAGTGGCGAAAAAATCACATTTGTCGCCAAGACTTACAGATTATCATTTGGTTCAAAAAGCATTAGTCGCCCAAGGGCAAATAATCAAGAGGAAAGAATATGTTTAAACTAGTAGAGTACTTATCAGCACCTATCTATCAAAAGAAAATAAGCGGGGAAATTCCCAAACCCAGCAATTATCAGTGTTTTCCGGGAGCTTGGTATCACAAAGCGCTTTCCGCAAAGGACTTTTGGTTGGGGATCGAGGCAACAGTCACTTTGCCCTTGTTCGTTCCCGATGAAACAAGATATGAATATGTCCCCAACGAGGACGGATCCACAGTCGAGTACAAGAAGTATCTTGATACTCCTTCCGTGTATCTTGGCGGGTCAAGCGATTATGAAACCGACATCGGGTTCGGTTGGTTTCGCGGGATCGTAAATAACAAAATGAGTGATGAGAAAATTACTTTTCGCCCTTTTTGGCGGTATATTTTCCTAGACGAAACAGGCAAAATGCAAAACTTGTATAAGGGGACGACTATACAACAAACGAATTTCTATTTTTTCCCCGGTGACAAATTGCATATCCATTTGTATTGTCCTGAGATCGACTATCTGCAGTTCAGGGTCGAATTGATCAAACCTACGGAAATTGTCAAGTACGTTACTATCCGAAAACAATTGGCCTTGGAAAATGATTGGCCTTCGGTATTGTTGACAGAAAAGATTCTTGCTCCCGGAAATGGCAGAGCCACATCCGAGTATAAACGCGTCAATGCTATTGATCAATATCACAATGAAGGTCGACCGACACAATTGACACAAGCTTTTGTGACTGATTGCGTTTGGGAAGATACATTTTTGTTTCGGGAACACAACAACAAACTGATTAAAGTGCCTTTTGACGAATCAAGGTTCATCCGCATGCTATGTCCGAACAAAGAAGCGTTTATCATCAAAAAGACTGACCGTTCAGAATCAGTCAAAATTATTCCTTTAGGATACAAGGCTAATAATTGAAGACTAGATTCTAGTATGTATGTGTTTTAATAGAGGAGAGAGATATTTATGACCATAATGGAAAAGGAGATATTTGAACAAGCCAGTCGACTTGAGGATACATATAAGCAAAACATCGCAACCATTTTGACAATTGGCAAAATGGTCCGCCAGCAAAAGATAGACTCAATCGTATTTGCCGGAAGAGGATCATCTGATAATTCCGGTATCTATTTCAAGTATGTTTGTGAAGTGTTTTCTGGGATTCCTGTTTCATTTGCGGCTCCAAGTGTGATTACCATTTATGATGGTGAATTGAATTTGAGAAACAAACTGGTGATTGGTGTAAGTCAAAGCGGTGAAGCAGAAGATGTTTTGTCGATAATCCAACTTGCCAACAAGCAAAATGCGCTTTCGGTTGCGATAACCAACTATGAATCATCCCCCATGGCAAGTGCAGCCAAGTATCATCTGTTTTTGAACGTTGGCGAGGAAAAAAGCGTTGCGGCTACAAAAACATTCACTGCCCAAATGTATGTTTTGGCACTGCTTGTGTATGCGATATCAGAAAATACATTTCTGCTTGACGAGTTGTTATTGGTCCCTGACCTAATCAGACAAACCACCAAGGCAAAAACAGTTATCAATGAAAAGACTGATGCTTTTGTCAAGCTCAAGGATTGTTTTGTTTTGGGACGCGGATTCAATTATGCCATAGCTGATGAATTTGCCTTGAAGTTACAGGAAACCACTTACATAAAAGCAATGGCTTTCGCCACAAGTGATTTCTACCATGGTCCCTTTGCCTTGGTAAATGGGGATACTTACGTTTTAATGTTGGTCTCATCCGACAAAACAAAAGCAGACAATGTGAAAATGATTAAGAAATTAGGTGCCCTAGGCGCAAAGGTTTGTGCTTTCACCGATGATCCGCAACTACCTGCCGATGAAATTGTGCTGCTTCCACGTTCTTCCAGCTTTGTGGCCCCTTTTGTCTATATTGTCGCAGCGCAGTTGTTCGCATGTTGTTTGTCGGTAAAAAAGCAGATCGATCCCGACAATCCCCGTGGTTTAAATAAAGTAACGATCACAAGATAATGTTTAGATATAATGGGAGCGTAACGAGAAATGAATAACAATGAATTATATACTCTTAACCAGCATCGCAATTCCTATAAAAAAGAACTGCTTGATTCCTTGTCTTTCTGGAGTGAGTTTGGCTTCGACTCGGTATATGGAGGCTTTTACACTTGTTTGGAGCGAAACGGTACCATATATAGCACGGATAAATCGGTTTGGGCGCAAGGTAGGGCTCTTTGGATTTTTGCCAAGGCGTATCAAACCATAGAAAAGAAACCGGAATGGCTGGATATGTGTAATAAAACATATGATTTTATCGAAAATAAATGCTTTGATCAAGATAAAAGAATGTTTTTCAGCGTCACCAATACCGGAATCGGGATTCAAAAACGAAGGTATTGGTATTCTGAATCCTTCGCTGCCATCGGAGCGATGGAACTCTACAAGATCACCAAAAAAAAGCAACACCTTGATTTTGCCAGAGCGACTTACTCCTCAATTGTCAGATACTATCATGATCCTAGTTTGTTGCCTCCCAAATATAACCCTGAAGTCATTAACACCAAATCTTTGGCTTCATCCATGATTATCTTGTCCACTTCCCAGATCATGCGAGAAGGAGATAGTTCTCGCAAAGACGATTACGACCAACAAATCGCCTTTGCCATCAATGAAATTCTAAATAGCCATTACAACCCAAATGAAAAAGTGCTTTTGGAAAATGTGTCCAATACCTTGGACCCGGTTTTGGGCCCTCGGGGAAGATTGGTCAACCCCGGACATTCCATGGAAGCATGCTGGTTTGTCATGAATGAATATATCAAACGGGATCATTCCGACAAACAGCTAATGGATCAGGCCCTGGATGTTCTCGATCATACATTCACAAAAGGCTGGGACAGTCTATATCAAGGCTTTTATTATTTTGTGGATGTGGAAAACAAACCGTGTGAACAAATCGAATGGGACATGAAATTGTGGTGGCCCCACACGGAAGCTTTGATCGCTTATCTGATGGCTTATGTTTTGACAAAGAACCGGCAATACCTCCAACGCTATTTCATGATCTATGATTATTCATTTGACCATTTTCGCGATCGGGAATTTGGCGAGTGGTTCGGGTATCTGCACCGTGACGGATCGATTGCAAACGAATTGAAAGGCAGCCTTTATAAGGGCCCTTTCCATCTTCCTAGATGCTTGCTGATGAATTATCTAATGTTAGACAGCTTATTGAAATAAACAAACGAATCACTTTTCTAATCAGACATTGAAAAAGACGCTCTGGCAGCCCAAAACGTCTTTTTTCGTATACTAAAGCTAAGAGTTGTTTTAAAGCTTTTAGCTTTTTTGTTTTGTTTTTTTCTATTTATTTGTGCTATATAATTGACTTTCTACTTTTCAGGATATACCACAGCAGAGTGAGTATCTGCAAAGGAATGGTAGCGATAAACAATAGCCATAATTTTATGTTATCAAATGATAGGAAGATGGATAAAGGAATCGACCAGGCAAGAAGTGACACATTCAGAAACTGCAAGAACCGATTCCCCCACATCTGGGAAAAGATAATCAATACCAGAAGCGATATCGGAATCGCATAAATAAAGCAAAGCCAGGTTTTTTCAAGACTGGAGTTGAAGATGCCAAGCAGAACAAAACAGGAAGTAGCGACAAACCAAACTGCCGTGAAGGCGATCATCGAGATAAGCACCTTGCTCATCCGATGCTTGGGCTTCACTAGCCGCTTTTTGTCCGATAACAAATCAGATATCGTGATGCCAAATAGTTCTGCGATATTGGATAAGATAATCAAATCCGGCAAAGCTTCCTTCCTTTCCCATTTGGAAATCGATTTGTCCGAATAGTTGAGTTTTTCCGCAAGCTGAAGCTGAGTCAGATTGTTGACTTTACGGTAGCGGATTAAATTGAAGGATACGCGATCCTTTAAATCTTTTTCAGTCATCATAAATAAAGTTTAGCATATTCCGGACTTGAAATCAACCTATATAGCCGTTTTCTACTCTGAGTAGAGTGTTTTTTTTAGACTCTACGATTGCACTAGTTAAGAGTATAATTCCAGTTTATTGAATTTGATGGAAGAATCGGAATTAATGACGTATCATAATTATGGAATACATTATTTCAAGGAGGTAGTTAGTTTTGAACAAATACAAGATCGTTACCGATTCATGCATTGATTTATCTGAAGCAATGGCCAAAGAACTCGATTTGACGGTTCTACCGCTCACGGTGCTTTTGGAAGGAAAGACCTATTTCAACTATTTGGATGAACGGGAAATCACTTTCAAGGATTTCTATCAGAAATTACGCGAGAAGAAAATGCCTTCGACTTCGCAGTTGAATCCTGCGGAATTTGAAGTTGTCTTTGAAGAGCTCTTGAAAGAAGGATATGACATTCTTTCGATCTCGTTTTCCAGTGCACTTTCAGGCACTTACGAATCAGCGGTATCTGCCAGAGACAACCTACAGAAACAATATCCAGAGCATAAAATCGTTACCATCGATTCGATGTGTGCTTCGATGGGACAAGGGTTGTTGTTATACTACGCAGCCATGCTTAAAAAAGAAAACAAGTCGCTCGATCAGGTCGCAAAATGGGTCGAAGAAAACAAGAGAAATGTTTCTCATCTCTTTACTGTAGGCGATCTCAATCATTTGAAAAGAGGTGGCAGATTATCATCTTCAAAAGCTTTTCTAGGAACGCTCATCAACATCAAACCCTTGCTACATGTTTCAAATGAAGGAAAATTAGTGCCAACTGGACAGGCAAGAGGCAGAAGACAGGCGCTTAACAAACTGATCGATAGAATGAGACTCACAATCGAAAAACCAAGAGAACAGCTGATATTCATCTCTCATGCCGACTGTCTGGAAGATGTTGAATATCTGAAAGAACAAATCGAACAGAAAATTCCTGTCAAGGAAGTAGTCGTCAATTATATCGGACCTGTGATCGGCAGCCACTCCGGACTTAACACAATCGCCTTGTTTTATATGGGCTCTGACAGAAATACAAGTTATTGATGCCTCCAGTATCTTTCTCATAAATAGAAGAGGAAGCGGTGCAATTTCACCGCTTCTTCTTTTTATTGTATACGTTTATTTATTTCCAGACGAATTGCATAAATCAAAACCAGCATTCTTGTAAAAAAAGAGTTCATGAATCGCCAAGCCGTGATATAATTAATCTAATAAAGCGAGGTGTACATATGAATTTTTCAAAGCGAATTTTAGACTTGCAAGAATCTCCAATCAGGAAATTAATGCCTCTTGCTATCCAGGCAAAACTATCGGGAAAAACCGTATATCATCTAAATATCGGACAACCCGACATTCCAACGCCTGCTGTATTTTTCGAAGCCATTGCCTCACATCAGCACAAAGTCTTGAGGTATGCACCATCCGCAGGCGAACCGGAATTGATAAAAAGCATCCAAGCGTACTTTTATAAAGACGGGATTTATTTCGACGAAGACGAGATCATCGTCACAAATGGTGGTTCGGAAGCCTTGATCTTCACCGCGATCGCCTTATGCGATCCGGGTGATGAAATCATTATTCCGGAACCTTTCTACACTAACTACAACGGCTTCATGATGCAGACTGATGTCAAGGTCGTGCCAATCACGACCAGGGCAAAAAACGGTTTTCATCTTCCTTCAAAATCAGAAATCGAGTCCTTGATTACTCCGAGAACCAAAGCCATTCTGTTTTCCAATCCAGGGAATCCCACCGGAGTTGTTTATTCGAAAAAAGAGTTGCAGATGTTGGCCGAGATTGCTCTCGGACATCAACTATTTCTTATCAGTGACGAAGTCTATCGCAAAATCGTTTTCGACGGTGAAGAATGCGTCTCGATTGGAAGCATCAAAGGCATCGAGGATCGAGCCATAATTATAGAAAGTGTTTCGAAGCGATATTCCTCTTGTGGAGCAAGAATCGGTTCTGTCCAGTCAAAAAACAAAGCCTTAATGTCACAAATTCTCAAACTGGCCCAAAGCCGGTTGTGCGTATCCACCATCAACCAGATTGGCGCTACTGCTTTGTACAAATTGGATGATGATTATGTTGAGACTGTCAGGAAAGAATATGAAGAGAGGCGTAACGTCGTCTTGGCTGGGTTGGCTAATATCCCAGGAGTTTTCTGTGAAGTGCCCAAGGGTGCATTTTATCAAATCGTCACACTTCCTATTAAAGATGCAGAACACTTCATCAGCTGGATGCTTACTGACTTTGACGTGGATAACGAAACTGTAATGCTCGCTCCTGCAGAAGATTTTTATGCGACAAAAGCGCTTGTAAAAAACGAAGTCAGGATTGCATACGTTCTTGAGGCAAAACTACTTAAAAGAGCCATGGAGATTTTGAAGTTGGCTTTGGAAAAATACTTGAAAACCAATCAATAATCTGATTTTCTTAAAATAGACAAATGAATATTAATAATGGACCAGTTCGCACTAGTCCATTTTCTATCTCTATTGTAAGATGATTTGAAAACATATTTCAGTATCATTGGATAATTCATCGTTCTTGTTAAAGCCCATCTTCAAAAGATACTTTTCATGTTTGGGATTGTTTGTAAAGGAATAGAGTTTATGGTAGCCTTTGTTTGAAAAGACATTGTTTCCTTTAGAAAAGAGGTATTTTCCGATTTTGAAATCTCGATATTCAGGAACGACATAATCTAGTTCAACCTTTAGTGAATCTTTGTCATATAGGGATGCCACGAACACACCTGCTGGAACGATATTTCTCAGGATGTAAAAACTGATTGCGGATGACTCAACATCGATCTCGTTTGTAGAAGCATAATGGGATAAATCTTTTTTATAGTAGTTCAGAAAATATTGAAAGTATTGAGTATTGTTAACAAAAGGCAGGATTTTGAAATAGTCTTTTGACGTATACATCTTCCACAAATAGAAGACGTTTATCAGGACTGTGCCGATATTCAATAACCCTACAGGAAGAGATCCGATCAAAAAACCATAAATAGCAAAAGTGACTGATCCAATCAGATTGATCCATCTTAGTTTCTTTATCGAACTCATCAATAATGATACAAGCACGATCAAGGATGCTACATAACCAATATATTCTAACATATACTTTGCCTCCAAACATAACTAAAATAGTATATCATACTTGTCAGCAATATCAAAAGTATTGCGTTGAGCAACAATAAAAATTTGATTGCATTTTAATTATGTAAGCGATTGACAACAAGTATTCTTTATGCTATACTTATTGTTGCAATCGTATGCAGTAATATTTAGGAGGCATAAAACATATGAAAAGTTTATTTAAAAAAGCCTTATTTTTCATCTCAATATTCGCACTTATCTTTGTTATGTTATCATGTAGCACGGCTGCAGTAACAACGACCGCTGAAAGCGGAGTTATAACGACCGCAGAAAGAAAAGAAACTTTTTATATGTTGTCAAATTGGGAGACTGTCGGTTTGAAAAACCATATCAATGGAGGGGCCTCCACAGGCATTCTGAATTTTTTTGCAGTAGAACCTTTAGTTCAGTATGTTCGTTCTACCGATGAGATATATTTCATGCTTGCAGAAAGCATTGACCATCTTGACGATGGGACCTCAATCATTCACCTTCGTCCGGAAGCGAAGTGGCATAATGGCGATGATTACATCGCTCAAGATGTTATTGCCTATTATTATATAAATCAATTAGAAGCGACAAACTACATGGCTAGCATCGAAGAAATCGACAATAAAACTGTCAGAATCACCTGGAAATCAAATATGGAGCCAAATGACAACGTCAAGAATCTTATTTTGGCAGTTGACCCTGTTGGGTCAGTGAAATATAGTGTCTTCCAGACCTATGTGGATGCAGTTATGGCAATCATGGATGAAGCTCCCGATATGCCAGAAGATTTTATGGGCTGGGCGCCATTCGGTAAAATCGTCACTGATGACCAAGAAACTGCATGCTATAATAATTACGCCGAGTTTACAAACTTCAATCCTACCTGGTTTATTGGAACGGGGCCTTACAAACCATACAATATTAATGCAACAGATATGATTTTGATTGAAAATGAGGATTATTGGGCATATGGTTACTTGAAATTCAAGTATATCCGTGCATACAATAATATTTCAGATCCTACGCAAATATATGGCATGTTGATGTCAGACAGGCTTGATTATGCAGGAGGAGTTCCGGTAACAAATACACTTGAAGAAATATTAAACTCAAATGAAAAACTGGTTCACTATAAATGTAATGACCCCGGTGCGAACGGAATCATTTTCAATCTGGCGAAAATGGTAACTGTTGGAGAAGAAAGACGCATATTATTCAACGAGAAAATCAGGGAAGGATTCCAATATATCTTTGACCGTGATACAATCGCTTATGTAGCGAACCCCTATTCAAATGTTACATATCGTTCAATGATGGCTATGGCTCCAAGTGATGCTAAGCGATATATGAGCGATTCTGCTTGGAATCAATTGACAGAATATTCTCATAATGAAGCTATGGCAGAAAGCCTGCTTACAGAAGGCGGATGGAGTAAAATCAATGGTAGTTGGTACGGCGAAAATGGAGTTAAATTATCATTTACCCTCCATTTTGATGGCAGTAACGATCATCAAGCCAGGGCCGCCCAAGCCGCTGCTGCACAGCTCAACACTTTTGGAATCGATACAAAACTAAAATCAGCCAGTTCTTGGAACGACTGGTTTGGAACTGCCCAATCCTCTGTTTGGAGCTCCGAACTTTCACTAAGTTGGACTGATCTCAATATGAGTTTTTCCTATCCAACGGGATCCTTTGTCTATGCTTTCAGAGATGTGACTTTTAAAGTAATTCATCTTCCCAAGTTTCCCGCTAAAAACGATCCGGGATGGGAACTAATCGATGAAAAAGACTTAGGGGATTTAAATGTTGTTTTGCCCACGGCCGATGGTACCGATACCTTCCGATTAATCGATAAAATTCAAGGTCTTTACGCATTGTCTGACCAGGAGTTGCAAACTACAGTTGATGATGTAATAACTGGTGTCGCTGCAGAAAACTGGGCTGTTCCATTTTATCAGAACACCTGTGGTATGTTTTACAATATGGAGGCGTTTCCTAATTTGCCAAGGCAAGATTTATGGGAAATCAGTCGCAACATAGATTATGTTCCTTCAGTCGAGGATGAAGATTTAACTGACTTTTATGCTTTTGGAAGACTAAACGTTGCTTTTTCATATGCGGCAACATTCATCGATTGGGATGCTTATGGAGATGCCAATTAGTTATATTTTGTACTGAATTGAATTCTACCTAGGAGGATTATGGTATGGAGAAGGTAAGACATTTTGCAAAAAAAGTCTGGATGTTTTTATACCAATTTCGTTATTTTTTCGCAAAGCTAGGTATTTCAATCTTGACCTTGTGCGCAGTTGTAATTCTTAGTTTCGTATTGATTGTAAATATGCCTGGTACAGTAATTGATTCTTTTGCCATGCAACTTTCTATTCAAAGAAGAATTCCACTTGAGCAGGCGATGATTCTTGCCAAACAAATGCTGAACTACGATCCTGATTCATCGTTGTTCAGCCGTTTTGTCGTATATTTACAGCAATTATTACATGGCAATTTGGGTATCTCTATTAAAAATAATGCAAAAAGTGTCAATATCATTTTAAAAGAACTTTTACCAAGAACGCTATTTGTATCTTCAATATCTTTGGCAATCAGTTTTTTCTTGGGAACGTTTTTAGGTTCTAGGACAACTTGGAAAAGGAATAGTGTTGGCTCGAAGATACTTGATGGGTACATTGTAACATCAAATGCGATACCAGATTATATTTTCGCCTTGATCATCATCACGGTTTTTGCTTTCAATTTGGGATGGTTCCCTAACCAAGGGGCCTATGATGCGATGATTTTACCGGGGTTCAACCTGCCTTTCATCTTGAGCCTGTTTTTCTATGCGACATTGCCAATCATGGCATACGTATTTTCCCAGCTCAGTTTCTGGTCGATGCAGATGCAGGGCAGCGCGCTTGGGGTTCTGGGAGAGGATTATATCAATGCCGCAAAAGCCAGGGGTATTCCCAAAAGGATAATTGTCCGCAAATATTTGAAAAGAAACGCTATGTTGCCTTTGGTAACCCAGTTGGCAATATCGTTTGGTGTAATGTTTGGTGGAGCTCCTTTGATGGAATCGATATTTAACTATCCTGGCATCGGGCAGGCTTTTAGCCAAGCGATAGTAGAACGCGACTATTATGTTGTGCAAGGTATTTTGTTGTTTGTAAGTGTAATCGTAATTGGCGTTAATCTGTTTGCGGATACCATATATTCTTTCATTGATCCCAGAATCAGAAGGAGTTCCTGATTATGGAAAATGTTGGTGGAAGAAGCAAAAAAATCTTGCTTGGCATCTTTGTAAAATTGAAAAAATTCTTTTCTAGTTTGTTTAAAGTATTTTTTGGAAACAAACTGTCTGGAATGGGCACTTCGATCTTGGTATTCTTTATTTTACTGGGAATAATTGGACCATATATATTCCCTTATAGCACGAGTATCTCGATGGAAGATCAATTGTTGGCACCTAGTTTTATTCATCCCTTCGGTACCGATTTGTGGGGACGCGATATTTTCAGACAGATTGTTGCAGGAACATCTGATGTTCTGTCAATTGCTTTTCTTGCGGCTATTTTTTCTGTTGTGCTGGCTTTGGTTCTGGGAATGTTTTCCGGGATTGTAGGCGGATTTTTCGATAAGTTCATCATGTTTGTCACTAATGTCTTTCTGACAATACCTAGTTTGCCTGTCTTTTTGATTTTGGCAGCGATTTTTACTGTTGATAATGCCGTAACATTTGCGATTATTCTTTCTATCTTTAGTTGGGCGGGAATGTGCAGGTCAATCAGGGCTCAGATTATCTCGCTCAAGGAGCGGGATTTTATCCAAATCTGCAAAGTTATGAAAATGAGCAAGGGACATATCATCTTTAAAGAACTGTTGCCAAATGTGGGCTCATATATTTTGATTAATTTTATCATTGTCATGAAAAACGCTATTACTGGTAGCGTCGGTTTGATGTTGCTTGGAGTTGCTTCTTTCGAACCAACAAACTGGGGAGCGATTTTAACATCAGCAAAAAACAATGGCGCATTAATCAATCCTCACAGCTACATGTGGTTGTTCGCTCCGATTCTTTGCATCGCTATTTTCCAACTTGGCGTCATTATCTTGTCCAAAGGCTTAGATGACACTCTTAACCCAAGATTGAGGGTGATGTAAATGAGAAACATTGTTGAACTCAGAAACATCACAATCGATTATAATTTAAAAAAGTATTCCTTGCGAGCCGTTTCCAATGTTTCATTGCAAATCAAAAAAGGGTTAATCACCGCTCTCGTGGGTGAATCAGGTAGCGGAAAATCGACGCTTGCGACTAGTCTTCTGGAAGTAATTTCTACTCCTGGAGCCATTGATTCCGGTGAAATTCTTTATTTTGGTAACAATGACCTAAAAGATATTAGGAAAATGTCTGAAAACGAACTCACTGCTTTTCGCTGGAGTGAGATTTCGATGGTTTTCCAGGGAGCCCAAAGTGCACTAAACCCGATTATGACGATTTATGATCAGTTTGAAGAGACTTATTTGGTTCATAATCGGCACATGAAAAAGAAAGAGGCTATAAAACTTGCCAAGCAGAAGTCTATCGAATTGCTCAAATTCGTAAATTTAGATCCTGACAGAATCTTGCAGATGTATCCGCATGAACTGTCAGGAGGCATGAAGCAAAGAGCAATGATCGCTTTCAGTTTGCTTCTCAATCCCAAACTAATAATTCTGGATGAGCCAACTACGGCTCTAGATGTTATCGTTCAAGGATATATCTTTAAAATACTTAAAAAAATCAATGTGGATATGGGTATCAGCATGTTGCTTTTAACCCATGACATCGGTGTTGTCGCCGAGTTTGCCGATTATGTTGCTGTAATGTATGGCGGAAAACTGATGGAGTATGGGACAACTCATGAAGTGTTTAAGGATAGAATGCACCCTTACAGTAGCGGCCTGATTGATTCTACACCTTCCTTATTATTAGATATTGATGCCATGAAACCAATCAAAGGCTCACCCCCTGATATCCGCAACCTTCCCGAAGGCTGTGTGTTTCATCCTCGCTGTGATTTCTGCATGGAAAAATGCAAAACTATCGAGCCTAAGGATTATTTACAAAATGATCATATGGTAAAATGTCATTTGCTTGAGGATGTGTGGACACAATGAAAAAACTGATTGAACTAAGCAACATCAATATGGTGTTTTCTAAACGCGGAACCCTGCTAAAAAGCGAAAAATTTTTTCATGTTTTAAAGAATATAAACCTGGACATTTATGAGGGCGAAATCGTTGCTATAATCGGGGAATCAGGATGTGGAAAAACAACTATCGGCAGGATTGTCACCGGCTTGCAAAAACCAACTTCAGGCGAGTTGCGCTATGAAGGCAAGAATGTCTACTCATTTATCAAAGTTGGGCAAGAATTTGACGAATACAGACGTTATGTTCAATTCGTACAACAAGATTCATATGCGGCGCTTAATCCGGTGAGAACGATTAAACAGTCATTGGAAGCTCCGATAAAAACTCACTACCGGCATTTGAATGCTTCCGAAATAGAAGCGAAGATCGAAGAGCTAATGCGGCTCGTAGGTCTTGTTCCCGCAGACCAGTTCTTGACTAAATACCCCCATCAACTATCTGGCGGGCAACGCCAAAGAATTCTAATGGCGAGAGCCTTGTCTTTGGAACCGAAACTGATCGTCGCTGATGAACCTGTCAGCATGATTGATGTCTCCTTAAGACTTTCTATTCTAAAGTTAATGAGTGATCTGAATAAAAAAATGGGTGTGGTTTTCATCTATATCACCCATGATTTGTCTACTGCCAGATATATCGCCCACAAAAACAGGATTGTTGTCATGTATTTAGGCGAAATCATGGAAGAAGGCGATGCGGAGCAAATCATCAGCGATCCCAAGCATCCTTACACCCAAGCGCTAATCAGCGCGATTCCAATTCCTGATCCTGACTATGCGAAACTTGACAAAGAACTGCCAATCAAAAGCATGGAAATGGAAGATTTGGAAAAAAGAGGTGTTGGCTGTCCGTTTTTCGTAAGGTGTCTTTATGCCGAAGAAAAATGTCTGGAATTTGTGGATTATCAATTTTTCGGCAAAAGAAGAGTGAAATGTTGCTGCTTGGACAAAGTTCCCGAATTTGTGCCTATTAGCAAGCTCAAGAAGGGAACTACATAATGAATAAACCTATATTTAAGAAAACGTTTTTGGGAGTAGTTACCTTGCTGGTTGTATTCTGTCTAGCCTGTACTGAACTTACTACTCAAACAACAGGCGAAATAACTAGCGCAACAACTACTTCTACCACAACTATTTCTACAACGGAGGCTTTGACGACTATGCCAACTACAACGCAGGCAATATCGACAACTGTTGATCCAAAATCCGAATACGAATCCTTTTATGCAAATGATACATCTGAAGCATATCCAGAGGATTTGTCATCGGGTGTTTTCAAAGCATCTTTTGGCTATCAGTCAAGCTTTGTTCAAGGATATAATAACTGGTATTATGAAGTTGATTCTGGTTCGGGATTTTCTAACTTGTCATTGGATTCAGCTAACAACAGGTGGGGATCAGACGATGCTTATATAAATGGCGCTATCCAATATGCGAGTAACCAGGCAAAAGTAGCCAAGACTTTTTTAGCCCCTGTTACAGGCGAAGTAGTCATAACTGGAAACATCAGAAATGGTGCATCTTCAGTTAGCGACGCATCGTTTTATATTGCCAAAAATGGCATTAAGATCTATCCCATAGATCAAGAAACTCTCATTATTCCTTTTGAGAATAAATTCGGTTACTATTTCGATTTCCAAGTGTCGGTATCTTCCGGAGACAGAATCCAATTCATTGCCTCAGAGGGCAAGGTGTCAGTTAATCCGACAATAGTTAATGATGCAGTTATTGAGACATCGATTTACTTCGATTTTGACAATGAATTCTTCCCCAATACATATCCTAGGCATGTAGGCGATGTCCATCCTTTCTATCATGATGGGAAAATGTACATGTACTATCTAGAAACTAATGGCAGATACACGTCTGCGCTTCTAGAAAGTAACAACATGCTGCTATATACTGAAAAGACAATTTCGAGAATCTCGCCGCTACCCACAATCGACAGTTATTATGTGATCAGCATTGCGAGATATCAGGATAGATTCATAAGTTATTATGGAGCCTCCGCCACAAAGATTTACTCTTCACAAAGCAATGATCTTTACAACTGGTCAGGACATAACACGGGAAATATTCCTGAAACTAACAATACTTCTGGTAGAGATCCGTTTATATTTTATGATCCAGACATTGATAGATACCGCATCATTTTCCTTTCCTATTACAGTCATGACACATCAGTAGATGGTGATTTTGATGCTGCTTTATGGCTAAAGACCTCTGAAGACAATAATCCTGATAGTTGGACAGATGACCATGTTGAGCTGTTGCGTTTTGATAATGCAGGAGCGTCTGGAAGAGAAGATCCTGAAGTTTCACAAATGTTAAAAATAGGCGATAGATGGTACATAATCGCAAGTATCTATTCGAGAACTGTTCATGGTGTTGGCGGACTAAGTTATTGGAAGGGTGAAGTTAACACACCGATAACAGATGAGTCATGGATAGACAAAACAGAACAGTTTATTGATGGAGAAGACATCTGTGCTGCCCAACTAGTTGAGGTTGGAAACAAATGGTACATGTTCGGTTGGATTCCCAACATTGCTAATGGCAGTCAATGGGGCGGAGCCCTTTCGATTGCAAGGGAAGTGTATCAATTAGAAAACGGAGATTTGGCTACAAGACTAGATCCTTACATGACAGATCTCTTGAATCAAGGGCAAATATACGACATGTCTTCAGGCGAAATTTCGACTGTATACGGAAATGCTTTGGTAAGTGATTCTCAAGTCCAGCTTCAATCTGGAACTGAAACCCGCTACGACTTTGCTGCTTTTAGTGAAGCAAAACTTCCGGATACTTACAATCGTGTAATCATTGATTTTAAACTCACAATCCCTGAAGGTGATAACAAGGCGGGAATCATCTTAAAGAACCAAGACACCGCAATGAGGCATTTTGTCTATATAAATCGAACAAATTCTACGCTCTACATTTATACTAGAACTCCAGAAGGCAACTTAGTTCGATCGAGCATTCAATTACAACTTGCATGTTTTGATAATATTGATGTTATGATTATCGTCGACGGATCGATAGTAGATGTATTTGTAAATGACACTTACTCATTATCCGCCAGAGTTACCAACAAAGGCTATCAGGAACTAGATGAAGTCAATATTTCAATGTTTGCTTCAGGAAACGCGGAATTTACTGAACTTGGAGTATATAAACTGGCAAGTCAGGAAAATATTTTCGACTAAATATATAAAGATATTTCGCCAATCATATTGACAACGATTGCATGAATGTATATAATATAAATTGGAACAACTGCAAACGATTGCAGAAAAAATATTTTCAAGGAGGAAAGAAGAATGAAAGGAAAAATTAAGCTATTGCTGTTGACATTTTTATTGGTTTTCGCACTTGCTGCTTGCAACACTGCTACCACAACCGCTAATGTAACCACAGCTGCAACAACAGCGGCTGCAACAACAACAACAGCTGCAACAACAACAGCGGCTGCAACAACAACAACAGCGGCTGCAACAACTACAGCCGCAGTCACTACGGCAACAACTGCCGCAACAACTGCTGCAACCACAGTTGCCACTACAACTACGGAAAGTCCATATCTATTTGATTATGATTGGGAATCTTCCGAGTGGGATGGCGAACAAGCATTTGCTGACGGTGAAGGCGATAATTTCATGATCATGTCAGGTTATGCAAACACTATCAATAATGAAGGGGTTATCGGACCGACATCAGTATGGTCGTTTGGATACACACCTTACGACATGGGCATTGGCGAAGCAACAATTGAAGCCAAAGTAGAATATGTTGAGAGTTCAAATGCAGATGAAATTGCTGTTTTCTCAATCAGACATCTTTATGCAATGCACTATGACTTGCAAATATTCTTTGAAAACGGCGATGTTTACACAGGCATCCGTTTCTACAACAGTCCTTCGAATGTATTGGGCGATAGCACCAATATTGAAAAGGGCGGACAACTATCAGGACAACAATTTATTTCTGGAGAAGAATATGTAGTCAAATTAATCTATGATTACACAGGTGAAACTACCACAGATATTTATGTTGTAGTTAATGACATTCTCGAGATCTACTTGCCAGATGTCGCTATTCAAAGCGAAAACGGCAAGTTCGGTATTGGAGCTTCAGCCCATACTTCACTCAAAGTCGATTATCTAAGAGCATATGTAACTGATCCAGAAGATATCGTAGCTCCGCTTTTGACAGGTGTTACCTTAGAAGAAAATTGGGAATTTGACGAAGTTCTTGGAACAGCTGGAAGCACGATTTTGGGAGATGCCTATGTAGAAGGCAACAGTTTCGCAGCTGATGGAGATGGATACCTACGCTCTCTAGCTGATGGTGTTGGAACATTCGGACCAGTTACTGGATGGACTTCAGCTAGAACTGGTTATGATATGGGTATTCCTACCAATTATATTTTACAATTCAAAGTCCGTGCAAACAGCGTTTCAGGCGTAGGCTCAGCTATGGCTTGTGTCAGACCGTCTCATGCAATCTATTGCGATTTCCAATTTGTTATGAGTAGCGTTGCTGGAGAAGCAGGAGTCTATGTTTACAAACAAGGTTCAGAATGGGCAACCGTTTCCGGCCTAACTTATGACCTCAATCAAGATTATGTTTTATCACTAGTCTTTGAACAAACGTCAACTGAACATGCAACATCCACTCACGGAACATATTTGATCACTGTTCTAATTGATGGTGTTCAAGTATTACAAATCGTTGACGGAGAAAGTGCAGGCCCAAGCGCATCAATAGCAGTTTGCACCAACACAGGCAGTGACATTTCTTTTGATTATCTACGAATTTACGGTTTTGAATAATCAGGTAAGAAGATAAAACGATGAAATAGCTGCATATAACACATGCAGCTATTTTCATCAACTAGCAAATGAGACAGTGAGGTAGGACAATGGGAAAAATATTTTACAAACCAGAGAATGGATTTGCCGGCGATTTCATCCCTTTTTGGGACAAGGGAGAATTCTATCTCTATTATCTGCATGACTACAGAGACTTGGATAACCAAGGAGAAGGTACTCCTTGGAAACTTGTCAAAACAAAAGATTTTGTCAACTTCACCGAAATGGGAGAAGTTTTATCTAGAGGAAATCTTGCCAGCCAAGACTTGTATGTTTTTACTGGCAGCGTCTTCAAAAAAGGCGAAAATGATTATTATTTATTCTATACCGGACACAATCCTCATTTTTCGGACAAACCGAAACAAGCTATCATGATTGCGACTAGTTCTGATCTTGTTAATTGGCAAAAGCGACCTGAGTTGACTTTCTATTCCGACATAAATCTTTATGAACCTGACGATTGGCGTGATCCGTTCGTCTATTTTGATACTGAAACTAACAAATATGCCATGCTTGTGGCTTCCAGATTGAAAGCGGGAGGTCAAAGGAGAAGAGGCTGTACAGTTAAACTATTGTCAGATGATCTCTTGAAATGGGAAATTGAAAAGACTTTTTGGGCTCCTGACAGTTTCTTTACGCATGAATGCCCAGATTATTTCCAAATCGGGAAATACTGGTATTTGATTTTCTCCGAGTTTTCTCACAAAAGAACAACACAATACCGGATATCGGAAAAGCCTCAAGGTCCCTGGCTAATGCCTGAAGACGGAGGCGTTTTGGATGGCCCGGCATTTTATGCTGCTAAAACAATCAAAGCAAACGGATCCCGCTATTTGCTTGGCTGGAATCCCACTAAACAAAAAAGTAAAGATGAAGGATGCTGGGAATGGGGCGGAAGCCTTGTTGTCCATGAATTGTATCAGAACCCTGACGGGACTTTGGGACAGAAGATGCCTTCTGGAGTCAAAGCAGCTTTTACAGAAATAATCTATAGAGATAACTTTGATTTAGGAGAACTTGGCAAATCAACCTGCCAAGTGATCGATTGTGATTTGCCTGAAACTTACTATATTTCTGCTGATTTGACGTTTGATGAACATGTAAGTTATGCTGGAATAGCCTTGAGATATAGTGTTTCCATGGATGATTCTTATTGGTATGTTTTCGAACCGAAACAAAACAAGTTCCATTTTGACAAATATCCGAATGAAGCTTGGCGATTCACAAATTTTCTTGGAATAGAAAAAAACTTGTATCTAAAACCTGGCTTAAGACATCATCTCGACATAGTAGTAGATAAAGATGTCTGTGTTGCTTATCTTGACAATAAATTTGCTCTTTCATCAAGAATGTATGCCAACCAAGGAATGCCTCTAGCGTTCATTTCAATTGATGGAGTGTGCAATTTCACTAATATTGTAATCAAACGCGCGAATGGGAGGTAAACAGATGATTTTTAAAAAAGCGATGCTTTTCATGACGACATCACTTGTAGCTGTTAGCCTTTTTGCATGTAATAATACAGAAACAACTTTGTCTAGCACAACGGCAGTTACCACAACGCCTACAACAACTACAGCTCTCACTTCAGTGATTACTACCGTTACAGCAAACAGTCTCTATGTAACTTATCCAGAGGACGCCTATTCACAACTAGCTGGTCTTCAAACCTACAGGGCTGAAGCGGGATATTACTTGATGGCAGAACAAGGATATAATAACTGGTATTACGAATATACTAAGGATTCGATTACCTTTGAAGGCATGGAATACACCGGGAGTGTGTGGAATCATGATGCTGCTATGATTAAAGATGGCATCATGGTTCCTACTCCCTTAACAATGGCTGTAAGAACGTTTATAGCTCCAGCAACAGGTGAGGCAACAATTTACGGAACTGTTAAAATGGCAGAATCATCACCTGATGATGTTATGGTCAAAATCATGATTAACGATACGCAAATCTATCCGGAATCAGGATACCAAAACCTATCAGGAGACGATTTATACGGCTATTTCCATAAAACTACCTATTCGCTTCTAGAAGGCGATGAAATTAGATTTGTTGTTAAAACAGAAGGAGAGACAAATCCACTTGTGGATTGGTCACCGGTTGTCGACTACTTGATGCTTCCGGATGATTACATTCATTTTGGCATGACAGAGTATTTAGGAGATGTCCATCCATATTATTATGATGGAAAGCTCTATATGTACTATTTGTCACTTGATGGCACTTTTTCATCGACGCTTGCAACATCTTCAAACATGATTAACTTTGAATCACAGGAATTAACAACCACTAGATTAAACGCTCCCGGAAGCTTCTATTTCGTTCTTGGAGTAATTAAGGAAGGCAACTATTATCGGTCTTTTTACGGTGAAGGCAAGAATGTCGGGTCTTCCAAAAGTCTCGATTTGCTAGAATGGGAAAGTGGTATCACTTGGGATGAAGAAACATATGAAAAACTCTTTTCTCCGGGAAGTAATTATCCGGCAGGAGTAAGAGATCCATATCCCTATTATAATCCTGACTTAAACAAGTTTCATATCGTAGCTACAGGCTACAGAGCAAATGAACACTACACTTGGAGCAACACCACAGGCTTTGATGCCTATATCGTGCTTTTCACATCAGTAGGACCATCTTTATCCGAATGGGAGAAAAACCCCGTTACAGGCAGATCTGGGTATCATGTACCCTTGCTTCACTTCGGTGACTGGGTCAACAATACCGACATCGGTGATCCCGAATGTTCGCAGATCTTTAAGATTGGTGACAGATGGTATATTCTGGCAAGCTTATCCGGACGCGGTGGCGATCACTGGGTCGGCAGACCATCTTACTGGGTCGGCGATTCAGGAGTAGACATTCTCGAGATGGATTGGCAAACAAATATTGAGCAAGAATATTTTCTTGATGGCGAGGACCTTTGCGCAGCTCAGGTCTATGAAGTTGGCGACAAGCATTATCTAGCCGGCTGGATAACCCAGAGAAATTATGCCTATGGCTGGGGAGGTACGCTAAACCTCCCGAGAGAAGTTTATCAGAAAACAGATGGGACCTTGGGATCAAGACTTGATCAGGATCTCTACAATCTCATCAACTCTGGAAATCTCTTCAACTTGGAAGAAAATTCTTTCACTAATTCAGGATTTGAATCTGTAAATGGAGCTTACTCGTTGAACGAAGGTGAGTCAATGTTTGGCTATTCTGACTATGCCGAAATCGTCGCATCAGGCACCTATGGAAGAACCATAACTGACATCAAAGTATCACTAAATGATACATCTGAAGCCGTTGGTCTACTCGTTCAGGGAGTTACTAATGATGTAGAAATAGGAATCAGGAAAACAGAAGATATCTGGCAACTCTATCTTAAAAACCAGGGCACAATCGGCAAGGTGTCCGCTGTAAACAATATTACTATAGATGACCTTGACGATGTCAATCTGACCATCGTTTTAGAAGGAAATGTCGCCGAGATATATATTAACGGTGAATATGCATTATCCGCCAGATCCAGCGAAATCCTGTCAGATAACGTTTCTTTGCTTGCCTTTGCATCTGGATCTGGCACCTCCATCAACAGTTTTGATATTTTCCAGCTCACGCCCGCCAAAGATTTTGGGCATTAGGAGGACGTGACAATATGAAAAATAAAATATCTTTCAATAATAAGATTCTGGCTTTGGCAATGATTTGTTTAGTATCAATATTATCTTTATCATTCACTAGCTTGGTCTATGCAGAGCCTTCACAAGATATCATCTTTTATCCCGATCTAGATGCCCTTGAGGCCGGAGCAACGCTTCCTGATGAGCAGTATCTTGAAGGTACAGGCTTTGTCAGTGATGGCGTAGGCGGGCTAGTATCTACAACTGATAATGAATACAACGCCATCTATTTTGGAACTCCAGTCCGCCAGTTCCATTACCATGTGGTAATGGAACCGGTCAATCCTGGGACATCGGTCGTCGGTGGACTATCTTTCAAAACATTCTCCTTTGAGGAAGGAAAACGGATGGATCTAGCAATCACGACTGGAACCATTGACAAGAGCATTCTGATCTATGCTTTTGGCATGCTTTTAGCGGACAATCGTAACGAGGCCCAAGGTGGTTTGGGAGGCTTAAGTGCCTTCAACACCAACGATCCAATTACAATTGACCTTTATGGAGATCGAAACTACTATGCTGTCTTTATCAACGGCGTTTTGGTGATTGAGACAATCCTGCCACTTGAAGGAACAGGCGTTTTTGGTATCCGTTCACAAAACTCTCTGGTAAGGTATTCCGATATTTATATCGAAGAACTTGGCAGCACGTTGCTTGATGATTCCGCGAGGTATTATCCGGAGACCTTTGAAACAATCACGCTCTCAGCTGATGACACCTCTTTCCTTCGACATGAACCAATTAGTGTCTACGCAAATCTAGAACCTGAAGGCAAAGATTATGATGATGTCAAGTGGTTTATTGATGATCAACTTGTAATAGGAGAGACTTCCTTGACATTTGCTATAAATCTAGGAGTTGCAGGCACACATGAAATCAGTTGCATTGTAGATAGACAGAAAGCAACTTTAGTCGTTACAGTAGAAGATGAAGACTACATCGTCACAACGATTCCTACTACTACCATGACTACAACAACAGTTGCGACCACGACAATTGTAACGACGACCACAGAACTTGATCCAACTCCGTCGGAGACTGATTTCCCGGTTTTCTTGGTTGCTGGTTTATCTACAGGTGTAATTGGAATCGTTGCTTTGGCATATTTTTTGATTCTTAAAAAGAAAAAATAAAAGATGTCCCGTAACAGGGACATCTTGTCATATTCGCTTGACAGAATCTCGTTTTAACAATGATGGCATGATCATTTTGTGAACTGGTTCCATATCGAAATTGGCAATTCTCTGGAAGACCATGTTCGCAGCTGTTTCTGCAATCTCGTGGAGAGGATGTCTCACAACGGTTAGATCCATGAACTCGGCGTAGCTTACATCATCATAGATGATTAAGCTGACGTCATCCTTGATTTTGAGTTTTTTCTGTTTGAGATAGCTGATGGTACTTGAAGCAAAAATTGAAGATACAGGAATGATTGCAGTCGGTTTGATCTCATCAAGCTTTTGAGCTATGATTTCATGATAATCATCACTTGGTGATATATGGATAATATTCCTACTTGGATAGCTTAATCCTTTTTCTTTGAAAGCGCGTTTGTAGCCTATTTCCCGATTCGTAGGAATTTCAAGTTCGTAATCAATTAAAACAATATTTCGATGATTGTTTTCTAATAGTTCAATTGTCGCAAGATATGTTCCGTAAGCATCATCGATTGTCAATGAATCAATCTTATCGTAGGTCCTTCGATATAGCTGAAGGGAACAGATTCTGTTTTTCAAGATTACGTTTTCAATATATTTTGAACGACTTTGAACGGGAGTAAAGATCAAAATTTCTACATTCGAAGCAACAAGCGTTGAAATGCTTGAATTTTCCAAATCGGCGTTTTCTTCGGAAAATACCGTGAAAAGTCGATAATTGTGCTTGTTAATCTCAGGAAATATTTCTCTTAATATGAAAGCATAGAAAGTGTTATTCAAGTCACTTTGAACAACGCCAATGATACCGGATTTATTGAGTTTCAGATTTCTTGCGGCAATGTTTGGCACGTAATGGAGTTGTTTGGCAATCGCTTCAACTTTTTCAATTGTTGCCTTGTTTACCAAGACCGGATTCGAGAATACTCTTGATACGGTTGAGACAGATACATTAGCAGCTTTCGCAACTTCCTTGCTGGTTATCATAAAATCGTCTCCTTACACATAAATATGTACCCTATGATTATACCATAATACCACATATTTTCAAGGATATTCCTTAATATCTAGGCCTTTGGATTTATCTTTTTATGAAATTTAAAGTAAAATATACTGTATATGAATACAGATGATTGAATGGAGATGTATGACATGGATTATTTGATCGGAATCGACATTGGAACTTCGAACACAAAAATTGTGTTATATGATACCCATGGAAATGAAATACGTGTAGCTTCCTACGATTATGAGTTGGAATAGCCAAAACCAAAATACGCCGAACAAGATCCAGAAATCTGGTGGAAAGCAGTTTGTTCGTGTCTAAATAAACTCCAATTGGAAAACGAAATTATCAAAGGCATCGGAGTCACCGGCCAGATGCATGGTCTGGTGATGTTAGATGATTCCGGAAAACCCCTCAGAAAGAGCATTCTTTGGTGTGACCAAAGAACAGAAGCACAAATACAGCTTATGGACAGTCTGGCAGGAAAACAAACAATCATCGACATCACTGGCAATCCAGCCATGACAGGCTTTACTGCCGCAAAACTTTTGTGAATTAAGGAAAACGAACCGGAAATATATGCCAAGTGAAAAAAATCATGGTTCCCAAAGACTATATTGTTTTTCGATTGACAGGAGTATATTCTTCTGATGTAACTGATGCCAGTGGCATGCAGTTTCTGGATCTAAATACAAGAAAATGGTCAAGGCCATTGGTGGAAAAACTTGGACTTGACTATGACATGCTTTGTCCAATCCACGAAAGTATGGAAATCGTTGGCAAAACTTCCAAAGATGCTGCAATTCAAACCGGTCTTTCGATAGGGATACCTGTCATAGCTGGAGCTGGCGACCAAACCGCTGCAGCCATAGGCAACGGAATTGTTCATGAAGGAATTGGCAGGATCAATAAATCCTGGATCGGAAGGATTAATATTCCTGCCCTATCTCATGGGCGAAAGATTACCACTGCTTGATCCAAAAGCGAAAGGAATTTTTTTTGGCATCACTCCTAAACATACTAAAAGCCATTTTGCCCGATCCATCATGGAAGGCGTCGGACTTTCTTTCAAAGATTGTTACGCTATCTTCAAGGAAATGGGAGTTCAAATTAGCGAGATGAGGATCAGTGGCGGTGGATCAAAAAGCAAAGTGTGGAAGCAAATCATATCAGATTGTCTTATTCTCGATCTAGTATCAATGCAGGATGCTGAAGCGGGTACAAGAGGCGTGGCGATGCTATCTGGTGTAGCAAATGAGGTTTTTCGCAAATATTGATGAAGCAGTTTTGGCATTTGTCTATGAAAATGACAAGATATGTTTCAATGAAGAACAGACAATCATCTATGATAAATTATACCGAATTTTCAAGACCATTTACATTAGCTCGCAAAGTTCATATGCATTATTGGATGAACTGAAATAACCATCTCTCCTTTTCATAAAACACACAAAAGGCATAGCGAGTAAACTGGCTATGCCTTTTGTGTGTGAATACAACACATATCATATATTTTTATGATAACGCTAATATAGATTTTATGTCAATTGTCTAGAAAGCTTTCTGTCTCTTGTCGAATTGATGAAAAACAAAATTATATCAGTTGCGACCATGAGAAAATTCAAGACATAGAAAAACATAACCCAAGTAATGTTGCCTGAGACAAGCTTAGATATGATTCCAGATAGATATCCAAAATCTACTAAAAAGAGAAAATATACACTTTTCCCTTTCGCGCTTTTTGTTTTGATGGATTTGGCAATATTGAATGGCCAGGAAAGTCCGAAAAAAACCATCATCATTGCTTCAAATATTAGTGGCATATGTAATACCTCGTTTCTTCGGTGTGGTGGAATAATGATATAGTAAAATTGTTGAATTTGCATGAGAAATTGTCTTGTATTATGTTTAAAGCTTAATTAAATTTAGCTTCAATATTCGCGAATATTCTTTTATTAAAATAATTATTGATATATAATAGTTTTAGTATCTATAGATTATTCGCTTGTATAATTGTTTGACATGTTGAGATTTTTCTTGAACAAAGTTTTATACATACAGATATCTTGTTTTGGAGGGAAAAATGAGAATGAAAACAATTGGTCGCACAATCATTTCCTTGACGTTATTTGGTCTGTCACTGTTTTTCATTGGTTGCAAGCCTGAAGAGATAACCGCATTGGCAACCACTTCAAGACTTACGACAGTAAATACTACTATTTTATCATCATCTACAACAGAGTCAACTGATGTTACTCCAGTCACAGCACTTTCCACGCATGTGGTATCTGCCGTTGAAGCAGAATTAATCAGCCGTCTAGAAGAAATTCAGCCTCTAAGTGATGACTTTCCCCTGGCCTCTGCAAGTGAGATTCTGAACATGAAAATCTACGCCAGCAATAAAACAACTGTGCTTTTGGATCAAGATGTGATAGGCCAAACCGATGTGGATGCAAATGATTTCTATTTTTATTCCTCTGTCGCCTCAGGCGAATTAATTTTCGCCAATTTGGCCTATGAAAAAAACAATCTCGTGTATAGTTACCAAGTTAGCGATAACTATGTCTATCGAGATGTCATCAGCTCAGATTTTGTCAACGATTTTGACAGAGATCAGTTCTTGTTGGAGATGGAAGCTTTATGGATTGACCCGCTTAATTTTTTGCCGGGTTGTGGAGAATTTGTCAAACAAGGCGAAAATTGGTATGAGATTTCCTTGACAGTTGACGAACTTTTTCTATACGATCTAGATTTGGCGACCAACTTACTTGGATTACCTGAACCATCGTTTTCGTTGCTTGACTATGACATTGTTTTTTCCTTTTGGCTGGAAGATTCTTTCGTATTTTCCGTATATGTCGAACCATATCCTTTCGAATCTCTTGGAACAAAGGCTTTTATGGAGATGACATATGAAATCACTACTTCTTTTCCTGATGAAATCAATAGACAAGATTTTTCCAAAGAAGATAATATCTATTCGCTATATTCAGACCCTGCTTTTTGCGAATTCACTTATTTTTTGGGAGATGAATACCTGATAAACATCATGCCAGGAGTTGATAACTATATCCGGATGGATCTTGAAGCCGGATTCTATGTCTCGGAATACGTATACGTTTATGAAGACATTAGCATCAGCGTCTATGATTTCGAAATGAACGAGATCCCTTTTACAAAAACGTTTCAGATCCACGAACCTGGGACATACTTTTTGAACTTTACTTCATGGTATGACGAAGAAAAAGAGAGAAGGCTGTCGTTTGTCTTGCTGCCACCTGATGATGTTGGGACTCCTAACGAGCCGATTTTTGCGGATGGACTAGATCAAAACGGAACACTTGAACCGTCAGAAAGCCGCTTTTTCTATTTCTTCCAAGCTCCGGCTGCAGGCATTGCCATCATCGAGGCCTCGGACGATATGAATATGCAATACTTGTTCACGAACTGTTTTGAGTTGTCCTTTGGAAATAACATTGAAGGCTACCAAACTTTCATTTTAGACGAAGGGGACGATCTGATGGTCGGAATCATATCCGAATATTATCCTGCAGACTACGAAATCATAGTCTCGTTTCATCCATACTCGGAAGAGATAACCGATATTTCTCTCATGGAGGAACTTACTATAGATGCATTATCAATCGTCGGTGTCGGCGGGCCCGATTACCGGCAGAATTTCAAGATTGTCGTGAAGACAGAGGCCACATTCAACATGGATATCTTTTGCTCGAATGAAACGTCTTCAATGTGGGCAGAAGTCAACCTATACTCAGAAGATGGCACCTTAATCGCAATTGAGGATGAAATAGTCTGCGGCGTTACTTTGGAACCAGGCATCTACTACATTCACGCAGAAGTGTTCGACGAACTAAACTATGTCTTCTATTTCAATATTTACTCCTCGCAGATCTGATCAACTGTTCAATCAACTCACTAGTATAAAATAGTGCGAAAGTCACTTTGAAACGAAAAACTGATATCTACATTTATCTCTCTCTGCGATCATGAAATCCAGAATTTCATGTTCTTTATATATTTATATAAATATTTGAGAATAACTATTGAAATTATCAAATTGATGTGCAATAATAGTATTGATGTTCGATAAACGAACAAAATGGAGGCTTTTAATGGAGAATCAATTTTTCAAGCCTACGCCTTTATTCAAGGAATTCATGATTCTTGACCTTGTATCAAAAGATGCAAACATCACTCAAAGAGCTTTGAGTGCACGTTTGCATGTTTCAGTATCGATGATTAATGCCTATTTGGATGAATATGAGAAAATGGGTTATATAAAAAGAAAGTATTTATCTACAAAATCTGTTGAATACAATATTACTAAAAAAGGCATTGAGCGAAAAAAAGTCTTAAATATTGGGTATCTAAATGCTGCTCAAGGGATTTACGCATCAGCGAAATCAAATATCGAAGTTTTTTTGAATCAAATTATCGAAAAAGGATTCAAAACAATTCTTCTTTATGGAGCTGGTGAGGTTGCTGAAATCTTGTTGCATGTCATTAGAGATGGTCATGCAGGTCCGATAGAAGTTTTGGCAGTAATTGATGATGATGTTTCAAAAAAAGGAAAAACAATTGTTAATAGACCAATTATATTGAATAATCAAATTAACAAATTTGCTCATGACGGCATATTGATCTCGAGTTACACTCATCATAAGCAGATCTCTGATAGATTAATGAGTTGTCAGTACAAAAAGAATAAGATTATTGATTTCTTCGATAACTAAACTATTTTTACATTGAGGATGATAGTTTATGCTAAATATAGAGTTTACTCTTATATGATTTTGTTCTATCTGTAATTGGTTTATTTGTTTCATCTCCACTTATGTTATTAATCATATTATGGATTAAGATGTGGTTCATATTTCCCTATCCTTTAAAAACAAAGAGAAAGAAGCAAAAACAAGGTGCATTTCAATAATTTGAAGTCTTAATCGATGAAAATTGATACTCAAAAAAACTTTATTTATATGCTAGACAATCTTGCCCAATTGATCTTCATAATGGGTAAGTTCTTAAAAAGACAAGTTAGACGAACCTCTCCAACTTATCAATATTTGTGAATCTAGAGAAAACAATATTAATAGTTATTTTTTACTTGTAGTAGGATTCTAGCATTTGTGTCTCGATCAGCTCCGAGAAGCCGGGCAGAAAAAGTAATTTTTATAGAATCAAAGGGGGTAAAACATTGAAGAACAAACTGTTAATTATTGGTGCTGGCGGACATGGAAAAGTCGTCGCAAACATTGCTTCGTTAATGGGTTGCTGGGAAATGATTTATTTTCTTGATGATAACGAGCAAATTAATGAAGTAAATGGTTTCGCGGTCATTGATAGAGTTGCAAATTTGGAGGTTTATGTAAATGAATACGATATTTTCGTTGCTATTGGAAACAATAAAACCAGAAGAGATATTCATGAAAAATTACTAGAACTCAAAGCATCTATTCCCATTCTTATACATCCAAATACAATTGTTGAACCCAGTGTCATTATAGGATGTGGCACAGTTATTATGGCTGGCGTTGTTATTTGTATTGATTCGAAAATTGGTAAAGCGTGTATAATTAATACATCCTCAAGCATTGATCATGACAACGAAATCAAAGATTTTGTCCATGTTTCACCAGGATGCACTTTATCTGGAAACGTAACCATTGGAAACACTTGTTGGCTCTGTACAGGATCAAAGGTAATTAACAATATTTTTATTACCGATAGCACAATAATTGGTGCAGGAGCAGTCGTAACTCATAATGTATACGAACCCGGTTCTTATATTGGCATACCAGCAAGAAGAAAATCAGACTAGTACAGTACTATATTTTTAAAAATGGTAATTGATTTATTTGTTGGATAAATATAGAAATATTTATTTAGTAATGAATTTCATCGATTGAAATATTTCATTTGAAAGCATCTATTTTTTCTTTTCTTCAGTCTATATAATTCAAAAAAGCAAATGATATCATGTGAGAATAAAAATAATAAAAAGTAAGGCAAACTAAACTGCCTCATCCTAAAATAATTCAACACAATAAACTCTTTTTTTAACAAGCACTATTTTTTCATAAGCAGAGATTTCATATTTTACTTGTTAGAATTATAACAACTTTACGACAAAATAAATTAGAGAAGGGATTAATCAAATTGTCTTTTACGTACAATTTGTTTAGACAAAGATATATGAAAGGAATAATTTTAGCGGGAGGACTGGGAACGAGACTGTATCCGTTGACAAAAGTAATTTCAAAACAGTTATTGCCGATTTATGATAAACCAATGATATATTATCCTCTTTCAGTCTTAATATTGTCTGGAATTCAGGATATTCTCATAATTAGCACACCCAAAGATCTTCCAAATTATCAAGAATTATTAGGCAATGGATATCAATGGGGAATTTCAATTAGGTATGTTGAGCAGTTGAAGCCAAGAGGACTAGCTGATGCATTTATTATTGGAGAAGAATTTATTGGAAATGATAGAGTGTGTTTGATTTTAGGAGATAATATATTTTATGGTCAAGGCTTCTCTGGATTTTTACAGCAAGCAATTGCAAATAAAAAAGGTGCGGTTATATTTGGATATCCAGTAAATAAACCGAGTGAATTCGGAGTTGTGGAGTTTGATGCAAAAGGCAATGTTCAATCAATCGAAGAAAAACCAATAATTCCAAAATCAAATTACGCAATTCCTGGATTATATTTCTATGATAACCAAGTAATTGAAATTGCCAAAAAGATGAAGCCCTCTTTAAGGGGCGAATTAGAAATCTCCGCTATAAACAACTATTACCTTCAAAATAATCAACTACATGTTGTTCAATTAGGGAGAGGAATGGCATGGCTCGATACCGGTACTCCAGAGAATTTACTAAAAGCTTCAGAATACGTTGAAACCATCCAGTCTAGGCAGGGTTTTTATATTGCCTGTTTAGAAGAGATAGCCTGGAGAAAAGGTTTTATTACAACAGAACAGTTAATTGAAATTGGAAGCAAGCTTAAAACGACTGAATATGGCAAATACATATTGTCGCTTGCTCAAAATATGGAGATGAGATAATGAAAAATATTCTTGTTACTGGAGGAGCGGGATTTATAGGAAGTAATTTTATAAGATATATGATTGATCGATATCCTATTTGCCGTTTTATAAATGTAGATTCATTAACATATGCTGGAAATTTGAATAATCTTGCTTCTGTTTCATTGAAAAGTAACTATATATTTATCAAATGTGATATCTGTGATAGGAAACAAATAGAAACAGTATTTAATGAATGGGAAATAGACACTGTTGTCAATTTTGCAGCGGAGTCACATGTTGATAGAAGTATTATAGATCCGGAAACGTTTGTAACAACAAATATTCTTGGCACACAAATATTGCTCGATGTTGCAAAAAAAAAATGGAAAATTTTTCCGAACGATAAATATAGTGTTGAATATAAGTCTAATGTTAAATTTCTCCAAGTATCAACAGACGAAGTATATGGTGCGCTCGGCGCGGAAGGATTATTTGTGGAATCGATGCCGTTATTACCCAACAGTCCATATTCTGCATCAAAAGCATCTGCAGATTTAATTGTGAGATCCTACCACAATACATTTGGATTACCTACTTTGATTTCTCGTTGTTCAAACAATTATGGCCCATTTCAATTTCCGGAAAAACTAATGCCTCTTATAATAAATAATTGTTTGACTAATATAAAAATACCTGTATATGGGGATGGAAAACAAATTCGAGACTGGTTATATGTTGAAGACCATTGTTCTGCAATAGAAGCCATTCTAAACAATGGCCGAACTGGAGAAATTTACAATGTTGGCGGAAATAACGAAAAAGCTAATATTGAAATTATCAAATCGATAATTCATATTTTGGGAAAAGACAATTCATTAATCCAATTTGTACCCGATCGACCGGGGCATGATAAGCGATATGCTATTGATAATACAAAAATAACATCAGAACTCGAATGGGTTCCAAAATACTCATTTGAAGAAGGGCTAAAAAAAACTGTTAATTGGTATTTGGAAAATACTGACTGGATTAAAAATATTATTAGTGGCGAATATCAGAATTATTATAACGATATGTATGAATGAAGGAAAAAATATGGATAATATAAAAATAAAAATTGCAATTCTTGGTTCGAATAGTTTTATCGCGAGGAATATGATACATTATATAAACCATTTTTATCAAAATCGTTTTGATTTGCTTCTATATGACTATCAAGATGTACATTTTGATGGCGCGGATAATTATCATACTTTTAATCTTATGGATTACACTTCGTTTTCAAAAGACATATACGATTGCGATTTGATTTATTTGTTTTCTGGAAAAACCGGCACACGGTGACCCATTAGTTTGGACTGTCGGTTGCATAGTCATGGCTATGAAACGTTATGAAATCAAGGATGTATTTTTACTTATATGCAGCAAAAAGGGTAGGAAAAATTCCTACCCTTTAGCTTAAATATGAGTTTTTTTATTGTTTGTCGTGTAAGCTTTTTTATTTCTTATGTTTACATTAGAATGATGCTCCACTTTATTTCTGCATCATGTCGACCAGTGGATTTATAAGCACCTGTGTGCAGTGGCGGATTCGTTACTGCATTTTTCATTGCTTCTGGAGTGAGTTCTTTATTAGATATATTAATGAATGCAATGTATCTACCATAATCTTCAATGAGGAACCCTTCAAAGATATCATTTACGTTCTCTGGCGTTAAAGCTTCAGTTGGATATTTGAGTTCTTTGATATGTTTTTTTATGTTTTGTGCATGGCTAAAATGTTCTTCAATAGAGTTATACTCATCTTCTAATACCGTATAATTCATACTTTCCTGAATGATAAGCGTTTCTAACTCATAAAGCATCATTCGATCCTTTTTATCTTTTGATGTTTTACGTTCCAACTTATAATATTGTCTCGTATAATCTTCAAGTATTTTTTCTTGTTTACTTAGTTTCTTTGACAGTTTCTGTTTAGAGAGTATATCATCAACCTGGGCGTCAAATAATGCTTCTATACGGTCAAATTTTCGCGACAGTGCGTTTAAAGAACGGAAGAGGACCTTCGATGCGTGTTTGACATAAAAACCGGGTACCTGTGATTTACAGAAATAAGGTGTAGGTTCACTACCTTCATCATCTACCACTCCTTTTTGTTTGCGTTGCAGGAAAGCTTCGTGTCGAACAGAATATGCAAACTTTTCATAATTACTGTAGTCTGCTTTTTGAGTCTTTGCCCTTTTTTCTTTTTGCTGTTTAAACATTGATTGGACTTTATTATAGGTTTCTATATCAATGATAGGTTCATGGTGATTATTAATAATGTATTTTGGTTGTTCTCCATTGTTGATAACAACCTTTTTTTCTCGTCCATCGATTTTAGTAAAGCTTTTACCATAGGTTACTTTACCAATGTATTTTTCATTGCATAAGATATTTCGTATTTGTTGAGAATTATCGAATCTCTTATCCTTACTTGTTTTAAAACCCTGGTATTGTAAATAAATAAGTATTTCATTTATTTTTTTACCTTCAAGATACATTTGATAGATACTTCGAACAGCTTTTGCTTGAGTTTCATTAATAACGAATTTTCTATCTTTGGTGATGTCGTATCCAAATGTAGGGTATATATGAACTTTTCCATTTTTTGCACGACTACGGTGTCCCCAGCGTATATTCGATGATATTTGTTGAGACTCAGCTTCAGCAAGTCCTGCCATCATGGTTAGAATCATATCAATGGTACTATCTGATGAATATAGGTTTTCTTTTTCAAAGAAGAACTCTACGCCTAGTTTTCTTGTTTCCCTAATAACATTTAACGCATCAATCGTATTTCTCGCAAAGCGTGATAACGATTTAACCAACACAAGATCAATATGTCCAGCATATGCTTTTTTTAACAACGCTTGTAATCCATCTCGTTTAATCATTGATGTCCCACTTTTTCCATGGTCATAATAAATCCCAGCAAAAATATAATCTGGGTTGAATATGATTTCTTTAGCATAATGCCTAACTTGAAGATCTAAAGATGATTCTTGCATTTCTTGTTTGGTGGATACTCGGGCATACGCTGCGACTCGCTTGATAATATGCTTATGTCCTCTTGATTGATTGGATTCAATAACTTTAATGTCCTTCATATTTAATTACCTCATAGGTTACTGTATTACTTGTTGCCTCATCATAATATTTGCCCTTTAAGAAAGGCTTGCATTTTTTAATAATATCGATTTTTTCATGTAAATCATCGATAATTGAAAACGTGTCATCTAAGATATACTTTAGGTGATTTTTGCCATCGACAAGAATCATTCCAAAGAAACTCTTGATGATGCGTTTATCTTCATAGTTGGATTCAATAAAGTTTGTCAACGCATATAAGCGTCTTCTAGTGAGTAGTTCTCGGTTGATTTCATTTCTAAGATTTACGATGTCAATTTCACATTGTTCTAGTTCACCTTCGATTTCAATATAGATTCTGTCGTATTCCTCATCAGACATTCCTGAACGAATTTTGCTTCTGACGTGTTTTTTGAGTTCATTGGCTAGATCAATGCTTTTTTCTTTGAGTTTTTTCAGTGGTTCATGAGAATTAATTTGTTCTAAGGATTTTTCCATAAAAGCAAAAAGCGATTGTTGCATCTCTTCTGTCTTGGTTAGCTCTTTGATGAGATGAAGAGTTGCTCGTTCTACTAATGGTTCATGAATAGAAGGATTATCACAGTTATGCGGATTGTTTCTATCGGTATGACATTTCAGCATGCTTTTTTTAAATGTAGTACCTGAGTTGTGCATTTTAGAACGGTACATGCGTTTGCATCTACTACAGTAGACAAGGCCTTTGATTGGTTTTTGGGCGAGATGCTTGAATCGTTCCTTGTTATCATTGGCTAAGATGATATCTCTTGCATGAATCATCGTTTGCACGATATCAAAAGTTTCTCTGTCAATGATGGCATCATGATTGTCTTTGATATAGTATTTTGTTGCATGGCCATCATTGGCTATTGTTTTATGAGAAAGATAATCAACCGTTACTGTTTTTTGAAGCATTAGATCTCCAGCATATTTTTCATTTCGTAAAATATCTTTTACGGTATCGGCATACCAAACGACTACACCACGACCATTTTTATATCCTTTTTCGGTTAAATGTTTAGCAAGTTTGCTAATACCCATACCATTTAAATATTGATTGAAGATGTATTTAACGGTTATTGCTTGTTCCTGGTTAATGATTAATTGACCTTCATCATCTTTGTCATACCCTAAAAAATGGGTCGTGGTCATCATTAATTGACCTTGTGCAAAGCGTTTTTGAAATCCCCATTTGGTATTCTCGCTGATGTTTCTGGATTCCTCCTGGGCAATCGAAGACATGATGGTTAAGATGAAATCAATCTTTGGATCAGCACTACTGATGTTTTCTTTTTCAAAATAGATCTCAACTTTGATTTCTCGCATTTCTTTAATCACGGTAAGCATATCTACTGTGTTTCTCGCAAGGCGTGATATTGATTTGGTGATAATCATATCAATGTCACCGTTTCTCGCAGCATCTAGCATTTTTTGCATGCCAATCCGCTTCTTCATATTAGTTCCTGTTATGCCTTCATCAGAAAACATGCCTGCGAATTCCCATTCCGGATTGTTTTTAATCCGTTCTGTGAATTCTTTGATTTGGACTTGATAACTGTTTAACTGATCAGTTTCATCAGTCGATACACGAGCGTAAGCTGCGACTTTTCGTTTGACGTTTATTTCATTTGTTTTTTCATCTTTATACTGAATTTTTGGTTCAATGACTTCTACATATGTGTTCATTGGTGAAAACCTCCTTTTGTTACTGTGTATATTACCTCTAAGAAGTTATTTATCAAGTCTATAGTCCAATCTAAAGGGACCAATTTCAATAAATACAAAAAAAACGAGATATGTCCTCTAAATTAAGAGAGAACATGTCCCGTTTTCGATTTTCACCAACGTTAGTATATCATAGCTTATTGAAGAATAAAACCATCCTTAGATGGCATTAATGCAAATTCATCAATATTTTCATCAAAAATATATTTGTGTACAACACCATCAATCATATTTTTAAATTTTCGATAGTTCATACAGCGTACTATTTTACCATCATAATACATGACGGTTTTGTTTGGTAAGTCTTTAACAAGTTTTGCTTTAGTGAAAAATTGTTTTGTTTCAGTTGTTTTGAAGTGTGGATTAATATGGAAGTTTTTCTCATAGTCATAGTCAGGATGCGTTTCTTTATCGACGGAGATTAAATATATTCTTTCATTGTAATTCACATCAATCATTTCTTTGCCTTTCATTTGAACAAGCAAGCGCGTTCCTATAGGAAGGTTTAGAGTTACATCATCTGCTGTAAGTAGATAGTAAAGATAATAGTATTTATCTGTATGAATATTACGATCATAACTATAGGCAAATTTGATATCCGGCTTTTCAATCTTTGATTCATGATTTATATAAGAATAGTTCAGCATATCAATATTTGAATACATATAATATCTTTTTTCTTCATCAAACAAATCAGGTAATGTACAGCGATACAAGTTTGATAAATCTAGTAGATAAGATACGGGAGCGTCTCGCTCTCCAATCTCATAATTACGGATCGATGAGACACTATATTCATTTTCTAGTAGTGTAGCTAAGTAACTTTGGGTATAACCAGCTCTTTCTCTCATTAGTCTTCCGATTTTAGGATATTTATTTTTCATTATTTTACCTCCCTTAGATGGCAAAGATAAAAATATTATACATTAAATATTAATGATTTAGCTAATAATATTTCTCAAATAATTTAATAATCATTACATATGGATTGAAAAAAGCTATTTATTTTAAATTTATCAAATTCATCATGTAACAAATTCGCAGTGAATAGAATAGGTTGTTCTTATGAATTGCATATGCATAGTTATGAAAATTGTAAAATTTATAGGTCGAAACCATGTTGACTGCACTTTGCCATATGTAGCATGATTTTGGGATAAATATTTTCTCGAAGAAAATTATAAATGTATTGATAGAATTGGCTTATGCAAAGAGTCATGCTCGTGCTATGAGGTTGGAGAAATCCAATCAAACTTATAAAATACTTCGATATTTCACCAAGACGATTTTCACCAAAAATACGTCCCGTGTGTGGAATGTCACATACTGTGTTCAAGGTTGTGTTTGATGGTGTTTATATATCATCAACAATAAGTTTGATATGGCGTAAACAATTCCCAATCGCTAAGAACGAGTTGATGAAAATCAACTTTTTGTGTTTGTTACACCTATCAAAATCGGCCAATTTTGAAGCTAAAAATCTATAAAGTAAAGGGAAGTGAAGTAAAAGATAAATGGATAAAGAAAAGATAAAAGCATTTCACCACAGTTCAACGCAAAGAAAATATTTGTATGATTTCAGGAAAAAAAATCAATACACGATGTTACAAGTGTCTGAGATGATTGAAATGAGCAGAAATTATTATGAAATGATTGAAAACGGTAGAAAGGGACAACGGTTATCCTTAAAGACTGCGTATAAGTTAGCGACCTTATTATCAATTGAACTACAAGATTTGTACAATTTAGAAGAAAAATATCTTGAGGACCAATTACATGATTAAAGCCCATCCTTTAGAACCGTTGATCGAACTGTTTTGTGAAAACCTAGATATTAAGAAGAATAGTGTCAATAGCTATAAGGCTTTGCTGTTACGTTACGTTCGCTATTTAAAAAGACATAACATCCAATACGCTAAGCGTTCTGACATCATTGATTACAGAGAACAAATGTGGGAAGAAGGATTAAGAGCTAATACGATTCAAAAACAAATCGTAGTCATTCGTAATTTTTATCAATGGTTAAAAGTCAATCAAAGACAGTTTGAATTTGAGGATGTCTATCAGTTTAATATTGCAGAGAAAATAAAAGGCGCAAAGATTGATCGTAATTACAAGAAAGAACCACTCAATAAAGAACAAGCCCTTAAACTGATTGAAGTGGCCAAGCAAAGTAAAACCGATATTAGAGGCTATCGTAATTATGCTATTATTCTTTTGATGATTATTACAGGTGTTCGTTCCATCGAAGTTGTAAGAGCGACTAAAGCAGACTTATCAAAGCTATTTAAGTTTTCGATTCTATATGTTCACGGTAAAGGAAAAGATGGCGCAGATACATTTGTAAAGTTATCTACAGAAGTGACCGATGCTTTAAATGATTATCTAAACCGTAGAAGAGATAATTCCAGGTATTTGTTTGTAACTCATGGAGAAACATCAAGTTGCCAGCAATTATCATCGAATGCATTAAGAAGATCCATTACGATTCTGATGAAAAATGCTGGTATCTATAATGCAAAACATACACCACATTCTTTAAGACATACAACGGCTTATTTAAATCTACAAGCTGGTGGAACACTAGAATCCACTCAACAATTACTAAGGCACAAAAATATCGAAACGACACTTATTTATGCACATAACATTAACCGCATTAACGATGATTCAGAGTTTCGCATCAATAATTACCTGTTTAATGAAGAGGAGGAAAACAAATGATAAAAGAAGATATCACGCATTATACAATTAATGAGGTTGCTATTAGTTTACGTGTCACACCAAGAACAATTTACACCTACATTAGTATAGGGAAACTTAAAGGAGTCAAAATTGCTAATAAATGGCGTTTCTCAAAAAAACAAATTGATGATTTCTTAAAACAACTATCAGAAGTGGAGTACCCACGTTATGTCAAAAAGTAGTCTAGGATTAGATTTCTTCAATCTAGATGTCAATATCTTTAGTGATGCAAAAATCATTAAACTGATGCATCGTTATGGACCGCTTGGGTTTATGTCTTATTTGCTTGTGCTCACCAATGTTTTCATGAACGGATATTATCTGGAAGCATCCACAACTGATCTATCTTATATCTTGCTTAATGGTATTGGTGGGAAATACATCAACGGAAAAAACAAACTACAAGAAATCATTTTATATTTAGCTTACATTGATTTGATTGATAAGGATTTGTTGAATCAAAAAATCATTACTTCCAAAGGCATCCAAAAGAGGTTCCTAGTAGCGACAAGAAGTCGTAAAAATCAAGATTTATCGAAGTATTGGTTAATAGGTGAACCAGAAACTCACAATGAAATCATTGAAGAAGTAAAAAAAGACCAACAGAAGAAACCAAAGAAACAAAAGATTCAAGAGCGAAGGATTAAAGACATCAATGAACATGCGCCTAAAAAACATTACCTCACGAGTTGTTTAATTGAATACCGTTATATTAATGAGTACTCTTTAGACATTTATAAATATAATGAACTCTTTGAAGACCTACTACATAGTTATGATGGGGATTTGTTATATAGGGCAGTTAGGTACTTGTGCAATTATGCATCAAGATCAAATACGAAGATTGATGATCGTTATAAATTTTTTGAAACGTCAATAACCAATAATTTAGAAATCTTAACAAAACAACATATTAACACATCTTTAGAAGAACTATTCAATGCGCTACTGAATTCATAAACGGTGGTGTCACTAATAGATGTGAATGTCAGTGATTTGAAAGATATTTCATAGTAATGACCATGCGAAAACATATATCTTAGTGCATGGTATTGAACAAGCATTTTAATGAGAAAACAAGGATTTCATGAAGAGTATAATACCACCCTATAAAAAGTGAGTTAAAACTGATATCCATAGAAACTTAGATTTAAACTGGTAAACAATTACAGTTTTTACTTGCCTTGTAGAATGGTTATATAAATTAATGTTTTAGTAAAAATCAAGGAGAAATAGAGATGCAAGTAAGAGATTACCTGAGCAGATACTACTACACAAAACAAAAGATTAAACTGATGCAAGAAGAAACAGAGGAATTCATACGGTTAGCAAACTCGATTCCTGGAATAAGCTTTGATCAGATACGTGTAGATGGTACAAAAAGTTTAAAGGCACCATTTGAAAAATGGATACAAAAAACATTGGAAAACGAACAACTGATTACACAAATGAAAAGAAAGCTTCCAAACATTAAAGGAGAGATCATTTGTGTAATTGATCAACTTGAAGATTCAAAATTGAAAATGCTTCTAATCTATCGGTATATTGATTGGTTAAGCTGGAGTGAAATTGCAAAAAACCTGGTCTACTCATCAGCGACAGTAAGGCGATGGCATGTAAAAGCACTAGCACAAATCGTTCTTCCTAAAAAAAGGCAAGATTGAGCAGGGATGACAAATTGTGAAACTGTCAAGGGTGTGATAGTATTATAATAAGAAAAGTGTAAACATATGGAATACTGGCTATAAGACCAGCCTAGAAACAAGAAGAATTCATTGAAATGGGTTCTTTTTTGTTTTTGCAGAGATACTTGTAGTATTTCAACTGTGGATTATTTTAGTTTATAAACAGTTGGAGTGATTTGAAGTGAAAGGAAAAATGCTTGATACATATGAGCGCTGGAAAGAATCTGGACATCTAGAGACGAAATTAAAAGCAATTTCAGAAATGACGTCAAAAAGAGCTACTCAAAGGCAAGTTGCTGAATATTTAGGTGTTACTGAAAAAACGATTATCAAATTGAGAAAAGTGCATCAAAGATTAGATGATGCTTTTCAATTTGGTGATGAGGAATTAAAACAAAAACTAGTTGACGCTATTTATAAGCGTGCAATTGGGTTTGAATATGAAGAAACACAGACTGTGATTGAAGAAACGAAGACAGGAACTAAAAAACGTATTACGAAATACAAGAAACAGTCGCTTCCAGATATCACAGCAATTAAATACTTACTCATTACAAAATTTGGAATTGAGTATAACGAAAAGAAAGCAGAAATTGAGCTTATGGCTAAGCGCATAGAAAATGGCGAGGAGGTTTGGATCAATGAATATCGTGATGAAGCAAGTATCATTACTCCAAGAGTACGAAAACAATCCAAGAAACAATGAAGAAGCAATAAAAGCAGTTGCTAACTCGATTAAGGAATTTGGTTTTAAAGTTCCAATCGTCATTACAAGTGATAATGTCATTATAGCCGGACACACACGCTTAAAAGCCTCTGTGTCGCTTGGGTTAGTAAAAGTGCCGTGTATTATCGCAGATGATTTAAATGACGCGCAAATCAAAGCATTTCGCTTAGCGGATAATAAAACAGCAGAACTTGCGACCTGGGATTTATCAAGACTTGAAGCAGAGTTAGCTGATATTGACATGGACATGCTTCAGTTTGGATTTGAGGAAATGGAAGACTTACTTCCTGATAATGCATCTGATGATGATTTTGATATCGATGATGAGATGCCAGAAGAACCTTTTTCACAACCTGGTGACATTTATGAACTAGGACCACACCGACTCATGTGTGGTGATTCAACCGATGAAAAACAAGTAGAAATATTACTTGATGGTCATCTCGTAGATATGTTGTTTACTGATCCGCCTTACAATGTTGACTATGAAGGTACTGCAGGAAAAATCAAAAACGATAAGATGGAAGATAATACCTTCTATCTCTTTTTATATAGTGCATTTCAAAATATGTTCAAACATACAAAACCAGGTGGAGCAATTTATGTTTGCCATGCTGATACTGAAGGACTCAACTTTAGAAATGCATATAAGAACGCAGGATATAAACTGGCCGAATGTCTAGTCTGGGTTAAGAATGCTTTAGTACTTGGAAGACAAGACTATCACTGGAGACATGAACCCATTTTATATGGATGGAAAGAAGGTGCAGCTCATTACTTTGTTGACGACCGTACGCAAGATACCATCTGGGAATATAACAAACCAAGAAAGAGTGAAGAGCATCCGACCATGAAACCTTTGGAGTTGGTTGGAAAAGCTATCAGCAATTCATCAAGACGTCATGAATCTATCTTAGATTTATTTGGCGGTTCAGGTTCAACCATGATTGCTGCCGATCAATTGGATCGTAAATCATTTCTGATGGAACTTGATGAAAAGTTTATCGATGTTATTGTGAAACGCTATATCAAACATAAAGCGTCAAATGAAGCATGCTATTTAATCAGAAACGGGAAAAAGTCTCCACTAAGCGATTTTGATTACTTTGAAAATAAGTCACTATAGTAAAAAAAGAACTTGCTATTTAGTCCCTTTAGAGTGATATATGTAGTAACCAAAAAATTATAAGGAGACTACGATTATGGAAGAGCAGATTAAATTATCTGAATGGATTGAAAGATTCAAGGCTTGTGAGTTTGATAGCCCAGATAGAACAACTCAAATCAATGCAGGATGGTTCGATTGGTTTTGCAGAGACACAAGCTTAGGGAACAAAACAAAAAAGATGGGAAACATCATCAAGCAAATCAAAGCGGGTGGCAAGGTTGACCTTGAGACAAGTTATGTTTGGTTCAAGAATAACTGTCCACTGAACGGTCCACTCTATGATGATTTTAGAATTGCAGACATGGAAACCAATAACAACCTGCTTGTTATTCAAATTGATTGTGCATGGAACGATTCAAAATACACAGTTTATGAAAGACTTGATGGATTTGATAAACCTGCATTTAAAACAAACTCATCTAGAGAACTTGTTAAATGGCTTAATAAAGGATGGGCTTAATGATGTATAAAGAATTTAATGCACATCCAAAAGGCATCAAAACAGGAGATTGTGTTGTTAGAGCAATCGTAACAGCTACAAAGAAAGACTATCTTGAATGCAGAAGAGAACTAAATCAAGCAAAACGAGAGTTAGGGTATTCAAGTTACAAAGATACGAAGTTCTTATATGATTATCTGAAAGGTTATCCAAGACTGATATTCAAAGCAGTAAAAGGTGAACCTAGAATCAAAGGTAGTGATTTTACCGAGTTACATCCTAAAGGTACATACATCTTAAAAATGGCAGGACACATTACAGCTTGCATTGATGGAGTGATTCTTGATACTTGGGATTGTTCATACCGTTCAGTTTATACAGCATGGGAGATAGCAAAATGAAAGTAAACTTTATTAGAAAAGC
>CAZLAQ010000004.1:0-121908 GCA_964557695.1 uncultured Candidatus Izemoplasmatales bacterium | reverse complement strand
ATCTGGATAACTAATAAAAAGTACCTCCGAAAAGGTACTTTGTCTACACTCTGAAAACGGATAATTTTATCCGTTTTTTTGTTTTATAAGCAAATTAGCTTTCAGTTTCTCATATCCTTGTTTCCCCAGTAAGGCAAACATGTTCTTTTTGTATGCCTCGACGCCTGGTTGATCGAAGGGGTTGACCCCTAAAACATAGCCGCTGATGCCGCAAGACAATTCAAAGAAATAGATCAGGCTGCCCAAATTGAACGCATTTAGTTCTGGAATGTTGATAACAATATTGGGTACTTTTCCTTCTTCATGAGCGTAAAGCGTGCCAAAATAAGCTTGTTTATTAACTTCTCCGATTGTTTTTCCTGATATGTAATTCAATCCATCAAGGTTATTCTTGTCTGATTCGATAATTAATTCTCTTTCAGGTGCGTCGATTTGAATCACGGTCTCAAATAAGATTTTCTTTCCCTCTTGGATGAACTGACCTAAAGAGTGCAAATCTGTCGAAAAAGATGCGCTGGCCACGAATAATCCTTTTTCATCTTTTCCTTCCGATTCTCCAAATAGTTGTTTCCACCATTCGGAAAACGTACTGAGTTTTTGCTCATAGTTGACAAGCATTTCGATATTGTATCCTTTTCGATACAGCAGATTTCTGTATGCTGCATACTGAAGGGCGTCGTTTTCCTGTAGATTAGTTTTCTTGTACTGCTTTCTGGCAAAGTCTGCGCCGTGAAGTAATTGTTTGATATTTATTCCCGCAGCTACAATCGGCAACAATCCGACAGCGGTCAAAACACTGTATCTTCCGCCGATATCATCGGGAACTGCAAATGTCTCATAGCCTTTGTTGTTTGCCAAAGTCCGTAACGCACCTTTGGCCTTGTCGGTTGTGACATAGATTCTATTTTTGGCTTCATCCGCTCCATATTTAGTTTCTAAAACCTTTTTCAGAAATCTGAAAGCGATTGCCGGTTCCATAGTAGTGCCTGATTTGGAGATTACATTGATAGCGAATTCTTTGTCTTTGACATAATCAATCAAATCAGCTAAATATGTTGAAGACATATTTTGTCCCGCATAGATTATTTCCAGATTCTTTTTCTTTTCGAAGTATGGCGAGAGCGCATCGACAACTGCCTTGGCCCCAAGGTATGATCCTCCGATTCCGATTACAATCAATACTTTGGCTTGTTTTCTGATTTGTTTGGCGGCCGCCTGGATTCTTCCAAATTCTTCCTTATCATAATCCCTGGGCAGATCGAGCCAACCAAGAAATTCATGACCTGGTCCTGTTTTTGAGTACAGCAGACTATGGGCGGTTTTGATTTCCTTTTGTATGTTTTTCAATTCTTCCTTGTCAATGTATTCAAAGGCGCGGGATACATCAAGATGAATATTCTTTTCCATGTGGGCTTCCCCCTTTTTCTATATTTATTATACCATGTCTTTCATTTCATAAAAAGATGATACGCTTGAACTAATAAAAAAAGCAGCTAATATTATTTGCCGCCTTTTTGGTATTTTTCTGCCCATTTTGGTAACATGGTCTCAAATGGTTTGAATCCGACTGTGAGTTCTATTTCAATATATTTTTTTGATTTTATTTTGTTTGCGCTTTTATAGCTCAAACTCACTTTATTGTCATCGCTGATTTTGATGACCTTCAAATCCACTGTGTCGCCGACACTTACAAAGTCTTCAATACTTTTTACAAAACCATCGCTCACTTCAGAAATATGAATTAAGCCATCAACCTCATCGTCAATTTTGACGAAGGCACCATATGGTTTGATTCCAGTAATCCGACCTTTGACGATGTCTCCAATCTTCATAATAACACCCCTCAAAGATTACTGAGGTAAGTATACCATAAAAGGTTTTTTTTTGCAAAAAAAAGGCGTGAATTTTTTTCATCACACCAAGAAAAATCTTATTCTGCGTAATTATGGGCAACCGAACTTGCGGCCGCTGCGGCGATCGCGCCGATGATATCATCCAAAAATGTATGACACTTTCCAGAAAGCTTTCCTTCTCTGTCGAGTTTCCCGATGATTCCCGGTTTTACTTTGTCAACATAACCGAAATTTGTAAGTCCGATCGATCCATAAAGATTGCATATGGAAAGGACAAGGATCTCATCAATTCCGTACAGCGGATCATCGGAATTGATCAACGATTGCAAAGGCTCTGATAGTTGTTCTCTTTCAGCCAGTGTGTCAAGTTCAACTCCGGTTAAAATCGCGTATTGAACCTCCCGTTTGGCAAGAACCCTCAAGACTGCTGCTTGGCACATTTCCAAGGTGAGATCTTTCACATACTTTTCCTGCAAATCGTAAACAATTTCTGTGATATCGCTTAACTTGACGCCTCTTTGTTTCAATAAATCGATACAAAATTCATTCATAGCTTGTGCTTTCATTTTGCCCTCCTACCAAAGATGTTCAACGCCAATTACCCCAGGAACGCGTTCTAGCAAAGTGTCTTCGACAAGTTCGCGAAGCGTACTTTCAAATCCTCCGCATCCGACACAAGCTCCAGACATTCTCACATAGACGATACCGTCTTCAAGCTTGATAAATTCAATATCTCCGCCATCTCTTTTTATATACGGGCGAATCACATCGATTACTTCTTTGATTTCAATTAAAATTTCTTCATATGTCATAATATCATCTTCTTTTATTCTTCCCTGTTTTTGTTGGGATTGTAATTGGGATTTTTCATAATATAGTAGGCACAGTTCATCGGACAAGATTCCACCAAATAATCGGGTATCGTTTTGAATCCATTGGTTTTACCATCTTTGGTGAATCCTTTCAGTCTTAAGAGTCCCGCTGAATAATCGCCAACAAGATATGGATAAATATCAAACACATCGGTATAGCGCTTGTTGAAATCATCGAGAACGAACGCATCACGATGATTTTTTATTAATTCAAAATTGCCATGTATCGTTTCTATCATTTTTTTCAACTCCCAGTATATATATTGTATCATATTCATAAAAAATGAAAAGCAAAAACACTTATAGAAGAAAAAAAGGCTTGTTAGCCTTTTACAACATCAATAAGAGGTCGTTTTCCATAAGCACTATGGCTTCACAGATAATCGCTTTTTCTTCACCGACAATGCCGATGCCTTCAAAAGTTGTGGCTTTGATCGAGACTCTTTCGACATCAATATCCATAAGTTTTGCAATGTTTTCTCTCATTTCATCAATAAGTGGTCTTAATTTTGGCTTTTCAAGCGAAACCATGCAATCAAGATTGATTACCTGATAGCCCTTGTTCTTGACAAAATCATATACTTCCTTGAGAATCAAACCCGAATCATAGTCTTTGTACGTTGGATTATCATCGGGGAAAAATTTTCCCAAATCGCCAAGGGCCAGCGCTCCTAGAATCGATTCCGCGATTGCATGCATCAAACAGTCCGCGTCCGAATGGCCTACGGCACCTTTGTGATGATCAAGTTTCACTCCGCCCAAAATAAAGGGTATACCTTCAATCAATGGATGAATATCTTTTGAAAAACCTATTCGTATCATATCAACGCCTCCAAAATTTTAATATCTGTGAAAGTTGTCACTTTTATGTTGTCATCAAATCCATCAACGATAAATACTTTTTTCCCCAACTCGTGAAGATAGATCGATGTGTCATCCGAATACTGATGTTTATTGTTTTTGGCATGTACGTGTGCTTCAAGAATCGATTTGGTCGGAAATACCTGTGGAGTTTGCAGACTATACGCATTCTCTCTGTCAATATCTTTTGTAATTTCATGGTTGGTGCATATTTTTAAAGTATCTTTGACTGGCGCTGCCAAACTTACGGCTTCGTGAAGCAAAAGCGCTTGTTTCAGTTTTTCGATTGCCTCTTTTTTCAAGTTTGGTCTCGCGCCATCATGGATGAAAACATTCTCGGATTTCACAATTTTCAGACCGGCCAAGACGCTTTCTTGTCTTGTTTTTCCGCCACTAACAATGATCGTCTTGGCAGGTAAAACCAACTTGAAGGTCTCAATGTCTTGTTTTGCCGTCACAACAATTACTTCTTGGCAATCCAAATCCGCAAGAAATTTATCCACACTGTATAAAATCATCGGCTTCCCTTTGATCGGAAATAAATTTTTGTTAAAAGCAAGTCCGCTGCGAAGTCCTCGACCAGCAGCCATTATTAATGCTGAATACATATTTCCTCCTTGTCTGTGCGGATGACATCAAGTAAAATATTGTGACGAGACGGAATAAACGCTTCCGTGATTTGTTCTTGAAAGCAAATCCCTATTTATTGTTTATCTTCCATCATTCTCCAAAAACTGAATAATTTTTCTTTTGGTTGTGGATCGCTTCATTCAAAGCTTTGTTGCTGACAGAAATCAACTCGTTAAGCGTATATGTGTCCCAAGGCTCGCGCTTGACAATGCCCAGATTCGGATAGACTACTTGCTGGATTCCCCCGATATTAAGCATCAAATTGACCAAGTCGCCTCCGCTTTGCAAAGCGCGATACAAAACGTCGTATTTCTTCTGATCTTTGAGTATCAAGGCAAATTGAATTCCGGTGATTCGGAACACGCTGTTGACGTCCTTGGCAAAATTGTAACGTACTTTTTTGATGTATTCTGCAATCATCAAATTTCCAACGTCTCTGCCAAAGCGGCTGTTGATGTCAGGAATATTCGTTAGCTGAATCATAATCAAATAGAAAGGTTCGGTTTCTTTCATTGATTGCATCAAGAACTGGACCAGTTGTTGTTCTGTAGGAAGTGAATCGATTTCGTGAATCATAGTTTCAGGAAATAATTTGAAATCGATAGGCTTTATTGAGGAGATGATGTATGATTTCTTCTCAAATTCCACAACTCGTCCTTTTTCTTCGATCCAGATGTATGATCCTTCTCTTTTGATTCGGTACTTCATATCGAAGTTAGGATTTTTCTTGCTTGCTTTTTTAATGTTGGCCAAATATGAAGTCTGGTCGTCCTCGTGAACTATCTCGACGTATTCTTCCATGGACAGATCGTTTTTCTTCGCTTTCATGATTTCCAGAAACTGATCGGTCACAAAAAGACCATTTGCATCTTCGTTGTAAAATATCAAGCCTTCGGATATCAGACCGATAGTCGCAATGTATCTTAGACGCAATAAATCGGAGTTTGTCTTGGTTTCTTCCAACTCTTTTTCCAGTTCGAAGAAATCATAGTCGGTTAAATTCTCAGTAATTCTGATTTTTCTTTTGAATGTGATTGCCAGAACAACTACCGAGGCCAAAAGTATGTATTCGTAATAGAATTTTGCATCAGTCAAAGCCATAAATGATATCCATTGCGGAAATAGTTTAATTATTCCAAAGATGGCTGCCATCAAAACGAGCAAAATCAATTTCCAGATCCGGAATTTATGATAAATCACAAAGCTGAACACTAGCAACAGGATCATGATTGCCAGAGATATATATATAAACAAATAGTCCACGATCAGTTCCTTCTTTCGTAAAGATTATTTCTTGATGTTGGCTCTGACGTACATTATCGGATAATAATACGTTAGAAAAATACCTAAAAATACCAGATTGTAGAGCACGGAAACATAACGCTCACCAGTAATGTATGTGCCTGCAAGAATTCCAAGAAAAATCAGCGACCAAACAAATGTCAATCCGTTGTTCATCACTTTGAACAGAGCGGTATTCGCGTAGTCAATCCGATAATCATATTTATGGAAATCATACATGATCGGTTTATTGATTAGCCAAGTTACGAAAAACATTCCGCCCATCAAGCCTAATAGCAAATCATCGCTTTTCCAAGTATTGAAATTTTGCCAAAAGATCGCCAGGAACAATAACACAAAATAAATTCCATTCCATGCATATTCAAACCAGGATAATTTTCTAAAAATCCTCATTTTCAGGAAGCTCATCACGAGTGATATTCCGAGCGCGAAAGGTACCAACCAGATGAGATTGATGAAATTGTGCAAGAATGCAACAAGCGAAAATACACCGAGATACACAAACAAGAATTTCACTCCAAGGTTATTGATGGAAAGTTTAGGCTGGAATCTTGTGTCCTGCTCTTTGAAATCATCAAGATCAAACGCAGAAACCACAATGTAAAGCAAATCTGTGCTTCCGGTGTATTTCAGTCCATTCGCCTTCAATACATCGTCAAACGAGGTTTTCTTCAACAACAAATTAGACAATTTGTCGTTGGTTGTATAAATCGAAAGATCAGGATGCGCGTATTCGCCACGATGGATTGTGATATTTTTATCCTTTGTTCTGATAAAATAGCTGCTTTTTCCGATGTTGAAGTTTATATGCGTTTCGATTTTTCCGAGCGTTTTCTTGCCATAGTTATGCCGAATCATCATCATGATTTCATCATTTGTCAAATAATAGAAAGAATCATCATTTTCGCCATAGTATAGACTTTCCTCAACTTTGTCCCCCAGTACAATCCCTGTATGGAAGCACCCAAAGAGCCCCGCTTCGGGACGAACCCACTTGCCGGTCACATGAAGATTATCGAAAAACATTAGATGTTCCGAGGCTTCTATTTCAATTTGTTCATTGATGGATAACCCTTTTCTGACTTCATCCAAACTTATCATTGAGAGGTGTTGTCTAGGCTTTCCTTCTCTGATTCCAACAACTGTTTTCTTTAGTTTGGGGAAGTACTTGTATAGTTCAAAAAGCAGTTCTTCTTCTTTGACTTGTTCTGTTTCGTCATAGATGAAGTCAACGCATATCGCTCCGGTTTTGTTTGAAGATGCATCGCGGTCAAACAGGCTGTAGTTGAACAATCTGACGATTTTTTGTTTGGAAGTTCCTACATTTGCAAAAAAATAATTTAGCTCAGTAATGCCGATTTGTTGTGGTTTTTGATTCAGGGCCAAGTACAATGTTTTGATTCTTTTCTGACTGTCAAGATTTGGATAATATTTTCCGACCAATTCGATTTCTTCTTCGTAGCTAGGAAAATAGTTTTTATAGAATTCCAAAGGATTGGAACTGGAGATAAAGTGCTTGGCGTATATTTTTTTGTTGGCAGAGTCGATAACGTGGGTTATTTTCCCCGCTTCGTCATATACATATTCCTTGATCCTTCTTTTCTGTGTGATTTTCGGATTGATAATCCTCAGTTTTTCCAATAACAACTTTTTAATGTCTGAAACTGATAAGTTTAAGTAGTAAAAACCTTCCTTTAGGCCCAAAAAATACTGAGAGAAAAAATGATAACTGTTGATATTTTGCGCATCAAGCCCGTTCAACTGCTGGTTCATCGTAAATTCGTTAACGATTTCTGGGTCAGAAAAGTATTTCATTAGCAATGCTTCCAAACTGTAATCTCCCCATTCGATCATAAGTGATGTCAAGGTGTAATTAGTGTTCAAAAGCATGTTTTCCTGTTGGCTTACATAATTTTGATAATGTCTTTCCAAATCTTTGAAAAAACGATGGATTGCGTCTCTTTGTTTGGGATAATAACGCACCAAATAGACCCGAAATCTGTCAAAGGCGTTGTCTCTTCTCCTAAACTCGCCTTCGTTCACTGAAACCATGTCGTATCCGTCTTTGATTCCGTTAATGTTTTGATCAATGCCAATGTTTATTAAATATTTATGAATCAGTCCGATGTTGTCAAGGCCACAAAGAAAAGCATCTGGATCATAGGAAAATCGAAATTTATTGTTTTCTGGATCGGTTATGTCGACTGTACCGGCATAGTTATCATCAGTCTTGTCGTCATGCAGAATGGAAACATTCCGCATTTTTCTTGCCAAGAAAAGCGCGCTTACCAAAGAGGGGATGTCAGATCCCGAAATTAATACGTCGTATTGTTCCAAACAAAACACCTCCCGACACTTTTCCATCTTCTCAAATTATATCATATAGAACATTAAATTTCTATGAGAGAAAAAAGAAAAAGTGCCGAAGCACTTTATTTGATTTTCAGATACTTTTCAAAATATAGATTCAAGGTTTCTTTGCTGACATTGTAATCCAGTTGTCTGTTGATTGCTACACTTACATATCCGGTCTCTTCTGAAACAACAATGGTCAAGGAGTCGCTTTGCTCACTGATGCCAATCGCCGCTCTGTGCCTTGTCCCAAAGTGAAGCGGAAGATCGGTTCTTTCCGTGGAAGGGTAATACGCTTTTGCGCAAAGAATCGAGTTATTTCTTATGATCACCGCGCCATCATGAAGCGGCGTCGTCGGAATGAAAATCGAAGCTAGGAGTTCGCTTGATACAGGCGCATTAATCATCATCGCCTTGCTGATGAATGCTGAAAGATTGATGTTTCTTTCAATTGTGATCAAGGCTCCGATTTTCCGGTTGGAAAGAAAGTCAACCGTATCCAAGAGTTTGTCTGCGAGTTCGTTATTTGTCATTGAATTTCTGCGTCCACGTTTTTTAATCAATCCCATTTTTTTCAATACAGCTCTGATTTCATTAACATAGATCATGAATAGCATATATGGGATTGGAATTAGTACTATAATTTGTGTGGCGAGTTCTACTCCTGCTCCAAGATTGGTAAAAAACAGAATAACATCAATAACCAACATTGCAAGCAAAAAGATTTTCGCGGGGCGAATCTCCTTGTGAGACACTTTTGCTCTTAATGCCAACAAATAAACTGCGTAAAGATATGTGGAAACAATTCCTAAAACAAAATACTCCACAAACGTTCCTCCTCTTGTATGTCCTCAATTCTATTTTACCGTAAAAATGATATTTTTTAAAGATTAAGATGAAGTATTTGTTTGTTTTTTTATGTCTGTCTTTTTAAATACGTAGTCGAGCGCAAAATACGCTATCGGAATCAACAATACAGAAGCAGTAAACGGTGCTATCACACTCGTCCAGGAATGAATCGTGTAATCGATTCCGATCCAGTTCTGGATAATATAATCAAAAGCCGTTGTCAGCCCGTTGCTGACCAAAAGCCTTACCAAAAACACCAATATGACCGCTGAAAACTGTAGTGTCGATTTGTTTTTGGGTTTGAAAGTAAAAATCGCATTCGCAAAATAGGAAAATGTCGATGCGGAAATAAAAGCGATAGTATTTGAGAGAAAAGCGGACAAACCTGAAGAAAGCGAGGTGATGAACACCAAGTTGTAGAACATCCAGTAAACACCCATATGGATCAAGGTGTTGGCCACACCGACAATTCCGAAAGATAGAAATTTCTTTGTAATAAAATTTCGTTTGACAAACTGTAGCAATTTATTCAAGATGTTCTTCCTCCAACAGTTCCTCGACAAGATAAATAGGTCGGTTCAAAACTTGACGTCTTGCTTGATATAATAAATAGAAAGTACCAAATGCTAATAGAGCCGTTACAAACAAAGAAATCGCAATGAAGATTCCAATCAAAAATTCGGATAATACAAATACTCCAAAGCCAAACAGCAGCGCGTCCGCAGCCAAAACAACAAATGCAGTAATTATAGCCAAGGTTGGCAACAACATCATTAGTGTTGAAAATTGGTTTATTCCGTTAAAAGCATATTTAAACAGCGATTTGAAACTCCAACTGCTTTTCCCGTATTTTCTGGGAATAAAATCGTATTCAATACACTTTCTTGAATATCCCACCCAGGAAAATATGCCTTTTACAAATCTATAATTGTCCTTGATTTGTAAAAAGGCGTCGACGACTTGTTTATCTAACAATTGGAAATCCTTGGCTCCGTTATCAAGAGGCATATCTGTGTATCTGTTATAAAGTTTGTAAAAACGATTGGCGAAAAAGGTCCTGAATTTCGGTTCGCCTTTCCTTGTTTTTCCTTTGGTATAAACAATTTTGTATCCTTCTTCGTAATATTTGAGCATTTCTGGAATCAACGAAGGCGGTTGCTGCAAGTCGCAGTCGATGATGATCACGGCATCGCTCTGACGGGAGTGCTCGAGCCCGGCATGCATGGCGGATTCCTTCCCAAAATTACGGGAAAAACTGATGAATCTTATCCGTTTGTCGGTTTTTGATAATTTTTTAATTTCAGCTAATGTTTTGTCTTTCGATCCGTCATTGATATAAAGCAATTCAAAATCATAATTCTGATTTTTTAAATATTGTTTAACTTCGTCATAAAAAGGTTTTACGCTATTTTCTTCATTGTACGATGGAACAATTATTGTTATCCGTTTCATTCCTGATTCATCTCCTCGACTTGGCTCTGTGTTTTTTTCCGTTTATATTTGATTATCCATCCCGGGACAAATATTCCCAAAAATACCAAACTTGCGCCCAGGCTCGCCAAAGACCCGTAGAGAAGTCCTTTGGGTACAAATTTTAGTTCAATATCTATATCGGTAATTCCGTTTGGGATAATTATACCAAGAAATCCGCCGCTAACGCTTATTGTTTCGTATTTTTGGTCAGAAATAAATGTCCACTCTTCGGAATATGCAACCGGGATTACCACCAATTGATCGTAGATGCTCTCGCTTGTCCTGTGATATTGCAGGTTTATTCTTCCGTGTTTGATTGTTATCAATTCCTGATCATATAGAGACGTTCCTGTGGCGTTGTAGTATGCGCTTAGATCATCGTAAGCGTAACGAAGATTAAACGTAAACAAATTCGAGACATTTGTATACATGTCATACGTTTTAAAAACATACATCCTGATTGGCGAAGAGTTGAAATAATAATAGTTTTTGAACCCTTCATATTCATTTCCGTCTTCATCGACAAAAAACACTCTTTCAAACTTTTGGGTCAATTCGAAGTACAGTACGCCCTTGTCCCCGGTATACGTGATGTCGGATAAATCGTAAACCAGATAAGCCGCTTGATTCCTTGCCATCTCCAACCGGAAATCAAAATGGTAATTAGCGGATAGATTTTCCGATTCAAAATATATCGCTGTGGGCTCTGACCAAAACTCGCATTTGACATCATGAGACTGGCCGGTCGCCACTTCACAAGCTTTTTTACTTCCATCTGCATATTCCATGAAGATTTCTTTATAATTGCTGGAATTGGTCACAGCATCGATATAGATCGCTCCGACATCAAAACCAATTTTCAAATCCTCATTGCTAAATCGGAAGAAATTTCTTTCTGTCAGGTCTGTAACTCCACCGATTACTACCGTTTCATGCAGACTTATACTCCTGTCTGCGGATATTGTGCCAAGACTTGAAGAACTGCTTAAAGTTACACTTTCAAGATTAAACGTATAATCTGCATATCTTTCCGCATCGATCAAAGCGGATAAAACCAATATTTTTTGTGTTTCCAATTTGTTATTTCTGAGACGGTAATTTGTAAAGTCGACATTTTCAGCATATGATTCATATACTTGAATTGATTTTGCGTTTACAATTTCAAGTAATTGATACTTGTCATCCGCATAGACCAATCGATAAAAGTCATTATCTAAATAATAATTGTATTCGCTACTTGCAAGCACATATTTATAACCTAGGAATTCGTTTAGATATATCGCCTGGACATCAAGAACTTCTTTTGTCTGATGCTCGGTTGAACCAAATAATAACCTTGCGAGCAAATCGGTTTCCGAATCTGTCCAAGAGTGGAAAATTCTTGTGTTAGTCGCAAACGTAGTCATGCGATTAAAATTTGTTCTTTCCACGTTGAAACGGTCCATATCAACATATACTCGGTAAAAATCATCCTTGTCGTCCAAAACTTCATTCAATAAATCATTGATAGCATACATTTCTGCAAATGTAGTATTTTTGTTTCTAATATAGAAAGCCCCCGAATACATGTAGACCAACCCGATGACTGCTTCGATAAGTAAAATCTTTTTAAACATTTGCGGCTTCTTCATCCAGCCAAATATCAAGAGCAACACCAAAACTACCGCGCTGACTCCCATCAGAATCGCATCTGCGGTGAGAGCGTCTTCGTATTGGAAATCACCCAGCTCTTTCAACCGGTGAAAATAATAATAGATTAAATACCCGTCAAGCGCAATAAAGACCGATATCGGAATTGTCAAATATTTCATTTTGAAATTTTCAAATCCATGATATTCGAATACGTGCGCAAGAATCAGAATCATTACTAAAGGATATGTGTTAATCCATCTTGTATAGGGTTGATCGGTCGTTCCAGAAAATACGTAGGAAAAAATCGGAAAAAACATCAAGATCACGCCAATAATCATGACAATCTTATATATTCTGCTGATTTTATCTTTCATGAACAGAACATAACTCATGGAAACAAGTCCAGTCATGGTTATGAAAAGTGAAACGTGTTCTTTAGTATAATCCTGCGCAAATCCATAGAACCCGATCGGTCTCTGTTCAGAAAATATTTTTGCCAGAAATCTGATATAGATTTCCGGTTTAAATAATTTCAACTGATAGTTTCCGATATTTATGACCCATGCAGAAAATCTTCCGGTCTCTCGATATGTATCTTCAAGGATAAATAAAATTGAAGGATACAGAATCACCAAACTCATTCCTACTCCCAAAAGCAAAAGGAACAAAAAAACGATTCCATCTTTGAGGAACGGAAAGAACTTGAATCCTGGCCGTTTGATGTATTCGATAATAAACATGATGCCGACAAATATTAATGCGGTATACGCTAAATAGAAATTATAAAATACAAGTGCCAAAGCAAAAAGAGGAACAATCCACTTCTTTCCTTTGAAAAACCAATGAATTACCAAGAGTCCCAAAGGCAAATAAAATACCAGTGACAAGAATGCCGGGAAGGCCATAAAACTTACTGTGCCGCCACTAACAAAATAAACAATCCCCATCCAAAAAATAGTTCTGTTCTTCATTCCTTGAGCCGAAAGATAGTATGCCAGAACCATGACTCCCGCAAGGATCTTGACGAACTCGGTAACAGAATAAGCTAGTTGGGTAGGCATCAGATAACTGAAAACGAATGTGATAAAAGTAAAGATGTCAATCGGAACGTAATATACATCGGAAAAGAAAGAGGCTCCCAAATAATTGTTCAGATTAAAGAAAGACATTGATCCTGATTTGATTTGGCTGATAAAATCGACGATAATAGTATAGTACTGTAAAATATCATCAGAAAAATTGGAATAAAAACTGTTATTGATGAGAATAATTGCAATTTGTATGCCAAACAAAACAGTAAATACGATCAACGCCAGAAATAAAAATGTTTTTTTCTTGGACTGGAATACTTCCTCAATTTTGTTTTTGAACCAATTGGAAAATGTATCCCATTTTTCTTTTGCTTGTTTTATTTTACCCGCCCATAAGTCGTGTAAACTCATTTTAGCCTGCTTCATATACTACCTCGCCAATCCCGAATAATCGATTTATTATAACATATTTTTTTATTTTTATATATAAATATCAGACTCAATATCTATGAATTTTCATTGATTTAATATATAATGTTTGATGGGTGATATTATGGAAAAAGCTATTTTAGTTGGTTTAGACTTGGGAAGCGATGAAGACTTTCAAACATCAATGGAAGAGTTGAAAGGCTTGGCAGAAGCGTGTGATGTTGAAGTGGTTGGTGTTGTGACCCAAAAAGCTGAGTCTCCAACACCCAATTTTTATATTGGAAAAGGAAAAGTCGAAGGCTTGAAACAAGACATTGTGACCCTTGATGCCAATCTAATAATATTCGATGATGAGCTCAGCCCATCACATATCAGGAATTTAGAAAAGGAATTAGAAATCAAAATCATCGACCGGACGATTCTCATTCTCGACATATTTGCCAAACGAGCAAAAACTAGAGAAGCAATGTTGCAGGTCGAGTTAGCACAATCAATGTACTTTCTTCCTCGCGTCATAGGTATGTACAAATCTCTTTCCAGGCAAAAAAGCGGAACAGGTTCGAAAGGCCCCGGGGAACAGCAGCTTGAACTTGACAGACGCATTCTCCGCGCTCGCATCACCAAGTTGAAACGCGAATTGAAAGAAGTTGTCGAGACTAGGCGAACTCAAAGAAAAAAACGCATTCAGAACAACCTCAAAACAGTTGCAATTGCTGGTTACACAAATTCAGGGAAATCGACATTGATGAATGCAATTTTGTCTTATTCGGCCAAAAAAAACGACAAGTATGTTTTTGAAAAAGACATGTTATTTGCGACTTTGGAGACCCAAACCCGGGAAGTAAAATTAGATAACAACCATGATTTTCTAGTGACTGATACTGTCGGTTTCATTTCAAAATTACCACATCATTTGATTGATGCATTCAAATCGACCTTGGAAGAGATTAATGAAGCTGATCTGATTTTGCATGTAATCGATTCTGCTAACATCCATTTCCCTAAACAGATTTCTGTCGCAGAAGCCGTCTTGAAAGAAATCGGTGTCGGAGATATTCCAATTATCCATGTTTTCAATAAAATCGATCTATTGAAAGACCTTCCTGTTGACGGTTATACCAATCCGGTATACGTGTCCGCTTTGAACAATTACAATATCAATCTGCTGTTGGAAAAAATCGATCATGTCCTATATAAAAATATGCATGTTGTAAAAATGCTGTTGCCATTTGATAAAGGGCAAATATACAACTACCTTCAAGAAAATGCCAGCATCAAAAGTACAGAGTATATAAACGAAGGCATTTCGCTGCTGGTGGAATTAACAGATTCAATGTATCAAAAATATTCAGAATACATTCAATAATGTCAGAAGAATAAACACGCTCAAGCCTCTATTTGTTGGAAAAAGCTCACTTTTTAGTGAGCTTTGTTTTATAATTCATTTAAATACTCAAAATAATCTTCTATGATACTGATGAATTCTGCCTCTGTTTTTGCAGAGGATATTTTAGCTTTGACATTTGCGGAATTTTTCAACCCTTTTATGTACCAAGCTCCATGACTGCGCATTTCCAAGATAGCCAAATGTTCGCCTTTCAGTTTTTTCAATAATTCTAAATGACGGAAAATGATGGTTTTTCTTTCTATCAAAGTCACGTGTTCTTGATACGAACCGGTTTCTATTAGATCTAACGTTTGTTTTATCAGCCAAGGATTTCCAAGTAGGCCTCTGCCGATCATCACCGCATCGCAATTTGTTTGTTTTAACATTTCCAAAGCGTCTTCGGGTGTGTGAATGTCTCCGTTTCCGATTACAGGAATTTTTACATTTTCCTTTACTAGCTTGATAATATCCCAATCGGATTTTCCAGAATACATCTGCGATTTGGTTCTGCCATGAACCGCAATTGCGCTGGCTCCCGCTTGTTCTATTATCTTTGCGATTTCCACTGCATTTATGTGGGATTGATCCCAACCACTTCGGATTTTTACTGTTACCGGTTTGTTAACTGACTTGACAACTTCGGAAACAATCGCATATACTTTTTCAGGAAAGAGCATCAATTTCGAACCTGAATTCCCCTTGACTACTTTGTTTACAGGACAACCCATATTGATATCGATAATGTCCGCGGAAGTTTCGGTGTCGATTCTTATTGCAGCTTCAGACATAGATTCCGGTTCGCTTCCAAACAGCTGCATGGCGATAGGTCTTTCTTCAGCATATACTTCCAACATGGAAAGAGTCTTTTGGTTTTCATGGCTTAAGCCTTTATCAGAAATCATTTCCGTATAAATCAATCCGGCACCGTATTCTTTCAAAATAGACCGATATGCCAAGTTAGTTATTCCCGCCATCGGGGCTACTACGATTTGATTACAAATTTCTAAATCCCGTATTTTCCATTTCATCTGGACGTCTCCTTCCGTATGGCTTGCATATCAATTATACATTATTTATTCGACAATGACAAAAAGAAATAAATGTGCGAAGATTGTGCTATAATTATTCTGAGGATGTGATAGCGTGAAGGATTATCTTGTAAAGGCATTTGCCTATTCAAAAACCATAAGACTGTATGCTGCAATCACAACGAATCTTGTTGAAGATGCCAGAAAAATTCATGACACATGGCCGGCGGCCACTGCGGCATTTGGCAGAACGCTTACCGCCGCCTTAATCATGGGCGCATTGCTAAAAGGAGACCAAAGCCTTGTTATTCAAATTGATGGAAAAGGGCCAATTGGCAAGATTATCGCCTTATCTAATGCCAATGGCGAAGTGAAAGGAATGGTCTCAAATCCTCGCGTTCACCTGTCAACAAATGAAGGCAAGTTGGCAGTTGGTAAAGTTGTAGGAAGCGATGGCTTTCTTCGTGTTACAAAAGATTTGAAAGTCAAAGATATTTATACTTCAAGCGCAAAACTGCAAACTGGAGAAATCGGGGATGATTTAGCATATTACTTTGCGATGAGCGAACAAACTCCTTCATCTGTCGGTCTTGGTGTTTTGGTTTCTCCCGACGGAAACGTGCTATCAAGTGGAGGCTTCATCCTCCAAGTATTACCGGGTGTATTAAACGAGACAATCAATATGATTGAAAAGAATATTTCCATCATGAAACCGATAAGCGATCTTCTTTTTGAAGGGTACTCACCGGAAGATTTAATCAGCGAAATTACTAAAGGCAATTACGAAATTATAGAATCCTTGGACGTTAAATATGTATGCGATTGTACCGTGGAGCGTTTCGCCAAAGGCTTGATTTCGCTTGGAGAAGTCGAGCTTCAAGAGATGATTGATAAAGATGAAATGGTTGAAGTCGTATGCCAGTTTTGTAACAAAAAATATGATTTTTCTATTACTGATCTGCAAAAATTGAAACTTGAAGCTATGTCTAAAAAATAATAATAATTTCATAAAAAAGATGTTCTCATAACTTGAGAACATCTTTTATTATTATATCAATTTTATATATCTTTTGATTTCCCATTCGGTAACTGAAGATCTAAAATCATCCCACTCCCGATTTTTTAGTTCAATGAATTTATTGAATATATGCTCGCCAAGCGCTTCTTTAACTATGGCGTCTTCTTTAAGAAGATCAATTGCTTCTTTGAGATTATCAGGTAGGTTGTTGACTCCAAGTGCTTTTCTTTCAGCGTCAGTTTTTTCAAATAGATTTTCGTTGATTGGCGCAATCAAAGGCAATTTTTTTTCAATTCCATCTAGCCCTGAAGCAAGAATGACTGCCATTGCCAAATATGGATTAGCCGAGGTGTCAACACTTCTGATTTCCGTTCTTGTAGTTTTTCCTCTTGTGGCAGGAATCCTTACCATGACAGATCGATTGTGCTCGGACCAAGAAATATAACAAGGCGCTTCGTATCCGGGAACTAACCTTTTGTAAGAATTTACAGTTGGATTAGTGATTGCGCAAAAATAACGTGAATGAATCAAAATTCCCGTGAGCCATTCCCTGCATGTTTGAGATAATCCAATTGGATCATTTGAATCATAAAAAGTATTGTTGCCTTCCATGTCTGCTAAGGAACAGTTTGTATGCATGCCTGATCCATTAATTTTTGCGATTGGTTTAGGCATGAATGTTGCATGAAGCCCGTGTCTTCTAGCTATATTTTTGACGACAAGTTTGAAAGTTTGCACATTGTCACAAGCTTCAATGATGTTAGAAAATTGAAAATTTATTTCATTTTGCCCCGGAGCGACTTCGTGATGGCTTGCCTCCATCGTAAAACCTATCCTTTCAAGTTCTAAAACGATATCTCTACGGCAGTCACTTGCTCCGTCAATCGGAGAAAGATCGAAATAACTCCCGTTGTCAGCGACATCCATAACGATTTCGCCTTTTTCATCTAACTTGAATAGGAAGAATTCCGGTTCGAACCCGATATTCAAAGCGGAAAATCCAAGTTTTTCCATTTTTTTTGCGACCCGTTTAAGATTCCATCTTGGATCAGCATCTGATGGTTTTCCATCTGGTGTAAAGACATCGCAGATTAGTCGTGCAACTTTTCCGTATGCAGTCTCTTCCCAGCTAAGGATTAACCAGGTGTTGAAATCCGGTCGCAAGTACATGTCTGCTTCCATGATTCGGACAAACCCTTCAATCGAAGAACCGTCAAACATAACATTGCCATCAAGCGCAGTTTCTAATCTTCCTACTGGAATTTCGACACTTTTGATCGTTCCGTTGATATCTGTGAACATCAAGCGGATGTAACGAACGTTTTCTTCTCGTGCATTTTTTAAGATGTCTTCTTTTGTAAATTTCGTCATTTTATTTCATCTTATCTGTCTTTGGGACGATGCCAGGCACTCCCAGAAAACCGATAACCTCTCTTTTAGACGTCATTGTCTATTATATTTAGTGTCTATTATACAACTGTTTTTGCGTTTCGCAACCTTCTCAGAGTTTTTCTTTTAAAATCCGGTCCGCCATCTGATATTTGTTTATTTTGTTGTCCATTGCCAATTTTATTATTTTGTGATGAGCTTCATCTTCGGATAGTCCGGTCGAAATCAAATAATATTTGCATTCAAGAAACGTTTTATCATTTTGAGATTTGATTTTTAATTTTTTGTTTTCTGCTTCCAAGATTTTTGTTTTTTGCACAAATTTGCCATGAAGCACAACGGCAAGAGGTAGTTCCGCATCCATTTTTATTTCATCGATAATCGTGAAATTTGCATACTGATTAAGTCTTTGTATCAATCCGACATGCGGATTCATTGATAAATAAATCACCGGAACGATGTTTTTCAAAACAAGATTCTCTATGAAGCCAAACAGGTTGGCAATTCTATAAGATGAATGTATAATCACGATATCATACTTATTCAACTCTTCTGTTTTGATTGGATTCTTTGTTATTTCCGTAACAAATCTCTTTTCAGTCAAAAACCGCTTGATTCTAATTGATAACAAGCTGTCTTCAACACAAACAAGGATTTTATTCATGAGAATATTTTAAAGGATGGCTGTCAGTCAAAATTTTAACGCGGCGTCTGACTTCGCTTAAAACAGCTTCATCCTTGTCATTTGATAGCGTTAAGTCGATCAGTACTGCAACTTCCTTAAAATCACTTTCTATAAAGCCTCTTGTCGTCATCGCTGGGGTGCCAAGCCTAATTCCGCTCGCAATAAAAGGTTTCTGTGTATCATAAGGAATCGTATTCTTGTTGCACGTAATATTCACTGTGTCTAATAAATTCTCGGCTTTTTTTCCTGTAAGTCCCGTTTTTGACAATACATCAAGTAATAACAAATGGTTATCAGTTCCTCCCGATACCACATGATATCTTAAGTTGACGAATTTATCCGCAAACGCTTTTGCATTTTTTACAACTTGTTCCTGATATGCTTGAAATCCATCAGTTAGCGCTTCCTGGAACGCAACTGCTTTGGCTGCGATGATATGCATCAATGGCCCGCCCTGGATTCCAGGAAAAATAACCTTGTCGACTTTTTTTGCGATTTCTTCATTGTTTGTAAGGATGATTCCTCCTCTTGGGCCGCGTAAGGTCTTATGCGTTGTCGAAGTAACGATATCGGCATATTCGCATGGATTCGGATGAAGCTTGGCTGCGACAAGTCCAGCAATGTGAGCCATGTCCACCATAAGCATGGCACCCACAGAATCGCAAATTTCACGGAATCTCTTGAAATCAAGGATCCTTGGATAGGCACTAGCTCCGGCAACTATCAATTTTGGTTTGATTTCCAAAGCCTTTTTTGCCAAATCATCATAATCAATTCTTTCCGTTTCTTTATCAACGAAATAGGGATAGAATTCATAATCAATTCCACTAAAATTCAATGGGTGTCCATGGGTAAGGTGTCCGCCTTGATCAAGGGCCATCCCCATTACTTTGTCTCCCGGTTCAAGGATTGCCCTGTATGCGCCCATATTGGCCGTCGAACCAGAATGTGGTTGAACATTTGCATAAGCAACATTGAAAATCTTCTTCACTCTTTCTCTCGCCAAAAATTCGACGCCATCCACAAATTCACAACCACCATAATATCTTTTTCCCGGATAGCCCTCTGCATATTTGTTGGTTAACACACTCCCGTCCGCAATCAATACCGCTTCAGAGACAAAGTTTTCGGAAGCTATTAATTCTAGATGTGATTCCTGCCTTGAAATTTCTTTTTCGATAAGGTTTGCAATTTCCATATCTACCGCACGTAATTTATTCGTATCAATCATTCCTTTCCAGTATATTAGTATTATCAATCCAATTATATCACGAGGCAATTAAAACGCCCACACTATTTTGGGGGCGTTATTTTTTATCATCCATTATTATGAAAACATCATTACTAAGGTTCACGAACAGCCCTGGCTCGATCGCTTCCGCTCTAATCGCTAAATTTAGCTTATGTTTTTCTAAAATGGTTTCAAATTCAATTCTGGAGTGTTCTGGATATGCTGAAAGCAGATTGTTAATAAGAGTCTTTCTTCTTTGAGCAAAACAATTGTGGACAAATTTGAAGAAAAATGGTTCATTTGCGGGTTGATTAACAGGCTCTTTTCTTACTTCGATTTGAACAATGGCCGAATCGACTTTTGGCGTTGGTATGAATACCGTTTTGGGAACTTTAAACAAATAAGTTGCCACAGATCTATAATCAATTACAATACTCAAAGCATTATAATCTTTGGTATTAGGTTTTGAAGTGATTCTTCTTGCAACTTCTGTTTGCATCATCAATATCAGCTTGGAAATGCGTTTTGATGTTTCGAGAAAACGCATCAATATCGGAGTGGTAATGTAATAAGGAAGATTGCTACAGACGATGATCTCATTTTCATTTTCAAAATACTTTTCGATATCTTTATCGATATCGGTTTTCAATATATCTTGATTCAGAAGTGTTAGATTGTTCGTATCCTTGAATTTGCTTTTTAATATGGGTATTAGTTCCTTGTCGATTTCATATGCCAAGACTTTCTTTGCCTTTTGTAATAACTTATCCGTTAAAGCACCAAACCCCGGCCCGACTTCGATTACACAAGTTGTTTTGTCGATATTTGATGCATTTATAATTTTGTCAAGAATATTCTGATCAACCAAAAAATTCTGACCAAGATGTTTCTTGATCCGAAATTTTGTTTGATTTAAAGTATCCCTCGTTCCTGATTTAGTGCAGTTTTTACTCATTTGACGACCTCATCTATTGCTTGTTTAGTGATGCCAAACATGTTTGCTAGTTTCAAGAAAGTCTTTCCGTTGCACGGCGGAAGATTTAGCGCCTCCGTAACCCTTAACCGTCTCTTGGCTGCACACTTCCCGCCAATCAGATCTCTTGAGGCAAGGTCTATTCTCGTTATTTTTACTGAACTACTCGTTTCGAAAGTAAACAAGCGATCTAGACTCTTATTAATTTCTTCCGGTGAAGCGTGTTCTATTCCGACTTTTTTTAGGTTTTTGCTTCTGGCGTTTTTGGCTGCGATAAAAGCGATTTTGCATTTAGGGATTTTTGCCATTATTTTATTTGTTATTTGCCTTCCTGAGTAGTCTGGATCCATAAATAAAATCACGCCGCGTTTTTCATAAGCGGCGGAAATCATGTCAATAGTATTATCAGATATTTCGCTGCCTCCAGTCACGATACACTCGATGCCAGAATATATGCTTTGCAGCTTTTGCATGTCATGAACGCCTTCGACTACGACTATTTCCTTAATATTTTCAGGAGACATTTTGATTTCGAAAATATTTCTGTTTTATTTTAGGTGGGACAATAATTTCAATCGCATGACGACAGACGCTGATATTCTGGTTTCCGTATCCGCCGGATTCGCCATCGATATTCCACCTCGATTTTGTAGTGGTCACGACTTTCAGTTGCGATGTTTTGAACCTTGTAACAATCGGAGTTGACCAAAACGGCAACAAAAAGGAAATTATATATAATAGTCCGTTCAAGGGAAAAAGACTGCGATACATTACCACATCAACCAGCCCATCATCGAGACTGGGTTTATATATCATGTTCACGCCTGCAACGCGTTTGGAATTAATAACTAGAATCAAGGAAAATCTTCCTTTTACTGTTCCATTATCGTGGGTAACATTAATTTTCATCTTTGGGATCGTGAACAATTCTTCCAACCCTCTGACAAGATAGGCAAAATAACCGATTTTCTTCTTTAATTTGGAGTCCGTGACATAGCTGATATCGATAAACGCTCCGTTTCCAGACACATAACAAAAATAGCGGTCGTTTGATTTGACCACATCCATTTTGACGGAATCATTTGTCAGGATGTTCTTAATGGCTTTATCTATGTTTTTTGTTAAGCCTAAAGTCATACCGATGTCGCAACAGGTTCCGGCAGGTATGTAACCGATCACTGGTCGCTTTTCAAAGTCCATCAACCCATTGACACATTCATTGAATGTTCCGTCGCCACCGACGATTATCAATGTTTCATAGTTTTCCAGGCATGCCTGTTTGGCATATTCCGTGGCTTGTCCCGGATGTTTGGTCTCAAAAAGATCGATATCATATTCAGAGTTTCTGAATTTACTGACGGTTGATTCCAAATGATTGACAAACTTTTGCTTTCCGCTATACGGATTGTATATCATCATCGCTTTTTTCACTAAATCACCGGGGCTATTATATCACAATCGAAAAAAGAACGCCATACCTTCGAACTTCATTTCAAAATATGTAGGAAATCCTAAAAATTTTTGTTATAATTGAAGTGGTGGTAAAATGAGCAAACTAGATACATTGCTATTCGATTTGGATGGAACTTTGATTGATTCAAACAGCTTGATCATTGAGTCTTTTAGACATACATTGCATAAGTTCTATCCGGATATAAATTACAGCGAGGAAATGATCATCGAGATGATAGGCCCTCCACTTTTTGAAACGTTCCAAGCTGTAACAAAAGACAGAGACATTATCAATAAAATGATTTCAACATATAGAAAGATATATACTGAACAAGAATTTTTACACGTGACTATCTATCCTCATGTGATTGAGACTTTGAAAGAATTTAAAGAGAGAGGCTTTAATCTCGGAGTAGTGACTACTAAATTTCGCGAGTCCGCTTTGCCTTCTTTAGAATATTTTGGTATCAGTAAATATCTTGATGTTTTAATCGGTCTTGACGATGTCGCCAACCACAAGCCACACCCAGAACCAATTTACAAAGCGCTAGCTAATTTTGAACACGGACTCGCTATGATGGTTGGGGACAATTCTCCTGACATATTAGCAGGAAAGAATGCAAAGATTTTGACTTGCGGTGTCGGCTGGTCAATAAAAAAAGCCGAACTAGAGGCAACAAATCCCGATTATTGGATTGACGATTTTCGGGAACTGATAAATATAGTAGATACTATTAACGAGGAGGAAGAATAATTATGGATTGTATATTTTGCAGGATTGTAAACGGAGAGATTCCCAGTTATAAGATTTATGAAGACGAAAATATCGTGGCTATTCTTGACATTTCCCAAGCGACCAAGGGGCATACGCTTTTGATCGCAAAAGAACATTACAAAAACTTATATGACATCAACGAGGATGTGGCCGCCAACATTTTCAGGCAAGTTCCGAAAATAGCCAACGCAATCAAGCAGGCTTTCCATCCGATTGGTTTGAATGTATTAATCAACACGGAAAAGCCATTGCAAACCGTGTTTCATTTTCACTTGCATCTGATTCCGCGATATGTACATGACGGAGTTGAAATCGATTTTATTAACAACGCCGGAAACATTACCAAGGAACAATATCTGGAAACAGTGACCAAAATCAAAGAATGTCTGTAAAAAATATCAAGGGACCACGGGCTGGTCCCTTGTTTTTTTATTTTATTTCCGTTATACCCATATATTTGTGCAAAATTTCGGGTATTTTTATTGATCCATCTTTTTGTTGGAAGTTTTCCATGATAGCTATCACCGTTCTTCCGACCGCAAGCCCTGAGCCGTTTAACGTGTGGACATATTCCAGTTTTGCATCTGTGTCCGGTCTGTATTTTATGTTTGCTCTTCTTGCTTGATAATCTTCTGCATTGGAAATCGAGCCAATTTCTCGGTATTTGTTTTCCGAAGGCAACCAAACTTCGATATCATAGGTTTTCCGCATTGAAAAACCTAGATCGCCAGTGCATAGCGTGACAACGCGATACGGAATCTCTAGCAACTGCAAAACACGTTCCGAATTTTTGAGCATTTCGTCAAGTTCGTAGTATGATTCTTCCGGTTTTGTGAATTTGATCAGTTCTACCTTGTTGAATTGATGTTGACGCAGAATGCCTCTTGTGTCTTTGCCTGCGGATCCCGCTTCTTTGCGAAAAGCCGTAGTAAAAGAAACATATTTGATTGGCAATATTTGTTTATCCAGCACCTCATCACGATGTAGGTTGATTGTCGGAACCTCTGCGGTCGGATTCAAATAAAGATTTCTTTCATCATTGAGTTTGAAAGCGTCTTCGATGAATTTAGGAAATTGTCCGGTCGCATACATTGAAGCCTCATTGACGATATATGGTGGAATAATTTCTGTATATCCATGCTCATTTGCATGTAAATCCATCATGAACTGGATCAGCGAACGTTCAAGTCTTGCGCCAAGACCTTTATACACTACGAATCTCGACCCGGTGATTTTGCTGGCTCGATTGAAATCTAGGATATCGAGTGATTCGCCAAGTTCGTAATGGGATTTGATCGGAAAAGCAAATTTAGTCGGCTCAAGGACTCTTTTCAGTTCCACGTTTTCGGAATCATCTTTTCCGATAGGAATATCTTCTTTTGGCAGATTTGGCGTCATCAACAATGTGTTTTTAATTTCGTCTTCATAAGTACGTATTTTTGTTTCCAAATCAGCTACAGTCTTGGCAAAATCATCCATTTCATGCAAAATGGGATCAATTGGTCTGCCTTCTCGTTTATATTGGCCAATGAGACGAGATGTCTCATTTTTTTTAGCTTTGAGGGTCTCGACTTCCAAAATTGCCTCGCGACGTTTTTGGTCTTTATCCAGCACTTCGTAAAGATAGGAAAAATCTCCGCCTCTACGGTTTAGAAGTTTGATTGTTTGTTCGGGCTCCTCACGGATCAGTCTGATATCCAACATTAGATATACCCTCCTAATAACTATCGCTTAAAATATCATCAATGTCATCAATGTCATCTGTTGTTTCTGTTTCTTCTTCATCTTCAGTTTCAGATTCCATTGACAGTTTTTCCATTTCTTTATATTCGTCCATTTTGAATTCAGTTGTTTCGGGTTTTTTCGTTTCAATTTCAGGGTTTAGAATGACTGGCATTTCTTCTGGGTTTTCCAAATAATCATCACATATTTCTTCTTTGGGAACAATCGCGATGGTTGCGACTTCATGGTTCTCCAACAGATTAATTATTCTGACCCCTTGCGTCGAACGTTTGGTTTGAGCAATCTGGCCGATCGGGACGCGGATGATCATGCCTTTGTCGGTTACGACAAGCAAATCCTCATCGCCGACAACGCTGATCAGTTTCTTCAACCTACCGTTTTTAGCAGTGACATTAATCGTCTTGACGCCCTTGCCGCCTCGGCCTTGAAGACGATATTCGTCGACTTCGGTTCTTTTTCCGTATCCAAATTCTGTGATTGCCAGAATTTCGTTTCTCTCACCGGTGACAGTAGTGATTCCAATGACAGATTCCTTATCAGACAGTGAAATTCCTTTTACTCCGGCAGCGTTTCTGCCCATGAATCTTACATCCTGTTCGTTAAATCTGATTGCTTTTCCGTTGGACGCACCTATAATCATATCCCTGTTTCCATCGGTAAGTTTAACGCTATGAAGTTCATCATCTTCTCTTAGAGAGATAGCGCGTATGCCATTGGTTCTTATATTTTGGAAATCGGATACCTTGGTCCGCTTGACGATTCCTTTATTGGTTGTAAAAAATAGATATCCTTCTTCAAAATCATGGACACTCATAACTGCTGCCAATGTTTCGTTCTCGGACAGGTTCAGTAGGTTCACAATAGGCAATCCTTTGGAATTTCTGCCATAATTGGGTACTTTATACCCTTTTATTTTATACACTCTTCCTAAAGAAGTAAAGAATAATAGATAATCATGTGTTGAAGTCGAGATGATTGAGTCAATCACATCATCTTCATTCATCTTCATTCCCGTCTTGCCTCTGCCGCCTCTGTTTTGGGATTTGTACACATCGACATTCATGCGTTTCACATATCCATTGGTTGTAACCGCGATGATGACGTCTTCCACAGGAATCAGATCTTCATCTTCAATGTCGTAATCGCCGAAAATATCAATTTCTGTTCGTCTTTCGTCGCTGTATTTTTCTTTGATCTCTCTAGCTTCAGAAATCAGGATCTGATGTTGCATTTCCTGATCATTCAGTATTTTGTTGTAATATTCTATCGCTTTTTCGATGTCTTGGAGTTCGGCGTGGATCTTTTCGCTCTCCAGCCCTGACAATTTCTTTAGCTGCATAGCCAAAATCGCTTTGGTCTGAATCTCGCTAAGTTCGAATCGTTCCATTAATTTTGTTTCGGTATCCTCGTATGAACCTCGTATGATTTTGATTACATCTTCGATATTGTCAAGCCCGATAATAAATCCTTTTAAAAGGTGTTCTCTTTGGTACGCTTTTACTAAATCATAATTGGTCTTTCTGACCAATACATCTGTCTGGTGATTAAAATAATGCATGATCATATCTTTGAGTGGTAAGACCTCTGGTTTGTCATTCACCAAGGCCAACATGTTGATTCCGAAAGATGTCTGTAGTTGGGAATTCTTGTATAGGTTGTTAAGTAATACTTCTGGATTGACATCCCTTCTCAGTTCCATCACGACACGCATGCCGTTTCTATTTGATTCATCGCGGAGATCAGTGATTCCATCGATTTTTTTGTCTTTGGCAAGCTCAGCTATTCTTTCAATCAAAGTTGTTTTGTTTACTTGATAAGGTATTTCTTTGATGATGATCTGTTTTTTTCCAGAAGCGGTATCAATCACTTGCGTTTTGGCTTTGACTCGAACGATGCCTCTTCCGGTTAAATATGCTTCCCTGATTCCGGACATACCTAAAATCACTCCGCCGGTCGGGAAGTCTGGACCTTTGATATAGTTGAACAATTCATCATCTTCGATGTCCGGGTTTTGAATGTAGGCAATGTAGCCGTCGATTACTTCTCCGAGATTGTGTGGCGGAATGTTGGTTGCCATGCCAACAGCGATGCCAGTAGCCCCATTTATTAGAAGATTGGGAATTTTTGCCGGCAATACTTTCGGTTCTTTTTCCGAACCGTCATAATTGTCGACAAAATCAACAGTGTCTTTTTTCAAATCCTTAAGCATTTCCACCGTGATTTTTTCCATTTTAGCTTCTGTATAACGCATTGCAGCGGCTCCGTCTCCGTCAATTGAACCAAAGTTGCCATGTCCATTCACAAGCGGATAACGGTAACTGAACTCTTGAGCCATGCGAACCATCGCATCATAGATTGAAGAGTCGCCGTGAGGGTGGTATTTTCCCATGACATCGCCGACGATTCTTGCGGATTTCTTATATTGTTTATCAGGATATACTCCAAGCTCGTCCATTCCGAAAAGAATTCTTCTATGTACGGGTTTGAGTCCATCGCGGACATCGGGAAGTGCACGTGACACGATTACGCTCATCGCATAGCTCAAAAAAGAGTTTTTCATCTCGTTCGAGATATTAATCTCCAATACTTTATTCGCTATGTTGGCTTGGTTTTCGATTATATTGTCCATGTTTTCCCCCTAAATGTCCAAATTGCGAACGTATTCGGCATTTTCTTGAATGAATTCCCTGCGGCTCAGCACATCATCCCCCATTAGCATGGAAAAGATACGGTCTGCTTCTATTGCGTCTTCGAGAGTTACTAACAAAAGTGTTCTGCTTTCAGGATCCATTGTTGTTTCCCAAAGTTGCTCGGGATTCATTTCGCCCAAACCTTTGTATCGTTGCAAAGTGGGTTTACCGGTAAGCCTTGCAAGAATTCTTTCCAATTCTTTTTCTTCATATGCGTACTCAATTGATTTTCCCAATTGGATCTTGAATAGAGGCGGTTGTGCAATATAAACATAACCCTTTTCGATCAAAGGTCGCATATAACGGAAGAAAAACGTTAAAAGCAAGGTTCTGATGTGGGCTCCATCGACATCGGCATCGGTCATGATGATTATCTTATGGTATCTGGCTTGATCGATTTGGAAATCCTCTCCAATTCCAGTTCCAAAAGCCTGGATCATTGATAAGATTTCCTTATTTTGAAGCGCTTTGTCAAGTCTTGCTTTTTCCACATTCAAAACTTTGCCTCTTAGTGGCAATATCGCTTGAAATTCCGATTCTCTCCCTTGTTTTGCGGAGCCGCCAGCGGAATCTCCCTCGACAATATAGATTTCCGATTTTGTCGCGTCTTTTGTACGGCAATCTGCAAGTTTGGATGCAAAACCCAAAGAATCAAGCGGCGATTTTCTTCTGGTCGCTTCTCTGGCCTTTTTGGCAGCGATTCTGGCGCGTTGTGCCATCAATGCTTTTTCAAGGATAATTTTGGCAGATTGCGGATTTTCCAAAAGAAATCTTTCCAGCCCTTCGGACATGATATTTGATACCACTCTTCTTGCATCGCTGGATCCGAGTTTTGATTTTGTTTGTCCCTCAAATTGTGGATCCGGATGTTTAACCGAAACAATTGCGACCAATCCTTCTCTGGTGTCTTCTCCAAGCAAGGATTCGTCTTTGCGGAAGATATTATAATTTTTACCATAGTTGTTCAAAATCCTGGTAAGCGTCATTTTGAATCCTTCTTCATGGGTTCCGCCTTCAGGATTGGTTATGTTGTTAGTGAATGGGTAGATGTTTGCGGCATATCCATCGTTGTATTGCATGGCAATTTCAATGGTGATGCCTTCCTGTTCGCCTTCGAAATAGGCAACCATTGGATGCAAAACGCTTTTCCCAGAATTCAAAAATTCGACGTATTCCCGGACGCCACCTTCATATTTATACTCTTTTTTAATCACATTGGCTTCGTTTCTGGCATCGGTTATGCCAAACTGGATGCCCTTGTTCAAAAAAGCCAGCTGTTGAATCCTGTTTCTTAAGGTTTCAAATTCGTACTCGTTTGATTCAACAAAGACTTGAGGATCGGCCAAAAAAGTTACGATTGTTCCGGATCTGTCAGTATCCCCGATGCATTCAAGTTCTTTTTTCACGAAACCGTGATCAAATTGGATAATATAAATCTTTCCATCTTTGTGGATTTCAAGATGCATGTATTCGCTTAGCGCATTGACTACCGAAGCGCCAACTCCGTGCAAGCCTCCTGACACTTTGTATGAGTTGTGGTCGAATTTTCCTCCCGCATGCAAAACAGTATATACAGTCTCAACGCTCGGTCTTTTGGTTTTAGGGTGGATATCGACGGGAATTCCGCGTCCATTGTCAGTGACGCGAATAACATTCCCCGGAAGGATTTCCACATGGATATCGTCCGCAAAGCCAGCCATAGCTTCATCGACAGAATTGTCGACGATTTCCCACACCAAATGATGAAGGCCTCTAGGTCCGGTGGTGCCAATGTACATTCCCGGTCTTTTTTTTACCGCTTCAAGCCCTTCGAGGATTTGAATGTTGCTTGAGTCGTACTTTGAATTGTGGTCTACCATGTTTATAACTCCTCCTTGATGTATCCGTTTGAAACGCGAAATATTTTTGCCTGTTTTTTAATGCTTTCCTTGATTTCATTCAAGTTTGTCGAAGTGATGATCGCTTGCATTTGCGACGAAGCAAGATATTCCAATAATTTGTTTTGTCTCATCGTGTCTAGTTCAGAAAAAACATCGTCCAACAAGAATACCGGTCGCTCACCTTTGATTAGATACACCATTTCCGCAAGCCCCATGTTTAGGGCCAAGACCATCATTCTCTGTTCTCCCTGAGATGCGTGGTTTTTGGCAAAATACTGATCAATCATAAAATCGTAGTCGTCTCTGTGCGGACCAAATCCGGTAGCTTTTTGCATCAGATCCTGTCTATATTTGGTTTTCAGAAAAGCGCTAGTGTCTTCAGCGAGTATAGACGGCATGTATTCAATTACGAAAACTTCTTTTTTGTTTGAAAGTTTCTGATACATCTTTTGCATCAGGACATTGATCTCTTTTTGAAACACCCTCCTGCGATGGATTATCTTATCTGCTTGTTCCGCCAATTGTTCTGTTATCACATCAAGCAAAGTATATTCTTTGTCATTTGCGTCTGACATTTTCTTAAGTAATTCGTTTCTTTGTTTCAAAATGTGTTTGTATTTTGACAAATCATTCAGATAGTTCTTGTCGATTTGTCCCAGAAAAACATCAATATAGTATCTTCTGTCCCTGGGAGAACCTTTGATAAGCGTTGTGTCTTCGGGCAGAAAGGAGACAATGTTTAAATTTCCGATATAGTCGCTGAGTCGTTTGATCTCGTTTTCATTTGACATTGCTTTCTTGCCGATTTCAGTAACGATCATCGTTAGTTCGGACTTTCTTTCAGAAGCTACAATGGTTGCTTGTATTCTTGCGAAGTCTTCGCCGTATTTGATTAACTCAGAATCTTCGACTTTATATGATTTTGCCAAGGCAAGGACATAAATCGCTTCCAAAAAGTTGGTTTTGCCTTCGCCGTTCGCGCCGATTATAAAATGAATACCCGAACCAAGATTCAGTGTCTGCTTCTGATAATTCCGAAAATTGGTTAGGGTAACTTTTTCAATTTTCATGATTTAGTCTCTATTCTCAAAACGATATCCCCGTTGATGGTAACTGTGTCTCCGGGAAAAATTTTTTTCCCTCGCCTTGATTCGAGTCCTCCGTTATAGAGGATGATATTTTCCTCAAGGAACAGCTTTGCATGTCCGCCGCTTTGAATGATATCAGCATATTTCAATAATTGTCCGAGCGTAATGAAAGGACTGTTGATTTTTATTGTTTTCATCGGTTTCCTCCGTCGCATTCAAAGTGTCACAAAACTGTTGCTTTATATATAATATTATATAATATTATTATATAATTTTCAATGTTTATTTTCCAAAAGCAAAAGTAATCCATGGTTTTGTTAATTATTCTCACGCAAACAAAAAAGCGCATGTTTTTTTGCGCTTTTTATTGGTGTCAATTAACTAAATTAGGTTATTTTTTCCAAAAATTCCACCATGGTATAAAGCCAATGACGTTCTAATCCTACTGTGTCAAGAATGATTTGAATATGTCCGTTTCTATAAGCAAAACGGATAAATTTCGATATCTCGATGCCGGAAGAAAATAACTTGTCTCCGGCAATTGTTTTGCTGGCAGCTTCCGATAGGGATAGAGTGACATTGGTTTTGCTTTCGATCAGCCGTTCGCTTTTAATCTTTGTTGATAGTTTTTCAAATAGCCGTTCATACATGTATATTTCCAATTCCTGTTCGTATTCGCCGAACCTGTCTTTGAATTCTCCCAAAAGATCCTCAATGTCAATGATTTTATCAATGGCATTGATTTTGTTATGCATTTCTATTTTGACAAAATCATCTTCGATATATTTTTCATCTATGTATCTGGATACCGTTGCCTTGACAACTGGTTTTAATTCCTTCGTTTCTATAAAGCCTTGCTTTTCATGAATTTCTTCTTCGAGAATTTTCATGTAAAGATCAATTCCAACAGAATCAATAAATCCTGATTGTTCACTTCCCAAAATATCTCCTGCTCCTCTGATTGACAAATCGCGGATTGCAATCTTGAAGCCGCTTCCTAATTCGGTAAATTCCTTGATTACTTTCAGTCTTTTTTCGGCTTCCTCTGTCAATATTTTATTCTTTTTGAACATTAGATAAGCATATGCGATTCGATTGCTTCTTCCAACTCTTCCTCGAATCTGATATAACTGAGCCAGTCCAAGCCTGTCAGAATCGTGGATTATCAAAGTATTGGCATTGGGAATATCGATGCCCGTTTCAATTATTGTTGTAGAAACTAATACATCTATTTTTTGGTCTATGAAATCATCAATTACAGATTCTAATTCATGCTTGTGCATTTGTCCGTGTGCGATTGCGACTCTGGCTTCGGGAATGGTTTTTTGAATATTCATGGAAATGTCTTCAATATCATCGATGCGATTATATAAATAAAAGATCTGTCCTTTTCTTGCCAATTCTCTTTCAATGGCATCTTTGACTATTGTGTCGTTTCTTTCTAGGACGTATGTCTGGATTGGATATCTGTTTTCTGGAGCTGTCTCTAAAAGACTCATGTTTTTAACTCCCATGATTGCCATCTGCAAAGTTCTGGGAATCGGAGTTGCCGACAACGACAAGACATCGACATTGATCTTCATCTCTTTAATTCTTTCTTTGTGTTGAACTCCAAAGCGTTGTTCCTCATCGATCACCAAAAGCCCAAGATCACGAAAAACAATATCTTGACTCAAAATTCTGTGGGTCCCGATCAAGATGTCAATCGTACCTGCCCTTAAACCGCCTAAAATTTCGTGCTGCTGTTTTTTTGAAACAAACCGGTTAAGTAATACCACGTTGACCCCAAACTTATTCAAACGGTCAGAGAATGTCTGATAGTGCTGTTTAGATAAAACGGTTGTCGGAGCAAGATAGGCGACCTGTTTATTGTTAAGCGCTGCTCTGAAAGATGCTCGTAAAGCAATCTCGGTTTTTCCGAATCCAACATCTCCGCAAAGCAATCTGTCCATTGGTTTTGCAAGTTCCATGTCTGAGAATACTTCATTGATGGCTTTTAATTGATCTCTGGTTTCCTCGAAAGGAAAGTCGGTTTCAAGATCCAATTCCATATCTGGATTAGAGGAAAAAGAAAAGCCGGTCGATTTTTCTCGAAGTGAATATAGTTGAATGAGTTTGTCGGCAATGTCTTTTGCTTTGTTTCTGACTCTTTGTTTTGTCTTACTCCAATCAGCACCACCAAGCTTTGAAAGCCTTGGCATAAACCCTTCGCTCCCGGCGTACTTTTGTATCTGAGAAAATGATTCTATTGGAATGTATAGTTTGTCTCCGTCTCTATACTCAATATGTATGTAATCGTTTAAAGTATTTCCAAGCTCCATCGTCTTGATGTCAAGAAATCTTCCGATCCCATAATCATAGTGAACAACATAATCGCCATGCTTCAAATCGTTAATCGATGAAAGCCGTTTACTATTCTCATATACAGAAACATACTGTCCTTTTTTTCTAGAAGTCTGCTTCTTTTGGATTGAGCTTTCAGTGATGATAATCAATTTTTCAGAATCAGAATAATAATCAAAATATTCATCCGAGATAATAATATTAACACAGAACTCAACCAATGAATCTTTGCTTCCTATTAGATAGAATGCAATTTTATTATCAGAAAGTATATCTATGAGTAGCGTTCTGGACTTAGCAGACCACACTGTAATCAAGATAGTGACAGACTCGTTTTTTTCTTTAAGCTCCTGTATAAGCAAATTAATGTTTCCGTCGAATTTTAGCGGTTCGTTACCGGTAATCGAAAAATTTTTATCAACAACGGCCTTAGATATGTCAATTAAATAATTGAGATAAATTGGTTGTAATATCTTAATTTCCTCGAGAGGATAGAAAAAGGAAAATCCCATCCTTGCATAATCGCTTGTATGGATGTACCAATTAGACAAATCTTGTTGCAGAAGTCTATATTGATCGATAATTCGGCTGTAGCTAAAGAAGAAAACGGTTTTGTTAGAAAGAAAATCCAAGATGGTAAATTTGTCTTCTGGAAGAAATGAAATATATCTTTTCAGCCTGTCCAAATCATTTCTTTCAGACAGTTTTGTCAAGTCGTCCATTATTCGTTCATTAGTTTCTTTTGAAAATATTGATGATTGAAGTTTATTATTTGTTTCGATTTGAATGTTTTTATAATCTTTTTCGTCGAAAAAGAACTCTGTCATCGGCAATATTTCCATCGATTCAATAATTTGAGAAGATCTTTGAGATTCTATATCAAAATTTTTGATTTTTTCAATCAATTCTCCAAAAAAGTCTAACCGAATTGGTGTTTTTTCACCTAGTGGAAATATATCAACAATTCCTCCGCGAACACTGAAATCTCCCATTTTTTCTACTGTGTATTCTTTTGAATATCCGAGTTCAAATAGTTGATTTGATAACTTCTGTATTGATATTTCTTGTCCTGTAATAAGGCTAAATATAGCGCTTTTCCAACGAGAAGGAGACAGTTGTGGCTTTAATATTCCAGGAAGGTGAGTGACAAGTACAACCCGTTTACCTTTCAAGATATTTTTAATCGTATTGATCCGCTCAATTCTGAATTCCCAGGAGGAAACTAGCATTTCGCTTGTAATGAATTCGTCTTGAGGAAAAAAGAGTACTTCCTCCCCTTTCATCGATATGCTTAATTTATCGTATATCATCTGCGCGTGATATAAATTTGGAGCTACTAAAACAATCGATTTTCGCGTTTTATAAAATGCTGACTGAACCAAAAAAAGTCCGTTTTCTTCGGTCGTATTTTGAATTTGAACGCTCCTAGATCCTGATTGTAATTCTTTGACAAATTCTTTAAAATTTGATTTTTCAAGAAGAAATTCCAAGGCTTTGTTCATAGTTCACCTCACGTACGTTTAGCGAGTTTTTCAACTCGCGGGGGGTATGTCATTAATGGAATAAGTTATTTTTTTGATTTTTGAAGACGGAATGCAAAAAAGAGAATTAAGCTCATCGGCAACAACTTGACGATTGAATGTGCAAATTTCATCATGAGTCCTGGAACAACAAGGCTTCTTCCGCGTTCAATTCCTTTGACTGCGATCCTGGCGCATTTTGTGGCACTCATACCTTTCATGCTCTGGTTGGCTGTAGCAACTTCGGCAAACTCTGTATCGACTGGCCCGGGGCATAATGCAATGATTTTTATGTCTTTCTTTTGTTCTTTTAACTCGTGATTTACTGCTCTCGAAAAGTTTAGAACATATGCTTTGCTGGCAGAATATGTTGCCATTAGCGGGGTAGGAAGAAACCCTGCCATGCTGGCAACGTTCATGATAACGCCGTGGTTCATGCTAGAAACAAACAACTTTGTCATCACATGCAACGATTCAATGTTGAGTCGAAGCATCTCCAATTCTTTGTCCAGAGGTGTTTCTTGGAAGAATCCCACTTGCCCGAACCCGGCGTTGTTAACAACGATTTCCGGATGGTATTCCCTTGTTTCCTCGTGAAGAAGATGACAGATATTGAGGTCGCTCAAATCATAGTTTTTAACAATGACCTCTATATTATAGTTAGTTTCCAAGTCTTTTTTTATTGCCTTAAGCCGATCAATCCTTCTTGCAACCAGTATCAAATTGACTTGCTTTTTCGCAAGTTCAATTGAAATTGCTTTTCCGATTCCGCTGGAAGCGCCGGTTACGATTGCGTATTTTCCTGCATATTTGTTTGCTTTCAATTATATTGTTCCTTTCGGATATGATTTTAATTCACGATATATTATATCACTCTTCATTGACTGAATAAAGCCAAACAGGTTAGATGTGGAAAAAATCAATTGAAAAACCGCTTGAATCAAGCGGCTTCAATTATATTTATTCATAATGTTTTGATAGTCTTCTCCGCTTGCAAAATCATCGATAATCTGAGAATATCGAATCAATTCCTCGTTAAATAGTTTCCATTCTGATTTAGAAAAATTGCTCAAGACATGATCTTTTGCCTCGATAGCTTCGTTTCTGTCAATTCCGATTCTTAATCTTTTAAAGTTTTCCGAGCCTAATTGGCTGATAATGGACTTCAATCCGTTATGCCCGCCAGACCCGCCTTTTTCCCTTAATCGGATTTTCGTGAGCGGCAAATCAATATCATCTGAAATGACAAGGATGTTTTCTGTGGAAATTTGATAAAAATTTTGAACAACTTTAACCGCATTACCAGAGAGGTTCATGTATGTTTTTGGCTTCAAATATATAGTTTGCCCCTGAATTGATATTTCTCCAATAAATTTGGTTTCCTTGGAAAACTTGAGATTGTTGGCCTTGGCGTAAGTATCAAGACACATAAAACCGACGTTATGTTTCGATTTTGCATACTTTTTCCCCGGATTTCCTAACCCGACAATTAACCGGTCCATCTTACTTGTGCTTCGGTTTTATCACAACATACCGATTGGGTTCTTCACCTTCAGATTCAGTAATAACATCTCGCCAATCGGATAATTTGGTGTGAACAACTCTTCTTTCATAAGCGTTCATCTTTCCAAGGCGTGCGGCCACTTTAGATCTAGCAACTTCTTTTGCGGTTTTTGTGGCAATAATTTCAAGCTGTTTTTTTCTTTGCGCTTTGTAGCCCCCGACATCAACTAGGACAACATAGAATTCGTCAGTGAACAGATTGATGTAATTTTTCATTAGGATCTGGATTGCATCAAGCGTCTTGCCGTTTTTTCCGATCAGAAGCGGGTTTTCACTGGCATCGATCGAAAAGATAATTTGTCTATTTTCTTCGGCTTTAGCTTCGACAACAGCCTCGATTTCCATCGCGGTCAAAATGGTTTTTAAATACTCAATTCCATCCCGAAGAGGATCAAACGTGACCACAGCTTCGACAATATAGGTTTTATTCAGGCCTAAAATGCTTCTTTTTTCCTCTATGACTTTCAAGTCGATATAATTTTTGTTGACCCGAAGTTCGTCTGCGGCATACTTGATTGCGGAATCATTCAGGGTTTTCGTTTCGAATCGAATCGATTTCATTGTGGTTCCCCCTATTAAAATTGCTTTCTCATTGCTTCTTGTTTTTTGTCTGCTTGTTTATGGCTTACATAACTTTGTAATAATTGATATGAGTTTCCAAGAATCCAGTAGAATGCGATACCCGCATTACCAATGGAAATATATGCCATCATCAGAATCATAAAATACATCATGAACTTCATCATTTTCTGGCTTTGTTGGGCTTTAGCATCTTGATAACGGTTGTTCTTTTGGTTTGCCCTTGTGCGTTTTTGCATAATCCATTGACTTAGAAACATAGTTGCGGCAACGATGATTGCCAATGGTAAATTTTCAAGCCAATTTGTATTGCCCAAATCTGTCCATAAGAATGAATAATTCATTACCGCTGATCCATTGCCGAATACGGCCGTATCCGTGACCGGAAAACGACGAACGACAGAATACATGGCAAGAAAGATCGGCATCTGGAGCAGCGGCATGAAACATCCAAAGAGATTTATTTTGTATTTCTTGTAGATCTCCATGGTTTCCATTTGCATTCTTTGTTTTGAGGCTTGATCAGTTTTTCCTTTATATTTATCCTGTAATTTTGTAAGTTCTGGCTGAGCAATTTGCATTTTGATTGTCATATCATTACTTTTGGCATAAATCGGCCACCCTATTGTTCTGATGACTAAAGTCATGAACAGAAGTCCGATCCAATAAAAATATGTGGACCCTAACAGTCCGAAGAGATTGCTGGCATGAAAGGTGAAAATCGCCACTTGTTTGACAACCCAATCAGTCCACGAATCTTTCGACCCGATCGGAGTCAAGTCTGAGGTTGCAAATAATCCGGTTTGAGATTTATCGACAGCTTCAAAATTTGCAAAAGTGACGATAATTGTTGCCTCTCCTTCCGTCCATTCCACTACCCCAGTGCCGTTGAAAGTACTTGTATTAGAAGCGGGAGTTCCAAGCAATACGATCGTTCCACTGAATGATGTCGCATTATTTGCGTCTTCGGTTACAGTAACAATTTTGTCGTAATTTGCATATGAAACCACGCCTGTTTTTGAACCGCATCCAGTTAGCCCCAAAAAGATGAATACAATTAATATTAATGCTACTATCTTGTTCTTTTTCATAGCGTCCTATCCTTTTATTATTTTCGCGCGCGCGAATAATTTAATTAAATTTTCTTTTATATATGAAAAGTCCAATTCTTTAGCTTTTGTTTTCACAATAACCAAAAAATCACATTGACTTATAAACTCGGTATGTCCAACTATTTCCCTGATTCGCCTTTTCATTAGGTTTCGCTTTACGGCGTTCCCAAATTTTTTCGGGACACTGATAGCGAAACGAAAGTGTTGGTTGGTCCCGCTTGGAGCCTGATAAATCACAAAATAGCTATTCCCAACGTTGTTTTTTTGTCTTATGATCGTTTCAATTTCAATATTTTTTTTAATGCGGTATGTTTTTTCCAATTTGGGTCATCCCCTTAAAAACAAAAATCACCGAAAATATATTATTCTGGTGATTACAAGTTCAAATATATATTGGGTGTATTTCTATTAGGTTTTATCGGTCTGAAACCGTGAGCGACTTGCGGCCTCTAGCTCTTCTTCTTGCTAGAACTTTTCTGCCGCCGACAGTTTCCATTCTCGCTCTGAAGCCGTGTGTTCTTGCTCTTTTGATTTTGCTTGGTTGATATGTTCTACTCATAATCAACACCTCCAAACTTTCACTCTAAAACTATGCTACACCATTATAAGGGATTTTTGAGTTTATGTCAACTGTTTTTGTTTCCAGGTCGAATGCATTTAAATTTGGACAAAATAACCATTTGTCTGTTTGCATTTCTGCTTTTTAATATCCGGCGAATCTCTTTAAATAATTGCAAAATATTGATTTTATGGTTATCTTTTCCACATTTTCATCCTTGCACGGTTTGGCGCTTTCAAGATGTTTTCCCAACCATCCACAAACGTGTTGACTCAATTGGTTTGTTTAAATGTGGAAAACTAATTCTAAGGGCTTAAAATGGCGGTTTGTTTTCCACTATATGAGTGGTAATAATATTTTTAACAAAAAAGTTTTCCACATTTTTTGTGGAGAAATAATTGACTCTTTTATTTTTATATATGGTATATTTATGATTAAGGTAGAGGTACTGTTCATGGAAGAATTTCAAAAGATCTGGGACAAAATAAAATATCAGTTGCAACTAACAATGGATGAAGATGTTTACAATGAACATTTTTCATTGATATCCAATGTATTTAAGGTTGTCAACAACTATGTTTATCTGATTTCGCCCAACTCTTTCATCAAGAGTAAAATCGAATCTTTTTATTTGAATCGCCTTAATGCAATGTTAAATGACTATGTTACGGACAAACATATGTTTAAAATAATTACCAAAGAACAAGCAGCTGAAGAGATTGCAAAAGCCTCGACATATGAGATCAATACTCCTGAACAAGGTTTGGAAAATAAATATAAAACCGGCTTGAATAACTCTTACACTTTTGACAATTTTGTTGTTGGATCAAGTAACCGTCTGGCATACACGTCTGCTATGAAAGTAGCGGATCAACCTGGAGTTGTCGCCAATCCTTTATATATATTTGGTGATGTCGGTTTGGGCAAGACCCATCTCATGCAGTGTGTGGGAAATTATATCTTGGAAAACGATGTAAACAAAAAGGTTCTTTATGCAAAAACCGACCAATTTATTGAAGATTATGCTAAAGCTGCTCAGAGGAAAAGTTTTGATGACTTCTCTAAAAAATATGAAAATGTCGATATTCTTCTAGCAGATGATATTCAATTTCTTTCCGGAAAAACCCAATCGCAATTGGAGTTTTTCAAAATATTTGAAAAACTTAAGGAAGCCAATAAACAAATCGTGATTACTTCCGATCGCCCCGCTTCGGAACTGTACGAGATCATGTCCCGGCTTACTTCCAGATTTGAATGGGGCTTATCCGTTGATATCAACAGACCTAATTTGGAACACCGAATCCTGATTTTAAAAAAGAAACTCCAAGCCGAAACCGCAGATCCTGATTTGATTCCCGAAGGGATTCTTGATTACATTGCCAGCATTTTTGACAATAACGTCAGAGAATTGGAAGGCGCATTAAAACGAGTTTTATTCTATTGTACTGCTTTTGATTACAAATTCACGATTGCCAATGCCGAAGAGGCGTTGAAGAATCTTGTTAATTCAAAAAACATATCCAACAAATCAATAGAAAAAAGCAATTTTAATAATATTCTTGATATTGTAAGTTCTTATTATAATATCTCAACCACAGACTTATTGTCTAAAAAAAGAAAAAAACAATATGTTTTTCCAAGACAGGTATCAATGTACATATTAAAAGATCTATATGATCTAACTTTTAAGAAAATCGGGCAGATATTTAACAACCGGGATCACTCAACAGTAATATATAGCATTGAACAGATTTCAAACGATATGCAGACTGATAAAGCCAAGAAAACCGACATTGAGAAATTGTTAATCAAATGTGGAAAAAAAGCATGAATTATACAGTTATAAACGTCAATAAATCTATACTTACAGCGCGCTATATGGTATAATAACAAGTACAAAAAACGTTTTTTATACCCTTTTCAACAGATATAATAATAACAATAATTAAAAATAAAAGATAAATAATGTAATAAACAGGAGGCTGTCTATGAATTTTATTATTTCGACGAATGTCTTGCTAAACAATTTGATTATCGCACAAAAAGCCCTGTCTACAAAAACTCCCGCCCCATATCTCCAAGGTATCAAATTGGAAGTATATCAAAAAGAAATTGTTTTTGTTACCAGTAATTCCGATATTTCAATTAAACTTTCTGTCAAGGATGAGTCTTTGAAAGTAGAATCACAGGGAGAAGCATTAATTCCCGGAAAGTTTTTCGTTAATATCATTCGCAAATTAGAAGGCGAAAATGTGGAATTATCAGTTGTAGACAACAACATATTGCGAATTTTGGCAGGAGATTCCGATGTGACTTTAAATTTACTTAGCGTAGAAGATTATCCTGAACTTGAATTTCCTTTGAATGAAGAACCAATCAAATTGGATTCGAAAATCATGAAATCAATCATCAGACAAACAACATTTGCCACTTCAGCTATTGAAAACAGGCCAATTCTAACCGGAGTTAATATTCGTGTTGAAGCCGAAAAATTAGTTGCTATTGCAACTGATTCTTTCCGATTGAGTCAAAAGATCATTGATATTCCAAAAAATATGGAAAGTATGAATGTAGTCATTCCTGGAAGAAGCTTGGATGAATTATCAAAAATATTGGAAACGAATTTAGAAGAGATTTTGATTCATTTGAATCATAAGTCGATTTTATTCGAATATGGAACCGTCTTGTTTCAATCAAGACTTCTTGACGGTAACTTTCCGGAAACATCTAGATTGATCCCGATGGAATTTCCTATCATCATCAAATTTAATAAAGACAAGTTATTCGTTGCTATTGAAAGAGCTTCTTTATTATCTTCAAAAGAAGGATCTTCAAGCATTGTCAAATTAAATTTACGGAACGATAACGTTGTTGAAATCACTTCCAATTCGCCTGAACTTGGAAAAGTTACTGAAAAAGTATATCCGTTGGAAAAAGCAATCGGTCTGACAATTAAAATTGCTTTCAGTTCAAAATATTTCATGGATGCACTTAAAACATTCAACTCGGAAGAAGTATATGTGAAATTCACTGGAGAAATCCGACCATTTGTAATCGAAGGAGACAACGATCCGGGATTGGTACAATTAATTTTGCCGGTTAGAACTGAATAAAAAAACACTTTAGTTAAATGGAGATAAATACTCCATTTTTCTTTTGTTCGGTTGTTGATTTTATAGTTAATTAATGATATTATCTTATCGTTCCAAAGGAGTGCAATCCATGAAAAATAAATATGATGTTATAGTCGTTGGCGCAGGACCGGCAGGATATATGTGTGCTTATGAACTAGTGAATTTAAATCCAAAATTATCGATTTTATTGATTGATAAGGGAAATGACATTTATAATCGTAAATGTCCTATTTTAGAGAAAAAAATAAATAAATGTCCTTTACAAAAAAATGGGTATATCGGTTGTTTGCCCCACTGTTCGATTACGAACGGTTTTGGTGGAGCCGGAGCATATTCTGACGGTAAATTTAATATTACCAGTGAATATGGTGGTTGGATGAACGAATATTTAGAAGATGATCAAGTTGAAGAACTGATCAGATATGCAGATGCTATCAACCTAAAATTCGGAGCGCCTGAAGAAATCACCGATCCAACCACGGATAAAGTGAAAGAAATCGAACGCAGAGGACTTGCAGTAGGTTTGAAGTTGTTGCGCGGACAAGTGAGACATTTAGGAACAGAAATAAATTTGACGATTTTAAAAAATATCTATGAATATTTATTAGACAAGATCGACATGTTATATAAAATCGAAGTGACTAACATTATTGTTAAAGACAATTCAATCAACGGAATCGTTTTAGATACAGGCGAGAAGATTGAAAGTAATCAGATTGTAATCGTTCCAGGCAGAGATGGATCTACATGGCTTTCCGCCATCTGCCAGGAGCATAACATCCCGATGAAATCAAATTTTGTCGATATTGGTGTTCGTGTTGAAACAAACAATGAAATCATGGAAGAAATCAACGATAATCTTTATGAGGGGAAATTCATCTACAGAACCAGCGTTGGAAATCAAGTCCGGACTTTTTGTTCCAACCCTTCAGGACACGTGGTCATGGAAAACCATAGCGGAACCGTTTTAGCAAACGGACACGCATATAACGATAGCCAACTAGGCTCAAAAAACACAAATTTTGCGATTCTTGTCAGCCATAATTTTACCGAACCTTTCAATCAACCTAACGAATTTGCTCACGGAGTATCGAGGCTTGCGAATATGTTGAGCAATGGAGCTGTGATTGTTCAAAGATATGGTGATTTAAAACGGGGCAGAAGATCTACGGTGAAAAGAATCAAAGAAGGATTTGTTGTTCCAACCTTGCAAGAAGCCGTTCCTGGAGATTTGGGACTTGTCTTGCCATACAAAACCATGAAGTCGATCATAGAAATGATTGAAGCTTTGGACCATATTTCGCCAGGAGTTGCATCAGAACACACTTTGTTGTATGGAGTCGAATCAAAATTTTATTCTTCCAGACCGGAAATGGATAATAATTTGGAAACCAAAATCAAAGGGTTATATGTAGGTGGTGACGGAGCTGGAATTACCAGAGGTCTGGCTCAGGCCGGCGCAAGTGGAATTTGGATTGCCAGAAACATTGTAGGCAAACAACAATAAAAACTTTAAAAAAGCAAATCAGCAAGCGTTTAATATGAAAAGACGCTTTTACGCCTTTTCATTTTTTTAGGCTTACATTTTAGGGATTGTTATGTTATAATAATGGTGTTTTCTGGAGGGATGTCTTTTGGCCAAAACAGTAGTCGTTGTTGGTACCGAGTGGGGAGATGAAGGCAAAGGCAAGATTACTGATTATCTTGCAATGCATGCAGATGTTGTGGTTCGCAGCCAAGGCGGCAACAATGCGGGACACTCTATTTTTTTTGCACAAAAAAAGTTTGCACTACACCTTATTCCCTCAGGAATATTTAATCCCAAAATTATGAATGTCATGGCCGGAGGTATGGTAATCAATCCAAAAGCCCTAGCAAAAGAAATTGATAATTTGTTAAAACAAGGAATAACCGATTTTCAACTATACATCTCTGACAAGGCTCACGTAGTCATGCCTTACCATTTGGAATTAGACGGACTATATGAATCGTTAAAAAACGAAAATGCGCTTGGCACCACAAAGAACGGCATTGGCCCCGCATATGCTGACAAAGCAACAAGGTTTGGTATCCGTTTTGGGGATTTGATCCATAAAGACTATTTGTTAAAACAAGTAAATATCGCATTGGCGTTTTATAATCCTGTTTTTGAGAAATTTGGAATTAACACTTATTCTTCAGAACAAATAGCTAAAGAATACCATATGTATGGACAAACGTTTGAAAGATACATTACTGACACCTCGATTTTGTTAGACAAGGCGATCAAAGCCGACAAATATATATTGTTTGAAGGCGCTCAAGGAACAATGCTTTGTCTCGATCACGGAACATATCCATTTGTTACTAGTTCTTCACCTACTGCGGCGGGAGTTCCGCTTGCGGCCGGAATAGCACCACAATACATCAAAGAAGTTATAGGTGTTACAAAAGCATATTCCACCAGAGTGGGAGCCGGAGTTTTCCCGACAGAATTTGAAGACGAAACCGCAAAATATATCCGCGAAAAAGGACATGAATACGGGACTACGACAGGCAGAGCCAGAAGAATCGGCTGGTTGGACATGAATGTGATTTGTCATGCGGCAAGAATCAACGGATTGACCGGACTGGCGGTTACGCTTGTGGATGTTCTATCGGAAATCAAAGAATTGAAAATATGTATTGCATATGAACTTGACGGAAAAACAATTGATTATATTCCCGAAAATTATGAAGATTATAAAAAGTGCAAACCAATATACGATTCTTTCCCGGGATGGAATGAAGATATAACGCAAATCAAGGACTTCGAAGCTCTCCCAAAAAATTGTATAAAATATCTAAAAGCAATTGAAAGGTTATCTAGTATAAAAATCACAGTATTGTCCCTTGGTCCCGACCGGGAACAGACTGTAATTTTACATAATTATTTTTAAATTCAGAAAAGGGTGTGAAAAATGCTAAACCAAATTGTAGGAAGACATGCTGAAAACAAAAAATTAGAATCAAACATTTTACAAATTTCTCAAGAAGCCAAAACAATGAAACTGAAACATGCCGATGTAATCGACGCAACCGTCGGGATGCTGCATCATGAGGAAGGCAACATTTTCAAATATCTCGTTGTCGAGGAATTGCTTCATAATCTTACAGATGCGGAAACATATCATTATGCTCCTGTTCGCGGAACAACCAAATTCACCGAAGGCGTATTCGACTGGGTTTTCGGGCCTTACAAGGACATAATCAGAGAAAATTTTCATTACTCAATTATTCCAACAACTGGTGGCAGCGGCGCCATCAGTAACACTTTTTATAATTTTAACGATTTTGGGCAGAGCGTATTGATTCCGAATCATTATTGGACTCCATATGAAAACTTTGCTTACGAAGCTAACATCAAATTAAAAACCTTTTTGATGTATGACGAACTAAACCAATTCAATATAGTAGAGTTCAAACTCAAAGCCTTAGAACTTGCCCAAGCCCAAAACAGACTTTGTCTGTTGCTGAACGATCCTTGCAACAATCCAACCGGACTGTGCATGACGAAAGAAAACTGGGTCGAAGTTGTCAAAGTTTTGAATCAAATTGCGGAAATGAATATACCGGTTACTCTGATTCACGACATCGCTTATATTGATTACCAATTGAAATCAGCAGAATATTCACGAGATACTTTTTTGTCTTATCTCGATATGCATCCTAATATTTTGACAGTTGTCGTGTTTTCTGGATCCAAGACCTTTTCGCTATACGGATTTAGAATCGGGGCTCAGATTGGCTTGAGTAAAAACAAAGATGTTGTCGACAGTTTTTTAAGGGTTGGCGATTATTCTGTCAGAGCCAGATTTTCGAGTGTCAGCCAACCGGCAATCAGCATTATCGGCAAGATTTTCACGGAAAAGAAATATCTGGAGAGATTTTCCGAGGAACTTATCGAGGCAAGAAAATTGTTAAAAGACAGAGCAATCTTGTTTATGGAAGAAGCAGACAAGCAGAAATTGGATATTCTTCCATACTGCGGAGGTTTTTTCATCAGCATTCTCACCAATAATAAGAATATATTCAAGGATTTGGCGGCCGACCATGTCTACGTGATCTCCATGGACAATCTGATTCGAATCGCAATTAGCTCCTTGAATTTAGAGGAGATTCCCCGTCTAGTCACTATTTTGAAGAAACATATATAATTGAAAAAAGGAGTCCGTTGAAGGGCTCCTTTTTTGTTTGGTCATGATTTTAAGTGAGAAAAGTGACCTTTCCATTCAAGAGGATGGTTATAATATCAATAATCCATAAAATCGCAAATCCCAGAAAAATCCATAAAAGTCCGATAATTATACGGCCTTTTGCAATTCTGTAAATGCCATAGACAATACCATCCAAACCGGGGAAAGCCAAAATCAATCTTAATATCAAAGGCAGACCATCAATAAAACGTACATACTCTTTCATGGCATCACCTCCCTTTCAAGTGCAATTATAACATATAATAATCAATATTAATTACATTTAAATTATAAACAAAAAACCAGCCACAAATTATGGCTGGTATTATTAATCGATTGTTCTGTCGACAGCCTCTGCAATCCGTCTACATTGTTTTACCAAAGCATCAAAGCGTTCAGGTTTCAAGGATTGTTGTCCATCGCTAAGCGCATTTTCTGGTTCTGGATGGACTTCGATGATCAGACCGTCAGCTCCAGCAGCAATTGCAGCCCTTGAAAGAGCTTCGATGTACTCCCATCGTCCTGCCGCGTGCGATGGATCAACGATCACCGGAAGGTGGGTGAGTTTTTTTAGTACAGGGATTGAACTGATGTCAAGCGTATTTCTGGTTGAAGTTTCAAACGTCCGGATGCCTCTTTCACACAAAATGACGTTTTTATTTCCTCCAGCCAATATATACTCAGCGGACATCAACCATTCTTCGATTGTGTTGGCCAGGCCACGTTTCAAAAGCACGGGCTTGTCGAGTTTTCCGAGTTCTTTAAGCAAAGAGAAGTTTTGCATATTTCTGGTTCCGACTTGCAAGAGGTCGACTTTGTCAACAAAATAAGCCAGATCTTCGACGCTCATAACTTCACTTACAACCGGAATATCGTATTTTTCACTAACATATTTTAATATATCCAGTCCTTCTTCGCCAAAACCTTGGAACGAATATGGACTAGTCCTTGGTTTATATGCTCCGGCACGCAATATTTTTGCGCCAGAGGCCTTAACCAGCGGCGTGATGATATCCATTTGTGCTTTTGATTCCACGGCACAAGGACCTCCGATGATAACTACATTTTTACCACCAATAGCAACATCCCTGACATAAACTATCGTGTCTGCCGGTTGAAATTTCCGGTTGACTTTTTTATATGGTTCCTGAACCCTTAACACGTTATCGACAAAGTCATAGGCATAAAGACTATCCATATCGAATTTGGTCGTGTCGCCTATTACACCGAAAATCGTTGTCGTGGCGCCAATGCTTTCGTGAATCGCAAAACCTTTATTAATAAGAGCGGACCTTAATAGCTCGATTTCCTGTTGTTTGGTTCCTTCTTTAAATTTGATAATCATGATTATTCGTGTCCTCTCTTTAGCAAGTCAATTGCTTCGATATAGCTTAGAAATCCTTTGCCGGATATTTGTCCAATGCAGGCGGCTTTAATGACGGAATTTTGTCTGAAGGGCTCTCTTTTTGTGATATCTGAAAGATGAACTTCTACAGCAGGTAACAAAACAGACTTAATACAATCATAAAGCGCATAGGAATAATGTGTTAAAGCTCCAGGGTTGATGACAAGCCCTTGAAACCGCAAATAATTATCTTGGATGATATCGATGATTTCCCCTTCGTGATTGCTCTGGTATACTTCAATCGAAACATTAATCGTTTTGGAATAATCAAGCAAATAATTGACTAGGTCATTATACGTTAAATGTCCATATATTTCGGGCTCGCGAATTCCTAAAAAATTTAAATTAGGTCCGTTTATAATCAAAATATTCATTGATTTTTACCTCGATTTCTTTAAAATGATAATTTGATTCCCTTTTAATCTTTAGAATAATATCCGCATGTTTTTCGTATAAATGTCTGCGTTTTTGGTCCAACTGAAAGATGTCACTGCGTTTTTTAATCAAAGGTCGGTTATCAATTCTGTGTTTAGCAATAGCCTCGGGCTTTTTATCAAGAAAGATAACAAGTCCGTTTTGCTTTAATAAATGCATCAGTTTGTCATCGAGAACCATGCCACCACCGGTCGAAATTACACAATTATTTTTTTTGAAGATGCTCTCAACCATAGCGTATTCGAGTTTTCGAAAATAAGATTCGCCATATTTTTCAAATATTTCCGGAATTTCTGTATTTTGATTTTTGACAATTTCAAGGTCGGTATCGATGATTTCTTTCTGAAAAATGTCATAAAGTTTTTTTGCATACATTGATTTTCCGCTTGAAGGAAGACCGATCAAAACAAGATTGGTGAGCTTTTTGTTTAAAGCAGAATAGGTTTGTTCGATTTTTTCTTTCGATAATTTTTGTCCAAAAAACAAGTCATGGGCATATGCGGCCTGCGCGACAACCATGAATAATCCGTTGATAGCCCGAATGTGCAAAGATTTAGCTTCCAGAAGCAAGTTTGTGTTTAACGGGTTGTATATGAGATCAATTACCAACGCCAAACCAGGAAACCTTGCTAGTGAAAAAAGATATTCATCCTGATTATTTGGACTCATTCCCACCGGAGTCGTATTAACGATTATATCACAATCTGTAATCTTGTCAATTTCATCAAATGGTATTTCGTCGCTTTCTCGAACATTGCGACAAATTTTGACAACACTTTTTGCTCTTAAATCTGTAAATAGTGTTTTGACAGTTTTTGAAACACCGCCGTTACCTACGATAAGAATGTGTTTGTTTTCGATCAAAATTCCATAATGTTCAAGCATCAAGTTCAAACCTGAATAATCAGTATTGTATCCTGTAAGCACACCATCTTTGCAGATAATCGTATTGACTGAAGCGGTCCTTTTGGCAACTTCGTCTAGATGATCCAAATAAGGAATGATCTTTTCTTTAAACGGAATTGTGACATTGATTCCGTTAAAATTTTTTGCTTTGAGAAAACCGTCCAAGTCAGATGTTTCGAATAGGCGGTATTCCTTATTTCCAAAACTCTCATGAATCAAAGGTGATAAACTATGAGACAGCGACTTGCCTAATAAACCGTACATAATTCAACGCATCCATTTGTTGGCTTGCGACAAAAGCAGCATGTCTAACGCAGAAAAATATAGCACCGAATTAACCACATGAATGACTCTTTGAATGATTGCGGGATCATGGCGACCCTTGATTTCTAATTCGATATTTTTGTTTTCAATCAGGTCTACGGTGTTTTGTTTTTTGGAAATTGATGGTGTTGGTTTGATTGCCAAACGCAATATTACAGGCATTCCTGAAGTAAGTCCTCCAAGAATTCCACCATTATTATTGGAGCGGGTTTTTACTTTTCCATCGTCAAAATAGTATTCATCATTTACCTCAGAACCATACTTTTCTGTCATTGAAAAACCGGTTCCAAACTCAATCCCCTTGACTCCGGGAATTGAAAACAAAGCTTGAGCCAAATAACTTTCAAACGACAGAAACAGTGGTTCCCCAATTCCTACAGGAAGGTTGATTATGGCAGATTCAATGACGCCGCCAACTGAGTTACTGTCATTTTTGGCTTTTAGTATTTCCGCCGCCATTATTGGTTCAATTTCATGGTTTATCACGGGAAAACCGCTATTTTCCAAGCTTTCTATAAATTCATTATTTACATTTAATCTGTCAAAACAAGCGTCTTTTACGTTTTTTACACTTAAAATATGTGATCCGGCATATATGCCTTTCGCGTTTAGAATTTGTTTTGAGATTGCGCCGATTATCATCCATAAAGCAGTCAGTCTTCCAGAAAAAATGCCTCCGCCTCTTGGATCGCCTGCGCCGGAATACTTGACAAACGCAGGGTAATCAGCGTGACTTGGACGGGGCTTTCCTTCAAGGGTTTTATAGTCTTCAGAACGTTGAATTTGGTTATGAATTACGAATGTTAGAGGTGCTCCGGTTGTTTGATTATTGTAATAACCCGAAACGATTTCATAATCATCTTGCTCTTGTCTTGAAGTGGAAAGAGAACCTGAAGGGCGTCTTTTTTTCAATTGTGATTTGATTAGATTTTCATCTAATGTAATCCCTGGAGCCAAATTATCGATTACGATTCCCATCAACTCAGAGTGGGATTCTCCGAAGAATGTGATCTTAAGCAATTGACCGAATGAGTTCATAAATGCAAGCCTCCTTTTAAAGGACTATAATGATAATTTTTTGATTTCGAAGGTTCCAATTTTGGGAACATCGACAAAATATGATATATTGCTACGGTTCTTTTTGTCATTGGAAATGTATGGGATCAAGTCGTGTGTAACGACCGGATCTGATGTTGGCAGATGATATTTATTTAACACAGAAATCAGTTCGGATTTTATATTTTCATTGGATAGAATTCTCACCATCCCAATTGCAACCGCTTCTCCGTGAAGATACTTCTCAAAGTTGTAGTAGGATTCAATTGCGTGTCCGAACGTGTGTCCGAAATTCAAAGCTTGTCTGACATTGTCGTCAAGTTCGTCTCGTTCAACAAAACCTTTTTTTATTTCAACCGAACGCGAAATGCATTTTTCCATATTAGAAATGACATTCTCATTTTTAATCTGATTAAAAAAATCCTTGTCATCAATCAAGCCATATTTGATCATTTCCGCCATACCGTTCATTAACTGTCTTTTATCCAAAGTTTTTAATGTAAGCGGATCAATGAGAACTTTTAGTGGAGGGGATATTTGACCGATGACATTTTTAGTGTTGCCAACATTCACGGCGACTTTTCCGCCAACACTAGAATCTATTTGTGCCAGAAGCGTTGTGGGGATTTGAATATATGGAATGCCACGCAAATATGTGGATGCGACAAAGCCTGCGAGATCTCCGGTAACGCCTCCGCCTAGAGCGAGAATAATAGCGTCTTTGGAGATATTGTTTGCGATCAGGATTTGAATGATTCTTTCATATGTCTCAAGCGATTTGCTTTTCTCACCTTGAGGGAAAGTCACTTGCAAAAGATGAGTACAGGTTTTTTTGATTTTTTCCAGATAAATTTCGGGAATGCCATCATCTGAAATAACCACGTATTGTTTTTTTGAATCGAGATGGGGTGCTAAATTATTCAAAAGATCGTTTTCAATATAGACGTTATAATCATGATGTTTGGAATGCACAGCTATTGTTTTCATATAATCACTCCTCAAGAAAGGTTATTTCGGCTCCAAGCGATTTGAAATCCTCGAAAAAATCAGGATACGATTTTTGAACCGCTTCGGCATTCTTGATTAATACTTGTTTTTTACACCTGACTGATGCCGCGGCTATAGACATGACAATTCTGTGATCGTTATATGAGTCGAAAATTCCGCCCTCGAAGTCATCCTGACCTTCAATGATCAATGCGTCTTCAGTCATTTCAACTTTCACACCAAGTGTTTTTAGAGTATTGTATGTCGATAAAAGACGGTTGGATTCTTTCAATTTCAATCTTTCCGCATTTTCAATTGTGCTCGTTCCTTTCGATAAAGCTAATAAAACCGCGAGAATCGGAGCTATATCCGGCGATTGACTGACATCGAAACTTCCGGACACTGTCGGTGATTTTTTAAATCGATAACCGGTATCGGTTTTTACATATTGACCTTTGGTTTGAGTAATGAAATCCATTATTTTATAATCTGGCTGTAAAGAACCAAAGGGGACATTTTTGCACTCAATGTCTTCACCGATAAGGCCCATTACCGCAAAAAACGCCATTTGGGAATAATCGCCTTCGATTTTAATTTGGATTGGAGAATAAATTTGGTTTCCTTTTATGGTATACGTCTGATTGGATTCAATAATTTCGATTCCGGATTTTTTCAACATGTCGATAGTCATATCCACGTATTTTTTCGATTCATAAGGTTCAACGATGGTTATCTTGGAATCTCCTTTTAACAAAGGCAGGGCAAACAAAAGCCCTGAAATGAACTGACTGCTGATATTTCCGGGAATTGAATAATTTCCTGGCATCAAACATCCGGAAATGATCAAAGAATCTTCATTTTTTTGAAATTGAAGTTTCATATTTTTGAATAAAGATTCGTATACGCCAAGCGGCCTTTGAAACAAGCTCTTTTTGCCGGTAAATACGATTTTTTGCCTGCTTAGGGATAAAATTGGAATTAAAAACCTAAGTGTGGAACCCGATTCATTGCATTCAATAAAATTATCATCAGAGATTCCGATTCGAGAAACGCCATTGACAATTAGTTGATTAGGATTTTTGATGAACTTAACACCAATCTTTTCCATGGCACCAATTGTAGCCAAGATATCTTCGCTGTAGATTATGTTGGAAATCACACTTTTGCCTTTCGCAATGGAAGCGGCAATTATCGCTCTGTGCGATTGGCTTTTTGATGGAGGAATATCTACCGAACCACCAAGTTTTTTCGGATAGATTAATACATTCATTCCGCCACTTCCTTTTCTAGGCTTAGTCGCATTTCTTTGGCTTTGCGCATTAAACTTGTCAAAGTCTCGACATCTTTGGCCTCGATTGCCTTGCGGTATTTTTCAATCGAGTTGATCATTTTGTCGATTTGTGGCAATAAAAAGTCTTTATTTTCTATTAGCAATTCGCTCCAGAGGTCTTCATTTATCATTGAGATCCTGGTAAGATCGCGAAAAGAGTCGCCAATCAATTTGGCAGTATCATATTTTTGATTGTCAGATTCCATCAAAGCCAACGCCAGGACGTGTGCTAACTGGGAAGTGTAGGCAATGATTTCGTCATGTTCTTCTGCAGATAGATATGAAACATTTTTGAAACCCATTTGCATTGCGAGCGTGGCCGCGACTTGTAAACTTTCTTTCTTATTCTTCTTTGTTGGTACAATGACATAATTTTGGTTAACAAAGATAGATTTTTGTGCATGGTATATTCCGGTTTTTTCTCTGCCGGCGATTGGATGGGTGAAAACCAAATCGATATCTTTCCTTAAAAGCGGAAGGACTTCATTTATTAATCCGGATTTTACTCCGGAAATCTCAATGATGATAGTGTTTGATTTAAATTTGTTTTGATTTTCTACTATGAAACTGATGCATGTTTTCGGATAGACACAGAGAAAAACGATATCGATTTGTGCCATCAATTTATCCAAATCAAAATAAGCCTGATCGATAACGCCATTATCAAGCGCGTATTGAAGACTTTCATGGGAGATATCATAGGCATAAATATTATGTTGCCCCTTTAAAGCGAACGCTATCGATCCGCCCATTAAACCCAAACCGATAATGCCAATATTCATTAAACAACACCTCATATTTTAGTTTATATAATTTTATCACAAAATACACGTGTTATGATGAAAAAAGATAGAATATTAGAAATGCACTCCAAAACAATCGCGAGTTACAACCTAGATTTTGGTTTTTCTTTATCTGCGACCCTTGCTTGTGATATAATTATATCTTAAGGGGAGTGATGATATGTATAAAGAAATTGGCGTAACAGAATATACCGAGGAAGTATTAAAAAGCTTGTCCTCAGGCGCGTTTCTCACTACCAAGCACAAAGATGTCATAAATACCATGACCATTGGTTGGGGCGGAGTGACTATTGTGTGGGGAAAACCGATTTTTATTGTTTTTGTGCGCGATTCGAGAGCCACGCATAACCTCTTGGAAGGAAGTATGGAATTTACCGTAAGCGTTCCGATATTAAATAAAATGACCAGGGAATTGAACTTTTGCGGAACAAAATCGCTCCGGGAATTCAACAAATTCAAAGAATGCGGACTTACACCACTTAAAGGCAGAACAATAAATACTCCGGTCATCAAAGAAGCTGGATTGCATTATGAATGCAAAGTTTTATACAAGCAGATACTTAATCAAAATGACATCAATAGGGATGTTATAGATAAATACTACAATCCGCTATCGACAAATCACGCCATCCATACGGTTTATTTTGGCGAAATTGTGGATCATTACATTTTTGAGGAAGAAAAGTAGTCATGGCAACAATTATTGACGGAAAACAATTGGCTCAAACAATCAGAAATCAAGTTAAACTTGATGTTGATAAACTAGTGGAAAAATACGGTAAAATTCCACATTTGACCGTGATTTTGATCGGCGAGGATCCAGCAAGTCAGACATATATTTCCGGCAAGGAAAGAGCGTGTCTGAAAGCCGGTATTAAAAGCTCAATAATCCACAAAGATAACAACATATCCGAAAGAGAATTATTTGGTTTGATCGATGACTTGAATGCCGATAACGATGTTGACGGCATTTTGTTGCAACTGCCAATTCCCAAACATCTCGATGCGGAAAAAATCATTGCCAGAATCTTGCCAGAGAAAGACGTAGATGGATTTACACCGATAAACGTAGCGAAACTTGCCATGGGACGCCCCGGGCTTGTTCCGTGCACTCCAAGAGGAATCATGCAGATATTGGAAAAATATCAGATTGAAGTTGAGGGGAAACATTGTGTAGTCATCGGCAGAAGTCAAATCGTTGGAAAACCTATGGCGGCCTTGTTGTTAAAAGCCAACGGCACCGTTACTGTATGTCATAGCCGGACAAAAGAATTGAACAAAGTCGCTCAACTAGGAGATATTTTGATCGTCGCCATTGGGAAGCCGAATTTAGTCGATAAAACATTTATCAAAAAAGGCGCAGTTGTCATTGATGTGGGGACATCAATGGTCGACGGAAAACTAACTGGCGATGTTCTTTTTGAAAGCGCGCAGGAAAACGCCGGATTCATCACTCCGGTTCCGGGCGGAGTCGGACCGATGACCATCGCTTGTCTTTTGGAAAACACTTTGACTTGTTATAGATATCTTCGAGGTGAAAATCAATGATCGAGAGATACACAAGAAAACCGATGAAAGATCTGTGGTCTGAAGAAACCAAATTCAACACATTTTTGGAGATTGAACTACTAAACGCCGAGTTTCTGTTCGAGAGTGGAATCGCATCCGCTAACGAACTGGCTTTGTTGAAAGCAAACTCGAAAGTAGATATTCCCAGGATCCACGAGCTTGAAAATGAAATTAAACACGATGTGATGGCTTTCACTAGAACCGTATCGGAAACTTTGGGGAAGGAAAAAAGATTCATTCATTATGGATTGACTTCTACCGATATTGTTGATACAGCAAATGCAGTCATATTGAAGAAGGCCAATAAAATCATTTTGCACGACATCGAAGTGTTTTTATCGATATTAAAAGACAAGGCAGATTTATACAAAGACACATTATGTATCGGAAGAACCCACGGAATTCATGCGGAAATAACTGTTTTTGGATTGAAATGGGCTTTGTGGTATGACGAAATGAAAAGAAACCTAGTCCGATTTAATAATTCGCGCCAAGAAATCGAAACCGGAAAAATCAGTGGAGCAGTTGGAAACTATGCATTTACTGATCCTGCAGCTGAGACTTATATTTGCAATAAATTGGGCCTTAACAAACCGAACATTTCCACGCAGACTTTGCAAAGAGACAGACATGCACATTATATATCCGTTTTGGCGCTAATCGCATCAACGATAGAAAAGATAGCAACCGAAGTAAGACATCTGCAAAGAACAGAAGTTGGAGAAGTTCAGGAAGCATTTTCTTCATCACAAAAAGGATCATCTGCAATGCCGCACAAGCATAATCCCATTTCCAGCGAAAACATTTGCGGCTTAGCAAGAATCATGCGAAGCTACATTGTTCCTGCATACGAAAATATTGCTCTGTGGCATGAAAGAGATATTTCGCATTCATCTGTGGAAAGAATCATTTTTCCGGACGCAACCGCTTTGCTCGATTACATGTTGACAAGATATGCCAATACTTTGCAAAACCTTGTTGTAAATGAAAATAGAATGCTCAAAAATATCGATTTGACACAAGGTGTGATTTTTTCACAACAAATCATGACCGCTTTGATTAACAAGGGCCTTTCAAGGGAAAGCGCATATGATCTTATCCAACCGCTAGCTAAAAATGCAATGAATCAAGAAATTCATTTCAAAATTTTGCTGGAAAATAACGAAGCTATTGCCCGTTATTTTACCAAGCAAGAACTTGAAGGGTTGTTCAAACTTGATATTTTTAGCAAGAACGTGGAATACATATATAAACGAGTTTTCCCCGACAATTAATCAATTTAGGAGCGATATCATGCAAAACGAAAAAACGTTTCATAAATCGGAAACAATAATATTAAATAGCACGAAGCTTAGGCCTGATACTTTGGTCATATTGGGATCCGGACTTGGATCCTTTGTGGACAAGTTGGAAGATAAAGTATCGATCAACTATGAGGATATTTTCCCGGTAAAATCAGAACGCGTCGAAGGCCATGGGGGAATTTTGCATATTGGCTTGCTTTGTGGAAAGCCCATTTTCTGCATGCAGGGAAGAAATCATTATTACGAAGGGTACACTGATGAAGAGATGCGATTCCCAATCCTGCTTTTTGCTAGATTAAATGTCAAAAACCTGATTGTGACCAATGCTTGCGGTGGAATGAATGAGAATTTCGAACCGGGAGATCTAATGTTGATATCAGATCACATCAACATGATGGGGAAAAATCCAATGACAGGCGCAAAAGATTCAAAAATCGGACCCAGATTTTTCGATATGTCGGAGCCTTATAATCATGATTTAATTTCTCTGGCAGAAAAAGTTGCCGATACAAAAAACATTAAACTTCAAAAAGGTGTGTATGTTGGATACAGCGGACCGAGTTATGAAACAAAATCCGAAATAAGAGCATTTATCGGTTTGGGAGGAGATGCCATAGGCATGTCTACGGTTCCAGAAGTCATCGTTGCCAATCACGCCGGAATGAAAGTATTGGGAATAGCTTGTATCACAAACATGGCTACCGGAATCCAAAAAGGAAAACTCTCTCACAAAGAAGTTATAAATACCGCTGACAAATCCTCTGTGAAATTAGCTCTGCTTTTACATGGAATTTTATGTGGTATTTGAATAAAAGAATGATATAATATTTTCGAGGGGTGAGGAAAATGAATCAAAAAAGACTTTACAGAGATACGGAAAACAAAAAAATATTTGGAGTATGCTCCGGATTATCTGATTATTTTGACGTTGACGTCACATTGATCAGGGTCATCTGGTTGATTCTACTTCTTTGTGCCGGAACGGGATTGCTGGCTTATTTGATCATGGCAATAGTTGTCGAGCCAAAAGAAGTCGTGTTGGCAAAACAAGCAAAACAGAAGAAAGATGTCGTAAACGATGACGACCCATTTTCAAAGTATGACAAATAATTGAATCGAAACGACACAAAAAAAGCTTGTAGCCTTTATCGCTTCAGGCTTTTTTAATAAATTCTCTACGAAAATTGGATTATTTATATTGTGAAAAGCTGCAACAAAAACGAATGTTTTTCTTGAAAATATACAATTATATCATTAGTTTTTGACGAATAATGAGGCATTGTTTTTTTGTAATTATTTTCTTAAAAAAAGCATAAAAGAGTAAACCTATTTAATGCAAATCACAGTATAATAGGGTTGTGGGGTGAAATACAGTTGGAGGAATACAAGCTACATAAAAACATCATCTGCATTGATTTAAAAAGCTTCTATGCATCGGTTGAATGCAGTCTTTTAGGCTTGGACCCCTTCAAAACGCCACTTGTTGTCGCAGATCATTCTCGCGGCGGAGGATCGATCGTGCTCGCGGTCACGCCGTATCTAAAAAAACTTGGCGTTCCCAATAGGTGCCGTATCTATGAACTTCCGAAAAATGTGAAAATCATTTTTCAAAAACCCCGCATGGAAAAATATTTAGAATATTCAACTAAAATCATTGAGATTTATCTCCGCTATATTTCGGAAGATGATCTTTATGTTTATTCCGTTGATGAAGTTTTCATGGATTTCACGACATACCTTGATTATTATAAAAAAACCGACCTCGAAATCGCCAAAACAATTATGGACGCAATATATAAAGACACCAAAGTCTATTCCAGTTGTGGAATCGGGCCAAATATGTTGATGGCCAAGCTGGCGCTTGATCTGGGGTCCAAAAACACCAAGAACTTCATCGCAAAATGGGACTATGATGATCTTCCCACAAAACTTTGGCCCATTGAGCCTTTAAGTAAAATGTGGGGCATTGGCAGAAATATGGAGGCCCACCTCAACGGAATGGGATTGTATAAAATCGGAGATATAGCCAATTCCGATGTCAAAAGATTGAAAAAGAAATTCGGCATTCTTGGCGAAGAACTCTATTACCACACACATGGCATTGATATGAGCCTTATTCAGGATAAATTGAACGTGAAACCTCTCAGTAAAAGTTATGGAGCGGGACAGGTTTTGTTCAAAGATTATTACAAACCCGAGATTTTTCAAATTGTGATGGAAATGGTCGACGATGTTTGCCGCAGGCTGAGAATCAGCCGAAAACAAGCCAAAACCATTCATTTTGGCATTGGTTACAGCAAGGACACTGGTGGTGGATTTGCCAGACAGTTATCGCTTGATAAACCGACAATGAATGAATCTGTAATTTACAGGGCTTGTTTGAAACTGTTTGAAGAGCATTATGAAAACTTGCCAATCAGAAGAGTTAATGTCGCGGTGACTAATCTGACCGACAAACAAGATTACCAATTCAGTCTGTTTGAGGATGTGGAACAGATCGTCAAGGAACAACAAGTCTTTTCCGCAATCGATGATATAAAATTCCGTTATGGGAAAAATAGCGTCAACCGCGCCTCAAGCGAGCTGGAAAGTTCCACAATCAAAGCCCGCAACGATATGATAGGTGGCCACCATGCATAATAGTTACGTTGATAGGGGAATTATCAAATGGAACGCCTTTGACGCGCTTGTCGGATATCGCTCAATGCTTGAAGAAATGAAGTATCGTTTAGGCAAGAAAGCAAAGCCGCTTTTGAGCGAGGATGTTTATGATGAGCTAAACCAGAAACTTGTGATTGCTTTACAAGAAGGAAAAGAAATCGAAATCAGATATTATCATGATGGATATATCCGTTTTACATTTGGCAGCATCAAACATGTCGATTTCGATAACAAACAAATCATTTTATCAACCAAAGAACGTTTGAGCGCTGAAGACATAGTTGCTATCGATTTCACATAAAAGGAGAATGTGCTTTTTCTTTTTTTATTTTTAAAAGCGAAAAATGGGAGAGTTTATATAAAAACAAAAATATTTGTGCTAAAATAAAAAATGAGGTGATTTTACGATGAAAAAACGGAAATTACACCTTGAAAGCTCAAAAATAGCATATTTTATTTTTGTTGGAATTGCTTTAGTGGAACTAGTTGCATCAATTGCGAGCGTCGCATTTGCGACTTCATCTGATGTTCGCGATGCCGGAATATCAAATATCTTTCTCTCAATTCTCGCCATTATTTTATTTTCTGTTCCTTGGTTGATTGAATCAAGATATAAAGTTGATATTCCCAATTTATTAGAAATTCTGGTTTTAAGCTTCGTTTTTGCTTCCATCGTGTTGGGAAACATTCATAAATTCTTGGTGAATGTGGAAGGATATGATAAATTTCTCCACACAGTGAGCGGGATAACGATTTCGATAATAGCTTTTGAAGTTGTTCACTTATTTAACATCAGTAAAACCGCGGAGACAAGAATGGAGCCTCTGTTGGTCGGGCTTTTTGCATTTACTTTTTCCATGACTCTGCTTGTGCTTTGGGAGTTTTATGAATTCTCAATCGACACCATAGCTTATCAGATAAACGCCGAAACCGCAAGAAACATGCAAAGATACCAATGGGTGAATATAAGCGCATTTTTTCCACAGGATTACGGCCTTTTAGATACGATGCTGGATTTGATTGTTGGCGCCATTGGTGCCACAATTGTCTCGATTATAGGTTGGAAAATATTAGTCCGAAAAGCAAAACGAAAAATAAAGGAGGATTCTCATGGTAATTGAAAAAGCCTACGCCAAAGTAAATCTGTTTATCAATGTATTAGAGTCAAGAAACGACGGCTATCATAATCTAAAAATGATAAACGCAAAAATAGATTTGTGCGACACGATCAAAATCGAAAAAACCAACTATTCCGGGTTGGCGATGATCGAATCCAATGATCTGTTTTTGTCGAATCAAAACAATATTGTTCACGACGTAGCGACGCATATGATTCAAACATATGCGCCAGAATTCGGAATCAAAGTCCAAATCGACAAAAAAATTCCGTTTGGAGCCGGACTCGCAGGCAATTCCGTTGATGCCGCAAGCATAATCAAAGGCACAAACAAACTGTTTGACTTGAACCTTTCTTTCGAAGATATGATTGACATCGGCATCAAATATGGAGCGGATATCCCGTATTGCCTTGTCGACTATCCCGCAGTGGTAGAAGGCATGGGAGAAAAAATCACCAAATTGGATTTCGATTTTTCTCCTTACAAACTGTTTTTGCTTAATCCGAGAGTATATGTCGCGACCAAAGATATTTTCACTATCGGCAACCGAAAAGGTTTTGACAACGTCGACGATGCCAAATTAATGAAGGCGATCCAAAAAAAAGATATCGTTAAATTTGTTGCTTCCATGCACAACGCATTGCAAAAAATCTCTGTTGAAAATAATAATGATGTCAAAGAAGCGGAGGACCTGATTAAGGAAAACTTAGGAGATGCGGGATTGGTCATGACTGGATCCGGGTCGACTTTTATCAAACTCCTCATCAGAGATGAGAATACTTTACCCGAATTTATCGCAAGATATCGCGATAAATATTTCATAAGTGTCTATAACTTTTTGTGAATTAATTTTTCAAAACATATTGGAAAAGAAAAATATGCGTGATATAATCATACCAAAGAGGTGGTAATATGTTGATAACAGAAGTTCGTGCAAAAAGAGTTAATGGAGATAACCGTTTAGTCGGAATTGCCGCCATTACCATAGACGAGTGCTTCGTTGTTCATGAATTAAGGATTATTGAAGGGAAAAACGGGCTTTTTGTTGCAATGCCAAGTCGCAAAATGCCAAATGGGGAATTTAAGGATGTTGCCCACCCAATCAATACCGAAACCAGGAGTTCAATTGAAAAAGCCGTTTTGGAGGCTTTTGAAAAACTTCCTGAAATAAAAGTTGAATAAATATTTTTGTTAACTACGAAGTGCCGACGAAACTAAAGTTGGCACTTTTTAATTTGCAAAATATGTTGTATAATATGGGTAGATATAAAATGTCATCATTCGGAGGATATAAATGGCGGTCTTTCACGGATCAAAAGTTAAGATATTTGCACTTAGTTCCAACAAAAAACTGGCAAAAGAGATAGCGGATTACGTCGGAATCCCCTTAAGCGAGTCCGAAGTGACCCATTTTGCTGACGGAGAAATCAACATCAACATCCCTGAAACAGTGAGAGGACACAAAGTATTTGTCATTCAGTCAACTTGCGACCCTGTCAATGAACACATCATGGAACTCCTGATCATGATGGATGCCCTTAAAAGAGCATCCGCCCGCGAGATCAATGTGGTTATCCCTTACTACGGATATTCCCGGCAGGATCGAAAAGCAAAAGCTAGACAACCTATTTCCGCAAAACTTGTTGCAGATCTCTTGCAAGTTGCCGGAGCTACAAGAGTTATTTGCATGGACCTTCATGCACCGCAAATCCAAGGATTCTTCGATATACCCATCGATAATTTCCGCTCGCTGCCAATTATTGCGAGATATTTGAAAAAAAAGAACTTACCTGATCTCGTCGTTGTTTCACCGGATCATGGAGGCGTCACCAGGGCGAGAGCATTGGCGGACACTTTGTCGACAACCATCGCCATCATTGATAAAACAAGGCCAGAACCAAACGTGGCCGAAGTCATGAATATCATCGGTAAAGTCAGAGGTAAAAACTGCATCATGATTGATGATATGATCGATACTGGAGGATCTATTTCCGCAGCTTCCGCTGCACTAAAAGAAGCAGGGGCAAAGGACATCTATGCTTGTTGCACACATCCGCTTCTGTCTGGAAACGCAATCGAACTGATTATGAAAGCTCCGATTGTCGAGATGGTCTGCACTAATACTATTGACCTTCCGGCACACAAGTATTTTTCAAAACTAGTCCAACTTTCAATAGCGGAACTTTTAGGACAGGGGATCATCAACATCATCGATGATCAAGGCGTTTCGACTTTATTTCAATAACCTATTCATCAACTTCCTCGCAGAAGTTGATGTTTTTTTGAAAAGTTCAATTTCATCAGCCGGTATTTACAAATATCGTAGATATGATATAATATAAATAAATCGAAGAACGGAAGAGTAAAACACAAAACAAGAACCAGCGAGTAAGGGATGGTGGAAGCCTTATCTATGAATGTGTTTGAAAAACACCGGGAGAGACAGAAGAAACCAATTAGAACTGTCCGTAAATCCGCGTTAAGGATTTCAAGTGCCGGCAATGCCGGAACAAAGGTGGTACCACGGAATAATTCGTCCTTTATATTTAGGGGACGATTTTCTTTTTTTAAGGGGTGTGAATTATGATTATCGACGAACTCAATTTATATAAAACGCGAAAACTGGCCAGCTCAACTTCCACCTACCATAAAACGGGAGTCAACGATTATCAGACGGGAGATTTGTTTTTGGGGATCACAGCTCCGATTATTCGCCGGATTGCCAAAAAATATTATTCGACAATCCCTGATGATGAATTGATCTTGTTATTAAAAAGCACTTTTCACGATTACAGAGCGTGCGCATTGGTGATTTTAACATACAAAATGCAAAAGGCCGATTTGGATACACAAAGAAAAATCGTGAAACTATACATCAAATGGATCGATTATGTAAACAGTTGGGATCTTGTTGATGTGTCCGCTCCATATATTCTCGGCAAATATATGCTAAATACTCAAGATTTTACCTTGCTTTTCTCCTATGCGATATCTGACAATCTTTGGAAAAAAAGAATCAGCATCGTTTCTACTTGGATGCTGATAAGAAATAACCAATTCGATGTCACATTGAAAATTGCTGAGATACTCAAGGGAGATCCGCATGACTTGATTAACAAGGCTTGTGGCTGGATGTTACGCGAGGTAGGAAATAGAAACAGGAATTTACTTGATGATTTTATTGAAAAGAATTATTACAGCATGAAAAGAACAACATTACGTTACGCTATCGAACGGCATGAAGAACAGATTAGAAAAGCAATACTCAAAGGAGATTTTTCATGGAAACAACAATAAAGGAGCTTTACAATGATTTAATCAAAATGAGCGGACAAAGCGTGACTTTGAAAGGCTGGATTCGCAACAATAGAGCTCAGAAAGAATTTGGCTTCATCGACTTGCATGATGGAACCTGTTTTGACACCGTCCAAGTGGTATACGAAGAAGCAAAGATTACTGATTTCAAAGAAATTCAAAAGTATCGTGTCGGATCTGCTGTTGAAGTCATTGGCGTGGTTTTGTTGACTCCCGATATGAAACAACCATTTGAAATCAAAGCAAATAACATTAAACTGATCGGAGACAGTCTCGAGAACTATCCCATCCAACCAAAACGACATTCCAGGGAGTTCTTGCGTGAGAACGCGCATCTAAGGATGAGAACCAATTTGTTTCAAGCTGTGTTTCGCGTAAGGAGTGTTGTATCAAATGCTATCCACCAGTTTTTTCAAACACAGGGGTTCATATATGTTCACACGCCAATAGTGACAGGCTCTGACGCCGAAGGCGCGGGCGAGATGTTCAAGGTGTCAACGCTTGATTTTGAAGCGCTAATCAACAGTAAAGATAAGACAATCGACTACTCAAAGGATTTCTTTGGAAAAGCCACAAATCTGACCGTTTCCGGGCAATTGCAAGCCGAGGCATATGCGCTTGCTTTCAGAAACGTATATACTTTTGGACCGACCTTCAGAGCAGAGAACTCAAACACTCAAAGACACGCATCTGAGTTTTGGATGATTGAACCAGAAATTGCATTTGCCGATTTAAACAAGGACATGGATTTAGCAGAATCAATGGTGAAATATATTATCAATTCCGTATTGTCAGAATGCAAATCTGAAGTAGAATTTTTTGATCAATTCATCGAAAAGGGGCTCAAGGATAAACTGCAAAAAGTAGCTTCATCGAAGTTTCAAGTAGTGACTCACAAGGATGCGATTGACATTTTGTTAAACAGTAAGCAAGCTTTTGAAAATACTCCAAAACACGGAGAAGACTTTGCGACCGAACATGAAAAATATCTGACAAAACATTTTGGAGGACCCGTTTTTGTAATTGATTGGCCGAAAGAAATCAAAGCATTTTACATGAGACTTAATGACGATTTGCATACCGTTGCGGCAATGGATCTTTTGGTTCCTGGAGCGGGAGAATTGATTGGCGGGTCACAAAGGGAAGAAAGACTTGAAGTTTTACTTTCCAGAATGAAAGAGATGCATATCAAAAAAGAAGAATTGTGGTGGTATCTCGATTTAAGAAAATACGGAGGCGCACCGCATGCTGGATTTGGACTTGGTCTTGAGCGAATGGTAATGTATGTCACAGGCGTTGACAATATCAGAGATGTTATTCCCTTTCCGAGAACTCCGAAAAGTTGTGAATTTTAATTAATCGCCGACCATTTGGCCGGTTTTTTTCTTTGATTTGCTTCGATTAACGTTGCATTTTTATGTTTGTTAGTATATATTTATATTACTTGGCATAGGAAATTTGTGCCACAGAGGTGAAATAATGGGTAAGAAATCACTGCTATTGTTGATTGTGTTATTGATCGGATTTTTGTTTGCGTGTCAAGAGAGAGATACAACTACAATCACAACCGAAGCCGAGACTACAGTTACATCGTCAGTAGTTACGACCTCCGCGGCACAAACTATATCGGAAAGAATCAATTCCTTGACCAACGAATATTGGATCGGGCTGTTTATAACAGAGAATCCAACAACTTCAATCGGGATTAATTTCGCGATGCCATTTGAAACCGCTGGGTATGTCGAATATTCCATAGCGGGAGAAAATAACTTTACCAGATTTTGGGCTACCAGCAAAGCCAGGGCAATCGGAAGAAAATATGCATATTTGTTTGAAGTTACTTTAACTGGTTTGATTCCTGGAGAAACATATGAATACCGCGTAACAAATACCGATGATTCAGAGGCCAGTCCTTACTATCAATTCACATTGCCGTCCGGTGATAGCGATGCTTTCACGTTTATATATCTTGCAGATCCACAGGAAAATTCTGAGGTCGGATATATGGCATATGCATATTCCTTGCTATCTGTGATGGAATATAGCAATCAAACTTATGATTTTGCGATGTTTCCTGGAGATTTGGTTGATGACGCCGATTTAAAGACTGAATGGGGTTTGTTTTATAAATACTCTTCGATATTTTCCTATAACACGCCAATTGTCGCAACCGTGGGCAACCACGATGTCGGCGCGATTACAGAAGAAAGAATCCAAGCGTTGGAATTCGACGGATATTTGAATTTGCCGAATAACGGCCCGGAATATAACAGTTTTGATATGCTTGAAGGTGACCTTAGAAATACCAACTTTGATGATGGAAAAACATACAGTTTTGATTATGGATACGCACACTTCGTTGTTATTGATACCGAAATTTACTGTGACGGTACAACCGCCTGTCTGACATATGATACCGTGAACGCAGATATTCTAAATGATTGGGTAACGGACGACTTGACAGCGAATACCTTGCCGTGGACAATAGTCTTATTGCATAGAGGGCCTTACGGTCTATCATATAATACCTCAAGCGTCAGAGACAATCTGGTGCCAATCTTTGACCAATTCGGGGTTAATTTGGTTCTGTCAGGACATGACCACCAGTATTCTAGGGCTGTATACTCTGAAGACGTGTTGCTGGAATTTGCCACTTCTAATTTATACACAAAAGGCGACATATTTCTTTCTGAGACCACGCTTGATGATTATAATTTCAATAATTATAACCGATCAATCGGAGTTACATATTTGACGGGAAACACCGTGTCGACGAAATTTTATGGTGGTGAAAAATCTTCGGGATTGTCTGTGAATTACAAATTCATCGATGAACAACCGGTCATTCCTTATATCACTGTGACGGAAAATTCGATCAGTGTTGTATCATATGTCGTATTGAAAGACACCGCTTTGGCGATAGTTCCCAACGGAGTAGATATTTTAGAAGAATTTAGCATTATCCGCGACTAAAACCTATATCAAATAAGCAAACAAAAAGCCGAATTTAATCGGCTTTTTTTAGTTATTTCTTCTGTGGATCTTTTAGAGATTCAATCAGACCAGTTGCCAATCCGACAACGCCTTGCAATTCCGAAGGAATAATAATCTTCGTTGCCTGTCCGTTGGAGATCTTCTCTAGAGCTTTATAGGCTTCAAGAGTCAGCACTGCATGATCCGCTTTGGCGCCTTTGATCAGTTCAATACCGCGAGCGGTAGCTTCCTGTACCTTAAGAATGGCTTCTGCTTGACCTTCAGCTTCTCGGATTGCAGCTTCCTTCTTTGCCTCTGCGCGAAGAATGGCTGCTGCCTTTTCGCCTTCTGCCTCCAAAACGTTTGATGCTTTTTTACCTTCAGCAATCAAAATGGATTCGCGGCGTTCACGTTCAGCGCGCATTTGCTTTTCCATTGCTTCTCTGATTTCTTTCGGAGGAATGATATTTTTAAGTTCTACACGGTTGATTTTGATTCCCCATGGGTCAGTCGCTTCATCAAGAATAATTCTCATTCTCTCATTAATCAGATCGCGGCTGGTCAAAGTTTGGTCAAGTTCAAGTTCGCCGATGATATTACGAAGCGTGGTAGCTGTAAGATGTTCGATCAACAAACCGGGATTTTCAGCTCCATAAACGTATTGTTTTGAATCTGTGATTTGCAAAAACACGACAGTATCAATTTGCATTGTAACGTTATCTTTTGTAATAACGGCTTGAGGTGGAAAATCAAGGACTTGTTCCTTTAGAATGATAATGTCTGAGACGTTACCTCTAGCGCTATACGTTCTTTTGATTCTGTCGAAGAACGGCCACAAGAAATGCAACCCGGCATTCCAAGTGGTGAAGTAGCTTCCCCAGCGTTCAATTACATATTGTGTTGCTTGAGGTACGATTTTAACTCTGGTACCAGCATAAACGACAATGATCACAACCAAAGCGATTATTACAACAATTCCAACGGTACTCATTAGTGTGACAGGTAAAAACATGATAAAACCTCCTTCAAATTTATATTTTTATATTTTATAACCTAATTAGCGTGATACAATTAATAACCGTAACCGGCTTTAACAACATTGATTTTCAAGAAGATATCGCGTAATGTGGACTTTCTTTTTGTAAATGACATCAAAATGACATCTGTTAGAACCGACAACATTAGCAAGATTAATCCTGCATACATGCTTACAACGAAAACAAGAATGATAAAGAAATATTTGAAAACAATATCATGGAAAAATACAGATAGGGAATGAACGGGTCCGTCGAGACGGATCTGCATCAGTTTTCTGCCTAAAGTCTTTCCGTTAAGGACAATAGTGTAAATTGTCATCAAAATCAGAAAACCAATTGCGTAGTAGTAAACTGTGTTGAGGAAGTATGCGGACAGCGTTCGGTTATAAGGTTCGATGTCGATTGTGTTCTGAGTATCCAAAATCGCTAAATCCGATTGATAATCGGTTTGCGCCACCGCCTCCAAAGCTTTATCGCCATCAGCCAGCGCCACTGCTGCGCTATAATTTTCGGAAAGAATCGAAAGGTCAGAATTGTAAGCATCTAGTATTTCTTGATATGCATCATATATCTCATTGAAGTTGGGGACTTGATTTCGTAGGACGGTTCTTCCGAAAGTAATAAAAGTCAGATAAACAACAACAAAAACGATAGTAATGTCAATTAGCGATGAAAAAGCTCTTTTAAAGAATCCAGCATTCATTGCTTCTTTTTAACCACCAATTTCACTCCATCGATTGCCAACACTTCAACTTTTTCTTCGAGTTGAATGTCTTCATTCGAAATAGATGTCCAAATTTTGCCGTCAATTTTTACTTCCCCGCGTTCGCCGTTTATGATAGCTTTGGTGCAAACAGCGATTTTACCGATCAATTTGTCTGAATTAGTCTTAATTTCGTTTTTTTGGATATATTTATGAAATACCGGTCTAAGACCCAAAAGAAGTAAAATGGAAGTGACGATAAAGACAACTGCTTGTAAAATGATTTCTTCCGGCCAAAATACGGCTATGATCAGTGCGAAAACCGCTCCGACAGAAAACCAGATGCTCGAAAGGTCCATAGTGGCAGCTTCGATGACGCCTGCAAAAACAATTACTCCAACCCAAACCAATATCATGGTGGTTCCAATGTCCAATGCTAAAAACATATCTGTCATACCTCCTTATGTTTCAAATCGATGATCAAGGATTTGTCTTTTTCGCTCCAAAACGCCCGATACTTGTATGATTGATTGTCGCTGAAATCCAATTTCAATAGATCTGAAACTTCTTTCATAAAAAGCTTGTTGCAAATCCTGGAATAGCTAGATTTTACTGTGATATTGTGTTGTTGCTCCTGCGGAACATAGCCAAATCCGGTTTCCTCTTTTGTGAGAGGCTTGACCGCGATCATCATGTTGCCCTGATCAAGGCCAAGCAATACGACATATGCGCTCTCAAAGTAGGCAGTTGCGGATTTGTTCAAAGTAATATTCGCTTCATAAAGTGTCGCGATATCGTCAAGTGGTTTTTTTGATGCCCAGACGAAATTCGCCATAATCTCAACCTCCATTATAATTTGTTTTCTATCTATTACCAATTATATCACATAATATTTTATTCTTCAATAATTATTTTCAATTATTTTCAATTATTTTAGTTAACTGCATGGTTTACAAATAAGATATTTCAAAGTATAATATAGGATATTGGTGGTGATAACGTGCGTGAATTCGATTTTGATCAGATAGTTGAAAGAAGCTTAATGAAAACATACAAAGGGCCGCTATATTCAAAATTCATCAAAGCTATAGATGAATACAAATTGATTGAAAACAAAGACAAAATTGCAGTTGCTTTGAGCGGAGGTAAAGATTCACTGCTCATGGCCAAACTGTTTCAGGCGTTTAAAAAATACGGGCACCTCGAGTTTGAGCTCGTATTCTTGACAATGGATCCGGGATATGCACCGGAGCTGTTGGAAAGACACTTGAACAATTGCAAAAAACCGGGAATACCTTCTCAAGTTATTTCGTCTAAAGTATTTGAAGTCGCCTATGAAATGTCGCCTGATAAACCCTGTTTTTTGTGCGCCAGAATGCGCAGAGGCTTCTTATATAAACAAGCTGAAGACCTTGGGTGTAATAAACTTGCCTTGGGACACCATTTTGACGATGTGATTGAAACCACTTTGCTAAACATTTTTTATGCCGGTTGTTTCAAAACCATGTTGCCAAAAGCAAAATCCGCGAATTTCCCTGGGTTACAACTCATCAGACCGATGTACTTAATCAAGGAAAAAGATTGTATTCGATTTGCCAAATACCACCAGATAGAAGCAATCAATTGTGGTTGTAAAGTCGCGAATATGGAGACCGATTCGAAAAGAAAAGAAATGAAGCAGCTGATCGAGCAAATGCGGAAAAAATACAAAAACACAGACATAAACATCTTTAGAGCGGCAGAGAATGTCAACATCAATAATGTTTTGGGATATTTTGACGAAGACGAGAAGCACAGTTTCATGGATAAATACTGATATTTATAAAATTAAAAGAAGCACAAGTGGCTATAACGCGCTTGTGCTTTGCTTTTATAGGGCTATATTATTGCTGTGGTTTCACGTGAAACATTATTTTCCTAGACAAAATTTGGCAAATAACGTAGAAATTAACGCGTCATTTGATGATTCGCCAGTAATTTCTCCTAAGCAAGTCCAAGCATTTCTTAAATCGATTTCCACCATGTCGATCGGTAATTTCATGCAGGTCGCTTCGTGGGCATCTTTTAAGGCCGATTGGGTTTCCTCCAGCTTGGCGATATGCCTTGCGTTTGAAAATACAGCGTCTGCTTGATTGATGATCTCTTCGTTGATAAACATCCTTTTTACTTCTGAAGCCAACAGGTCGATGCCGGTGTTATTTTTAGCAGAAATGTTGATGATTTTTTCTGTTGCCAAATCCATTTTTTTACCTAAATCCATTTTATTTCCAACCAAGATCCGAACTTTATCTTTCGTAAGTTCTAATAGTTCCTTGTCATATTCGGTCAATGATTCGCTTTGGTCGAGGACAAGTAAAACAAGATCTGCATCATAGATAGCTTTTTTGGTGCGGTCAATGCCGATTATTTCGATTACATCCGATGTTTCTCTGATGCCCGCAGTATCAATAAGTTTTAATAAAATACCATCGATTGTCATTTCCGCTTCGATCAGGTCTCTAGTTGTTCCGGAGATTTCGGTAACGATTGCTTTTTCTTCTTTCAATAGCGAGTTGAGTAAGCTTGATTTGCCGACATTTGGTTTACCGACGATAACCGTTTTGATACCTTCTCGAATTACTTTGCCTGTTTGCGATTCGCGAATTACTTGAGCTATTTTATTCTCAAGATCAATAATTTTCGGGAGGATGATTTCGTTTGTCAAAACATCGATATCATCATATTCAGGGTAATCGATATTTACTTCGATTTGGGCGATTATATCCAACAACTCGTTTTGTAGCGATTCGACAAGCTTCTTTATGTCGCCTCTCAGCGCCTTTTGGGCCAAGGCCAATTGTGATTTGTTTTTGGCATAGATGATATCCATTATGCTCTCGGCTTCGCTGAGGTCGATTCTGCCGTTTATAAACGCTCTTCTTGTGAACTCTCCTTTTTCAGCAAGGCGAGCCCCGTTTTTAATTAGAACGCGTATTATTTCCCCAGTCACAAAAAAGCCTCCATGACAGGAGATTTCGACAACATTTTCTCTGGTAAAAGAATAAGGGGCGACATATACAAAAACCATGACTTCATCGATTAGTGTATCGCCGTCGACGATATGTCCATATATGGCTTGATGGCTCTTTGCCTTTTCGAGATTTTTGCCTTGAAACACTCTATTCACGATTTGAAAAGCTTCGTCTCCCGAAACCCTGATTATATTGAGGGCGCCAATGCCGTTTGCACTTGCCTGGGAGACGATTGTGTTGTTTAGCATGATATCACCATAAATAGTTTACCATAATTGTCTCGATATATTGTATAATACTTTTGGGTGATTAATATGCGAAGGCACAAAAAACCGCTAAAATTCTATTTGGGAATCTTTGCTTTATCTGGAATCATTGTTCTAGGATATTCCTTGTATATGATCTATTCGGGAAAGGCCGTGGCCCAAGACTTGTATAGCCTTTGGTTCATGCCGGTTATTTTTACTATTATTTATTATGGCGGAGACGTCATTTTGGAACGCATGACGAGAAAAAGGCACAAAGAGAACTTTGAAGCCGATTTCTTGGTTGCTGTCAGCGATCTCATGCAGAAATCGAACGCGTTTTTGATTGAGGATTTTCGGAAATTACAGATGGATCAAAAATTTCAGGACAGTTTGAAAATTGCTTTTTTTATCTATCAAAACGGCGAAAACGAGCAATGGACTTTGGCAAAGCTGGAAAAAAAATTCCGTCCCGAAACCATTGAATCAAAAGCCATGGAACAAGTGATAAATTACGTCAAAGAAAAGCGAGACTCTTTGATAAATTAAACAGGAAGGCATATCAAAAATGCGTTATTTGCGATATAATATTATTATGGGAGAGGGTTGTGTTTGAAGATCTATAGCGGAATCGTAATCAATCAGGGCATTGTCTATGGCAATGTTTTCAAATTAAAACAAAATTTCCGAGAAGGCCCTAAAATAGCCAGTAAAACTGACCAATTGTCCGTTTTTGAAACCGCGCTTGCCAAAAGCACAAAAAAATTGGAAGAACAAATAAAAACAACTCACATGCTATATTCGGAAACCGTCTCTATCATATTCGAAGCTCATAAACTTATGGTCAATGATCCGATAATTTTGGATCGGGCACGAGAATTAATCGGGGAAAAACATAACGCTTATGATTCGTACAGACAGGCTGCGGATGAAGTAATTGATCAATTCCTTCGATTGAACAACGAGTACATAAAAAATCGAATCATTGATATCGAAGACGCCACAGAAAGAGTGTTATCCGAAATCGAAGAACTAGAATATGATCTGAAGACTGATTTCCTGGAACCGAAAATTTTGCTTTTGGACAAAATGAAACCCAGTATATTGATAAATTTGGATAAAGAAACCATTATTGGATTAATATCTGAAGAAGGATCCTATAATCAGCATTCCGGGACCATTGTCAGAAAAAGAGACATACCAACGATGGTTGTAGAAGGACTTATGGATTTGATTGATGATCAGGACAAAATACTGTTAGACGCCATTGAAGGAACCGTATATATTAACCCTGATTTGGATACTGTCGACAAACTCATGAAAGAAAGGTGATAAGTTATGAGCTACCGCGCATTATACCGAACATACCGGCCAATTGACTTTACAGAAGTTGCCGGTCAAAAACATATCACCACTACTTTGCAAAACGCTTTGCAAAACAATAAGGTCGCTCATGCATATTTATTCAGTGGGCCTAGAGGCACCGGAAAGACATCGATAGCCAAGATATTTGCCAAAGCCATCAACTGCGAACACGCTCCGGTGGCGAATCCATGCAACAAATGCAACAATTGCATTGGAATACAAGACGGATCTATCACTGATATTATTGAAATCGACGCCGCGAGCAACAATGGCGTGGATGAGATTAGAGAAATCCGCGATAAGGTCAAATATCTACCGGGATATGTCAAGTATAAAGTGTATATCGTAGATGAAGTCCACATGCTCTCAACCGGAGCTTTCAACGCGCTTTTAAAAACGCTTGAAGAACCGCCTCAACACGTTATCTTCATTCTTTGTACCACAGAACCGCAAAAAATCCCCTTGACAATCCATTCGCGTTGTCAACGCTTTGATTTCAAATCCATCACAGTTGAAGATATGATGCAAAAGCTTCAGGAAATAATCGGCAAAGAAGAAATCAAGATTGACATTGATGCCATGGAACAGATTGCTATTTTTGCCGAAGGCGGACTAAGGGATGCAATCAGCCTCTTGGACCAAGTTCACGCCTACAGTCCCGAATACATAAAACTTGAAGATGTAAATCAAATTTGTGGCGCTATTTCTTTGGAAAAACAAATTGAGATGGTCAAGGCCATAATCGAAATGAATTCAACCAAGGCAATTCAAGCGATGAATGATTTGATTGTAGAAGGCAAAGAAGTTCATAAGATTGCATTCAATCTTTTGGATTTTCTTCGCAATATCCTGATGTATAAAAATGTTGGAGTTTCAGAACACTCAAACAGTCTTTATACAAACGAACAATTCTTGCAATTGACGAAAATGGTCAGTAACCGAAGAATCTTTTTCTATATTGAAATCTTGACAAAAACAATTAATGAAATCAAATGGAGCAACAGTCCAAAATTGTTCCTTGAATTAGCATTCATTAAAATGACCGACACGGAAACTACAAGCGATGCCAAAGTCATTGACGATTTGGAAAAACTTAGCGAAAGAATAAAAACTCTCGAAACAATGGAACCCACTCCAATCAAGGTAATCGAAGAACCTTTGGCCGAAGCGGAAATTGCAATCCATCCTGCCGTTCAGACTAGTGAACCAGAGAAACAAAAACAACTTTTTGATCTCAGAGTGACAGACGAAACCAAACAAGAAAGAGAAGCAAAAAAAGTAGAAAAACCTTTGAGCGACAGCTCCAACACGTATAAAATAGAGTTTGTAGAAGAAGTTCTTAATAATGGAAATAGAGATGATAAGATTTATTTAACAAACAATTGGGGCCGGCTGTCAAAATTTAACAATTCCGGATTACGACATCAATATGCGGCGCAATTTGAAAGCGGATCGGTTAAGGCTAGTTCATACGAGCGTATCATTGTGACTTTTTCATCGGCTGGAATTTGCAATCAAATGATGAAACCTTCAATAAAACCAATTGTCAGAGAAGCGCTACATAAGGCGTTTGACCGGAATATCGACTATATCGCCCTTCCGGAAAATATCTTTGATGACATCACTGATGAATTTGCTCTTCAATGGCGCCAGGGCAAGCGAGATATCAAACTGTCCCCTATTGTATGCGAAGACTTAAGAGATGTATCCCAAGATAACACTGAAGAAGAAGTTGAAAAAGAAGAAAAAATTGTTACGGACGCTGTAAACATTTTCGGCGACCTTGTAAAAGTAAAGAAATGATCCGTAGGAGTGAATGATATGATCAATCCGCAAATGATAAAAAAAATACAAAAAATGCAAGAAGATCTAAAAAAAGCCCAAGCGGAAATTAACGCTTCGACTTTTTATGGACAAGCTGGCGGATCCGTTGTAAAGGTTGCCGTCAAAGGTACAAAAGAAGTCTTGTCAATAGAATTAAAAAAAGATGAAATTGATTTTGGCGACATTGAAATGATTCAGGATCTAATCGTCGCTGCCTTGAATGACGCATTCAAAAAAGTCGACAAGGAAATGGAAGAAACGCTTGGAGCTTTGACCCAAGGGATGAAAATGCCGGGGCTTTTCTGATGAATTATCCCAAAGCCTTGGAGGACTTAATCGTCCATTTTATGAAATTTCCAGGCATAGGCCGGAAGACGGCAGAAAGATATGCCCTTTTCACCATTAATAATTTTAACCAAGAAAACCTGAACAGTTTTTCCGAGGCGCTGGCCACTGTCAAAAACAAGGTGTTTCGCTGTTCTTCATGCGGACATTTGACAGATGTAGATCCGTGTCATATTTGCTCGAATGAAATTCGTGATAAATCCTTGATCATGGTCGTTGAATCGCCTAAAGATGTTTTTTCGTTTGAAAGATCAGGAAATTATAAAGGCTTGTACCATGTATTGCATGGCGCAATTTCACCAATGAACGGAATTGGACCGGATGATTTGAATCTCGCGCCGCTATGGGAAAGGATTCAAAACGAATCGGTGAAAGAAATCATTTTGGCTACCTCTGCGACCCAAGAAGGCGAAACTACAGCCATGTATATTCATAGAGTGCTGATAAACATGGATATTTTAGTCACTAGAATCGGCTATGGAGTGCCTGTAGGGTCCAATTTGGAATACGCAGATGACCAAACACTCATAAAAGCGGTTGAAAACCGCAAAGCATATTGAAAAAAAACAAAAAAAGACTCTTCTCGTTTTTTCATATTATGGTATAATGTTATTACAATGGTAAAACCAGCGACTTAAAAAAGAGGTGGAGTAAATGTTTGCAACAACTTTTCGTGTGTTTTTAACGATAATTGACAGCATTGAAGGCTTTGTACAACCTTATGTCGACCAAATATTGGATTTATTGCAGGGATTACCCGTTTGGACCCAAGGGCTCGTAGTGTTGGCTTTAGGTGTTTTCACAATTGTTGGACTGGTGGTTTTCATCAAAAAATTCATCAAATTGTTTTTAGTACTGGCAATTCTAGGCGTGATAGGATATTTCGTCTGGACAAAGACCGATATATTGCAGAATTTGCTTGGATCACTAACAGGAGCGATTACCGGTCCGAATATTTTGCATTTTTTAGGAAGAGTTTTCCTTTTTTAATTAAAGGATAACTCTTTTTTTTTTCAGTTTTTCGGCTTGAGAAATATAGGTTATTTTGAGGGATTATATATACTAATATATAATTTTTCTTTAAAATATGTGTTATAATGAAACATACACAAATATTCGATTAGGAGACTGAAGTATGGAAATTAGAATGGCGAACTTGACCAAAATATTTACGAGTAAGAAGGACAAAAAAGAAGTTCACGCCGTAGATCATGTTGATTTAACAATTCCCTCTGGAAAACTTATTGGGCTTTTGGGTCCATCTGGATGCGGAAAATCGACAACGCTTTACCTGATTGCCGGTCTGCTGAAACAAAACGAGGGTCAGATATTCTTTGAAGATGATGAAGTATCTGAAATGCCACCAGAAAAACGAGGAATCGGGCTGGTATTTCAAAATTACGCTCTTTATCCTCATATGACAGTCCGGGACAATATTCTTTTCCCGCTGCAAAACTTGAAAGTCGAAAAAGAAGAAGCCAAACGAAGAACAATTGAAATGGCTGAACTGGTCGGCTTGCAGGAAATGCTAGACAGAAAACCAAAAGAACTTTCGGGCGGACAACAACAACGTGTCGCTATTGCGAGAGCCCTTGTCAAAAAACCAAGAGTACTTTTGCTTGACGAGCCATTATCTAACTTGGATGCCAGACTAAGATTACAAACTCGAGAAGAAATCAAAAGAATTCAAAGAGAGACCGGAATTACTACAGTATTTGTGACACATGACCAAGAAGAGGCCATGTCCATTTCCGATGAAATCGTTGTTATGAAAGACGGAGTCATACAGCAAATGGGATTGCCCCAAGAGGTTTATGACCATCCGCTCAATTTGTTCGTTGCCAAATTTCTTGGCAATCCACAAATCAATGTTTTTGAAGGCGATATCAAGGGCGGCAAAGTTTTAATTGAAGATATGCATATCGAATCTGCTAAACTTCCGGATCAACAAATCCTAATTGGAGTCAGGCCGGAAGGATTCCTTGTTGACAATACCTTAAAAAGCGATTTTAAATTCGCGGTGAATCTAGTTGAAACGATTGGCCGCGATACAACATTGATCATCGACATGCCAAGCGAAGAAGGCGGCTTGCTTGATAAAAAATCTTTTAAAGTTATTGTGGATGCGTCCCATCGAATTCAAACAGGCGATCTGGTTCACTTCACAGTCAAACCAGAAAAAATGCATTTGTTTGATTTAGATGGTGGCCTGCTGAAGTAGCATATGGAAACAAAAAACAACTTAAAAGCTTGGTTCTATTTGGCGCCAATGCTTATCCTGATGGCAGTATTTACTTTTTATCCGCTTATCAACGCCTTCATTATTTCTTTTTATAAGGATTATTTGCCGCTAGCCAATAATGGAACCGGCTCAATCTCAGGATATACTCTTCACAATTACGTCGTTATTTTTAAAAACCAACTATTTTGGAAAGCGATTCTGAATACGTTTGTATTGGCCTTTGTCTCGGTGCCGGTATCAATCATAGTGTCGTTGTTCATCTCGGTATCACTCAAAGCAATTCCAAAACTGAAAGGTTTTTTTCAAACCGTATTTTTCCTTCCGTATGTTACAAACGCGATTGCAGTAGGTATGGCATTTGCCGTATTGTTCCACAAAGACTACGGATTGTTTAATGTTGTCTTGGGTCTTTTCAAGATAACGCCGATCGACTGGATCGGAGGAACAGCAAGCTGGTGGGCGCAAATGTCTGCCTTGATGGTATTTACCATTTGGTCAAGCTTGGCTTTTAAGATTCTAGTATTCACCAGTGGCTTGGAAAATATCGACAAACAATATTATGATGCCGCAAGAATCGATTCGGCATCTAAATGGACGATTTTCAAACGCATCACCGTTCCTTTGTTATCGCCTCTCATTCTATATATTTCGATTACATCTTTGATTGGCGCCCTCAAGGCATATAACTCAGTTATCGGTTTGTTCGGTGAAAAACTCGGCGGACAGCCTTACAGTATGATCACGATTGTTGCTTTCGTATACAAATATCGAGCCGACTTTGCTTTCCAAGGCTTTTATAGTTATGCGGCATCTGCTGCGATTATTCTATTCTTTATTACCCTGATATTCTCGGTTCTGCAGACTATGGTCAGCAGAAGCCGAGTTCATTACTAGGGGGGTGTAGAATATGTCTGACATTTATGTAAAAAACGAAAAATCATATCGAGCTAAAAAAATTACTTTCAACGTTTTGACCTATCTTTTTCTTATCGCAATTGCAATAGCGATCCTGATTCCATTTTATTGGATGCTTCTCACTTCAATGAAATCAGATGAACTGATGCGTCGAATTCCTCCGCTTCTATGGTTGAACCCCAAAGAGTGGCAACTTTCGAATTATTACAGACTCTTCGAGTTAGTAGCCAGCGGTCCAAGAAGAGGAGAACCACTGTTCCCGTTCTTCACTTATATGAGGAACACGGTTGTTATTTCAATCATTACTACAGCGGGAACAATGATTACAACGGTATTGTCGGCTTTCGCATTCGCAAGATTGAATTTCAAAGGTAGAGACATCCTCTTTGCGATTTTGATTGGAACTATGATGATCCCGGGCGAAATATTCATTCTCACGAACTTCCTGACAATCAACCGGATGGGTTGGTATGATATTATGAACCAATCGTACATGGACGTGATTTTCGCGATGACCTTGCCGTTCATGACCAGCGTCTTTTATATTTTCTATTTGCGGCAAACATTCAAACAGATTCCTAATGAATTATATTATGCGGCAAAAGTCGATGGAACCTCGAATTTTCAATATCTTTTAAAGATTATGATCCCAATCGCTTTGCCAACTATTATCACTATCACGATTTTAAATTCGATGGGAGCATGGAATGCATATATCTGGCCGGCCATGATCACCACCAAAGACGAATTCAGACTTGTCAGCAACGGACTTCGGGGTGCATTTACCGATACCGGAACAGGCAGAACCGACTATGGGCAACAGATGGCTTCGGCCACATTGGTTACCTTGCCTTTATTGATTCTCTTCTTTACTTTCCGCAAACAAATCATGCGCGGAGTTTCACGCAGTGGCATTAAGGGATAATTTTCAAAAAAGAATTTATCCACCAATACATAAAACGAGTCTTAAGGAGGACGCGAATGAAAAAGATTGTATTAGCATTAGTTACATTTTTCTTTATGTTTGTGATTGTTGGATGCGTTGAAGTCGTTACTACGGTTCCAACCACGACGCAAACACCAACAACGACGCAAGCGACTACACAACCAACGACTACGCAACCTACAACCACTATTAGTGGACAAACCACTGTCAGCGGACAAACCACAGCTAGCGAACAAACAACAGTTCCGACTACAGTGGCAACTACCACTACAATACCAAAAGTTATCATGGATCTTCCCGACGCAGAAGTCGATATCACTTTCTGGCACATTTATGGTGCCGGGAAATCGGCTGTACTCGATCAGTTGATTGTTGAATTCGAGGCAATGTATCCGAATGTAACGATTAATTCGGTTGCTCAAAGCGATTACAATACTTTAAGAGAAAAAATCAATTTGGGTATATCTGTTGGTCAAGTGCCAACAATGGCACTTGGGTATCCGGATCACTTCGCCGCTTATATCACAACCGGGGCGGTTTTGTCTTTGGACAACTATATTAACAGCAACGTTGCCTATGAAGTTCTTGATTCAACTTCGTCAATCGTTAGCCAATTGGTGGATGTTGGTGTTGATTTGAATGATTTCCCGGAATCTTATCTGGCGGAAAACAATCAATACATCGGTGGACACTATTACTCGATGCCTTTTTCCAAATCCACTGAAACTATGGCGGTCAACCGCACTGTATTAAAAGCCCATGTAACCGAAATTAGAGCAATGGGAATTACCATATCTGATGAAGGGTTCCTATCTCATTCAACACCACTCACTTTTGCTCAACTTCAACAATTGAGTACAATTCTCGTTAATGAAACCGCGGTGACGGATGTAGCTAATTTCCAATGTGGCTATCTTTTAAACTATGATTCATCCGGAAATATGTTCATCAACATGAGCAGACAATGGAAAGCTCCATACACTAATTCAAGCGGAGCCATCCTTATCAATAATGATACAACCAAAAATATGCTTAATTACATCAAAGCTATGTTTAATGCAAGAACCTTTGTGCTTCCGGTTGTTTGGGGTCAACTTTACGGGTCTGCCAATTTTATTTTGGGAGATGTTTGTATGACTGTTGGCTCAACAGCTGGCGTGGCTTACAATATTCCGACCGGGACAGATGTATTGGAGAAGTTCGGAAAATTCGAAGTGGATTTTCTGACTGTTCCCCAAACCGTTACCGCATCAGATACGCCTGTAACAATGTCTAGCGGAACAAACGATTACAATATCACCGGAGCACTTTCAGCTGTACAACAAGGCCCGAATATCGGTATATTTAGTAGTGCTAATTCAAACCAAAAACTATTTGCTTGGTTATTTATCAAATGGCTGATGACCACTGAAAATACAGCAAAATGGGCAATGTCTACCGGGTATCTGCCTGCTAGACTTTCGTCTTACACTTCAGATGTTCAAATTGATTTGACTACTACGTTCAGCATCACCTATACAGAATTCATGCATATAGCACAGGATTACTGGACTGCTGACGGGTTGGTTACTTGGGAATTAACAGATGAAAGATGGGATTATCTCTATTCATCGATGGTTGCCAATGTGGCAATGAGTCAAACCTCATTCTATCAATACGACCCGGCTTTTGCTGCAGGTTCAGTAAGTTCGGGATCCGCACAAGTTCGTGTTGAAGCTGGATATTGCCTGGAAAACGTTTACACAGGAACATATAGCCCCACGGGAGCTTTAAGCTTCATGGTCAATCAGTTGATTTGGGGTTAAACAATCAATATTATCTAATTTGGTTTAAGGAATGGACAAAATGCATAAAAAACTAATGAAATTGCTTTTAATTGTCACATTCTTGATGGCTTTGGGAGGTTGTGGCGAGATTACCACGACAGCAACTACTGTTTCCGCAACCACCACCCAAACCGTTGAGACTACAACCGCCACTACAACCGCCACTACAACCGCCACTACAACTGCCACAACAACCGTTCTAACCACCGCAACTACATCCGCCATCGATACGATAACAACAATCGGTCTGGTGCAATTGCCTGATTTGACTGGAGAAAACAGAGAAAACATTACTAGCACTCTCACTGATTTGGGACTAGAGGTTAGTTTATATTTCGATGTTTCGATTATCTATGATGAAGACAGCGATTATGATAAGTTCATCAAGTATGGATCTCTCAAAGTTGTCGGGGATTTTGTGGAAATTGGTTCTACGGTAAAAGTTTATACATCACCTTTAAATCTTACCGTCAAATATTTGTATCAATTAGACGAATATACTGACAGCTTAGGACACCCATTACTGATCGATGATTCTGACTATACCGGTCAAGAATTCATCGCTGATGGTATCGGAGTCGCAACTGTAAATAGATATATTGACGGAGACACAACCTGGTTTACTAGTAACGGATCACCGCCTTTTTCGGTAAGGTATCTGGGAATTGACACTCCGGAATCGACAGCGCTATACGAACCATGGGGAAAAGCCGCTGCATATTACACCCAAGAAAAACTTGAGAATGCAGAAACAATTGTCTTGCAGGCTGAAGGCGAGCGCATGGACGGAAATGGTAGATATCTTGCCTGGGTATGGTATAGAGATACTGCTGAAAGTGATTTCGTCTTGTTAAACTTGGAACTTGTCGAATTGGCATATTCCAAAAACAAAGTTTCTTCTGGCTCCAAATTCACGACAATCCTGACTTTGGCAGACTGGGATGCTTCATTTACGAAAAGAAGAGTTTGGGGAGAAATTGACCCTGTATATGACTACAGCAGAGAAGGTAGCGAGATCACTATCGAAGCCTTGATGAATAACTTCCCTGATTGCGTAGGACTAAAAGCTATCATAACCGGAACAATTACTAAGAAAAGTGGATATAGTTTCTTTATCCAAGACGAAACGGGATATGGCGTTTATGTTTATGTGCAAAGTTTAACTCAAAGTTCTGCCCAACTTCAAGTTGGAGCGAACGTGACCATTGGCGGGCTTGTACCGACTTATTATTCAGGAAGTCCACAATTAACAAATTTCAACAAACAATTGCTTTGGGTCAACACACCGGGAGCTTCTGTTGAACCAATCACAATCACCTATGATGAGTTTACATTTGAAAGAATAGGAACGTTAGTTGAGATTGATGATCTCACGATTACTGGATTCAATTCAAATAATATTTATGTTCGCAATGATTCTTTTCAGACACTTGTAATAAGAATTGATGGGCAGCCAGGTTTGGATGCCGAAACACTGGGTCTTTCCGTCGGGAATGTTGTCAACATTGTCGGACCGTTGGGATATTATGATTATAATTTTGACAGTAATAATCTTAACTATGTTTATCTCAACTCCAACTTCCAATTGATGCTGACCGACGCTTCTGACATATTAGTTCAATAAGTAAAAAAAATATTTAATAGGAGGGTATTATGAATTTAACGATTAAAAGATTTGCTTTCATTGCAATTGTTTTTGCTGTTATGTTTTTTATTGCCGGATGTAATGGCGAAACTACAGCGGCAACAACGGCCGCTACAACAGCCGCAGCAACAACAACGGTAACAACAGCTGCTGCTACCACCACGACGGCAGTAACAACAACTGCTGTCACGACAGCAACTACCGCTGCAACAACAGCAGCAACAACAGCAACTACAACCGTATCAGAACTTTCCGACACACAGAAAGTTCAGGCGGTTTTGGATGCACTTGATTTAGGAACGATTACGGCAGTTACAGAAGACTTGACACTGCCAAATCCGACAACAGATGGCGTTTCAGTTACATGGGCTACATCTGATGCGGAAGCGATTACTAACACAGGCGTCATCACCGTTCCGTTGTATGGTAACGGAGATGCATCCGCAACTTTGACCGCAACTGCTACTTTGAATCAGGTTACATTGACAAAACAATTCGCAGTTACAGTATCAGAAGAAGCGGTTACAACTTATTTGAACAGAATCGGAACTTCAATTATCATCACTAATTCCGACAGCATCATCGCTAATTTCTTGTTGCCAGGTTCTTACGGCGCAGCTGCACTAACAGCGACCATCACATGGGAATCAAGTAACCTTACTGTCGCCACGGTTTCTACAACAACAAATGTAGATGGATTTTACACCATAACCATCGTGAGACCGAAAGTGGAAGATGGTGGAGCCAATACTACAGTTACTTTGACCGCCAATATCGCATTAGGATCTGATGATGTGAGTGTTACAAAGAGCATTCGCGTTATCGCAGAACCAGCGGCAACGGTCTATACTTCATTTGAAGCGTTGCATATCGCCTCTAGTTTAGGTGATTATATTGATACTACCGGAATTGTTTATTCAAGATTTATTGGAACAAACGGATACGGTTATTTCATGGTTGACGATCTTGGTAAATATTTGGCCGTTTATACTACTAAAGCCAATACTGAAGCCGTAGCTATCGGCGACGAAGTCAGAATCAAAGGATTATATGCGGTATACAATACGTTATATCAAATTTCTACTTTGACGCTACAGGAAATCGTATCTTCAGACAATGATCCAGGAATTACACCGATCGTTTTAGAAGATGCTTCTGATTTGTTGGATATTGATTATACTAGCAGATTGATAAATGGACAAACATATACAGTTACTGTTACTCCGCAACTCTTAGGAACTTACTTGAATGTTTATTTATTCCAAGGTGAAGACCGAGTTGCCTCTATTTATTACAATTCAACGGCTGATTCGATTAACGCTTTGAAAGATGCTGAAGGCAAAAAAATTACTATCGATGTCGTATTTTATACTCGTTATTCGGGATCAAGCAGTCTTGAGCCCGGAGTGCCTGAAATGTATGTAACTTATGATGGCGGAACAGATGGTGTCTATTATGTTCCTTTGGTCGGCCAAGAAGCATTAGATGCAGACACTGAAGCTTTGACATTATCTACAAGCGTTTATGGCGGACAACAGTTTACCTTACCAGCTGCAGGAGGTTATGATTCAGCAATTACTTGGGCAATCACCTCTGGAGGAACATACGCTTCAATAGCCGCTGGAGTCTTGTCATATGTAGAAGTTACAGAAGTACAAACAGTTGTAGTTCAAGCTACACTTACACTGCCTGAACTTACAGCGCTTACAAAAGACTTTACTATTACAGTTACTCCAATCACAACTTCGACAGTTGCTGCAGTACAAGTTGCTGCATCAGGAGCGATAATGCAAGTCGAAGGAATCGTTTACTTCTTTATCAATAATGGATTCTTCGTATTTGACGAAACCGGCATGCTATTTATTTATGCCCCTGCTCCCGCAGGAACTGCACTTGGAGACAAGTTGGTTATATTTGGAGGGGTTGCTTTCTATAATGGCGAATGCCAATTGTCAAGCCCGGTGGTAAAATCTACAACTTCTACTGGAAACGTTTATACTCAGACACCTGTCGTTTATGATTCTTCAGTTACCGATCCGGTATCTGGACAAATCTATACCATTACAGCAAGACTTGCTGTTGAAACTTCCGGAGGTTATACAAACCTATACGGATATAATGCAGCAGATGTCAAGATTTTCCAAATCTATTATCGTTCGACTATAAACGGGTCTTATGATGCATTATTGGCACAAGATGGAAAAGAAGTTACATTTGATGCAGCTTTCTATTATACATCATATGGAATGGTTAATTTCGTTTACCAAAACGGAGCTGCAGGAATTGAACTTACTGAAGCTCAAGAAGCTAAAGACGATGTTAGTGGAACCACTATCAAAACATCAGTTGTAAGTAACGAAGTTAATGTATTGCCCACTGTTGCGACTAATGGTTCGACTATTTCTTGGGCCTTGGCTACAACTACATATGCAACACTTAATGTTGCTACAATGACATATGCAGAAGTCACCGCGGCTCAAACGGTCACGTTAACTGCTACATTTACTTATACTGGAACGGGAGATCCGATTGTTACTACAAAAGACTATGTCGTTACCATTTCTACTTATGAAGAAAAATTGGCAGATGACAAAGCCGCTTTGACAATCGCTTTGACTGCAAAAGAGTTCGATGTCGTAAATCTTCCTGTTTTAGGAAGTAACGGGTCGGTTATCACTTGGGCGCTTGGTAGCGGAACTGCAACTTTGACTGCAGCTCAACTCACAATGGGTTATTCTGGCCTAGGATACAATGTGGTTCTTACCGCAACACTCACAATCACTAAAACTGATATGTCGACAATTACTGAAACAAAAGAATTCACAGTCGCAGTATCCCCGTTAGTTATTTCTACAATTGCTGAAGTTAGAGCTATGAGTAATGCAACCGCGGGCGTTAACGTCGAAGGCGTAGTTTATTACTTTATCAATAATGGATTCTTTATCTTTGATGAAACTGGAATGTTATTCATCTATAAAACAGCTCCAGTTGGAATGGCACTTGGCGATAAGGTAATCATAAGCGGGACAGTTGCATTCAATTATCCAGTAGCGGCTCCACAATATCAACTAGGTAGTGCAACGATAAGAACTACATTATCTGTTGGCGAGCCATACGCTCAGACGCCAATCGTTTACGTTCCTGGAGTTACTGAGCTATTATCTGGTCAAACATACACTATAACAACTTTGGTTGATACGGCCGGAAGCTATGGCAACGTATTTCTCTTTGATGGTGCAACAATTATAGCAGCGATTTATTATCGTTCGACAATCAATGATTCATATAACGCCTTGAAAGCCGTTGCGGGCGAAACGGTAACATTCAACGCGGTATTCTATTATGTGAATTATGATTCAGTACCAGACGCAAGCGTTCCATTCTTTGTTTACCAAGAAGGAATTGATGGAATTACTTTGACTGAACAACAAGCTTTGGATCTGGATGCAGCAAAACTTCCTGCCACTTTGGAATTGACAGATGATTATGTTGTACCAGCTCCAGTATTCGGATCAACTTACACAGTAACCGGAGTTACGGGCGATATTTTATCACTTATTGATTACACAACCACTCCCGGAACTTTAATCGTTACATTGCCGTCTGATACAGACAAAACAGGAACAGTTACAATTCAAGTTACAAACGGATCAGCAGTAGCTGAAGATGTTGTAATAAATGTAACCGTAAAAAAACCTGTTGTAGTTACTGACCCGACAGACTTATTCATTTCTGAATATATTGAAGGCTCTGGCACAACAAAGGCAATTGAACTTTTCAACGGAACAGGTGCTGCGATTGATTTGTCAACTTACACTTTAGAGTTATATTCTAACGGATCTCTTACTGTTTCACAATCTGTAACATTGTCTGGATCGGTTGCAAACAATGATGTATTTGTTATATATAACACTACAAATGCAGTAATTGTTGCAGCGGGAGATTTGTTAAACTCCGCAGTTATTAATTTTAATGGCAATGATATTATTGTTTTAAAGCATAACGGCACAGTAATTGACTGTTTTGGTCAAATCGGATTTGCGACTGACTTTGCAAAAGATGTGACTTTAGTTAGAAAAGCTTCCATTACAACTGGAGACACAAACACAGCCGATGCATTTGATTACTCTGTTGAATGGGATAATTATGCTATTGACACCACTACTTATATTGGATCGCATACCATAGCATAAATTTTATTTACTAGCTTTATTGAAAAATATTTAAAAAGGCACGGCATAATAAAGTGAACCCCATTTAGTGGACACGAAATAAAAAGACAAGACAAGAGATGTTAGTAGACACAGAGAACGTGTTTATTAACATCTTTTCTTTATTGTTCTTTTTACTGACCCACAATCCTGTCAGAATTGGTATTTTTATAGAATAAGTGATTTAATATAGTTATCCACAAAGGGGGGGAGAAAAATGGCAAAGAAAGGGCAGAAGTTTACAAAAATGTCACTAGAGATAAGACTTGAGGCGGTGATGGAAAAAATACAAAAAGGAAAAAGTTTTGGATATCTTGGGAAGAAATATGGCGTCAGTCGAAAGATAGTTGAATCATGGGTGAGAATTTACAAACGAGACAATGGATTAGATATCAGCAAGAAAGGACGACCTAAGCAGGAAGCAAATATAGACTATAAGGAGCGGTATGAAATATTATATAAATACCAGGATTACTTAGGGGAGGTCGGTCAAGAGAAAAAATAGCATTTATCACGAGATATCGACATCGATATCACATCAAGACTATGTGCGATGTTTTGAAAATCAGTCCATCGACCTATTACAAGTACAGGAACACGGTAGATCCAGATTATCAAGATTATTTACTAATTAAAAAAGTATTCGAACAAAATAAAAAGAGCTATGGATATCGGCGAATTACAGATGGATTACGGGATGAATATGGATGGCTTGTGAATCACAAAAAGGTACTGAGAATCATGAATAAATATAATGTCGTAGCGAAGTATATCAAAGACATCCAACCGAACTACAGCAAGAAACGTACTGAGGAGCAAGCCCAATCGGATCATATAAAACGAAACTTCAAACAGCGAGCATGGGTCACTGATATTACATATCTCACACTCCAGAGAAATGGGAAGAGAGCTTATTTGAGTACAATCCTGGATTTAGAAAAAAGAAAATGGGTCGCTTATAAAATTAGTTATCGTAATGACAATTCATTGGTTATTGATACATTGAATGAAGCAATTTCTAAAACAAATGATCTGAATGGACTGGTACTCCATTCAGATCAAGGTTGTCAGTATCTTTCAACTGAGTATAAGATTGTCTGTGAATCCAATGGAATTATCATCTCTCATTCTCGAAAAGGTAATCCATTAGATAACGCAGTCATTGAAAGTTTCCACTCAATTCTAAAGAAAGAAACTCTCTATAATAATGATATCACATCACTCGAAGAATATATACAACTAGTCCATAATTGGATGGCATTCTATAATACTGGTCGGAGAAAATAAAAAAAGTAAACGGCTTTTTAAAAAGTGTCTACTTTTTAGGGTTCATTTCATAAAGCTGTGCCTTTTTATGATATTGAAAAATACAAAACAACTTTATGGAAAAATCAGTTGATATGTTATAATTGATTTACACACAAATTTAGGAGAGATATATCATGATACAAAAACGATGGATTTTCAGCTTGCTACTAGTTGCTTTTGTCTTTGCACTTTTCGCTTGTGACAGAGTAACTACTTCAACAACTAACGTTTCAACTACGGTCTCAACGACAGCAATATCTTCGGATACAACCGTTTTGACTACTATGATTACAACTTTACCCATTTCAACAACTGAAGCGACAACGGCAACTACTGTTGATACAACAGCTACAACCGCAACCACTACAGTTGATACGACCGCAGTTACTACGACAGTATCTACAGAAGATGCGGTACAAACTTTGCTAGTCAACGCTTCGAATGCTGTTCTCATAACCGACTCGGACAGTTTGACCACAAGTTTTGTGTTGCCAGCCGAAATAGGCGATACTACAGTTACTTGGGCTAGCAACAATTCAGAATACATTAATATTGCGGATACAGTGATTTTAACAAGCGGAGGTTTCTTTGTCTATCAAGCAACAGTAAAACAACCTTCTGAAACCGTTGGTAACGTTACAGTTACTTTAACTGCGACTTTTGCTTATGGAGAAGCGACATATGAAAAACAATTTATTTGTAGAGTAAGGGCCGAGTTTGGTCTTTCAACATATTCTACACTTACTGATTTACATGAATCAGCCGCTTTGAATGATCTAGTAACCGCTTCTGGATTTGTGTATTCCAAATATGCATACGGATATTTCATCATGGATGCAAGCGGAGCCTTCTTGAATGTGTACACGACACCAGAAAATGTTGCGCTGGTAAATGTTGGTGACGAAGTCAGAGTGAAGGGAACATATTATTTCTATCATACATTATTTCAAGTTAAGACTTTGACTGAACAAGTGATCTTGAATTCAAACAATCCTCTTAATTTAAATAAAATCGTATTGACAGACGCTTCGGACTTGCTCTTAATTGATAAAACAGATAAATTGCTGAATGGTCAAATTTATACCATTACAGTTACTCCTACATTATTGATGCAAGCCAGTTTTCAAACCATCTATTTATTCGATGGAAGCACAAGAGTAGCGACAGTGTATTATGGATCAATTTCAGATTCACAAGTAGCGTTATCTCAATTTGCCGGTCAAAAAGTGACAATTGATGTTGTGTTTTATACATATTATGAATCTGGAAGCAGTATTTTAGATCCTGCAATTCCTGAATTTTGGGTTACTTTTGATGGCGGAGCAGATGATATTGTCGCAGAGACCATGACAGATGCAGAAAAACTAGCTATGGGAATGGGTCAAATTCCGTCAAGCATTGAAGTTACTACAAGTCTGACACTACCAACGCTTGTGTATGGAGCCTATACTAATGTGACTATTTCTCCTGAAATCAGCGATTATTTAAGTTATTTGTCTAATACTTTTTCAGTTGTGAGACCAGAATCCGATACTTCAGGCACAATTTCGGTAACAGTTGCTTATAATGATGAATCGGAAACATTAGTTATTGATGTGTTGATGAAAGCCGTTGTTGTTGTGATTCCGGGAGATGATATATTCATCTCGGAATATATAGAAGGAAGCAATTACGAAAAGTATATCGAAATATATAACAGCTTAAGTGAAACGGTTAATTTGAGCGAGTATACTTTAGAACTCTATACAAACGGCGCATCTGCTGCATCAAAAACGATGACTTTAAGCGGCGTTTTAGCCCCTGGATCAGTAATAGTAATTTATAACGGTCAAAGCACACTGTACACCGGGAACATTGTAAATAATACCGTAATAAATTATAACGGAGATGACGCTCTTGTTTTGAAACATAACGGTGAAATCATTGACAGTATTGGACAAGTGGGTTTTGATCCGGGCGACTTTTGGGGAACCGAAACTATAAAAACACAAAACATGACACTTGTAAGAATGCGTTCCATGACCGGAGGAGACATAGACCCATATGATGTTTATGATCCGTCTGCACAGTGGATTGCATATCCGCAAAACACAGTTACATATTTGGGAAGTCATACAGTTGATTAAGCGATATACAATAAAAAAAGCGGAAGTCGAATTTTGACTTCCGCTTTTCATGAGTTAAATTCTACCCGAGATTATCCCAAATCAGATCTACAAATTCCGGATAATCGATAAATGGATTGCGATTGTTTTGATATGTGTAAATGAATTCGTTGCGATTGCGCTCAAAATCATCAACAGGATCTAAGTCATTCCATTCCAGCAAGACACTTAGGAGCGCCATTTGATGAACATATGGAGTACCATCTACTAGTTCTAGTACAGGATACATTGTAACCATGTAAAATAAGATTCTAGCTAAATCCCCCTTGACCGCATCTCTTGGTGCAAAACTGGCAATGGTGGTTTCGTTCGCATAATATTTGTTTCCGCGACTGGAATTTATGCTTGGAGTACAAGGTTTTAAGTTTTGCAAGTCGGATGCCATATTCACAGTTCCGCCTGCGGTTTCGCCTAATAACGATTGAGGCCAAACATGCTCTTTATTCCAAGTATTTCCGGCGTCCCATATTCCGCTGACAGAGGAGCCAGAATAAACCAAGATGACATTTGCGGGATTATCAGGGTCTTCATCTGAATCATCAAGCGCATAGCTGGCATCAGTATACACGTGCCCGGCATAGCCTGTATTGATGATTGTTCTAAGCGCCAACATCAATGGTTCTCCAATCAAGCCTTGAGCAGCTTCATAATATGCCATTGTGATATCAAGGCCAGTGTTGGATTCAAGAACGGTGATTAAGAACGTTGTTGAAAATTCACTATAACTAACTGTAATTGTTTTTTCTCCTGGAGAAGTCGAGTCAAAACCAGATATAGTGTATATTGAGGATCCTAAAGGTAGAGTTGTCCCGTTTGCTTTAATTAAAAGAACAGTTATTGAGGTATAATCAAAAGATGTCCCCAAAGGGTATTCCGTTTTTGTTATTTCGGAGACGTCGATTCCCAAATATTTGTTGGTTGTTGTTGTCTCAACAGAAGATGTTGTCGTAATCGGCAAAGTTGTTAATGCGGTTGTCGCATTAGTGGTTGCCGTAGTTGGAACTGAAGTTTCTGTAGACATAATCGTTGTCAAGGCGGTTGTTGTAGAAGTAGTTGCTTCCGTCGTCGGGGCAGTTGTGAAAGAAGTGGTTGTACCTGTCGATGCGACAGTAGTTGTCTGAGACAGACTGCAGCCGGCAAAAGCAATTACTAAAAACAGACCGAAACAAAAAATTATAATTTTCTTAAAAATAGTTTTCATCATCATTGTCCTTTATGAATAAGTTTTGTTCCCCCATTATATCACTTCTTTTATAAATATGAAAGCATGAAATTTTGCGAGTTGTGAAATTCTTCATTCTACTAATAAGATATCAATCCAAATCGTAGGAATAAAATTATATTTGTGATATAATATCATACTAGAACGAAAGCGAGGCAGCCTATGGAAAAACAAATATATCAACTAATTCAATCATATGATTCAATCATTATTTCAAGACACAAATCCCCTGATTTGGATGCATATGGTTCCCAATTCGGGTTATATTATGCCTTAAAGAATCGTTTTCCCAATAAAAAGATCTATGCTATAGGCGACACAAATGCCTTGAACCACTTTCAAGAAATGGATGAAGTTGGAAGAGGCGTTCTAGAAAAATCATTATTATTGATTTTGGATACATCCGTCAAACAGATGTTATTTGATGATTCATATTTATACGCTGACAAAGTTGTGATCATTGATCATCATCAAAATGATTCAGATCTTAAATATGAGCTATATTATCGCAATACAGAAATTTCTTCATGTTCTGAGATGATTGCTTCATTCCTGATTAATAACAAAATCGAAATAACCAAAGAAGCTGCAAGCCCGCTGTTTATGGGAATTGTAGGTGATACTGGCAGGTTCCTCTTCGCCAATGTCAAGCCAGAGACATTCAGAATCGCAGCGATATTGCTTGAAACCGGAATTGAACTGTTGCCATTATACAATTCAATGTATATTGAGTCATTGAAAATGAAAAAAGTAAAAGGCGAGTACTTGAACAGTTTTCTGCTTTCCAAAAACAATGTTGGATATCGAAAAAACGATGCAGAGTTTCTGAAAAGGCACCAACTCGACAGCAATACCGTAAGCAGAGGCATGGCCAATCAATTGTCAGGCATCAGGGAAATACCGATTTGGGCAAACTTCACTTATGACCTGGGAACCGACAAGATTTTGTGCGAACTTCGCTCAAGAGAATTCCCGATTGTCGATGTGGCAAAAAAATACGGCGGCGGGGGACACCTTCTCGCCTGTGGATGTATGGTTTCCTCTTGGGAAGAAACCGATCAGATAATCAACGACTTAGATCACTTGTTGGAGGAAAAACATGGATAAGCAATTAATTTTAAACAAAATTCTTGCGTACAAGAAAATAATCATTCATATGCATATGCGTCCAGATGGCGACTGTTATGGGGCCGGCTTTGGTTTGAAAGAGATTCTTAAAGAATCATTTCCTGATAAAGAAATATATGTTGTCGGCGAAACTGCCGAATACGTCAAATTCCTTGGCGATGTCGATCATATCGAAGACGATGTCTATGAAGGCGCTCTATCGATTGTTGTCGATACTGCCACAAAAGACAGGGTGGCCGATCAAAGATATTCCAAAGGCGAGTATGTAATCAAGATCGATCACCATCTGCCGGTAGATGATTACGGGGACTATCAGTATGTGGATACTTCAAGACCTGCTACATCACAAATCATCTTGGAATTCTACTTGGAATTTTCTAATGTCTTAAAGTTGAACATGGCAGCTGCAAAAGCTTTGTATACCGGCATCGTTACCGATACAGGAAGATTCAAATACAGATCTGTGACCTCGGAGACGTTCAAAGCGGTAGCGCATTTGTTGGACTATGGGTTGGATTTCACTGATGTGCTTACGACATTGGATGTAAAATCAGAAAACCAGATGAAGATCCAGGGATATGTTTTGCAGAATTTTGAAAAAACAACAAATGGAGTTGCTTATATTAAAATTTCTCCCGAGATAATAAACAAATTCAATGTCACCTTGGAAGAAGCTACCTCACTTGTAAACGAACTTTCCTCTTTGGAGGATTGCCCTGTATGGATGTTGTTTGCCGAGTATGACAAAAACATGGTCAGAGCAAGAATCAGATCCAAGGGACCGGCTATTGATAAGCTTGCGAACAAATACGAAGGCGGCGGACATCCGATGGCTTGCGGAGCGACCCTAGGCACTTGGGATAAAGTCAATGACCTGTTGAAAGATGCCGATGTATTGGTAAAAGAATACAAAGAATCCAAGTTGCAAACATAAAATTATCTGAAAGAACCTGCAGGTTCTTTCTTTTTTATAATAATATTTGATGAAAGCGTTTTAAAGTGGTGTTATTATGAGATAGTATTTGTTATAATAGGGGCGGTTCAAGGCTATTCAAGAATATTGCAGATAAATGGAGGGCACCAATGGCATCGATGTTTTTGGCTATTGATTGGGAATTGACCACTTTTGCGATTTTGGGAGGGCTGGGAATATTTTTGTTCGGCATCAACATGATGAGCGATTCGCTCAAAAAACTTGCCGGCTCGAAAATGAAAATGATTCTCGAAAAAACAACCAACACACCGCTAAAAGGAATATTTGTCGGAATCCTGATTACCGGCATCATTCAGTCATCTTCAGCCACCAGCGCCTTGGTAGTCGGATTGGTCAGAGCAGGATTGATGACGTTTCCACAAGCTGTAGGCGTCATTTTTGGTGCCAATATCGGTACAACAATAACCTCTGTCTTGATTGGTTTGAATATTGGGCATTATGCGATGCCGATTATGTTCGTCGGTAGCGCTATGATCTTTTTTGTTCATAAAAGAAAAGTTCAGGAATTGGGAAAAACGATTCTCGGTTTTGGTATGCTTTTCTTCGGTCTTGAGACAATGGGTGGAGCTCTCAAACAACTTGTCCAACTTCCTGCTTTTGAAAATATGCTGCTAAGTGTTGCAGATCATCCCATCTTGGGAGTTTTAGTCGGGGTTGGCACTACGGCAGTGATTCAGTCATCTTCAGCAACCATCGGTATTTTGCAGCAATTATACTCCACTGGCGGAATTCCTTTGATCGGAGCAATAGCTATCGTTCTAGGCGACAATATCGGCACCACCGTGACTTCGGTGATGGCATCCGTGGGCGGAACATCCGCAGCCAAAAGAACGGCCGGGGTCCACGTGTTGTTCAATACGATTGGAACAGTTATCTTTTTCCTATTATTAAAACCATATACACAACTGATTGGATTTTTGGCAGAAACCCTGTTTGGCGCAGACTATCTCACCAACAAACTCACCATTTCCCTCTCACATGTTATCTTCAACGTAGTGAACGTATTTGTCATGTACTGGTTTATCAAACAACTAGTCTGGTTTGTTTCCAAAATTATTCCTTCCAAACATGAAATCGAAATGGATGAAGTTGTTTTAGAAGAACACTTGGCAAAAAAATCTCCTGATCTTGCTTTGGAAAACGCCAAAAAGGCAATTGTAAATATGGGCAATGTCAGTCGGGCGATGTTCGAATACGCATATAATTTCACGTTTGGCAATGACCGAAAAGATTTTGAAATGGGAGTACAGTGTGAAGAAATGCTTGACACGATGGATGATAAAATCCATATCTATCTTGTCAAAATCGGAGCCAATGATTTGGAAGACAGACAAATCCAGCAACTTGCCAAAGACATGGACACAATCACTGATCTGGAAAGAATCGGAGATCACCTGGATAACATTCTGGAGTTTTTTCAAGAACGCCATGACAATAAAATGGATCTTCACGAAGAGGCCAAGGAAGATTTGCTGAACCTCTATGAATTCTTGAGAAAAACACTCAAGGAGTCCTTGCAGGCATATGTAACTAAAGACAAACTTCTGGCAAGAGAAGTAAACATCAGAGAAGACGTATTAGATAAAATGGTTAAACTATACCGGAAGAAACATATCAACCGCATCAACGACAGATCATGTTCCGAGACAGAAGCAGGATTTTATGTTGATATTCTCTCGAACCTCGAAAGAATCGGCGATCATTGCAACAATATTGTAATTAACGTCTTAAGTGAAAGTTTCACGCATGACGAACAGTTTTTCTAACAAAAAACCTTTACAAAAAAACTAAAATATGATACTTGTATTTATATTCGGATTGATATATAATTATTTAAGCATTAAAAAGGCGGTATTGTGTTGAACAAACAAGTCACGTTCGAAATTAAAATTGACGGCAAGATTCAAACCTCATTTTCCACAGAGGGCGAGCAAAAAGAAAATCAATTGATATTTTCAGACGACAAGGAACATGTCTACAGATTTCTGATCAAAGACGAAGAAGTCTATCTCTACAGAACCGGATCAGAAGAATTGGTACTTGTGTTTCGTCTTGCCGAAAAATCAGGCGGCACTTTAAAAGCCGAAGGGTTCGAATTTGTGATGAATGTTTACACGAACAGACTGGATGTTTCCGAACATCAGTTGTATTTGGATTATGATCTGCTTGACGGAAACAAAAAAGAATCAAATCACCGACTCTTGGTGAAATGGAATTAATTATGGAAGGAAATTAAATAATGACTGATTGGAACCAACTGTCCATACTTGAAATCGCCGAGACGCTTTTGCTTGAAAATAAGCAACCGATGTCTTTTCTGGAATTGTTCCAAGCGATTTGCGATGTCAAGGAATTATCTGATGAGGAGAAAAACGAAATCATAGCACAAGTGTATGCTGATTTCATTATTTCCGCAAAATTCGTTTATGTCGGTGACGACCTATGGGATTTGAAGAGCAGACAATCAATCGACCTGTATGACAAAGACGGAGCATATTACGACGAATTCCCTGATTACAAAGAAGAACTGGAAGAATCGGAAGAAGAATTCGAAGAAGAAGACGAAGAAGAAGACGAAGAGTTGGAAGACGAAGAAGAGGACGTATATGAAGAAGAGCCCGACTTCGAAGATTTGGAAGACGATATCGATTATGATGACTTCGAGGATGCGGAAACTGAATTTGTCGAAGACGAGACAGATATCGTAGCCGACGAAGAAGAAGATTTTGATGACGAGAAATACAACGAATACATGGATGACTACGAAAAAATGTACGACGAATAATTTAAAATGCGTTTGCAATTAAACATTCTATTTGGTATAATCTAAAAGAGCCATAAAAAAAGGGTTCTCCATTCGGGGAATCCTTTTACTTTTTCGGGGTGAAATCATGAAAGTTACAAAATTCATCTTCGTTACAGGCGGTGTTGTGTCCAGTATTGGCAAAGGAATCGCCGCCGCATCACTGGGAAGACTGTTGAAAAACCGTGGACTGAAAGTGTTCATGCAAAAATTCGACCCTTACATCAACATCGATCCCGGCACCATGTCGCCATACCAGCATGGCGAGGTTTTTGTTACCGATGACGGTGGCGAGACGGATTTGGACCTCGGGCATTATGAACGGTTCATTGACGAGAATCTGACCAAAAACAGTTCGATCACAACCGGGAAGATTTATTCGGCAGTAATTGAGAAAGAAAGAAGAGGCGATTACCTTGGCGCAACTGTCCAGGTTATTCCTCATATAACCAACGAAATCAAAGCGAAACTGGAAATTGCTGCAAAGGAATCGGGAGCTGACGTAATTATCACGGAAATCGGCGGAACAGTCGGCGATATTGAATCACTGCCTTTTTTGGAAGCTATCAGACAGGCAAGAAGAGATTTCGGATATCAAAACACGATGTATATCCACAATACACTGGTTCCCTATTTGGAAACAACCGGAGAGCTAAAAACTAAACCCACGCAACATAGCGTCAAAGAACTCCGGTCTCTAGGAATCACGCCCGACGTAATCATACTTCGGACAAGCAAGGAAATTACCAATACCATTCGAGAAAAAATCGCGCTTTTCTGCGATGTTAAAAAAGAAGCTGTCATTCAATGCCTGAATGTTAAAATCCTTTATGAAGTTGTCCTCAATTTCCGCAAACAAAATCTGGATGGGATTGTTTGCGAACATTTGCTTTTGGATAATTTGGCACCGGATATGTCCGAATGGGAAGAATTAGTTGATAGAATCCGTAATTTGAAACATGAAGTCACGATTGCCCTGATCGGGAAATACATATCTTTGCATGATGCATATCTGTCGGTTTCGGAATCTTTGAAGCACGCAGGATACCATCATCGGGTCAAAGTAAATATTAATTGGATCAATTCCGGAGAAGTGAACGAATCAAATGTTGGTGAGTTGATTGGCAAACCTGATGGAATCGTCGTCCCGGGAGGTTTCGGTCAAAGAGGCACTGAAGGAAAAATCTTCGCCATTCGCTATGCCAGAGAAAATAAAATACCGTTTTTCGGACTATGTCTGGGAATGCAATTGTCGGTTATCGAATTTGCCCGCAACGCCTGCAATCTGCCTCAGGCAAATTCCACCGAATTTGACCCAGATACCATATATAACGTTATCGACTATCTCCCGGAACAATATGCCGGTATCCATATGGGGGGGACGATGCGGTTGGGACTATATCGGTGCAGCTTGGAAAAAGGCACTAATGCATTCGAAGCTTACGCTGAGGCCGAAGTCAAAGAGAGGCATCGTCATCGCTATGAATTCAATAATAAATTCCGTAAAATTTTGGAAAAGAACGGCATGATTTTCTCAGGCATCAACCCGGAGACGAAGCTTGTTGAAATTATTGAAGTAAAAAATCATCCGTGGTTTGTGGGATGTCAATTCCATCCTGAATTTCTCTCAAGACCCGGAAAACCGCATCCATTATTCCGAGAATTTATCAAAGCCGCCTTGGAACATCAACGCAATCAACACAGTTGATTGCTTTTTTTTTTTTGCGGGATAAAAATTGTGGCTTTGGGAGCGCTATATTGTTATAATAGAAAACGAGGTGATAATTAAAATGGATTATAAGACGAAGTTTCATGAATTGATCAAAAAACAGAAAGCCTATATATATATGTTGCAATTGGCGGGCTGGGATTCGCAGACCGAAGCTCCCAGAGAGTCGTTTGCCAGAAGAGCAGAGATGGTCGGAATGCTTAGTGGAGAGTTTTTTAAACTATCTATCGACAAAGAATATCAGGAAGTAGTTAATGCGCTTAATGATTCTTTAGGTGAACTTGACGATTTGACCAAACGGGAAGTAAAAAAAGCCAAGAAGCAACTCGACAAGATCGTCAAGATTCCTGAAAACGAATTTGTCGAATACCAGAGTTTATTACAAATGGCACAACAAATTTGGGAAGATGCCAAGGCCAAGAATGATTATCCTGCTTTTAAAGACACATTGGCAGAAATCATCGTCTATACAAAAAAATTTGTGAGTTACTATAAAAACGATGATCATCCATACAATGTTTTGCTTGACGAATTCGAAGAAGGCATGACGATGGAAGACTACGACAAGTTTTTTGATGCCTTAAAAAAAGATTTGGTTCCTTTTGTAAAAACCGTTTTGTCAGCTAAAGATGAAACGAATTACGAGTTCCTTGATAATAAATATGATATTGAGAAACAAAAGGAATTTTGTGATAATTTGATCGACGTCTTTCACTTCAACCGCGACCGAGGTTTGATGAAAAAAAGTGTACACCCATTCACTTGGAACACTTCCCCGACAGATGTCAGATTTACGACCAGATATCATGAGGACATGGTTTTTTCGAGTATCTATGCTGTTATTCATGAATTAGGACACGCGACTTATGAACAACAGATTGACACGATGTGGGACGACACCGTATTAAATGGTGGAACCTCAATGGGAATCCATGAGTCGCAATCGAGATTTTATGAAAACATCATCGGCAGAAGCTTGGAATTTTGGGAAGTCAATTATCCGAAACTGAGGTCATTGTTCCCCGAACAGCTTCATGACGTTAATTTGAATATGATTCACAAGGGCGTGAATAAAGTCGCTTCATCACTAATCAGAGTTGAAGCTGACGAGCTTACATATCCGATGCACATTATGATTCGTTATGAGATCGAGAGAATGCTGATGACAGGTGAAACTTCCGTTGATAATCTTCCCGAAATCTGGAACCAAAAAATGGTGGAATATCTCGGAATCAAGCCAAATAACGATGGTGAGGGCGTCTTGCAGGATGTGCACTGGTCTGCCGGGATGATCGGATATTTTCCGACATACGCACTTGGCAGCGCTTATTCCGCGCAGTTCTATCACGCTATGAAAAAAGACTTCGATGTTGTTGCTGCAATCAAAGCCAATGACATCAAAAAAATCAATGACTGGCTCAAAGAAAAAATCCATAAATACGGATCAAGCAAAACGCCGAAAGAGTTGTTGCTAGAAGTCACTGGAGAATCATTCAACCCACAATATTATATTGATTATTTGAAGGAAAAATATTCTAAATTATATCTATGACAAGGAGATCCAACATGTTATTGCAAAAAGACTTAATTGAAAAATTGCTTGAAAACGGAATGACAACCGGAGCAGATTTTGCGGAAATATTTGTCGAAGAAAAGTATACAAACAGTATGCAAATGGTTACAGGCAGAATTGAAAAAGTCACGAGTTCAAGAACGCGCGGGGTCGGCATCCGCCTTGCCAAAGGCTTGCAAAGCGTCTATGGTTATACCAACAATCAAAATCCGGAAGCGATGCTTTCGCTTGCATGCAATCTGACCAAATCATTTTCTTCTTCCGAAAAAACAATAAGAAAACCGTTGATGGAATTAGAAGTTGGAAAAAGGCATAAAGTCAAATTAAATCCTATGGACGTATCACAATCAGACAAAGTTGCCTTGATGAAAAAAGCACATCTTGCTGCCAAGAACTATGACGAAGTCATTCAACAAGTGTCCGTTTCGCTCGGAGATTCTGTCCAAGAAGTTACGATTGCCAATTCCGAAGGCAGATTCGTATCTGATACCAGAGTAAGAGTCAGAATGTATCTTAACGCAATCGCCGAAAAAGACGGAGTCATGCAAACTGGCGGAATTGGTCCGGGAACCGGAAAAGGCTATGAGTATTTTTATGATGATATCGATTTGGAAGCAATTGCCATAAATGCGGCCAGAATTGCTAAAACAATGTTGTTCGCAACGGATTGTCCTAGCGGAGTCATGCCGGTCATCATCGATAACGAATTTGGTGGCGTCATATTCCATGAAGCTTGCGGACACAGCCTAGAGGCGAATACGGTTGCCAAGAATGCTTCAGTATTCTGTGGAAAACTAAATACTGTCGTTGCACCTCCGATAGTAACTGCAATCGACGATGGGACAATTGAAAACGCCTGGGGATCAGCTAATTATGATGACGAAGGGTATCCACAACAAAGAAGAGTATTGATTGATAAGGGCGTGCTCAAATCATACATTGTCGATAGTCTAAATTCAAGAAGAATGGATCATTTGCCAACTGGGTCCTCAAGAAGAGAATCCTATAAATATGCTCCGACATCAAGAATGAGTAACACGTATATCGACAATGGCGAGTCCACTTTCGAAGAAATCATTGCCAATACCGAATATGGATTATACGCTGCAAAAATGAGCGGAGGTTCGGCCAATCCCGGAACTGGAGACTTCAATTTTTCTGTTTCTGAAGGTTATCTTGTTCGCAACGGGAAAATCGCCGAAGCGGTAAGAGGTGCATCTTTAGTCGGAAACGGCGCAGAAATATTGCAAAAGATCGACATGGTCGGAAACAATCTTGATCGAGCAAGAGGGATGTGCGTATCGGTATCAGGGTCCATTCCTGCCGATGTCGGACAGCCGACGATTCGTGTATCATCAATCACAGTCGGTGGAAAAAAGGGGGACAAATAACATGAATATTGACATTCTGTTTCAAAAAGCCCTTGAAAAAGGTTTTTCCGACGTACAAGTTTTTTTGACGGATAATCAGGAATTGAATATTGAAGTATTTGATGGAGAATTGGAAAAATATGAAATTGCCAACACCTCAAGCATGACGATTAAGGCTGTCTATGAAGGCAAAATGGCAGTTTACGTCACTGAAGTTATGGAAGATTCCAACGCTGATACAATTATTGATAATCTACTTGCTAATGCAAAAGTAATTGATTCTTTGGATGATGCAATTATTTACCAGGGGGATGAACATTACGAGACCGTGAATGGGCTGTACAATGAAAAATTGGGAAAATTGGATGTAAAAGAAAAAATAGATTTAGTAAAAAAACTAGATTCATTAATGCATAGTCAAGATGAGAAGGTTACAATTGTTCAGACGCTGTATCAGGAATCAACAAAATCTGTCATGCTGCAAAACACCAAAGGTCTAAAGTTAAATGATACTGTTAACAGCGCTTTGTGCGGAGCTAACGCAATCGTGAAGAGCGATACTGATCAAAGAACTGGCTTCGACATTATTATCAGCAATGATTTTTCAGATTTTAACGTTGAGAAACTTGCCAAGGAAATTGTTAGCGACGCCATCAAGACACTCGGCGCAAAACCTATTCAATCAGGCAAGTATGAACTCATTTTTGACAGAATCGCATTGGCAACTCTATTTTCTGCTTTCCAAGGCATCTTTTCCGCCGATAATGTCCAAAAAGGCATGTCTTTATTAAAAGGGAAACTGAATACTAAAATCGGTTCTACCCGAGTAAATATCGTTGACGATCCCTTCCTGAAAAAAAGCAGCCAAAGCCGCTCTTTCGATGACGAGGGTGTTGCGACCATGTATAAGGAATTGGTACATGAAGGAGTGCTAAAGACCTATCTTCACAATCTTGTTACAGCTAAAAAAGATGGAGTTGTCTCAACTGGAAACGGATTTGGAGGCTCGGTGGGAGCCAGTAATCTAGTTATGCTTCCCGGAGCTAAAACCAGGGATGAACTGACGCAATCTGTTGCATCCGGACTATTGATCACAGATGTCCAGGGAGCGCACGCTGGAGCTAATCCGATCAGTGGTGATTTTTCCTTGCAGGCAATGGGCTTCAGGATTCATGAAGGCGTTTTGACCGAACCGGTCGCATTGATTACCGTCTCAGGCAATTTCATTGATTTTCTCAGTGACGTAGTCGAAGTCGGTAATGATATCAAATTAACTTACTACGGAATCACCTGTCCATCGGTTAAGGTAAAACCGATGTCGGTATCCGGACTATAGACCCATATAAAGCTAACCACCGGTTAGCTTTCTTTCTGGTTTCCTGAAAGGAAATGGCTCCGATAAATATATATGTTAATGTATGGTTTTACAATCAATCATAATTCAATCGGGTTGTTTATTGAAAAGCGTCCAATTTGCTTTTGCTACGCTTCGGTGAATTTTGCGAACTCGATTGCGTTTTGCGTGCTTAATGCTTGTCATGACGATTCTCTTGCTTGTGGGAGCCTATTATACCCTTTTCTAGCAATTCATGATTGTTTGGTGATGTAACTTTACAAGTGGCCTAAAATTGGGTATAATCTATGTGGTAATTAATCTAAGGAGGAAACAATTATGGGAATAGTATCTCTTGAATCAATGTTGCTGAAAGCATATAAAAATGGATATGCGGTCGGTCAATTCAATATCAACAATCTGGAATGGACAAAAGCCGTTCTTCAAACGGCTCAAGAATTAAATTCGCCAGTCATTCTTGGCGTCTCAGAAGGCGCAGCAAAGTACATGACCGGGTTCAAAGTCGTTGCGGATATGGTCAAAGCCATGGTGGAAAGCATGAAGATTACCGTTCCTGTTGCGCTTCATTTGGATCACGGAACATATGAAGGTGCAAAAAGCGCGATTGAAGCGGGATTCTCCTCGATTATGTTTGATGGCTCACATTATCCCATTCAGGAAAATATCGAAAAAACCAAAGAATTAGTTGCTTTGACAAGAAAACTCGGACTGTCTATAGAAGCAGAAGTTGGAGCGATCGGCGGCGAAGAAGACGGAGTCATCGGCGGTGGCGAAGTAGCTGATCCTAAAGAGTGCAAAATGATCTCGGATCTGGGTGTTACGATTCTTGCGGCCGGTATTGGGAACATCCACGGGAAATATCCCGCCAATTGGAAGGGACTTAATTTTGAAGTTCTTCAAGAGGTCAACCGCATCACCAAAGGCGTGCCATTAGTATTGCACGGCGGAACCGGAATTCCTGATGAAATGGTAAAAAAATCAATTTCCATGGGCGTTTCTAAAATCAATGTCAACACAGAATGTCAATTGGTATTTGCCGAGGCGACAAGAAAATACATCGAAGCCGGACTTGACTTGCAAGGCAAGGGTTTTGATCCGAGAAAATTGTTGGCTCCCGGAGTTGAAGCAATAAAAAAATCAGTCAGGGAAAAAATGGAGCTGTTCGGTTCTGTCAACCAGGCATAAACTTTGAAACGGATTATAGAATACAAATTGGTGGTGAGAATATGGATAGTCTGTTAAAGGAGTTTCGGTCCTGGAAAAAAGAAAACTCGCATTTCTATTCGGAACTGAAAGAACACAAATCGGTTCTATACGACAGATTTGTTCCGGTATATGAGGTGTTAAACTTTCTCGAGTCGGAAATTACCGAAATGCGACTTAAACCTGACGATGATCTTGACAAGATCTTCAGTGTCGGATATGAATATTTGAACGACCAATTTCAAACATGTATGATGTATTTGGAAACCTATTTCAAACAAGATTTACACGCGTTTATGCATTATGATTTAGTCGTGAACGCGCTTTTATACTTGGAAGATGTCCGTTATGAACTAAGCGAACAAAATTTGAATCCGAACAATGAAGAAATTGACATGCTTGTCGAAGAATTAGAATCAATGTTGGCAGAAAAGAAACCCGTACTTGACACATTTAATCTGTATGTCGACGACGTCTTGCAAAAGACGATCGGCGAAGAAAAGTTTCAGTTTGTTGGCATCATCGACATTTTTGTCAATGTGGCGGAAACGTTGGGCCTGTATTTGGATGATGACGAAGAAATATTGATTGGAAAAGAATTAGAAGGAGAAGGACAATGAATAGAAAACAATTTTTAGTTACAATGATCACTATCATCGTGGCATCAGTAGCACTAATCGTGACGAACGCGATTTTTGCTTATATCCAATGGATTTGGGTGTTTGTGCTTTCCATGCTTGGCTACATGTATCTGAGATACAAGTTGTCGACCCCCTTACAAACATTTTCCAATAAATTCAATATGCTGGTTGATTACGATCTGGATGTTGAAACCGCAGAACAGATGGCAAAAGATGGCATGAACAACTCTCCGACCAAAACCATCCAGCAACTTTATGCAATGTATTATGGAATGGCCCAATATTACAACGGAAAATATGAAGACGCAATCAAGACTTTCCATCTATTGGAACTCAAAAGAATGAATGTGGTTTACCACATCCTGGTTTTCGCTTTTTCCGCCTATGCAGCTTTTGAACTTGAAGACGAGGATGAATTCAATCTTTCTCTTGAAAGAATCATCAATTTGCAGGCAAGGATCACAGGAAGATATAAAGGCTTTGTGGCCTCTTACATTGAGATTTTAGAATCGATGAAAAATATCGATGTCGCACTTGATTCATACCGTGACATGGTTGAGAAACACTTTGGAAATCCAGACGGATACATTTCCACAAAGCTAACTTACCATTACCGAATGGCAATCTATTATAAGAAAATCAACGATGTTTTGGAAATGGACAAGAATCTTGCATTTGTCATCGCCAATGGCCAAAACCATCATACCGCACTACGCGCCAGAGAACTGTTCAAGAACTCGGTCAATGTGGAAGATTATGTTTTAAGAGAAGAAGCTCCGATTGAAAATGAACCAAGGCAAGACGTGTTCGAAGCCGAAATCAAGGAAATCGAAGAAAAAGAACCAGAAACTAAAGACGACCAAGAAAAAGAAGAATAAAAAAAGCCGGATTGATTTCCGGCTTTTATTTTCCTCTTGGCTTCATGTGGGGAAACAGCAAGACGTCTCTTATCGAAGAACTATCTGTCAGCAGCATGACCAAACGGTCGATGCCGATGCCGATACCTCCAGTTGGAGGCATGCCATATTCCAAAGCTTCCACAAAATCAATATCCATTTCATTGGCTTCTTCATTACCAAGGGCTTTTTCTTTCAACTGGTTTTCAAAACGTTCCAACTGGTCGATGGGATCATTCAACTCCGTATAGGCGTTGGCATACTCCCTGCCGTCGATGAAGAGTTCGAAACGCTCGGTGAATCTCGGGTCGTTCGGCTCTTTTTTTGTGAGCGGAGACACCTCGATGGGATACCCATACACAAATGTCGGTTGGATAAGATCAGCTTCACAGTAATGCTCGAAGAATAAATAGATGATATGGCCGACACCGTATAAATGCGGCGCTACATCAAGGTGGTGTTTCTTGGCAAGGGCCTTTGCAACTTTGAAATCGTTAATCTCACGAAAATCAATATTGGTTTTTTCTTTGATCAAATCAACCATATGAATTCTTCTCCAACCCTTTTCCAGGTGGATTTCTTTGTCCTGATAAGTGATTGTTGTCTGGTTGATTGTGGCTTTCGCAATAGCGATGATCAGATCTTCGGATAGATTCATCATGCCTTCTAAATTGCTATAGGCAAGATAAAGTTCGATCGCGGTGAATTCGGGATTGTGTTTCACATCCATGCCTTCGTTGCGAAAGAGTCTGCCGATTTCATAAACACAGTCGAAGCCGCCGACAATCAGTCTTTTCAAATACAATTCTGGTGCGATGCGCAAATAGAACGGCATATCAAGCGTATTGTGGTGCGTAACGAATGGTTTGGCGTTCGCTCCACCCAAGATCGGGTGCAAAATCGGCGTTTCGACTTCAAGATAACCTAAATTGTTCAAATAGTTTCGCATCGCCTGAATAATTTTGGAACGGATGATGAAAGTTTGTCTTGATTTATCGTTCATGATCAGATCGACATAACGTCTTCTGTATCTTTCTTCGACATCAACTAAACCGTGAAATTTTTCCGGTAGCGGACGTAAAGCTTTTACAAGCGGAACATATTTTGTGACCCTGATCGACAGTTCGCCGGTATTGGTGATCATTGCGCTTCCGTGGACGCCGACGATATCGCCAATGTCTCCGGTTTCAAACAGCGAATATTCTTCTTCACCGACCACATCCACGCGGACATAGATTTGGATTTGGCCGTATTGATCCTGAATGTGGGCGAAACCCGCTTTGCCTTTTACGCGTCTGGTCATGATTCTTCCCGCAATTTTTACAATTTCCGGATTTTCCAATTCATGTAACTCTTCCTTTGTGGAATTTACGAAGGCAAGTTTAAAAGAATCGGTATTATGGGTCCGATCGAATCTTTCTCCATAGGGATCAAAACCTTTTTCGCGTAAAGCCTCGGCTTTTTCTCTGCGGATGATTTCTTGTTCAGTCAATTTGTTGTCCATTCTTCTTACTCCTGTCCTAAATAATAATCGGTGGCCTGTTTGATTACTTCGAGATTTACATACATCTCGGAAATATAATCCTTGCCCGCTGATTTATCGATATCTGATAAAGCTTGTAAAACATTATATTCCAGTTTTGTGGGAGCGATTCCATAGTATTCATTCAAGGCCGTAAACACAGCGTTGGAAAGAGGAGAAGTGATGTTTTTTTCATATATGACATGATGGATGTCATGCAAAGCCGCCTCAGCGACAATCTCTTCTTTTTCCTGGGTCGTGAATTGTTCTGTTTCTTCATGATATCCCGGAGAAATTGAAATGTATTCAAGACCGTAATCGGATTTCAGATAACCATAAATATTTGTTGAAGTAAGCATAGGCTTGGTAGCGATTTCGATTACTTCTTGGAAGTCATCGCTCAAAGCTTGAAGGTTGCCAACCAAAGCTTGGTAGTTGGCGAGCATCAGCGTGTGATATTCCGGGTATCTGAATGCCAATTTGTCATATATAAGTGCGGAAATCTGTTGAATTTTCAAAGGGCTGATCCAAAAGTGAGGATCATATCCTAAAGGAGAAGAATGATTTTCTTCCGTTGTTGTCACAGGGGTTGATTCATCGGTATGCTCATGGACAACGCCTAAGATAAATTCGATATAGTGCGTCTGTTCCTCGATTTTTACCAATTCGACAGCTTTGTTGGCGAAGATGCTGTTGATTTGCAAATCGATGTATTGGTCATAGTTGGCTCCAACATAAAAGAGATAACTGGCTTTTGTCATGGCGATGATTTCTTTGGGAGACCAGTCGACAGAACTTGAATGCGATGTCACTCCCGGCACAATTCCGACCGTGAGCGGCGTGCCTACCAAGATTGATTCGGTGACGTATTGGACGGGGTAGACCGTAACATAGATATCATGTGAAATTGTCGTGTCAGTACAAGATATGGAAATGCCGGCAGAAAGTAAAACCACCAACATCAAAATTAATTTCTTTATGATACAACACCGCTTTCTTTAAGAAACTTCGTATTATCAATTATAACTGAAAATTATGAAACAATCCATTCCAAAAACTATTTTTCCTCGATAATTTCATACATTCCGGTGGCTTCGTCTTTTGAGGCGTGTTGCGAAATATCCAGGACTTTCAAAGTCAGAGACTTGTCTTTATAGGAAATTGTGATTATGTCGTTGATTTTGACTTCGGAACTGGGTTTTGCCAAGCGGGTGTTGATCAGCACTTTATCATGTAAAGCGATTTCTTTTGCGATTGTTCTTCTTTTGAAGATGCGAGAAGTTTTCAAAAATTTGTCTAAACGCATGTTATCCTCCGATATAAACAGGGATACCAGAAGTATCCCCGAATTTTATTCTGATTCTTTTTTATCTGGAGCGGCAGCTTGAATTTCTGTTGAGGCGAGTGTTTCTGCTTTTGTCGCTTCAGCGGGCTTTTCTTGTTCTACTTGATCGGGATTGGTAAGCAATATGTCATCCCATCGGGAAAGTCTCCCGGATTTGACGATTTCATCGATGTCTTCTCTGGTCAATGTTTCAACTTCAAGCAAGTAATGGGCGATTTTCTTCAACAAGTCTTCGTTGGCAACAATAACGACTCTGGCTTTTTCATAACAAGTGTGGATGATGCCGCGGATCTCTTTGTCGATTTCCGTTGCGATCGCCTCGGAGAAGTTTTTTTCTTTTCCGTAATCTCTTCCCAAGAATACAGCGCCGGTGTCGTGTTCATATGTTACAGGGCCAAGATTCTCCGACATTCCGTATTCAGTTATCATCGATCTGGCAATGGTTGTAGCCCGTAACAAGTCGTTATGGGCTCCAGTAGAAATTTCATTAAAGGTGACCTCTTCGGAGACTCTGCCACCCAAAAGACCAGTAATCATTTCCAAAAGGCTCTGTTTTGTCTGGATGAAAGCTTGTTCTTCCTCGGGCAACATCAAATTGTAGCCTCCGGCTTGGCCTCTGGGGATGATCGTAACTTTGTGAACGATATTGGCGTTTTCAAGTTTGATTCCGATAACAGCGTGTCCGGCTTCGTGGAAAGCGATGATATTTCTTTCCTTTTTGCTGATGACACGAGATTTTTTAGCAGGGCCCATCATGACACGGTCAACTGCCTCGTCGACATGTGGCATTTCGATCTGTTTCTTGTTTTCTCGGGCTGCCAGCAATGCCGCTTCATTCATTAAATTCTCCAGATCGGCTCCAGTGAATCCGGGAGTCCGTTTAGCGATTTCTTCAAAAGTAATGGCGGGGTTGATTTTTTTCTTTCTGGCATGAACCTTAAGAATCGCGGTTCTGCCTTTGATGTCGGGTCTGCCAACATAAATCTGTCTGTCGAAACGGCCTGGACGCATCAGGGCCGGGTCGAGAATGTCGACACGGTTGGTCGCCGCAAGCACTATGACTCCGGAATTGTGTCCGAATCCATCCAATTCCACTAACAATTGGTTTAGGGTTTGTTCTCTTTCATCATGGCCGCCACCAAGTCCGGTTCCTCTTTGTCGACCGACAGCGTCGATTTCATCGATGAAGAGGATACAAGGTGCGTTTTGTTTGGCAGTTTTGAACATGTCGCGGACACGGCTGGCGCCGACACCGACGAACATTTCCAAAAAGTCGGATCCGCTGACAAAGTAGAAGGGGACGTTGGCTTCGCCTGCGACCGCTCTAGCAATCAAGGTTTTACCTGTTCCCGGAGGGCCAATAAGCAAAACGCCTTTGGGGATCCTTGCGCCAAGGTCGATATATTTTTTTGGTGCTTTCAAAAAATCGATGATTTCTCTTAATTCTTCTTTTTCTTCATCGGCTCCCGCTACATCATCAAAAGTCGTTTTCTGACCTTTGCTAAGGTGAGCTCGGCTTTTGCCGAAGTCAAATGCTTGTTTGTTGGCATTGTTGCCACCGCGAAACATAAAAACTAGCATGATAACGATTCCTGCTACCAAAATAATCGGGAAAATGATGTTGATTATGTTATATGTTGCCGCGGGAACGAAGGTGTATTTGACATCGTTTGCCGTTGTTCCGTCGGTATTGAGAACACGAATGATGTCTGTTGTGATTGTCAACTCGTCTTCATTGGCCAAATAGGTGATATATTCTTCCCCGTTTGCCAGCAAACCGGTTACTTTATAAGCTGAATCATTAAGTTCTCCAGCAAGCGGGGTAACTTCAACGGTTAAAATTACTTCGTTGATTAAATCCGCCTCAAAAACATCATTTCTAAGCTCGGTCGGAGCGTTCATTTTGCCAAAACTGAAGAAAATTGATATTGCGAGCAATACCAAAAGCGCAATCATCAAAAAATGAGATGTGCGGTTGTTTAAAGGTTTTTTTGTTTGATTTTTATTTTCTGCCATATGTTTCTCCTTGGACTATTTTTTGTAGATGGACTGTTTCAGAACACCGACATATGGAAGATTGCGATACATCTCTTCATAGTCGAGGCCAAAGCCGACAACGAATTCTTTTGGTATTGTTTTGCCGACATATTTTGGTTCGAATGAGATCACACGACCCGATGGTTTGTTGAGCAATGTGACGACTTCGACTGATTTGGCACCACGATAGAGCAATAATTTTCTGACGATGTCAATTGTTTTTGCTGTATCAACGATATCTTCAGCAATGATCACATCTCTTCCGAGCACCGTAGTGTCCAGATCCTTAGTGATTTTGACATCACCAGAAGAAGAAACTCCGCCATGATAACTGGCGACACCCATCAAATCGATTTCACAATAGAGATCGATATTTTTGATTAGTTCTGTCATAAAAGGCATACAACCCTTCAAAAGACCGATGATGATAGGCTGTCTTCCATTATAGTCAAGCGTTATTTGCGCGCCAAGACGTTTGGCGATTTTGAGAATCTCCGCTTCGCTCACGAGGACTTTTTCAATGTCTTTTTCTAGCATGGTCAGATTCCTTTCTGGTAGATAAGATATAGACAATTTATTCCTTCCGACTTTTTCCTGCCAAAATAGGAAGGAATCCATAAAAGCTCAAGGGATTTGTCAAAAACGAGCGGGACTTCATCTCTAATAGCGTGAGGCACTTTTTTTTCGATAAACAAATCTTTGAGTTTTTTGGTTCCATAAGGCAGATTGATCCGGTCACCCGGACGTCTGTTTCTGATGGTCATCGGGAAGATTAAATCTAAATCATTATACCATAATTCATAATATTTGCCACTAAAATTGCTGTTATTTGTGGAAATCAGGAAGATATCCTGGTTAGGTAACATAATTTCGCCCGGGCCACTGATTGTGAATTCATACTGTGTATGCGTTGGCATATGATTGAAAAATGTTAGTGTATCATAGCTTTTTTTCACTACCATGAACTCATCGATATCGATTTCACCCATAGTTTTTTCGCCCTTGGAAAGGTTCACAAGTTCACACAAATGCGAAAAAGACATTTCGACTTTGTTGTTTGACACTTTATCGACGATGAGTTTAAAGATTTCCTTTATGATGATCGGTTCCAAATTATTCAGTTTATCACAGGACAATGAAGCTTTGTCTGTTTCAAATATTACGCTTTGCTCAAGGAAATTTTTAGCCATATTGTTGATTAGTCCGTGAGCTTCCTGGATATATTCGGAAAATTGGGCGAACTTTTGGGTGTATATTGGATTTTCCGCTTTGATTAAAGGCATCACATGGTGGCGAAATCGGTTTCTGGTGTAATCGTCTTTTTGGTTGGATTCATCTTCCCTGTATTCCACAAGATATTGTGTTTGATAACTAGAGATGTCATCTCTTGAAGAACGAAGCATCGGCCTGATAATCTCGATGCCCTTAAATTTGCTTTTCTCAAGAATCCCGGCATACCCGATAAAACCGCTACCTCTGGTAATTCGCATGAGGATCGTTTCGGCAAGGTCATCAGCGTGATGTGCCAAAACAATTTTGTTGGCTTTGTGCAATTTAGCCATGTCTTTGAAGAAATCATATCTTGCCAACCGGGAAACATGATGGAAATTTTTTTCTTGATTGTAATGGAAATCCAGTATTTCACATGCTAAGCCGTATCTTGCGGCAGTTTCGCTGACAAATTCAGCTTCTGATGCCGTGGCCTTTCTCGTGTGGTGATTGATGTGACAGATGATAATTTCAAAGGGAATTTCTTGACGGAGTGCATGCAAATAATGCAGTAACACCATGGAATCGATTCCACCGCTTACCGCCACAATCAAACGATCGTTGGGTTTGATCAAAGTTTTGTTGAAATTTAGCATTTGCATCACCTGCCTTGAAATAATATGCAAAGTGTAATAAGCATATCAATAATTTGTGATATATATATGAATTTTATGCATGAAGAACGTAAAGATAGCAAATTGCTGGCTGAACTTCTCAAATATGATATAATAATTACTGAATCGGAGGCTGTTTATGGAAAAAATCATTTTAGCGAGCAATTCTCCCAGAAGAAAAGAGTTCATCGCACTATTGGGGTTGGAATTTGAAGTCATCACAAAAGATATCGAGGAAATAATCGATCAAAACATTTTACCAGAAGATTTAGTCGAGGATCTGGCATTTCAAAAAGCCTACGCCGTCTTTCAAGATCACAAGGACAGAGTTGTGATTGGGTTCGATACATTGGTATATACCGACACTCAAATCCTTGGGAAGCCAAGGGATGAAGAAGATGCAATTCGGATGCTTATGTGCCTATCCGGGAAAACCCATTATGTTGTGACGGGTGTCTCTATTCTCGCGAAAAAGATGTCGCGGACTTTCCATTCCAAAACGAAAGTAACGTTTTACCCAATGACACAAAAAGAGATTGAAGAGTATGTCAATACCAAGGAGCCCCTAGACAAAGCGGGAGCATACGGAGCCCAAGGCTATGGGTCGAAATTCATCAAGGAAATGGATGGAGATTTCTTCACTGTCGTTGGCCTGCCGCTTTCCAAACTATACCAAGAATTGAAAGCACTGGAAATTATTACCTGAAAATCAGGATTTCCGATGATTCACTTAAAGAATTCTCCAAGTTAATTATAACATAATTTTATCACATATAGATGTCGTCTTTCATTGTTTTGTCGTCTGGAAAATCGTTGAGATATTTTTGCTTGCATTTTCAAATGATGTTTGATATAATACCTTTGCTTAGAAAACTTACTATGATATAAAAATCATGGCAGAAGGAGAGAATCATGAAAAAGGATATTCACCCAAAATATTATAAAGTGACGGTAACTTGTACTACTTGTGGAAATACGTTTGAAACTGGATCGACTTCGAAAGAAGTAAAAGTCGACACATGCGCAAACTGCCATCCTTTCTATACAGGTAAACAAAAGTTTATTGCTGCCGCAGGGCGTATTGATAAATTCAATAAGCGCTATGGTATAGACGAAATCGAAAACAAATAACAAAAAAAGAGCCATATGCTATGGCTTTTTTTATTGGTCTTTTGTATAATGTTTTATGAATTAGAAGGGGGAGAGATCAAGTGTATATTAAACAAAAAGATGGATGGATTGAGGTTATTACAGGGCCGATGTTCGCCGGAAAAACAGAAGAATTGATCAGAAGAGTAAAACGCCTTGAGTATGCCAATCAACATATCCTCGTTTTCAAGCCCACGATCGACACTCGCTATGCATCAAATGAAGTCGTCTCCCACAACAATAACCGAACTAAATCGATCAACATCACCATGGCCAAAGAGATCATGGATTACGTCACTGATGAAACTGAAGTGGTGGCCATCGATGAAATTCAATTTTTGGATGAAGATGCCGTGGAGATCTGCGAATACCTCGCTGACCACGGCCTCAGAGTGATCGTCTCGGGACTCGACCGGGACTTTCGTGGCGAGCCATTCTCTTTCATGCCCAGATTACTATCTCTTGCTGAAGAAGTGACGAAACTATCAGCAATTTGCGTGAAGTGTCACACTCCGGCAACAAGGACACAAAGGATCATTAACGACATGCCGGCAAAGTATACTGATCCAATCATTTTAGTTGGAGCGCAAGACACTTACGAAGCCAGATGCAGACACTGTCATGATGTTCCGGGAAGGCCACAGATTTATGACCGGTTTGACAAAGACTAGCCAAGACGAGGTCTTCATGAAAGAAGCCCTGAAAGAGGCCCAAAAAGCTTTTGACAGAGATGAAGTTCCGGTCGGTTGTGTGATCGTTAAAGACAACAAGATAATTGCCCGAAGCTTCAACCACAGGGAAAAATCAAACACCGTGTTTTCACATGCCGAGATCCTGGCCATGGACAAGGCCTGCAAGAAACTTGATAGCTGGCGCCTGGACGAGTGTGTTGTATATGTTACTTTGGAACCGTGTGTCATGTGTTCGGGTGCGATGATCCAAGCTAGAGTAAAAAGAATGGTATATGGAGCTTGTGAACCTAAATTTGGTAGCCATCAATCGATTTTAAATCTTTTTGAGTATCCTTTCAATCACAAAGTTGAAATAGAATCAGGAGTTTTGGCAGAAGAATCAAGCCGCTTGTTAAAGCGTTTTTTTCAAAAGTTGCGCGAGGAAAAAACATTGAAAAATCATGATTTTATGATATAATAACGTCAGAATCTCTTATGAAGCATCTTCACTCAATAGGTATCCACGAATTAGGTCAGGTCTTGACGGAAGCAGCCTTAAGTAAGGTATCTATGTGGGTGAAGATGCTTCATGGGAGATTTTTTTGGAAAAGAGGACAATAATATATGGCTGTGGTATTTATGGATTTGGACGGGACCTTGCTAGACAACGGAAAACCCGCAGCGAACATCGTTGAAACGATTGCTTTATTGAAAGCTAACGGACACATTCCGATTATTGCGACCGGAAGAGTTCCGCAATTGCTATATGATGTTCACGAGACTTTGGGAATTGATTCCTACATTGCCGCAAACGGCAATTTCATTCTTTATGAAGGGCAAGTTATTCATGAGCGCTACATTCCTAAAAAAATAGTGAATAGATTTTTGCAGGAAGCCGACAATACGGGTTTTGATTTAGCGATCGAAGGCGTGACAGGATACGTGGCATATCGCAAGGAGACAGATCTTGTAAATTTGTTTTCTGAGGTTTTTCATATTGAAGAACCAATAATCGACAGGGATTTCACAAATCGCAACGAAGTCTTGGCTTTTGTTGTTTTTGAGGATGATATCGTACCGATGCTTCGTGGCAAATTTCCTGAGTTGGTATTTAATCGCGCCAATCGTTTTGGGTACGATGTCAATTTGCAGGGCGGACTTAAGGTAAATGGAGTCAAATTCCTAATCGAATATATGAAACTTTCAGAAGATGAAGTCTATGCAATCGGTGACGGATACAACGACATTGACATGCTTGCCTCCATCAAGAATTCCATTGCCATGGGAAACGCATATCCCGAAGTTAAAGCGGTATGCAATTATATTACGACCTCGGTCAACGAGGATGGTGTCAGGAAAGCCTTGGAACATTTCGGCTTGATATAATCAACTAGAGAGAAAGTGATATCATGTATGACGCAATCGTCATTGGTGGCGGACATGCCGGCTGTGAAGCGGCTTTGGCGCTTTCAAGACTTGGTAAAAAAACATTGCTCGTGACCGGGAATCTAAAAATGATCGCAACAATGCCTTGCAATCCATCAATCGGTGGACCTGCCAAAGGCACTTTGGTCAGAGAAATCGATGCTTTGGGTGGAGAAATGGGCAAAAATGCCGATAAAACCACATTACAAATGAAAATGTTGAACAGTTCCAAAGGACCAGCGGTAAGAGCTTTGAGAGCCCAATCAGACAAAATCCTTTATCCAGAAACGATGCTTTTGACTTTGAAAATTCAGACAAACCTTGAATTGAAAGAAGCTTATGTAAAAAGATTGATTGTCGAAAACAAAGCCATTAAAGGCGTCGTTTTGGAAGATTTGACCGAAATCCGCTCCGAAGCGGTTGTTTTGACGACGGGGACATTTATGAATGGAGCAATCCTGGTCGGAAACACTAAGGTTTCCGGAGGGCCAGACAATCAAAGGCCTTCAATTGGGTTAAGCGATAATCTTCGTGAATTAGGAATCGAGACGTTCCGTTTGAAAACAGGTACACCACCCAGACTAAAGCGCGATTCCATTGATTTTTCCAAAATGGAAGAAAGCCCCGGAGACGGATTCATCCACCATTTCAGTTTTGACCCAACATATCTAAGGGTCTTGGACAAGGAATGGCCTTGTTATCTGATTCACACCACTAAGAATACGCATAAAATCATTTACGACAACTTACAAAAATCAGCTATGTATAGCGGCCTTGTCGAAGGCGTCGGACCGAGATATTGTCCCTCAATCGAAGACAAACTTGTCCGTTTTGCTGACAAGGAAAGACATCAATTATTCATCGAACCTGAAAGTGCCATGCTTGACGAAGTGTATCTTCAGGGTTTTTCTACATCGATGCCCCATGATGTTCAGGATAAAATGGTCGCTTCGTTGCCAGGACTGGAACATGCCGTGATTGCCAAATACGCTTACGCCATCGAATACGATGCGATTGATTCAACAACGCTTTGGCCGTCTTTGGAATCAAAAATCATCAAAAATCTATTTTTTGCCGGCCAGGTAAATGGAACAAGCGGTTATGAAGAAGCCGCCGCCCAAGGTTTGATGGCAGGAATCAATGCCAGCCGAACTCTTGACAGTAATCCTCCTGTTGTATTACGTAGAGACGAAGCTTATATCGGTGTTTTGATTGACGACTTGGTCACAAAGGGCACGAAAGAGCCTTATCGGATGCTGACATCTAGGGCGGAATTCAGATTATTGCTTAGACACGACAACGCTGATTTGCGCTTGACAGACAAAGGCCATGAAATTGGTTTGATTTTCGAGGAAAGATTTCTTAGTTTCAAACAAAAACAAGCACAGATCAAAGAAGAAAAAGCAAGGTTACAGACAATCGAAATCACACCCAATGCTAAAATTAACGAGATGTTGCAGTTTAACATGCTTATGCCGATAAAATCAAAGACATCCTTGCACGATCTATACAAGCGCTCTGAAATCGACACTTCGATCATGATGACACTTTTTCCAGAGATTTTTACATTGCCAAGGGAAGTATACGAACAAGTTGAAATCGTAATCAAATACGAAGGCTACATCGCCAAAGCAATCAGAGAATCTGTCAAATTTCAGAAAGAAGAAGCGATTGTGATTCCTGACGGGCTAGATTACTCCAAAGTTACTAATCTCGCCACAGAAGCCAGAGGCAAACTGCAAAAAGTCAAACCCGTCACCATTTCCCAGGCTTCTCGCATCAGCGGAGTAAATCCTTCAGACATTCAGATGTTGCTAATCTATATGAAAACAAAGAAGTGAAGGGGCTTAAGTTCTTAACTTTGTTTTCTATTTGTTGTTATTATGGTAAAATGAAATAAGGTGATAATTTGAATCCTGATTTTGAGATAAAATTGCATGAAATGAAACTCGTTCTTACCAAAGCGATGCTTGATAAATTTGCCAAATATTATCATTTCCTCGAACAGGAAAATCAAGTTATGAACCTGACTGCGATTATTTCCGAGGAAGAAGTATATCTGAAACATTTTTATGATTCTTTGTGTCTGGCCAAGGCAATTCCCTTGAAAGAACAAAGAATCCTTGATGTTGGAAGCGGAGCAGGATTTCCTTCCATACCGCTTAAGATTGCTTTTCCCAAACTTAAAATCACGATCATTGACAGTCTGAACAAAAGGATCGGGTTTTTAAGAAAATTGACTGAGCTGCTTGAGCTTGATGACGTGGAATTAATATCGGGACGCGTCGAGGAATTGCCGACAAAAGGAAAATATGACATTGTGACCGCGAGAGCGGTCGCCAAACTGAATATTTTGCAGGAGCTTTGTCTGCCTTTCGTCAAAATAGGTGGATACTTTGTGGCAATGAAATCTGTCAACTATGAAGCAGAACTCAACGAAGCAAAACCTGGCATTTTAAAACTTGGAGGAATAATCGAAAGCATTATTGAATATGAAGTCTCAACCGGTTTGAAACATGTGATGATTATGATTAAAAAAAACAAACCGACTGAATTGACATATCCCAGAAACTATTCGCAGATAAAAAAAAGACCACTATAGGGAGGGTACAAAGTTGCCGAGAAACAAATCGCACATGTTTTCGGAGATCGAGGATTATCGGGAAGCTTTGGAAATCAAGCACCTTAGGACCAAAAATCTGTTCGTGGTAAGTTTAATGAGCCTGATCATGGTCATAACGCTTGTCTATATGCTTGCGACATCCTTTCCGCTAATGCAAACCATATCACTATTGGTTGGATACTTGCTGGTGATTATTTTTAACTTTGCCGGTTTGGCCTACGGAGGGGAAAACTACCGGTTCTACCAGTTAAACAAGTATATCACCACGCTTTACATATATGTGCTTGCCATTGCAACGGTATTTGTTTTCAAATCGCCTTCGGCAATCACCGCGCTATTCATTGCATATGCAATCAGCGCCTATTATCAGGATTTGAAAGTTATCCTTATCAGCAATCTCTTCTTATTATTTTCTGTGATCATGTTCATGATCAATTACCCAGAATACATGAATATGCAAAATGCCAGTTTGGAAGACCAGTTGGGTATCTCTATCTTCTTTTTCGCTTTTGTTGGGATCTTGACGATATCTTCGTACATCATCGTAAAACAAAAGCAATTCTTTTACAATCAGATTGCACTTTCTAAAGAGACGGAGTTTCGCAATATCGATTTGTTGATCGATTTGCAAAAAGAAGTACATCAAGAAGATGTCAACGTGGATAAATATTATGAGGACATAAACGCATTTTTGGAAGAGTTCTCAAAAAAACTTGAGATTGAAAACGCCTTTACTGCCAAGATGCAACTGTTGAAGGTGTTGGAGAAAGGCGAACAAAAAAATGCGCTTCAGGACAAATACCCCGAATACTCCCGCGAAGATCTGGATGATTTTGAAGAATTATTGATCGGCGCAAAACATAAACTGAGAAAAATTTCTATTAAGATGAGCCATACATTCGACATCGATGTTAAAAGGCGGGAAATGTTTTCCGAGACCCACTTCAAGAGTTTCAATCACCAGGCAGATGGCATCGAGATTAAAATCATCGCTTTTGTGGTGTTCTACACTGCTTTGAAAAGAGGGCTGGACGGATTTGCCAAACTTGATGAGCAAACCATCCGCGAGGCGCTTACAAGTACCGATTATTTTTACTATATCGATCCCAGAGTTATGAGAATCTATCAAAAAAACAGTGAAGTTTTTGACACCATTAGTGAAGACATCCTTCGAAAGAAGGTGAATTCATGAAAGATTTTCTAAGACGCGTATTCGACACTGAATTTCTCCCGATGAGCGAAGTCAGGAAGATAAAAGTCGTTTTGGTCATGGCTTTCTTGTTTATAATCACCGCGCTCACGATTCCTTTTTCCCTGTTTTTTGTTTATTCGACCGGAATCACAATTCTTATCCTGGCTATTTTTCTCTTGGTATATGGGTTGATGTTTGCTTTGATTCAGCTTAACAAGATATTACCCGCCATCCAGATCAGTATTCTATATTCGATCGGACTTACATTGTTCTACACCCAGGGAACATCTGCATTTTACGCCTATTTATTCTTTTATATTGCCTTGACGATTGTCATCTTTTACCAAGAACTCTATTCCTATTTGTCCTATGGGACCATTATCACCGTTTTGGGTGTATTGTATATCATCTCACACCAAGGCGGATTAGTTCTTGCCCAAGATACGCCTGGAGCGATGTATATCTACATTTTGATCTGGGTATTGTTCTATTTTGTTTTTCTCGTGCAGATTCTTTATAATGAAAAACTCTACACCGACATGAATTATGACTGGGTCAAACTGAACCATGTCATCGACAGGTATCAGGAAGACATCTATATTTATTTGGATGAACTTAGAAAGAATAACAAGAATCCGCTCATGTTCGAAGACTTGGCTTTTCAGAAGACTGTCGACGAATTGATTGTGTTTATCGGTGAGCAGACCAAGGAATCCGGCAAGGAGATTATCAACATCTTTGATTTATATCTATATATTCACGAAAAAGGCGTTGATCGCATACTTGAAAACGAAGAAGTCAGCGTATCAATGAAGAAGACTGCGAACAGACTCAATAAATATCTGCTCAACCAAAGAACCGATATGTTTTCGATGATTGTCAATTTCTTTTCCCAATTCCGCGAAACGGAAAAACAAAAACCGAACCGTTATGATTACAGTTTGAAAAAACTGGCTTCAAAAGGTGATGAACAAGTCATTGCTCTGGCCATGATCTATCACTATCTCGCTTGCGAGGTAACTGGCAAGGATGAATGGGACCAGATGAAGCGGGTCTTGACCGGAGAAGAGATCTATAAGCTTTTCACTGGCGTTGATGCCGACGAGTTCCTGACGCCAACTCAGATTGCTTTCTTCAAGGAAAACTATGATTTATTTGTAAAGCATCTCGGAAATAAGCAGTAATGGAAAGGAAGATTGTATGAGCACTGTAATTTCGATTGCAAACCAAAAAGGCGGAGTGGGAAAAACCACCACCGCAATCAATCTTGCAAGTTCCTTGGCTCATTTTGGGAAAAAAATCCTCCTGATTGATTTGGATTACCAAGCCAACGCCACCACTTGCATGGGCATAGACAGAGGCAGCTTTGAAAAAAGCGTTTTTGACTGTCTGATCGAAAATGCGACCATTCCTGATGTGACGCTGACTACGGAAAATCCATTGATTGATGTTTTGCCCGCGAAAACCACTGTTGAAGGCGTCGAGGAAAAAATCATATTGAATACAAACCGCGATTTCATCCTTCATACGCAACTCGATAAAGTTAAGAACGAATATGACTATGTACTGATTGATTGTCCGCCTTCCTTGGGCTATATCACGACAAACGCAATGATGGCTTCGGATGGAGTAATTGTTCCGGTCCAATGTGAGTTTCTGGCGATGGACGGATTGACCCAACTTTTGAATACAATTAGACTTGTTCAGGGAAAAAAGAAAGTAAACAAGGAAACACTGACAATTTTCGGTGTGCTTTTAACGATGCTTGACACAAGGACTTCCTCAGGGTTTCAAGTGGTAAACGAAGTCAAAACATATTTTGGCGAAAAAGTATTCCAAACCATCATTCCGCGCAATATTTCCTGCTCAAACGCGACCTTTTACGGAGTTCCGGTAACTGAATTCTCGCCAAAAAGCAAATCTTCCCTGAGTTATAAGCAACTTGCGAAAGAGGTGATTGCTAGAAATGGCTAAAAACGCATATATTAAAAGAGGACTTGGCGATCTGTTGACAGAAAACGAGATCCTTGATCTGGAAAAAGAGGAAGTTATCGACATTGAGGTCGACAAAATCCAACCAAATCCATTCCAACCAAGAAAACACTTTGATGAAACTGCATTGAATGAGCTTGCCGAATCCATCCGGATCAACGGCGTTCTTCAGCCAGTGATCGTTAAGAAAATCATTGATGGATACATGCTCGTGACCGGAGAGAGAAGATGCAAAGCATCGACTATTGCCGGATTTAAGACAGTTCCCGCGATAGTCAGGGATTATAACAACCAATATTTGGCAGAACTTTCCTTGCTCGAGAATATCCAAAGAGAAGATTTGACAATCGTTGAAGAAGCACAAGCGTATCAAAATGCCATCGAATCCTTGAATCTAACTCACTTGGAACTATCCCAGAAGATCGGCAAAAGTCGTTCCTATGTCAGCAATACCTTGGGGATTTTATCTCTTCCGCCTTCGATTATGGATGAAATCAACCAAGGCAACATCTCGATGGGACATGCAAGGGCTCTAAGCAAGTTAAAAGATGTCAATCGTATCAAAGCTATAACGTCATTGATCATTGAACACAAACTTACAGTCAGGGATATCGAATCACTGGTAAAAAAAGAAAAGAAAAAGAATGAAATAAAAAGAAAAATCATCAGCGAGGACTTTACTTCCAAATTGAATTCAGCCAAAACCGATTTTGCGGATAGCTTCGAACTCAAAGATAGAATCAAAGTGTCTTCAAACAAGATAGTCATAGCTTTTGACACCATCGAAGAAGTGGAAACATTCCAGAAAAACCTTGAGAGAAAAAGCAAATAAAATGGAAACCAATATCAAGTTAGGCGACATTTTAATCTTGAAAAAAGGCCATCCCTGCGGTGAGAACCGCTGGGAGATTGTCCGGTTCGGAACCGATTGCAAAATCAAATGCCTTGGCTGCGGCAGGATTGTGTTGATCGACAGACCGACGCTTAAAAAAAGGATCAAAAAAATAGTGGAGGCAACAGGTGAAAAAACTACTTGATATCATAATAAAATACCGCGACAATCACGGTTGGAAAGAACATGACACGCCAGAAGCTTTAGCAAAATCGATCATTATCGAAGCCGCAGAACTGTTGGAAAATTACCAATGGTCAGATACTCCGGTAAACGCAGAAAACGTAAAAGAGGAACTGGCAGACGTATTGATTTATGCCTTGGCCATGGCGGTCGATTTAGGCTACGATCCTGAAGAATTGATTATGGAGAAACTGGCCAAAAACGATTATAAATATCCGCTTTAGTCGGATATTTTATGTAATGCACTCAAGATATTTTTCGTTTGCGGAATATTGTCATGAAACATAAGCCGAAAACACCCTGAAAAACCCTGAATTTTCGCCAAAACTGAAAACTTTGGGTAAATATTAATTGACAAACATATGCATAAATAGTAAAATATAACTCGCACTGCAAAGTGTAAACTTTGGGCCTATAGCTCAGGTGGTTAGAGCGCACGCCTGATAAGCGTGAGGTCGAT
>CAZLAQ010000003.1:0-129497 GCA_964557695.1 uncultured Candidatus Izemoplasmatales bacterium | reverse complement strand
ATTTAGTGGACACATAATAAAAACGCATGACCAAGAGATGTTAGTAGACACAAAGCAGTTGTTTATTAATGTCTTTTTTTTGTTTTGTATTTGCATTGAAGACTTTCAATCCCTGACTGTATTGGTATTTTTGATGAAATATGATTCAATGTAATTATCAACAAAGGAGGAGTGAAAATGGCAAGTAAAGGACAGAAATTTGAAAAAGCATCGTTGGAAACAAGGCTAGAAGCCGTGAGAGAACGGCTCGAGGAAGGGAAATCATTTAACTATCTAGGCGAAAAGTATGGAGTGAGCAGAGATACTGTCCGGACATGGGTGCGTATCTACAATCGCGATGGTGGCCTAGACATCCGCAAGAGAGGCAAACCGAAGAACGAGGGCCCGATTGATTACAAAGAGAGATATGAAATCTTAAAAAAATACCAGGATTACTTAGGGGAGGTCGATCGAGAGAAAAAATAGCATTTATCACGAGATATCGACGCAGGTATCATATCAAGACAATGTGTGATGTTTTAGAAATCAGTACCTCGACCTATTATAAGTATAGAAGCACAGTGGATCCGGATTATCAAGATTATTTGATTATTAAGAAAGTATTTAGCAAGCACAAAAAAACATATGGATATCGGCGAATTACAGATGAACTTCAAGAAGAGAATGGATGGATTATAAATCATAAGAAAGTACTGAGGATTATGAATAAATACGATGTCGTTGCAAAGTATATTAAAGACATCAAACCAAACTACAATAAAAAATTGGCTGAAGAACAATCACAAATAGACCAATTAAAACGAAACTTCCAACAAAAAGGTTGGGTGACAGATATAACCTATCTCACACTCCAAAGAAACGGAAAGAGAGCTTATCTAAGCACAATACTAGATTTAGAGACTAGAGACTGGGTATCCTATAGCATTAGTTATCGAAACGATATTCCCTTAGTTATGGATACATTGAACGAAGCAATCTCTATAACAAAAGATCTGAATGGACTGGTACTCCATTCAGATCAGGGTTTTCAGTATCTTTCAACTGAATATAAAATTGTCTGTGAATCCAATGGCATTGTCATATCTCATTCCAGAAAAGGCAATCCACTAGATAACGCAGTCATAGAAAGCTTCCACTCCATTCTCAAGAAAGAAACTCTCTACAATAATGATATCACATCTTTAGAAGAATATATACAACTAGTCCATGAATGGCTGATATTCTATAATACTACTAGGCGTAGAAAAACAAAAAAGTAGACGTTTTTTTTAAGTGTCTACTTTTTGGGGTTCATTTCATAATAGGCCCGTTTTTTTTATCGATTTTCTTTAACGTGTTTGGCGAATTTTATACCAAATTCATACGCTTCATGAAGCTGACTCGTTGATGGATTGAAGCGGAGCCTCAACCCGTCGATTGTCTTTAGTTTTAGCTGTACAAGTCTTTGCATGACATTAGGCACTGCTTCACCGCTCCACCCATAAGAACCAAAAGCGCTTGCCAATTTGCCGCCATGACTTTCTGGATTCAGGCTTGAAAGTATATCCCAAATCGGTTTAACTGTATCCTTTAAAATTGTCGAGGTCCCGATAAGAAATGCATCAGACGCTTCGATTCTGGATACTATGACACCAGTTTTCGCAAGCACGATGTCATATGTTTCAATTTCGACCAATCCGTCAAATTCCTTTTTGATGGCTTTTTCGATTTCTTCCATCATTATTGTAGTGTATCCATATGCACTTGCATAAGGGATAACAATCAACGGTTTCTCATGTGGCTTAACTGGTTGAGCCCAGGTGAGATACATTTTTTTTGCTTCATTGATCATGCTTTCATCCAAAATGGGACCATGACTTGTCGCAACGAGTTTCAAATCGAGCGGTCTAATTTTATCCAAAGCTTTCAGTACATCTGGTTTGAAAGGCGACATGATTGAATCAAAATAATATTTAAGTGATTTCAGATAATCATCCTTGTTTTCCACGTTTGTCGAGAGCACACCTTCATACGCATAATGAGCGCCAAAAAAATCACAGGTGAACAGGATCTTTTCTGCTTCCAAATACGTGAACATGGTGTCTGGCCAGTGTAAGTTAGGCAGAATATAGAATTTCAGGAATTTGTCTCCGAGCGAGACTACTAAATCATCTTTGGCCCGGATTGAATTGAAGGGGCGATTCAAAATTTCTTTTAGATTTGATAATCCGGGTGCGGAAGCAATGATCGTAATCTGCGGATTTTTCTCCAAGATCCTGATGACAGATCCGGAATGATCGGGTTCGGTATGGTTAAGTACCAGATAATCAATTTTGCTTATAGCGGTCAAAGCTTCAATCTTGGCAATATAATCATCACCGAAGTTGGCTTTGGTAGTATCTATCAAGACTGATTTCTCGTTGCCTTTTATGTAATATGCATTATAAGATGTGCCGAACTCAGTTTCCATGACAATGTCGAATACTTGCAAGTCATAGTCATTTACGCCTATCCAGAATACATCTTTTGCCAGTTTAAATGTTTTTGTTTGCATAAAATCACCTCAGCTATATTATACTCCAAATCCGAACATATCCCAAATAAGTTGCTTTTTTGAGGATATGTAAATAAATTATTGCATATGACTATTGCTTGTTGATTGAATTGAATGTTCATTTTTTTAGCCCAAAGAATGATGATATCGATTGTGACCACGATGCCGATAAATACTCCGAATCCAGTCGTTGCCTCTAGATGTAAAATCGCATCAATCATACCAAAAACGAGCGATATCGAGCCAAAAACAATCAGGACAATCTTGAGAATCCGCAGATAGTCATCCATCTTTTCAGGAGAAATCAGGTATCTCTGTTTAGTTCTGTATCCATTTGCCAAAATCCTCGGCTCGCCAAGAGAAATCAATACTTTCTTGACATCTTCTTCTGTATGTTTTTCCGGCAACATATCGCTGATATTAACATTCAATTCTTTTTTGACATCTGCCCTGGATGCCTCTGGCAGTCTTCTTGTAACATCGTATATATAGCGTTCAATCAAACTGTTCATTTAAATTCCCTCCCCCAATAAACTGTTCATTTCATAAACAATTTCTTTCCATGTCTCTTTTAAATTGTTAAATGTCTCTTTCCCAAACGAACTCAAAACATAATACTTTCGCGGCCTGTTTTCTGTAGTGTCCCATTGGCTTTCCAACAGCTTTTGGGACTCCAGTCTGCGAAGCAACGGATATAAAGTGCCGGCTTCAATCGAGATATTCTTCTCTTCAAGCCTTTGTAAAAGCGAATATCCGTATTCTGTCTTGTCGAGTTGGCTCAATACAGCTAGGATCTGTGTTCCTCTTTTTAATTCGTTTCCTAAGCTTTGTAACAATAAATTATCAGCCATATTTATCACCTCGCTCATATTATACTGTATGGCATACACTATTGTCAATATAATAATAATATTTTATTTAATATTAATCAATTATGTGAAATTTAAATTTGTCAGCTTTATCAGAAAAAAATAATATAAATTTATATAAATGGCGCTAAAATGAATTTCACTTTTAGCGCCATTAACTATTTATTAATTATCCACCGCTGGTTTGCATTTATGCTGGTATACGCTCAAGTCGATTTTGTTGTTTTCGACTTTAACCCCTTCATTGTCTAATCTTTCCAGCTGTTCATAAAATCCTTCGCCGTCAAGGCTGATCTCGCCTTTGGAATTAATGACTCTGTGCCAAGGAAGACCATATGCCCCACTCATGGAGTGCAAGATTCTCGATACTTGTCTGGATCCCCACCGATTCCCTGCACAAGCTGCCACTTGTCCATATGTCATCACTTTTCCGCGAGGTATATGTTTTATAATATAGATCACCATTTCTGTAAATTCAGTCATGATTTGTTCTTGTATAACCAAATCATCTTTTTTAAGAGGAGTTGATTATTCCTTTCTTTGCATTTTTTGTTTCTTTAAAGGTTTTGTTTTATAATCGAATTAGGCACTGTGGATTTGTTTCATTTTTTTATAGCTTTGACTATTAAAGGAGACTCTTACCACAGTTCTTATTTTAAATGTCAATCAGTAACATTAAACTTCCCCACAGATAGTTCATACAGTTTCCCCTTTCTGTAGTTGAATTTCAATCCATCTCAATTCTGATGGTGCTATATACTTGTTTCTTGTTCATAAGAAACAATCGCTATGGCAGTAATATCCTATCGTAAAAAACTTCCTTTGATTTTTTCATAATCGGAAATATTAATTCAAACTTATCCTTATAATGAAGAGAATTCAATTTAGGAATTATCTTACTAATTAATTTGATTAAAGAACTCATTATGTCACCGGCATATTCTTTGGGAAAATTAATGACAGACACAATGGCTTTTTTCACTGAAATGCCACGCGTCTCAATAACAGTATAGGCGACACATGCCCTAGTGTCAATATGAGAAGTTAGCATCTTATTTTTAAATAGAAAAAAGAATTTCAAGAAATCACTTGAAATCCTATGAGTTTAGCTGTGTTGTCATAACCAAGTTTGTGTCACTTTTGAGGTTGTCACAACCAAGTTTGCTATGTTGTCAGTATGGAGTTTGTTTATTCAATAGATAGTATCTCTGTTTCCTCCTCATAGAATCGACAAATACTCCTCATTCATTATTTTTCTCCCAAGTTGATATACTGTATGGTTATCATCGAGTTAGGAACAGTAATCCATTTGTTTGATATTCCTTTTGCAATTTCAAGATTTCTACCAAGATTTTTCTTTTCAAATTTCACATCAAAAAATGTGGAACAGTTTGGTGTCATTAATATATATTCCTTTAACACCTTTATATTCACGCTTTCCCGACTGACACATCTTCATTAATTCAAACATAAATCCAACTTTTCATCTGAACATGAAAAAAAGAATCATAATTTAACGGGAATCTTTGACGCATACCACAAGCATTCAAAAACAGAATAAGCATCAGAAATGTTAAAAACACAATGATTTTCTTCATGGAATGCACCCTCCATAGATATCGTATATATCGATATCTTTTATGTTTGTTTTTTAGCATATTATAATACAGAATGATTTAATGAAACTAAATCCATTTCAATTAAAGCAATAAGACAGTATCAGCTTGCGTCGTGTTATCCGCACTACTAAAAAATGTGCCGGATAATGTATGCCAGCAACATATTTTCTCTTGATTTCAATCGTGATACAGTTTGTACCCATATGATATCATGGCTTACCCACTGATTTGAAACAATTCCAATCCAAAAACACAAGAACAAAAAACAAAGGATTAAATAGCACTACTTTTTTAGTTCATCAACAAAATATAAGGGATTTGTTTTTAGAATTGCACTTGCTTTTTGCATTAATTGATTGGCGTCAATTAGATAAGTTGTCGCATTTAATACCTTAGACACTTGTAAGTCATTTACTGAAAGAATCTGTTCAATTCGATCATATCGTTGAAAATAATTACTCATATCAGGTAGTTCACCCACCTGATTAAAGGTGCTTCCATCTTGGTTGGTTATTTTAAAATCAATACTATACATAGTGTTTCGATAGTGTAAATGATTGATATTTTCAACTAGATGCATAAACGTATTCGGTTTTAACCCACATCCTAACATGAGTATTTTTGCATTATATTTTAACATTTTATAGAATGGTGAGTAATAGAATATGGTAACCCTGTCTTTTATATGCTCGTTAGTTAATTCTATAGCATGTTTTCCCCAAGCCGCAACGGAATGAATCGGGTTTATGCTTCTTATGGTATCTTTTTCTTTACGAAAAGTTTCTGAAATGATTCCTACGCATGAAGGGGTATCGTGATAAGAAAAATAGGGATTTTCTTTTGTCACAGTTTTGTAAGAGAGGGTAGGGATAAGAAGTGTTCCTTCATCAGTTAAAATTTCTTTTATGGCGTTTATAACAAGCAATGGGGTTAAACCTTTACATTCTAGTGCTTTAAAAGAGGAATGGACTAATAAGACAATTCCTTTTTCAATTCCAGCTTTTTTAAGATCATTAATTAGTTTTTCGTATGTACACATATCGACTCCTGAATATGCTTAGTATCAAAAAAAATGATATTTCAGCTTTGTTTGAAATTTTATTTTAAAGCTATCTTTTGATTAACAAAAGTTTGCTATGTTGTCAGTATGGAGTTTGTTTCAAAATATATATTTTCCCCAAATAATTCATACAAACTGAATGAATTTAATTACTAAATCAATTGCTATGTAGAAATAATTAAGTAATCATCCCAGATTCCTTCAATATTTGGATTGCGGTCGAATTTGGTGCGAATGCTGTAAGTTTATCTCCTAAGATTGAATCAACCGAAGGCATTTGAACATAAGTTTGAGTACCCGATGTCAGTAAAAACTCATTTTTTATTTCTTTTTGAATCGTTTGTTCATATAAATTTTCTTCAAATAGAACATCAAGAAGAATTCCTACTTCTCTTCCCGAGTATAAAGCAGAGTAAAAAAACTTAAAATGCTTTTTTTCAATGTTATTGATACCTTTTCTATCTTTTTCTTCAAAGCGAAGAAAAGGAAATGATTGTGCTGTCCTATCAAGATATTCATTAATATTACACTTGGGATCCACAATGATATCAATATCTGTTGAGAATTGATTCGGGTGTTCAAGAAGTAGCATTAAACAAGTTCCTCCTTTGAAGATGAACGGAGTTCCGGCTTTGACAAGCGCTTCTAATAATCCGAATGCATATATCGTTCTCTCCAATAGAATTTTATCCACTGAAGGATATGCACTTTGGAGTGATTCTAAATGTTCAAGCGTAAAATTCTCTTTCAACAGCGTTACTTGTCCTCAAAAAGTCTGATATTTGTATTTTGATAAATGTACTGCTTAATTTTTTGGTCACATTTTCTTCGTTTAGCATACGCAAACATTTTTTTTTGCTCAATCACATATTGTTGAAAAATCAATTCAAGCATTGGAGTCAATTCTGATCCGCTATATAGCATTTTTAAACTTGGTTCAGAGAAAAAATCAACAATTAATTTTTCCAATTTAATTTCATATGAATGTTTATTGGTTGGAGCTTGAGTGACTAGGTTATGAATGATGATTGTATTATTTTCTGCATATCTTGTAAATTCATCTGTTTTTGGTTTTATCAAGATATTGGACTGAATATTGTTTCTCAGTTTTTCAAATATGATATCTGAATAAAACTTGTCTACTTCTACAAAAACAATGTTCCTTGCCAATTGGTGATTGAGCCATTCATTCAAAATTGTAGACTCATAAATAACTGCAGTGATATTTGGAAATTCTTTTTCGAAATAATGGATAATTTGTTTGTGAGTTGCACCTACATATTCGTATGCATATTTTCGTTTATGTCCTTGAATAAATAGGTTTTTACCAATTTTGGTTATCAATCCAGAATGAACTAAGTTGTAAATTGCCCAACGATATGATGCCTTAGAATAATTAGGGTGCTCCAGTGCAATCCATTCGTATAACTCATTTTTATAAATATATTCATTGTCTGCTTTTGATTTTATCAATGCTTTTATGTCCATTACAATCACCACCAATCTTATATTAATATCATACACTAAGTTGATTAACAAATCAATGCAATTTCACGCTTTTTAAAAATAGTGCATAATTGCATAAAAACCCATTTTGTTTGAATCAGCCTGATTATCAATTTTTAATTACAATATGTCTGCAATGGATTAAAGAAATGTCGCCAAAAAGAAAACACCTGAAGGCAGGTGTTTAATAGTGATGTGTTTTCATAACCAAGTTTGTGCCACTTTTGAGGTTGTCACAACCAAGTTTGCTATATTGTCAGTATGGAGTTTGTTTTTTTGCAAAGAAAAGATATAAAAATAATTGAATCTCAATCTTAATTTCTATGCACATGTTTAATTTACCCTCTGTTCAATTTCCATACCAATCTAAAGTTCCAAATAAGATATGGGTAAGTGATATTACTTATATTAAGACTGGGCTAGGTTGGTACTACCTTGCTGCTGTAATGGATCTATATAACCGAGAGGTCATTGGTTACTCAACAAGTAAGAACATTGACACCGAAACTAGTCAAACAAGCAATCGCAAATGCAATAGCCAGGTATCCTGAAGTTGAAGGAACCATTTTTCATAGTGACAGAGGAAACCAGTACGCAAGTGCAGGCTTCAAGAATATCCTTGATGACTATGGGATGGTTCAAAGTATGAGTCGTGGTGGATGCCCTTACGACAACTCGTGTATGGAGAGCTTTTTTGCTTGTCTTAAGAAAGAATGCATCTACAGGAGATCCTATGCAAATTCCTCTGAAGTTGAAAATGACCTATTTCAATATATTGAAATATTCTACAACAGAAAGAGAATGCATTCTACTCTGAATTACATGACACCAATTAGTTACAGAATTCAAAATCAGGCTTGCATATCCGCCTTTTAAATGATATGCTTTGTATGTATATAAGTTTATTATTACTATCTGTTTAAAAAGCACCTAGTCCAACTTTATAATTTTTTTGTACCATTACTATGATTCTTTTTTTCTTGATGATAATTATAGTGATACTGCTTTACCTTTATACCCTTTATTTCCGTATACTTGTTTATAATTTTATTAACAATTTCAAGCTTTTCACTTTTATTTTCAATTGAATCTTCTAAAATGGATTCTAAATGATTATATTCACTGTATTCTCCAATAGATGCTATTACAAGTGCATTTCTAAAATACTTAGCATGTTTTTTTAAGTAGTTCTGCATTAATACTATAATTGTACTTCTGCATAAAAAAATATAAATAAGTAGCGATAGTTCTAGTGTTACCTTCTCTAAACGGATGAATTCGCCACAGTTCAGAAATGTATCTCGCTAAATTATAAACAAGACTTGATCTTGACATTTTTATCCATTCCATGCTGGAATACTTATTTTCTAAATGAATCATTCCTATTTCAATTTTTGAGAATGACTCATATATTACACTTAATCCATTTAAAACAATTTCACTTTTTTCAATATCAATTATTCTTGGTACTCCCGCCCATTCATAAACATCTTCAAAAATTAACTTGTGTATCAAGAAAACATCAGCTGTTTTTTGAATTTTAAATCCTTCTTTGAATAATTTAATAAGTGCTAAATTTGCAATAGTGTTTTCATACTCATCCAATTTTTCCTGTGTTTTTATACCTGGTATATTTCGTAAAACATTAGTTTTTTCATAAACATAAGGATCAGCCATTACTATATTCCTTCCTAATTGCATATAAAGCTACATCATAATCTATTTCCCCTTGAGCATACAAAGATATTATTTTCTTAAATCTCTTTGGGTATTCGTTACCCCCAGTTAAGTTAATTGCGGATGCTAGTTCCATTTGTCTTTTCTTATAATCATTTTTCGGTATTTTCACATTAAATGGAAGACCATTTTTTAAAACGATTTGACTTAAAAACATATCAATAGCTGTAGATGTACTAATTCCTAGATTTTCTAGTATTGTTTCAACTTCTGCCTTAACACCGCTGTCTACACGAACATTCACATATGCATCTTTCATACTATCACCTCATATATATTGTAACACATTTGCGTTACATTTACAAGTAATTACTACAACATTATATCTATTTTCACTTTTTGTTCTCACGATTATATTTTCTGAAGTCATCAACTACTTTCTCATCATAATCTAATTTTATACAACTGATCGTTAATGTTTTAGTCTGCAAAATATTTAATTTGAATTACCCAAATTTCGCAAAAAATTAAACACCTGAAAACAGGTGTTTAATAGTGATGTGTTTTCATAACCAAGTTTGTGCCACTTTTGAGGTTGTCACAACCAAGTTTGCTATATTGTCAGTATGGAGTTTGTTTTTTTGCAAAGAAAAGATATAAAAATAATTGAATCTCAATCTTAATTTCTATGCACATGTTTAATTTACCCTCTGTTCAATTTCCATACCAATCTAAAGAACATAATGTACAAGAAAATGGTCCCAGTTCACAATGAAACGTCCAGAAAATCTACCCAGTGAGATGGTTGAGCATCAAGCTGTTGTGTTCGTATCCATTAAGATGGATGAAAGACTGAGAGACTGCATCGGTACGGTTTGTCCGACAACAGGATGCATTGCTGATGAAATCATTCAAAATGCCATAAGTTCAGGTACTCAGAATTATCGTTTTAATATTTTTTTAAAAACGTGAATTACCTAACCTTTTCTATAGTGTAGATGTTTTGGGAAAACCAGAACCCATTCAATCAATCGATGATCTTGATGTCAAACATGATGGTGTCATCGTTAGATTCGGAAGTTAGAGTGGATTATTATTTCCCAAACTGGAAGGTATTGATACACTTAAAGATCGGGTTGACATTGCTTTGAGAAAAGCTGGAATCAGAGAAGATCAACCTTATACAATGCAAAGATTCGAGGTTATAAGACATAAATAGCTCAAGCTATGATATACTTTAGGTGTCCTCTTTTTTTATATTAGAGTTAAATTTCATTTTTTGTCAATATAGGTCATCGTTTTTTACATATTTCCAATTTATTTTAGAGGGGGCTCGTATGAAAAAGAATAGAAAGCTGAAATTATTTTATTATAGCATTAGAATAACTATGGTTCTTCTATTATCAACTAGTATTTTAGGTATTTTTATTGATTCAAATGATGCGGACATTAGTCGGAATATATTTGTAGCGATACAGTTGGCAATCTTGCTCATCTTATCATTTGGCCCCTCCTTTGTTGAAAAAAAATTTAAACTTGATATCCCAAATTATATGAAAAGCGTATTTTTAATTTTTATTTTAGCGGCTCTTTTAATGGGTGAAGTTGTTAATTTTTTTGTAACAGTCAGTTGGTGGGATGATATGCTACACATTACTTCTACTGTCTTAGTTTCAATTGTGGGTTTTTCAGTTATTAATTCTGTGGCTAGAAATCCAGATAAAAAACTTGTACTTAAGCCATTTATTATCGCTCTATTTGTTTTTTGTTTCTCAATGACTGTTGAAGTTATTTGGGAACTATTTGAATACACCCTTGACAATTTATCTTCTTCAAGCAACATGCTGAGAACAGTTAATTCGGTTACCCTTGTTCCCTATAATGGGTTAACAGCAATCAAAGATACAATGTATGATTTAATCTTGAATGCAATCAGTTCTTTGGTAATTAGCATCGCTGGATATTTCGATGCAAAAAATAATTTTGATTTATTTAGCAAGTGGTTAATATGCCCTAAAGTTGAAACACAAAAATAGTCTTTATTTCATGAGATATACTTCAATAAACATCTAAAATATAACAAAACAGGCTTTATCATAAGTCTGTTTTTTTGATTTGTGTGTTGTCATAACCAAGTTTGTGCCACTTTTGAGGTTGTCACAACCAAGTTTGCTATGTTGTCAGTATGGAGTTTATTTTTCCAAAAGAGTAAAGATATATTTTCAATACGTAAAGGTAATTAATGAATTAATATAAGAAGCAAATCAGCTCTTAATCATTCCATAACTTATTATTTCGGTTTTAGGTAACTTTTCTTGATAAATCAATTTAAATCCGAAATGTTCGTAAACCTCAACATTGTGTTTGTTTTGCGTTTCTAGGAATGCAATCTCATTGTTCAATGAAAGAGCTAATAATTTAGGTTTAATCAATATGCTTGAAAACCCTTTGCCTTGAAATGAAGGGTCTATAACTATGACATCTAAACAACAATAACTTTTTTTCAAATAGAGTTTATGTAAACGAGTAATCCATTTTTGATATTGTACCATCTTTATCACCGGGTTAATTCCTATTGATAATATCAAAATAACACCTCTTAATAAATCAAAAATACTAAATTGGAATTTGTTTTTTTTTGAGCCCTTCCATAATACAAAACCTTCTAATGAATTGGAAGTAGTATATAAACTATTAAAGTCCAGTTTCAGTTTAAATTTATATAATCTTGTTAGTTTAATATATCTAGAATCTTCGTTTGGGAAAAAATATGCGTGTAAAGGATCTTTAAACATTGCATTTGCAAAAATAAGTGACGCTTTTTCTAAATCATTTATATTTACTTTAACCAAATATATCATCTCTCAATATTTCAAATTGTTAATAAATTTTATTATTTATTATACCATATCCCTAAGAAAAAGAATTATTAAGATGTTTGAGCAAAAATGATCTTTTTTATCATAACTAAGTTTGTGCATTTTTCGCAGGTTATAAATAGCATATGGTTTCCATTGCAAAAATAGATTCTTATAAATTAGAATAATAGTGAAACCATCTACTATTTAACATAAAAGTCACTAAATATTTAATTGTACCACTATCGCTATAAAGAAAACACCTGTTAAACAGATGTTCAAATTTTATGTGTTGTCATAACCAAGTTTGTGCCAGTTTTAAGGTTGCCACAACCAAGTTTGTGCCACATTTGAGGTTGTCACAACCAAGTTTGCTATGTTGTTAGTATGGAGCTTGTTTGATTCAATAATAAATGAATTTCTATATTTATTCTATTCAATTAATATCATTAGTACTGTTTTATAGTGGATTATTTCAAATTACAACATTTCCAAATAGCTTAACATTTTATCCTTAGGACAATGAACTTCTTTCCAATTGTCTAAACCTACAAATCCATTATTTAAATGTTGAGATATTTCAGGTTGAAATATCTGATTATATAAACAATCGTGAGCGTACCAATCAGCATCTTGCATAGCTCTATTTAATTGAGATACTAGCTTTCTGTTTTTTGTTTTACTATATATTACTTCTGATATACCATTTACATATTTCAATACTAACTCTAGAGCAAAACCGTCAAAATGCATAGTAATCATGATTGCTTCTTGTAGAAACAATATAGGATCTTTAAAATCGCTTTTCTTTAACCCATATAGAACAACAGAATACCTAATTAAATCATTCATTAAAACAAAGAATTTTCTTCTTAAAATAATCATGTAGTTTATATGCCATGCATAGATATCATCATCAGTCTTTAATTCTTGTGGTTTTTCTTTTAAAAAATCTAACACTTTATTAGTACATTGGATATGCATACTCTACTCCTTCTCGCACATAATTACATTATCATCCTAAACTAATATTAAGACAATGATATTTTAAAATGCGACATACACTTAAGACAAATATTCAACAATTTAGGTAACTCAGGATCAATAGCTGCTAGCTGCTTTCTGGAACGCTTAAATACTTGGTATTCTTTCAAAAATTCTGTTTGTTCATCAGCAATTTTTAGTAGGTTATCTTCATCGCCTGCAAAGACCAATAATGATGCATGTAGTACATCAAGGGCTGACTCTTTTGCTTTATCTACATTATAGGATAAATCTCTAGTGAATGATGAAAATCCTTTAATAGCATTTTTGATAAGTTGATATTGTTTTGAATCAAGACTACCTTCAGAAATAATATTAAGGCATGTTTTGATTGTATCATTAAGCACATCAACAACTTTAAGCTCTAAATTTCTCCGTTTAATTTCAACTTGAGTTATATTTTCATATATCGTTTTATATGAAGGTGAAAATGGATACCGTTTCATTAAAAAAGATACATCAAACATTTGTTTAACAACTTCGATATCTCTGTTTTCGTTTAATTTTTTCCCGACGGTATTTGGTGAAAATGCGCAGAGTTTATCAGCTAATAAATCATGAACTGATGGCGCTATTACACTCACATTAGGATTAGTAGTTTTTATCAAGTAGTTATTTATTTCAACTTGAATTAAATCCTTATATTTCGATTCGTCATATACAACATCTAGTAATATATATGTTTCTCCATTGATAGCTCCATTATAGTGAAATTCAAAATGTTGTTTATCAATATCATGTCTAGGCTGACGAACGTCTTCTATAACACGCTGAAATTCAGAATCTTTTATAATCGTAGATAAATTTTCTGTGTCAAAGAAGTACTTGAACTGAGGCTTAACTAATATATCGATATCGATTGAAAATCTTGGGAATTCTTCAGCGATAAGAGATAAGCATGTTCCACCTTTAAAAATAAAGTTTTCAAAACTATTCCTTAATGTCTCAAGTAAATGTAATGCATATATTTGTCGTTCAATAATCCCTTGATCGCTTCTTTCATCGCCTTTAACTTTAAGAATCCACTCTTTACTAAATGTTTGTTTATCTATCATAATCGATTATCTCTATTTCATGTAATATGTTTTGAACTTTCGTCTTGATGTTTTGTCCGCGAATACGTGCATATGATAATAGTGTTGTAACGCTAACTCTATATTTTTTAATCATGTTTCTATAAATACTTAAAATTTCATTTTGATCTATGTTATATATATCCTCATTATACACAAGTAAATCGACTAATATTTTTTCTGGTTTAGGTATAGAAACATAGTTGTTTTTTTTATTTGCATATAAAGGGGATCTTTTGGGTAATTTTTGTATAATAATAACATTCTGAAGCTTGTAACTTAAATAATCAAAACCTGTTACTTTACTCAATGGAACAACATCTTTAAAATCCTCTTTCATTTCATAAAACAAATTATCAATTCTTGTTTCATCAACTTCAATAATAATAAAGTTTTTATACATTTGATGTGACATAAATTGATTCAGCACATATGTTTCCCAAATAGATATTCTTATGTCCATACCAAAATAATCGCGTTTGTATGCATTAAACTTTTTGTTGTATTTCATTAAAAAATCAAGTGTTTTTGTATCGATTACCATCCCGAACAATTGACTTTGCTTTTCATCAACTACTCTATATTCATTATTTCCAATATCTTGAATATAGCCTGCATTTTTCAAATCAAATATTCGCCATGCTAGCGTAATTGGTTTTAAGTTTTCATAGTATTTGGTTATATAAGATGTAAGTTCGCTTTTACTAGTTACACTTCCTATGACAAATTTATCATAGAAGTTTTCAAATATTTTTTTACTCATATTACCACCTTGTAATTTGCAACTCTTTTTGTTCTAGTCGCGTTTTACTATATTATATCATCGGCATGTAAATTAGTCAATATAGATTGTAAAATGCGACTCTTTTTGTTTCAGTCGCATTTTACATGCGGTTTCGTCCTAATTAATAATACTCAATCAAACAAAAACCCATTAAAAAAGGATTTGAACAATAAAGTTCAAACCCCTAATTAGCTATTGGAGGACCCAACCGGATTTGAACCGGTGGTGAAGGAGTTGCAGTCCTTTGCCTTACCGCTTGGCTATGGGTCCTTTAAAAACAGAAAGAGTAAGATTGCTTACTCTAGGATTTTGAAAATGGTCGGGAAGACAGGATTTGAACCTGCGACCTCCTGGTCCCAAACCAGGCGCTCTACCAAGCTAAGCTACTTCCCGAAATTGATGGCGCGCCCATCAGGAGTCGAACCCGAAACCTTTTGATCCGTAGTCAAACGCTCTATCCAATTGAGCTATGAGCGCACGTATGGTGTTGATTGGGAGTGACGGTTATTTCTATCCGACAAAAATATGAATATCCCTAAATAAGGCCGATATATATATTACCAAACATTACTTGAAAAAGCAACAAATTTTTCTTTAAACGGGATTTTTTGAATGTCAAAAATTTAGCCTATGCATTCTTAAGCATATCCTTCAATAAAGCGCCCGGTTTTCTGTATAATGGTATTGAAAGAAGTGATTCCATGTTTGATAATCAATGCCATAATTTCATTTATATCAAGGAAGTCTTCATTCCGGTGTCCGATGTGCACAGATCAGTTATTTTTTATTGCAGTTTATCAGATTTTTAAATGCTTGAATAAACAAACGAATTTGTATCACTTTGGGCAAATCGCCATTCCGAACTCATCAGACAAATAAAGCGTGGTGGCGAATGCAGTAGCTTTTGTCATTGACTTGTTCTCTTCGTGACGAGGATAAAATATGAAATTATTATCTTCCATCAGTGAAGTGTCAGTCACTAGGTAATCTGTTGTTACGGAAAACAATTTGGCAAGTTCAATGACGTTTGCCAAATCCGGAATTGATTGTCCTAGTTCCCATTTTGAGACTGCTTGGCGAGAAACGTTTATCTTAGCTGCCAATTCTTCTTGCGACCAACTGTTTTTTTTCTTAATTCACCGATTTTCTCGTATATCATCAATATCCCCGTCAATTATATACCTTATTCTATCATTTGACTGAACTGCTTTTCCACCGTTTCAGGCTAGAATTTTGTCAACAATATATATCATTTTATGTAATTTATGATAAGAAAAAAACCATATTCCCCGTAATTACTGGAAAACATGGTCCTAAGTCTGATATTTATGCAATTTTATAGCATTCCTAATTCGCGGAAAATGACTACGACCACAAAAACCACAATAATAGATAGCAGGCTTGTCCATACTACAAGTTGCCCAGCCAATTTTTCATCATTTCCCATTTCTTGAGCCATAATTGCGCTAGTTACAGCGATCGGAGCACAAAACGTTGCGATCAAAGCTGGATAGTCGGTGCTCTCGAAGGTAAAGTACTTTGTCACCAAGCTTAAAATGCCAGCCAAAGCAAGCGCTACCAACGGTGCGACTAATGTTCTTAACGTGATTCCTAAAATCAATTCTTTTTTAAGCGTCTTGACGGCCGTGAATCTAAAGCCTCCGCCAAGTACGATTAAAGCCATGGGAGAAGCGATTTGACTCAGCCATTTGATGGCTGTATATAGAAATGACACATCGTCTTTTAACGTGAATACAGGCAATCCCGTTTCTTCAGAGATGGGAATGAAGCTTCTAACGACAAGAGTCAAGATTCCTACTACAATAGCGATTATCAAAGGGTTTGTCAAAACTTTCAATATTACTTTGAGCCAATGTATGGATTGTCCGTTTTGATCTTTTTGGAACATAGTCAACGCGACAATAGATAAAGTATTGTATAGTGGAACAATGACCATCGATACCAAAGCTACGATCAACACTGCTTCGGCTCCACCCAAGGCTTCAGCCAAAGGAATTCCGATAATTATCATGTTGGAACGGAATATGCCTTGTAAGATTACACCTTTTTGACGGTTGTCACGAACAGCGAATTTTACAATCAGAGTCCCCAATAGAAAGAGTACGAACACTCCAATGGTAGCAAAAAAAACCACATTCCAACGGATGTCCTCGAGACCGGACGCTGAATATAAGGAGTAAAACAAGAGTGTCGGTAGAGCAATTCTGAATACAAACCTGTTGGCGTAGGCAAGAAATTCCACGTTGATAAATCCGATACGGCTGAGAATATATCCCAATCCAATCAGCAACATCAAAGGCAAGACGGCATTCAAAGCATATAATAGCGTGTCCATATGTCAACTTCCCATCATAAACAAAGTATCTGACTTGTAATATTTTATCATTATTCATCCTTCAAAGAAAGACTAAATTATGAATTGTCAGAAATATATCTTGCTTGAATTTTTAAAGCGCTTATCAAAAATGAAAATATGAAAAAAACGCATTCATCCACTTTGGCTGGAGAATGCGTTTAGGCAGTTATGGACTTCCTCACTGTGAAGTTGATTGACTCTTAATTATTGCTTTGTTCTCGTACATGCGCTTATCAGCAATGTTCATCAGATCAACCGGATTATCCCCGTCATCGGGATAAGTTACGATTCCACACCCGAAAGCAAGAATTTTCTCGGTTTCTTGATGTCTGAAAGGATGATCATTCAGGTATTGACGGATTTGATTGATTCTTTTTTTCGCCTCAGCAGCGTCGAATGTTGGGTAAGCCAAGGCAAACTCATCGCCGCCAAGGCGTGATAGAAAGTAGTCACCTTGGGCGTTGTCGCGAATAGCCTCTGCAAAATATCGCAAATATTCATCTCCGGCTTTATGCCCGCATTGGTCATTCATGAGTTTAAAATCATTAATATCCAAATAGCAGATTGACAAGCGGTTATTATGTTCTTTTGCAAACTCCAAGGCTTTGTTCAACAACTCCTGATGATAGCTTCTAGAACAAGCTTTGGTCAGAGTATCATATCTGGTCTTGGAGATGGCTTTGCCGTATAACTTGTGAATGGTGATGATAATTTCAATCTGTTTTGCCAATTGTTTGATTAACAGTTTATCGCTTTCATCATAGGCGATTTCGGACTCGAAATTATCCAGATTGATAGAACCAAAGAAATTATCCTCGTATTTGAACGAACAAGTCAGTACCGATTGGGCGATCAAAGCCGACTGATTTCTCAATAATAATACCGTGTCGTTACTCAAGTGTGTTTCATCAAAACGGTTCAAGTCCACGATGATTGCTGGTTCATACACATCATCAAGCGTCGCCTGAAACAAGTCTTCGTATCTCAGCCTCACTTTTTGCAACTCTTTCAAGTCATAACCGCAAGCGGCTTTATATTCCATGATATCGCCATTATAAATCAAAATGCTTCCGCTCTCCGCTTTGGGAATGACTTTGATCGCTTCTTCAAGAATCATTTGCAACACATCGTCAAAAAAGTTGGTCTTAAGCATCCTTGATGTCATTGATAGCATCATTTCCGTGACGCTGTGATTCTGACCTAGGTCAAAATAAACTTTTTTGAGCTTCAGAAGTGCATCTTCTTGTTCGGAATTCTTTTCTTCCAAAAGAAAGAACAGCTGTTTTCTGCTATTATTGGTGCGGTATTGAACCCACGAATAGATAAATCCGGCCAACGTAGTCAATAAACTTACTCTAAGACCTTCAAAAAAGAGGTTGTTGGCTCCATTTACGAGAAACATCATTCCGTTAAATGCCAGAAATGCATAAAGATAAATAAATATTCGTCTCCTGAGCGCATAGATCTGAATCAAAGAAATCACAAAGACCGAAACGAGAAACGAGTATATCTGGTTGGATAATCCCTGATATACATAAGTCACCGCAATACCAAGAGAAATAATCAAGAACGGATGAACTTCCATCACAAACTGTAATATTTTAGACTTCAATTGGAATTTACGACGATAAATGGCATAAAATCCGATAAACTGCAATGCCATTATCACTGCAAAAGCCAAAAACACATATGGTGTTTTTATTGTGTCCCGCGACACGATGAAAAACGCGACCGTTTCGACAATTACAATCAAAAGCGAAGAAATAATTCCCATCGCTACATCGTATAGCAACAAATTATTTTCCTCGGTCATCATATCAAATGTCTGTTTTGTTTTTTGAAACCAATGCTTGAGAAAAGACATATTTCCACTCCCAAGTAAAAATCATAGCTGCCTTATAGGACAGGTAAAACAATAAATTAAACAAAGAATGCTAAACCAGTTTTCCTCGCAAATAGCTCGAAATCGCATCCACAAACAGTACCATTACGATAATTGCAATCATGATTGTCCCAAGAATATCCCAGTTCCAGTTCTCTGCGGCAAGAATCAAGGATGCACCCAATCCTCCGGCACCGATAATTCCTAACACAGTGGCCGAACGAACGTTGATGTCTAGACGGTATAAAGCTATCGAAGACAGATCAGGTACAATTTGAGGAATGATTCCATACCTGATTTTCTGCCAGGAATTGGCACCCACCGCATCCAAAGCTTCCAAAGGACTTTTGTCCATATTGTCGATTGCTTCCGAGAATAGCTTGCCGAGCATGCCAATCGAATGCAATCCGATTGTCAACACGCCGGTAAGAGCATTGATTCCAAAGCCCTTGACCAAAATAATTGCCAGGATAATTTCTGGGAAAACACGAATGAGTACTAGAATCGAAGTGCCAATGCGCGAAACATGTTTTCCAACAATTGTTTTGGATGCAATAAAAGCAAATGGAATTGCAAGAATCGCCCCGATGAATGTTCCAATAAAGGCAATTGCCAAAGTTTCCAAAGTCAGATAGATGACACCTTCTTGGAATTGATATAATCCTGTTCCTAATAAAAACGGAATATTGAAGTTGGTGAAGCCTTCGATCATTACTCTTAGCGATATACCAATCGTATTGAATCTGGTCCAATTTATTGACGATCCGGAAAAAGAATAAATTATAGCTGCCAACATGGCCAAAGTGAATATCATGTTGATAATCCATTTTTTGGGCTTTTTTTTGAGCGCCTGCTCCGACTTTGTCATTGCAATTTACCTCGCACGTAATTGGAGAAAAATTGTACAACCAAGATCAAAAGCAGCATGACAATAACAGATGCCCCGACACGGTCGTAATTGTACAAAATATTATCCTTGATGACAGTACCGATTCCGCCGGCGCCAACATAACCCAAAATTGCCGAAGCTCGGACATTCATTTCGAAAGTATAGATCAAATAGCCAATAAAGACAGGCATAATTTGCGGAACGATGGCATATCTGAATGCTTGTGTCTTGTTTGCGCCAGTTGATTCAAGCGCTTCAAAAGGATTCATATCGACTGTTTCTATGGCTTCATAAAGCATCTTTGCCATGATTCCGAAAGTGAATAATGTTATGGCAATAATGCCGGATAAAACTCCGATTCCGACAAAAAATACTGCTATAAGTGCCAATACCATCGCCGGGATTGTTCTGACAAGATTCATCAGGAACCGAACCGGAATATAGATCCATTTGCTTTTGAATATATTTTTCGCTGCTAGAATTGCAGTCGGTATCGCGAGTAGCGAGCCTAAAATAGTGCCTGCAAAACTCATTTGCAAGGTATCAATCAACGGATCTTTTAATCTTAGCATGTAAGCAAAATAATCTCCCCATGTCCTTGTTCCTTTCGGAGTGAACATTTTTACAAGGATAATTTTTAACTGGTCCAGCTTAATATAACTAGGATCAAATATTATAAACTGCCAAAAAACGATCAATAAAACGATGATTACACCGATAATTAACCATATTTTGTTGAAAGGCTTGGTGATGGTCTTTCCATTTGTAATCGTATACTTAGTCATGCTATTCGCCTAACAATTCATCATGCTTCAAAGAACGTCCGTAGATATTCACAAGAATTTCGTCAGTAATTGCTTCAGGTTTGCCATCATAAACGACTAGCCCATCGTTGATACCGATAATCCTTGTGGCATATTTGAGCGCCAGGTCAACGTGATGCATATTCGCAATAATCGTAATCCCAAATTCTTTGTTAATCTTGGCGAAATCATCCATTACCTGGACTGTTGTGATTGGATCTAATGAAGCAACCGGCTCATCTGCCAATATCAGTTTCGGCTTTTGGGTCAAGGCCCTGGCTAGAGCAACTCTTTGTTGCTGGCCGCCAGATAATTGATCAGCTCTGGTGAAAGCTTTGTCCAATATTCCCATTAAATCCAGTGAATCTAAAACAAGAATTTTGTCTTCCTTGGGAAAAAGCCCAAAAATAGTTTTAAAGGTAGGGTGATAAGCCACCCTACCTGTTAAAACGTTATTGAACACGGACATTTTTTTCACAAGGTTAAACGATTGAAAAATCATACCAATGCTTCTTCTCAGCATGCGAAGTTCTTTGCCTTTGATGGAACTTATTTCGATTTCATCGATATAGAGTTTTCCGGAAGTAATGGAAATCATCTTGTTTATTGATCTTAACAAAGTCGATTTTCCTGCTCCGGATAAGCCAATAATAGCTACAAACTCACCATCATTGATTTCTAGATTTACACCTCTTAATGCTTGAACTCCGTTGAGGTACGTTTTTTTCACATCAATAAATTTAATCATGTGATACCTCCGAGTTATAAAATATTAGTCTTCAGGATGCAGGAATTGCCAAAGAGCTCTTTCTGAATCGTAATCAGCATCATTTGCTACCAGGTAACCTGTATGATTGTAAATTGAAAGTGCTGCAAGACCATCTTCTGTAGCGATTACGTTGATGAAAGCTTGTTGGATAGCCGCTTTAAGTCCAGCACTTAAGCTAGATATTGAAGAAATCGTATCATTGTAAATTGGTACTGTCAAAGCTACAACTCTGGTAACTTCGAAAATATTCAAAGTTGGATTGGCTTCTTGCCAAGTAGTATATGAAGAAGCGGTATAACGTGCATCGAAGAATGTGAAAACGGCGTCGACTTCGTCATTCAATAGTGACAATACTGAAGCTTGATGGCCGGCGATAGTCGTGTATTTTACTTCTCCATTGGCTGCGATTGGATCATCAGCGACAAATGACATATCATTTTGGCTAAGCAAGAATGATGGATAAACAAATCCTGACCCGGAAGTCAATGACTGTGTTCCAACGTTTTTGCCTGCTAACCAGGAAATGCCTTCTGCTTGATAAGCTGCATAGTCTGCTGTTCTTAATAACAGCATCGAGTAATAAGAGTTGACTTTAACGTCTGGAGTAGTTGCAGCGTCATAGCCTACAGCATTCGCATTGACGATGATTTCATCAGTATCCAAAATTTGATCATCATTTTCGTCAAGTTGGCATTCATAAGCATTTCTTACTGAAGTAAGCAGAACTTCAACATCGCCAGGAAATTCAGTTGTGACAAAGGCGTATTGTTGTGAAGTCAAGAAACCTACATGGACTTGACCGGAAGCCATGGCTTCAATAACAGATGCATAACTTGTTCCGACACCAATATTGACTCCGACTGAATAGCCTAGCGAGGCCAGTTCTGTCTCCAATAATGTCTCTAGTTGCATAAGTAATGTCAGTTTTGCAGAATCAATAGTCGTACTAGGAACAAATTGGATAATCAAAGTAGCTGGGTCGTTGTTCGTGGTTGTTGTGACAGGCGCTACAGTTGTAGTAGCTGCTGCCGTTGTTGTTGCTGCTGCAGTTGTTGTAGCTGCCGCCGTTGTTGTAACTGCTGCCGTTGTTGCAGCTGTAGTTGCTTGTTCACAAGCAACAAAAACAAAAGCAAACATTGCGATAGTCATAAATAAGAATAGTTTCTTCATCGTTGATTACTCTCCTTCTTTCTAGAAAGATATTTTATTCTTTCTATATTCAATTATATTAACTTTACTAGAAAAGTCAACCCAAAGTGGATAAATTCAATGATTACTTCAATGATTTTCTTTCATAGAATATAACGAATACTAATCGATTATTATATACCCTTGCTTTGAGACTTGAAGATGGATGTTTCTGACAATTTCATACATTGAATATAAAACTCACAAACAAGAGTTTATCTGAATTCTACTGTTTTTGATAGCGATTTGCGTTCAAAATGGAACTGGAAAGGTAATGCATTTGCGGCCGGGTATCCAACGGGAATTACAGCGATTGGCACGATGTTTTCACCAAGCCCAAGTTTTTCCTTCAACAATTCCAAATTAAACATTGCCACCCAGCAAGATCCTAGGCCTTGATCAAGAGCTTCAAACATGATGTGGGTACCGATGATTCCACAATCAACTTCTCCGCTGTCATAACCGTCTTTTCTTTTCCAAGAAATTTTATTGTCATAACACAGAACAAACACGATTGGCGCATTGAATCTGCCCCGTGTAAAAGTATCGACAAGCGCTAGCGCTTCTGAAGATTGCATGACATAGATAACCTGCGGTTGATCATTGTGAGCTGTAGGTGCGGCTTGTGCCGCTTTCAGAATCAAGTCGATCTTTTCTCTTTCAATCGGTTGATTCGAGTATTTCCTCACTGAAAATCTATTTTTAGCCATATCTAAAAAATCCATCATTAGCCTCCTATATATGAACGTTTTGTAAATACAAATACATTATATCAAAAACAGTTCGCACAGGAGCATATTATCAAATATTAATCATTTCTTATAGAACTAAAAGCGGTTTTTATCGATCCACAGTCCGAGCGCAGGGTTGACGATGAAAAATACTTTTTCTCCGTCTTTCATAATATTCCAACCTGGATGCAACTTGTCTGGTGAATATCGCTTAACCACTTCTTCATAGTCTGCATATTTAAAATTAACTTGCTCAATCTCTGCTTGCGATACATTTTTCACTGCATAAGTAATCGAAAATCTCCCGTCCGATGAACTATGGATCAGATGGGCAGCAGCACTCATGTTCTTTTGCAAGTCTTCATTTTTGTTAAATAGATCTAATACTTTCAACCTGCCGCAATATCCGTATTTGCGAATCAGTGTGTCAATTGTTGGATCTTCCCCGAATTTTGTCACCCCGGGAGCTAAAACGATTAATTCTCCACCATTCGCAACCGCCATGCGCGTGCGATAAATGGCCTTGTTGCCAAGCCATGTGCTTTTGAATTCTTTCGGATCGAGATAAACTATGCATTTTTTGATGCCTTCCTCGACAAAGTTTATATTTTTTTCCTGAGAGAGGGCAATTGCTTTTTCCAAGCCTTCACGTTTTTTGCTGATGAAAAGCCCATGTGTTTTTATTTTGCCTTCAGGAGCAGTTGTGACCGTCAAGATAAAAACGATTGGTCGTAAATGGAGAAAATGCTCCAAAGCATAGTCGAGCACCTTCCGGACCGGAGTGTGATCTTTACCCATCATTCTTTCCATGCCGTAAACTGCACCGATCATATGCGATTGGTTGATTGTTTGTTTGCCTCCCAAACCGACTAAAAGATTTTTGGAATGATTGGCCATCCCAATCACTTCGTGGGGAACGACTTGCCCGATTGACAAAATTAGATCATAACTTTCATCCATTAATAGACGGTTGACTTCGCAGGCAACCGGTTTGTTCCATAATCCTTCTGTGATTTCGTTGATGTATTCAGCTGGCACTTCTCCAATTTCCACTACATCGCTTCGCCAGTTATGATAAAGAAACTTTTCATAAGGAATATCACCATACATTTCCAAACATTCTGCTTTTGTCATGGCTGCATGGGTACCTAGCGCAGGTAAAATATCGACTTCAATTTGTCGATTACTTAATAGATGATAATAGTAATTTGTTATAAGTCCAGCATTTGAGTGAAATCGGGTAAAATCAGGAGGTACCAATAATACTTTTCCTGAAATTAATCCTGCTACCGATTTAGTAAGCGCAGCCTTTATCTTTTTATCGGATAAACCAGCTTGACTATTCGCTTTAAGGAAAATATCCATCATATTTCTTTCTATACTCCAGAGTATGACGAAAAACCGCCATCAACAGGAACAACGATGCCTGTAACAAATCCTGAACTTTGAGAATCTAATAGCCAGAGCAGCGTCCCAACGAGTTCTTCCGGTTGTCCAAAACGTCCCATCGGAGTATTATTGATGATTTTTGCAGTTCTTGCAGTCGGTGTTCCGTCAGGATTCCATAATAAGGCTTCATTTTGCTTGGTCGAGAAAAATCCAGGAGCCATTGCATTGACACGGATTCCAGACTTGGCAAAATGAACGGCCAGCCATTGTGTGAAATTAGATACCGCGGCTTTCGCTGCGCTGTAGGCGGGAATCTTTGTTAGTGGTGTGAAGGCGTTCATCGAGGAAATATTTAAGATTGTCGAGCCCGGTTTGTCAATCATGTCTTTGGCAAAGACTTGGGTCGGTAATAAAGTCCCGGTGAAATTCAAACCAAACACAAAACCAAAACCCTCCGGATCCAAATCAAAGAAACTCTTATTTCCTGGAGTTCCAAGTTTTTCACGATTGAAAAACTCGTCATCAGTTGTTGCTTTAGAATGGTTTCCGCCGGCGCCGTTAATTAGAATATCGCATTTGCCATACTTATCCAATACGTGATGATGGGCTTGTTCGATGCTGTTCTTATCAAGGACGTTGCACGCAACTCCGATTGCATCGAAGCCTTGTCCTACCAATTCATTAGCCACTTCGTATGCTTTTGCTTCATATAGATCCAACACTGCAACTTTGGCACCACATGCAGCAACAGCCTTGGCAAAGATACTGCATAGAACCCCGGCTCCGCCAGTGATAACAACTACTTTACCTTTTAAATTCGGTTTAATTGATAATTCCATGCGTTTTAATCTCCTTTTTCAATTTTTAGACATCGTATGTGGTAGAAGACGTATCTCCGCCTCTACCTGTCCAGTTTGTATGAAAGAACTGTCCTCTGGGTTTATCTGTTCTTTCATATGTATGAGCACCGAAATAGTCCCTTTGAGCTTGTAATAAGTTTGCAGGTAATCTTTCACATTTGTAACCGTCAAAATATGTCAATCCGGAAGACATGGCAGGAATAGGAATGCCATTTATCACAGCTGTCGAAACAACTTTTCTCCAATTGTCTGATACAGATTCCATGGTATCACAAAAATATGAATCAAGCAATAAGTTGGTTAACCCAGGATCGTTTTGATAAGCGGTTTTGATTTTTCCTAAAAAGGCAGAACGAATGATGCATCCGCCACGCCAAATCAAAGCGATTCCGCCGTAATTGAGATTCCATTTATAGTTTTCAGCAGCTGCTCGCATAAGCGCAAACCCTTGTGCATAGGAAATGATTTTCGCTGCATATAGTGCTTTTCTGATATCTTCAATAAATGTTTTTTTATCACCAGTAAATTTGACAGGAGTTTTTTTGAACACTTTCGCAGCGACGACTCGTTCTTCTTTTAATGCCGAAAGACATCTCGCATAAACGGCTTCACCGATCAAAGTCAAAGGAACGCCTTCTTCCATCGAAGTAATTGCAGTCCATTTTCCCGTTCCTTTTTGTCCGGCAGTATCAAGAATCTTGTCGATCAATGGTTCTCCATCTTTGTCTTTTACAGAAAGGATATCAGCCGTGATTTCAATAAGATAACTATCTAGTTCAGTCTTGTTCCAAGCGGAAAACACTTCCTGCATCTCATCCGTGCTCATGTGCAGGAGCTCTTTCATTAGATGATATGCTTCAGTGATCAGTTGGATATCACCGTATTCGATACCGTTATGGACCATCTTGACAAAATGGCCTGCACCGTCTTCTCCGACCCATTCGCAACAAACAGAACCATCATCCGCTTTCGCAGCGATGGCTTGCAGGATGGGTTTCACAATTCCCCAAGCCTGTGGTGATCCACCCGGCATAATAGAAGGACCAAGCAATGCGCCTTCTTCTCCTCCGGATACACCGGTGCCAATATAGAAAAAGCCCTTGCTTTCAACATATTTCGTTCTTCTTATTGTATCGGGAAAGTGCGAGTTTCCGCCATCAACTATGACATCACCTTTCTCCAATAACGGGATCAATTGTTCGATGACACTATCGACAGGACTTCCTGCTTTGATCATCATCATGACAATTCGTGGTTTTTTCAGACTTTTAACCAATTCTGGAAGTGAAAGTGTGCAAATAATATTTTTTCCTTTGGCGCGACCGTTTTTAAATCCTTCCACAACATTTTCAAACCGGTCATAGGCGGAAACCATAAAACCTTTTGACTCAAGGTTCATGACCAGGTTTTCACCCATTACTGCAAGCCCAATCAGGGCAATATCAGATTTTTTCATATACACTCCTTATTATTACTTGTAAAAACTATCTTTTTACCCGGGCGTTTCCTTCCCAGATGCTCCAAATTTGTTCTTCATCTGCGGGAAGTCCGAAATCATCAAGCAGTGTGGCAACAAACGCTCCGGATGCCCAGCCGAACTGGGCGCACTTACTTGCTTCCCATTGTCTCAAGAAACCGTAAAGCAGACCTCCGACAAAGCCGTCTCCGCCTCCGATCCGGTCAAGGACCTGGATCGGTCTTGGTTCGATGATTGTCCACGTATCATTGTCCAGCAAGATTACTCCCCACAAATGTTCGTTTGCGTTTACGGCTTCTCGAAGCGTAGTTGCGAAAGTCTTTGCATTCGGGTAAGTTTTTTTAACATTCATGATCATACTCTTGAAGTTTTCGATTTGATCGGAGATGTTTTTGCCTCCGGCTTTTGGCCCCTCAATTCCCAGAGCCAATTGGAAATCTTCTTCGTTTCCAATCAAAATGTCTGACATAGAAGCGATTTCTTTGAAAATGCTTGAGAGTTCTTGTTCTCTGTTTTTCCAAAATGAAGCTCTGAAGTTCAGATCGAACGATACCTTTGTTCCATATTTCTTGGCAGCCCTGGCAAGTTCCAGGCAGAACTGTCCCGTGTCCGGTGAAAGTGCAGCAATCAATCCTGACAAATGCAGAAGTTTGACTCCATCTTCTGCAAACAGATGGACAAGGTCGAAATCTTTGATATTTAAGGTTCTTCCCACTTCTCCCGCACGGTCGTTTTGCACACGTGGGGCACGTAAGCCATAGCCGCTGTCTGCGATATTGAACTGATGTCGATATCCCCAGGGCCCGCCTTGTTCTACTTCCGCGCCTTCATATTCGATATTTCTTCTTTTGAGATCGTTTTTGATCAGTTGTGCGATCGGGCTGTGCTTGACAAATGTAGTGAGAACCTTGACAGACAGTCCTAAAGCAGAAGAAACGCTGATAACATTGGTTTCTGCACTCGTTGCCTGCATGCGAAAAAGATCACTGATATGAACTGGTTGCCGATATAATGGCGAGATTCTAACGCCCATGCTGGAAGGTACGACAAGCGCATACTTGCATTCATTTCTAAAATTCATAGTGCTCCTCCTAATAATACATTTAAAATCTATTTTTTAAAACCGGAATAAAGCAAATGCAAATGTTTTCCGATATGCTGGTAAAGCATATCAGAATATGTCTTTTCATTTTCTCTCCATAATCGGTAAAGTTTGTCTTTGAATGTAAATTCACCATTTTCTGCTTTGGCATTCAATATGTATCCGTATGTGATGTGAATTAATTGTCTGGCATCATTTTGACTAAATAACTGAACCAGTTCTCCGTCTTTCAAGCTGTCTAAATCAGGTATTTTGTTCAAGTCAGTTGTCACATAATAGAATTTCCTTGCTTCAGAAAACATTGAAAGGGCATATTTGTGAATCTCTCGGTATAATTTAGGATTGACAACGGCGACAACTTTCATGGCCTCAAGCCAATTGGTTCCAGCTGTTTTCACATGGAAGTTGCCTTTAGTATATTTTCCAACCAAGGCAAAGATTGAAAACTTGTCGGATCCCGAGTGGATGCTAAGCTTATATCCAAAATGCCTGGCGATGGCCGCATGAACTTTAAGTTCTTGCTCAAATTGAGTGAGATCGCCTTCATAGTCAACGCCTTTTTGAAATTCTCCGCAAAATCTGGGAGCCAAAGTATCCAGATGAACCCCACGCAGGACAAGTTCGTTTGCCACAAAATAATGTTGGAGCGGAGAAGTTGGCGTCGCGGTCTCATCAATTGATATTTCAAAATTAGCCTTAGATTTTCCTTGTGAAAAATATGTATGGAAGATATCAACAGCGAAATTGATCGCCTTGTTATAGATCAAAAAGCATCTCTTGAGCTCTTCTTCGTCAAAGCTGATTTCTATCCCTTCGACAATATAGGTTTTATTCAAATATCTGGCTTCAATAACTTTTGGAAGCTGACATTTGTTTTCAACTTCTTCTGAAGTCATTTGTGAGACATCGTTTTGGATATGTTCGCTGCAATCTAAAGTGATCATGGAAAATCCGAGTCCAAGCGCGTACTCGATCTCCTCAGTTTTTTTCAAATGGTCACCATCAGCACCAAAGCCAGCTTTGTATCCATCGCGAAACACATAGAAAGATGCGGAATCAAGCACTTGTTCATACGTTCTGCCTGTCAGGTTCAATTCACGTATTGATTGTTGTGCAAAAACCGGGGAGGCATCATATTCCTTGAAAACGCGAATATGTCCAGGGGTAGCTATGCCCAGCCTGTCTCCAACACCAAAGCTTCGTTTTTTTCCCAAAACAGGAACCGGAGAAGTAAAGGGAAACAAATTACGCAGAACGATTGCGTTCTCGTGAGAAAGAGGAGCTTTGATGCAGGTAATCATACCAACTAAAAAAGCCGATCCATGAAAAATATCGGAACCCGGTCCGGCGGAGATTATGTAATCAGCATCTTCTTCTTTGACCATGAATACCCATAAGTTGTCATGTTTATTGATAGAAAATGGATAAATTCCATACTTTTCCGGATTAGATATGTCAGGAAGGGTCAATAAAAAATGTTCAAAATTCATCATAGTTGATCTCCTATATATTTAACTCAAAGCAATGCCATGTAATAGTCATGACTTATGAACTGATTTTATTAAAAACTTGTCTTAAATGGCTTATAAGTGTTAATTTTATAAACGCCGTCTATAATACTGATTATATCACATTATATGGAAGGGTGTCAACGCATTCCGAAGCTATTGTATGTAGTTTTAGCATCCTATGTCAAAATTTTTAGACATTAATAATGTCGGTATCATCTGAATACAATGCACTTCTCTTGACTGCTTATTATAATACACCTATAATGAGTAACAGACAGATAGTATTTTACAAGTATATATAATAGGAGGCTACACAAATGAAAGTAAGAAATAAAGTAATTGTTGTTACTGGCGCAGGCGGCGGAATCGGCCGAGAACTAATTTTAAATCTTCTTGCAAAAGGAGCTACGGTCGCAGCTATCGACATCAACAAGGAAAGACTGGAAGAAACGGCAAAGATTGCCGAAAACAAGAAAAAATTATCGATTCATATTTGCGACATCTCCAAGCAGGAAATGGTCAGTCAGGTAGCCAAAGAAATCATTGAAAAACACGGCTCCGTCGACGGACTTATCAACAATGCAGGCATCATCCAGCCGTTTATCAAAGTCAATGATCTAGATTATACTACAATCAATTTGGTCATGGATGTTAACTTCTACGGTACACTCTACATGACAAAAGCGTTTTTGCCACATCTCTTGACCCGTCCTGAAGGACATGTCTTGAATGTTTCAAGCATGGGAGGTTTTTTCCCGTTCCCCGGGCAATCCATCTATGGAGCATCTAAAGCCGCAATCAAATTGATGACAGAAGGCTTATATGCAGAACTGCTTGACACCAATGTTCATGTCACCATCGTTTTCCCAGGTGCGATCGCCACAGATATCGCAAAGAATTCGGATGTTCAAATGAGCCAACCGAAACCCGATGAGAAACCCGCTATGAAAATGTTGTCCCCAGTGGCTTGCGCAGAAATCATTGTCAAAGGGATGGAAAAGAACAAATTTCAGGTTTTTGCAGGAAAAGATTCGTCAATGATGCATTTCATGTATAAATTAAGCCCCAAATCAGCAATCAAGATGATCTCCAAAATAATGGCAGGTCAAAACCTGTAATTGAACTCATGATATCAAATAAAGCAATTTATATAATCTAAAAAGCGAATCTTTGTGAAAAGATTCGCTCGTTCGATATCTGAAAATCAGACATATCTAATACTTGTGTCCTGCTTCTGGAACGATACAGATGAATTTGAATGTCTGTTTTCCGGTATTTCTGAATTGGTGAAGTTCCCCGGAAGGGATATAAGCATAAGCCCCAGCTTGAACTGGAGTTTTTTTATTGTCAAGCAACAATTCGCCAAATCCTTCTAACACATAATTGATATGCGGCCAGGGATGACTATGTTTTGGCGTGAATCCTTCTTCTCCAATTTCAAAAACACGCATAACGTAACCATCCCAACCTTCTTTGGGCGAGATAAGTACTTTCATTATGGCATTTTTCGCTTCAGGATTTGTTATTTCTTTTCCTTCTAATTCAGAGATATTTCTTACGACCATGGTATTCTCCTTTGTACAATAATATAGACGCTTCCATATATTCGGAATGTGGCCTTCTGTCACAGGTAATTGTTCCTATGTCTTACGGACGGTTGTCAAAGTCCTGGAATTCATTGAGTTGCAGATAGAACCATTCCTTGGTGTTTTCAACTCCGCTTTCTAGTTCCAACAGGTCGAGAAATTCATCCAATGTGGCAATCTTTTTTGCATATTCTTCGTAATATACATGCAATATATCGGTCATTTTTGCGATATCGCCATCGAGAAACTCTTCCACATAGTAGCGAAACATCGCGGGACCATGGTAATAGATCAAATAGCCGTAATATTCACCATATTCATCAACTTGTCTTAACAAAGAAACGCCTAGATTTGCTTGGTAACGCTCCGCAAAAGAAGCTTTGAGACTGGTTCTGTAATCAAGATAGCCATTGTATCCGCCTTCGCCATAAAGGTGATAAAAATACAAAGAAGAAGCATATGTTGTGAGCGCTTCATCAAGAAATGATTCATCAGCCTGATCGTTGCCAATCATTGAATAAAACCATTGATGAATCATTTCATGAACTACCGTCCCTTCATCGATTTCAATCGAGCAATAGATGACTCCGCTGCTTTCCATACCATAGAAGTGTCCGTACTCCAAAGTAAAGTGATCATAGTAATAATCGCCTACGGCTTGTTCCATGACGTCCATTGCGGTTCCCAAGTATCCAAATGAAGCTTCAATTTCACTCAATAATAGCTCCCTTGTCGCATAAATCTCATATTCAATACCATCGATGGTTCGTTCATATAAGTGATATCTAGAAGACGCACTGAAAGAAAAATCGCGTGCATCTTTTAAAACGTATTCCAAAGTTTTTCTTGCGGATTTAGTCTTTTCTTCCATCAATTTCGCGCCACAGGCAACCAAATAGTCTGCCGGAACATTGATGGAAACATAGTAATCGCCAATTTCATTGTAATAGGTTTCGCCTCTAAATGAATACGGCTCAACATTCCAACCTTCATCATCGTACATCGCCACGCATGGATAAAAGAACAAAGTCAAATAATAATCATCATATGTGACGATGCGATCGATATCCCAATACTGGAATTGATATTTATATGAAATTGTGATTCGTTCGCCTTTGACCAATGACTCGTCTAAAGACACATATAATGCCGTGTCATCGACACCGGTAATGTCATATTCTACATCGTCGCCATTGATTTTGAAATATTCAAAGCTGATGTTTTGTTCCTTTGTGGTAAGATTGTAGGCGTTGGGATAGATAGTAATATAAAGTTCATCCAAATCATAATCGTCGTTTTTATAATATAGTTCTCCTTCAACGTCAAGCGTGTCGTTTTCCGTGTCGAGATACAAATCCATCGAATATACATTGTTTGTCGTGTCGTATTTGGCATTATTGTTGGCGTTGCATCCTGTAAGCATTACCAATAATGCCAGCAATATGACTAGTTTTTTCATCACATTCACCTCTTTTTTTTCGGTTCTTCATTGGAATAAGAAGAAATAGAGTTAACCGATTATTAATAAAAAACGTAGTTTTATGCAATGCACGAGCTGTGCATGTTTGAATTATACTTCATTTTTACGATGTGGTAAATAAACTTGGAGAAATTTGTCCAGCCTGAAAATCTGGTTAATTTTATATATAAAACAGAAAAACAGAAAAACGATCATCAGTATTATCTGAAATGATCGTTTTTGTGTGTATTCTAGAATAACTTGCTTTATGCACTGTTTCAGGTGAATTATTTACGATAGCTTCTTTACCGTTCTGCCTTCAATATATCCTCTAAATCCTTGTGGTTCGTATTGGAATCGGTACCCGTTTTCATCGTATTTATATCCATAAACGCTAGGATCATATTTTCGTACAAAATCCATTACTTGTCCCACTTCTGTTTCGAAATTATTGTCATCATATGGTTCCCCCTGAAAAATCATCATTAATGTTTTGGGTAAGGTAATGATTTCACAATTTGAGGGAATGACACCGGAATAGTCAAGAGGCACTTCCACGCCTTGAACATATGAAGAGGTGTTCTCAATTTGCAGCTTCTTGCTTAGCCAAATGCCTACTGGTTCGCTTATGGCTTCTTTGATGCTACTAAACACTCCCCATATTTCGCAAGGCACTTCATTACAATACTCAAAATAATCCGTAGCAGTTTTTGCTCTTCGTATAATGGCTTTTCTTTCTGGCCTTTCAATGATTTGTACAAATACAGCTTTAAGTTCTTTCATCGAATTTTCTCCTTCTTTTATAGAATGATTCATTACCTTATACGGCATAAAATAGGGTAATGGAATTGGCGAGGTTTGATAAGTTTTGGGTGTAATGTTGAATTCTTTAGCAAAAGCTCTGGTAAAACCTTCATGTGAGTCAAAGACAAAATCAAAGGCAACGTCAATAACTCTGTTTGAAGTATCTCTCAATTCTTTTGCGGCCATGGTCAATCGCAGCATTCTGATGTATTCAAAAACACTTTTTCCAGTTAATTCTTTGAAAATGCGCGCGCTATACCAAAGAGAATAATTGGATATTTTTGCCAGCTCGGCGTGAGTAATGTGATCTTTTAAATGTTCTGAAATAAATTGTTGCATTTTTTGAACTGCGATTTCTTTGTCTTGATTCACTTATCTCACCTCCCATTCTATTCTACGAAGAAGAAACGGAAAAATCTTGACTTGTATTGCGAAATGTTCTCTGTTTCTTATATTTTACAATAAATCGGCCAAAAACACTTCATAAGCTCAATATTCAAGTGTGAATCGGATTTTTTAATTGAAGATTACAAGCTAACCTGTTTTTATTTACCTGTTTGATTTAAGCGACATTTTTTTGTATTTTGGTTCAATATAATGCATCTTGGCTGATTTTTTACTTAAATCTGGAATAAACCGATATAATAGATGTAGAGATAAATTCGCAATATGGGGTGATGCATTTGAAAATCCATACAAAGATCGATACCGATATTGAAGATACTTCTATTGAGATCATCGCTAAATCAAAAGCTGATTTGCGAAAGGTTCTTGATGTTTTAAAAGGCATCGATGATACGATAGAAGCTAAACAAGAAGGTAAGATTTCTCAAATCAGGTATTCTGAAATATTGTATTTCGAGAGCGTTGACAAAAATACATTTGCATATACATTAAAGAACGTTTACGAAATCTCAAAATGGCTCCATGAAATCGAAGAAATGATGCCCAAGTCATTCTTCCGTTGTAGTAAAGCAACAATCATTAATCTGTCTAAAGTTAAAAGCTTTTCACCGTCGTTTGGAAGCAAAATCATCATGAACCTCATGAATGGTGAAAAAATCTATGTTTCAAGAAAATATGTCAAACCACTAAATGATAAAATGAAAGGAGTAAAATCATAATGAAGAATTTCATGCAAAAAGTTGCGGAGTTAAAAATGTTGTTTGTTATCATATGGATCGGAATGTTTGTTCTGTATATGATTACTAAAACATTATTGGGAGTGTATCAAGTATCGTTTTTAACAATCCTCGAACTTTTATTGTCAGCAATTGTCGTTGGCATCATCAAATTGCTTGTTGAAAGCAAACCTGTCTCCAAAAACCTTTCCAAAGCACTGATGATATTTATCCAGTACTTGTTAATTTCAGCTGTGATGATTGGCTTCAATCAACTGTTTCATTTCTACACTGTTCAGGGAATCCAGTATTTGTACTTACAAGGGTTTATCACCTTCTCTTACTTTGGTGCTTTGCTGGGATTTTACATCACGGATCTTTTCGATGTTGATATTTTAAATAAAAAACTCAATGTCTTCAAAGATTCCGGCGACAAATAACCATAAAAAAGGATAGAAAAAAGGTAATCAAATTACGATTTTAAAAACATCGTTGTTGATTGCCTTTTATTTTACAATACCATAAATTGAAACCGATGGATTTCGTTATGTTTTCGAAACAGAGCCACAATACATATGCTTTGGGAAAATCGTAAGACTGATTGTTACACTTTATGCTTAATAAAGTAGTGTTTCCTCGCTTTGCAAAGAAACACTACTATTATTTATGAAATATTCAATTCAAAAAACATCATAGCATGAAGAATTAGATGAAAATCATCGTTTGTTATCTTCTTTATCTTTTTGTTTGGGCTTTGGCTCTTCGACCACGGGAATTTCAATTACTACATCTTCCTCTTCCTCTTCCGGTTCTTCTTCAGCAATTCTTTGTTCTGCAACTTGAATCAGCAATTTGTCAACATCATCAACGACCTTAATTCCTTCTGGAAGTTGCACATCTCTGATGTGAAGCGTATCTTTGACTTTCATGTTGCTGATATCAACATCAATCCGGGAGACGCCTTTGCCGACGGCATATTCGACTTCAATTACATCTTCTATTACCTGAACGAGAAATCCTTCGCGTTCAACAACATCTCTGCCGATGATATGCAATGGCAATTTTGCGGAAATGATGTCGTCTTTGGTGACTTTCAGCAATTCCACACTCAGAAAGTGATTTCGGTTGACGATGTCTTTCTGGATGTCCTTAATATAGACTTGATGGCTTTCTTTGCCCAGTTTCACGATGAATGTCTGAGTCTTTCCATTTTTCCAGTAAATATCTTGTAGCTCAAGCTCGTCCACCTGGATGGAAACGGGTGTGATCGATTTGCCAAATAGCACTCCTGGCACTTTGTTCATTTTCCTGACGATCCGCAGACGGTCGGTTCTTTTTTCGATTTTCATAGTCTTGCCCCTCTCACAATGTGATTGTTTATTGTTCCTAAAAGTAGTAACAGATTACGGTATTCAATGAAGACAAATTATTGCATTCAAATGCATAAGTATAATACCACATTTGGCTGTTAATTACAAGGCTGAAACTGATACCAAATTTGTACAAGCAATAATATATTTATCATTGTGATTAATAAAAAGGGAATTTAAAAGTCGCTTTGTTTCAAGATGTTTGCCGGTGTTTTTTGCATCAACATATTGATCGGGATCAACCCGACACAGATATTGATCACATACAACCCGACAATTCCAATAAGAAGCGTCCACCCCGTGAAATAGGTAACGGCGAACTGTAATAGTGAAGCATTTGCACGATTAAGCAATATAACCGTCAGGATAAAGCCTGCGACACTGCTTAAAGAGGTCGTCAAGAGAATTTCGATCAAAAAGATGCGGCGGATCTCCTTGCGGGAAATGCCTATACTACGGTAAACACTCACTTCGTACATCCGGGAAACTAGACTTGCCCTCATAATCAGAAAAATGCAGAAAGCGGACATCACTATGCCGCCAAGTCCAAGCAAGTAAAAGTTCTGATTCTCCTGCAGTTTGACCTGCTGGGCAATTGTGGGCTGATAAACATCGGCTGATGCAGTGTATCCGGCATCAAGAAGCGCTTTGAGAGTGGCATCGACATTTGTTGCATAGACTAAAAAGCTAAAACGTGTTGCCTGGTTAAACTCGTAGACGAAGTATCTGAACTTGATATAATCAAGGGTAGAGACCATTGCTTTTTGAAAATCATAAGATACTCCGTCCACAAGATATTGGTATATTCCCGAGATAAAGTAGGTTCCGGTTGTAAACCCGACGTTGAAAGGAATGCTTCCCGCTTTTACAGTGGGATAGTTTTCATTCAACATGATATAACCGGATGAATCAGGTAATGTTCCGGAAACAATCTGAAAATTGTCTCCCAAAATCTGATAATCGATCAAGTACGGTGTCACCAGACTGTACATCAGTTCTTCTTTCATCCATACGGTCTTCGAATTGTCGTCTGAAATACCAGAGATATTGAAATATAGCGCACTGTCTTCGGAAAGGCTTGTGTCCGTACCGCTGGTCCGGAGTTTGAATTTGCATTCCAGCACGTCATCATAGCTCAGAACACCACGTTCCGCATGGTTATAGATGATCTCGTCGGCTACACTTTTGTCAATGATGATTTCATAGCCTTCCGGAATGCTGCCTAAAATCAATGATTCTGGATTGAAAAACCGGATGTCGACAGGTTGAGCACTGATATTGATGCTGTTATGTACTTCATAAAAGTTGCTTGTGGAAAGACTGAACATGAAAGGCTCGTTGACCAGCATCAGTTGATCGACACCCGGAACGTCTTCAATTGCCATGATGTCGGCATAAGGCATCCTGTTCACGCTGATTTCGATATAATTCTTATTGATGATGCTGTATGGCTCCTCGACATGATAGATTTCACCGACCACACCGACACAGATGCCAACGATGACTCCGACAAACATCAAAACCAGATACAACATTTTGCCGCCGCCATGAAAGACGCTCAGTTTCCGGAATGCATATCGGAAGATATCCCGCCAACTAAAGACGTTTTGTTCCGTCTTACGGGTATCAGCCGAATAAATGTCATCAAGAATGAAAGGATTTTCTTTCTTGAATTTATCTTGCGGGCCTTCCTGAATGATGATTTCACTTTCCGAATCGATATATTTGATCCTTTTCAAAGTATCAGATTTGACTTTTACATACAGAGTCTGATTGCGTTCAATTAAGTCGATGTCTAGCGCTTCATGCTCTGCTTCATTATTGTACCGAGATACATTCAGTTGCTCGGTATGAAGCTCTGTTTTTTTAAAATCTCGGAGATTGATGATATGTTCTTGGATGAACTCAAGGCGATGGGTCTGATCATTAGGAAAATCTTTGACGATTGTGCCGTTTTCGATTTCGATGATGCGATCGGCATAATAGTCGCACAAAGCCTGCTCATGTGTGACCATGATGATGAGTCTGGTCTTGGAAATTTCCTTGATGACTTCCATGAGTTCAATCGTCGTTTTGCTGTCAAGGTTTCCGGTCGGCTCATCCGCGAGTATGACTTCCGGATTATTGGCCAGAGCGCGAGCGAAAGCGACGCGCTGTTGTTGTCCGCCTGATAATTGTTTAACCAGACGGTCGGCATAACTTCCCATCGCTACCGCGTTGATTAGACTAGTAGCGCGTTCGCGGATCGCGAATTCATCAGTCATCCCCTGCATCCTAAGGATCGGTTCGATGTTTTTGTATACTGATAATTCTTTTAACAGATAATAATTCTGATAAACATATCCGATTTTATGCTTTCTGATGCTATCCCATTTTTTATGGCTGTATCTGTCAAATATAACATCATCAAAGATCAAACGGCCTTTATCGAACTTGTCCATACCGCTGATTACATTGAGTAACGTTGTCTTGCCGCTGCCACTTGGTCCCAGTACAACGACCAATCCGGTGTTTTCAAATGTTAATGAGATGTCCTTGCAGACGGCAAATTGGTTGATTTTGTTCTTATTATAATATTTCGTCACATGTTCTAGTTTGATCATCGTTCGGCACCCTTTAAAGCCGAAATTACACTGGCTTTAAAGATCTTTCGTGTAAATTGAATAACCATCAATTCCAAAACGATCAAAACCAATCCGATCAAAACCAAATAATCGAACCATTTAAAATAGCGAATCACTTCAGGAATGGCATAGATATAATATTCTGAAACAATCAAGAATCCAACAATCAGTAACATAGCGATGAAAGCAATCAAGAAGATCTCGGAGCGGATGATTCTCTTCACTGCTTTTTTCGGTGTTCCAATCGATCGGATGATCAGATAATCCTTCAACTTGCTGAAGATCAGTTTATGCAAGACGAAATAACCGACAAAGAAGATTGAGGCGATGATGACCGCAACGATCAGAATTACTATAATGTTACGGACCACGATATCTATCGCTTCAGCTCTGTCAATAACCTCAGCTGGATAAAAAACCTTGTAACCCAGCTCTTCAAGATCTTTCACGACCTGCTTGCCTTCGAAAGAATCGCGAACGATTACCGTTATTTGGTAATTTTCCTCGCCGAAGAAATATTGGAATGTCGCTTCGTTCATATACAGTTTCAACGACTGATCATCACTCGTAGAAGCTGCAGAAGTTAAGGTAATTAGTTCAAATGGTTTATCATTTTCGAATGGTGTGATCGCCCGATATGTGAAGACATGACTGTCGACAAAGTCGCTGACCTCGCAAAGTCCGGCATCCAAATCATCTCTGATTTCTTTCTTGTAGCCAAAATCACGACAAAAGTTAAAATACATCATATCGAATGTCAAAATTTCCCCATCTGACAAAGAATCATCGATAGAAACCCAAGTCGTGTATGAAACACCATAGGTGCGGCTCCCCACATCAACGGTCTCATCGATTTCCGGAGTGATCCAGGTATCAGTGGCCATAACGTACTTTTCAGTGCCTTCGATATGGAGCTGAATTTCCGAAGACTCATGGATGCTAGAAGACGAAAGTCTTCTGAGCCCTGCATCAGACAGATAGAAGTAATGCATTTCGTTTTTCAAAACAATCGGTTCCTCAACGAATCCCACAACGGTGAATGTGAACTGATCCGTCAGGAGGCTCTGCGACTCAATCAACTTGTAGCTGTTGGCAACGTGGATTTCATCACCAATTTTGAAGACGTCAATATTCCCCAATACGACTTCGTACGCGGTTTGTGGGAAACGACCTTCAATCAGATCTCTGTCGTCAAGTGCAATTGCGGGAAGCGGTTTATAGTGGTAAAAATCATTCCATAAGGTTGATTCGTTGTATTTTTTAGTCACCAATTCAGAATCAAAAACGATGTCATTGTTGAAGACGCCACGAACTTTGTCAAGTTCGCCGATTTCAAGCATTTCATCTACGGAAAAAGGAGTCTTGTCATCCTTTACTAAAATTATGCGACTAGGATTGGCATTGATAAAATAAGGATTGTCAGAAGTATAGGCTCTGTTTACTTCAACTACGCCTGCACTATAGACAAAGAAAATCATGGCCAACATGAAAATCACAGTCAAAAACGCAAACAATGATTTTTTCGGTACGGAAGTGATGTTTTTCAAACTAATTTCCATCGATCCAGAAAGCGAAGTATTGGATTCTTTCGGGGCAATTTCTTGTGAGATAACCGAAGTTGGATTTGCCAATTGGGCATCTTCAACGATTTCGCCATCATATAAGCGGATTTTTCTTGAAGCATATTCCTGGATCAAGGTGATGTCATGCGTAACCACGATCACAAGTTTTTCTTTACTGATCTCGCGCAATAACGCAAAGATGCCATGTGCTGCTTCTTCATTCAGATTTCCCGTCGGTTCATCACAAACCAAAATCTGATAATCTTTCGCCAAGGTACGGGCAATCACGGTTCTTTGTTTTTCCCCGCCGCTCAACATGCTCGCTTTTTGGTTGGCTACAAGCGTAAGTCCTGTCTGGTCGATCAGCTCGAGAGTCCTGCGACGCTTTTGTTCTTTAGTGTATCCCTGGATTGTCAGCGCTAATTCAATATTCTGATACACGGTATAACTATCGATTATATTGTATTCCTGAAAAACATAACCGATGTAGTCTTTCCGATAGTGTTCTAGTTCTTCAATCGTGTAATGGGAGATATCTTGTCCGTTAAAATAGAGCTTCCCCTCTTCATATGTGTCCAGACCGCTCAACACATTTAACAAAGTGCTTTTGCCGCTTCCGCTTTCGCCTGTTATCGCGATAAATTCACCGATCTTGCATTCAAGATTGATGCGACGCAAAGCCTGGACAACATTATTGCCTGAAAAGTAGTATTTGCTCACGCGTTCCAATTTCAGCACATCTTTCACCTCGCCTTTTGCTGTGATATTCATATTTTATCATAGAGGTATGCAAAAAAAACATGATTTCAAGAGATAATCATTACATGGAAAAGTTGTTCAAAAAAGTTGCAATGACATTCTTCAACCTAAGTTGATAAATTCTCACAAATAAATATGGTGCTTTAGGAGTCATTTATATTGAAGCTTGACGAGTTTAAATCAAGCAAATATGAAGAAAAAAACAACTAATCTAAAACAAAAAGAGGCTACAAATTTGTAGTCTCCTATTTGATTTAGTTATCCAACCATTGATTAATCATCGCATCTGATTTTTTATAGTATGCTTTAAACAATTTAAAATAACCTTTTGTAATATCAGTAATTGCAATATTAGGAATTGATTCATCTAAAATGTATTTCTTAAAGTCATATCCGCCATTTATCCGCCAGCCATTCAAAAATCCAGGTCTTACTGCGTCTGCAGGGCAAACAGTCGCACAGCTCATACACATTGTGCATCGATGATCAAATTTTGGATATCCATTAATGATTCTGATATTTTCCGAAGGACATTTTTTAATGCATAAACCACATGTTGTGCATTTTTTCTTGTTAACATGGATTAATGGTCCATTTATTTTGGCGCCTAACCATTGTAATCTGGCCATATACATGAAAATTATTGTATGGACATGATATTTCGGCAAAAATGATTCTTGCTTGATTATTTTCTTGGCTATTACTTTTGCCAGTTTTAAATTGTGTATATACATGTATTTAGCAATCTCTTTAGGATAACGAAACATAATATTATATGGCATTAACAAATGTTCATCAATTAATGGCACATAACCTTTCTTTTTCAATTTATTGATGAGTGACCAACTAGACGCATTATTAAATCTAAATGGTTCTCCTGAAGTTTTAAAGATAAATGTCGGGATATGTTTGACTTCTGGTAATGTTTTTATGAATTTCAGGAAGAATTGCGAAGTATTAAAAGCATGAATTGGATATCCAAAGCCAACATAGTCATAGTCGTTTGGATCAGGCACATCAGTTAATGGCAGTCTGATATCAAAAATATCAGTTTTTATTTTTACCGAAATTAATTCATCCCTTATTTCTTCAGCAACTACCTTTGTGTTCCCGGTTCCTGAAAAAAAATATATAATTGCTTTCCGCATAATTAGTAACCCTCTTGAACACATTTTATAATTTTTTGTTTTTTTCATTATAGCATATTTACACTGCTCTATTATATTAAATAGTGATTTTAGTACACATAATCAATATTCTATCATTGATAATATCCTAAATTATTCCTTGAATTTTATTGCCTTCTCTAAATTCTTGCTATATATCCTCTTTTTATGATTGATTCTTCTTTCAGAAAGAAAAAAGTACCCATTTCTGAGTACTTTATCCATTATCGCTATTGAATTATTTTTCTTTCTAAATAAATTTATTGGTGTTGTGAAAAAGTTTTATATTAGCTGGATATAATTCGATATAAGTCTTAAATTTTGCATTATATTTTTTAGTGTTCTCAATTATTGGATTAAATTCTTTGTCTAACTTGATAACTGCAGCACAAGCCTCATTCACATTTTTGTATTCTTGGCAACCAACCATCGCAAGTATTGCAGCTCCCAAAGCCGGTCCCTCTTCAGTGCTGATTTTAATCACTTTTACATCCAAGATGTCAGAAATCATTTGAGCCCAAACTTTGCTTTTAGAGCCTCCTCCGGTAATCCTGACGCTTTCAATGTTTACACCAAGATCTACAATCAAATCAAAGGATTGCTTTAATGAAAAAGTGACGCCTTCGACAACGGCTCTGTCAATATTCGCTTTTTTGTGATGAACCGCCAACCCAAATAGCACTCCTTTGGCATAAGGATCATTGATTGGTGATCTCTCTCCTGACAAATAAGGCAAAAAGAAGACAGAATCATCAATTTGAGTTTCTGAGATTCTTTGATAGAATGAATTGTAATCATCGTCGTTAAAGATTGTTTCATTCCACCACTTAATAGTGCCTGCGGCGTTCAACATCACCGACATTACATGATATTTACCATTTGCATGAGCATATGACTGAAGGTAGTTTTTGTTGTCAACTTTATAGATATCACTGGACACAAAAATTACTCCACTTGTTCCAAGGCTGATACTGCATTCTCCATTGTTAACAATACCCATACCAACTGCTCCGGCGGCCTGATCTCCTCCGCCGGCGATTATTTTGACATCTTGTTTTATATTCAGAAGATCTTTATGCTCCTGAGTCAGCAACCCTACCACTTCATAGCTTTCAAATACTTTTGGAAGCATACTTGAATTTATACCCAAAATATTTAGCATTTGCGGACTATATTGTTTGTTTTTACAGTCAAAATACAATGTTCCCGATGAGTCAGAGACATCGCTCACAAATTGACCAGACAATTTATATACAAGGTAATCTTTTGGTAACATGATTTTGTGTATTTTATTATATATTTCAGGTTCATTGTTTTTTATCCAAAGAATTTTTGGAGCAGTTAAACCCGTTAAGGCAATATTTCCAGTATATTCAAGTAATCTGTCAATTCCAATTTCATTGTTCAGGTACTCTACTTCTTTGGTGGTTCTTTGGTCATTCCACAAAATTGCATTTCTCAGTATTTGATCATGTTCATCGAGAATGACCAATCCATGCATTTGTCCCGAAAAACTGATGCCTTTGATTTGATCTTCGTAACCGACAACCAACTCTTTTAGAGCAGTAATTGTTTGAAGATACCAATCATTAGGATTTTGTTCACTCCAGGATGGCTGCGGAAAAAATAAATCGTAATTTTTAGAGACAATTTTTATAATGGCTCCATCAATCGATACTAAAATCGTTTTTACACTGCTAGTGCCCAAATCAATACCTATATACATATAATTCCCTACCCTATTATATATTGATTTAATAGCGCTTCCAAATACTCTTGTTTTCCAGATTCGTTCTTATCTAATTCTGCTTTGTTTAATATATATTCTTCTAATTCTTTGAAACCGACTTCATTGGCTAATATCTTTTTACCTACACCATCGTTAAACGAACGATATCTCAATTGAAGGTTTTTCTCAAGTACACCATCTTCCATCAACTTGACAGCTTTTCTCAATCCCGCCGCATAAGCATCCATTCCTGCAATATGGGCGATTAACAGATCTTCTTTGGCAAAAGAACTTCTTCTGACTTTGGCATCAAAATTCAATCCTCCAGTTTTTAGTCCTCCACCTCTAAGTATTTCATACATTGTCAATGTGGTATCGTATATATTTGTCGGGAATTGATCGGTATCCCAACCAAGTAACAGGTCGCCCTGATTAGCATCAACGCTTCCTAGCATATCATTGTCTACGGCTAAACGTATTTCATGATTCATTGTGTGCATCGCCAGAGTGGCGTGGTTTGTTTCAATATTTAATTTAAAGTCTTTTTCTAGTCCGTATTTTCTTAAGAACGATATCACTGTTGCGCAATCATAGTCGTATTGGTGTTTTGTTGGTTCTTTCGGTTTTGGTTCGATATAAAATTGTCCGAGAAATCCGATTTCCTTGGCATAGGCTACTGCCATCTTCAAGAATCTTGCGAAATTATCTTGTTCCAACTTCATATCTGTATTTAATAGAGTTTCATATCCTTCTCTTCCGCCCCAAAAAACATATCCCGAACCATTTAAGCGTTTTGTGATTTCGATAGCTTTTTTTGTTTGAGCACAAGCAAATGCAAATATATCAGCGTTAGGACTCGTCGCAGCGCCATTTACATATCTTTTGTTATGGAATAGGTTTGCAGTACCCCACAATAATTTGATTCCTGTCCGTTTCATTTCAGCTTCAATTAAATCCACTATTTCATCAAGTGTTTTATTGCTTTCAGCCAACGTATCTCTTTCCGGGGCGATGTCGCGGTCATGAAAACAAAAATATTCCAGTCCAAGCTTTTCCATGAATTCAAAAGCGACTTTCACTCTTGTTTTGGCTTTTTCTAAGTCATCTTTGTGAGCGTCATCCCAAGGACGTTCCATTGTGGCTCCGCCAAACGGATCTTGTCCCGAGCCGGTCATGGTATGCCAATATGCCATAGAGAATTTTAAGTGATCTTTCATTTTCTTACCGAATATTTCTTCTTCAGCGTTATAATATTTAAATGCCAATGGATTTAAACTCTTAGGTCCTTCGTATTTAATTTCTTTAATTTCACTGTAATATTTCATTTTTATGTTATGTCTCCTTATCGTTTCCTTTTCCTTTAATTAATTCCAATAATTTTTTAAAGTAATTATCCCCTAAGATTAAAAGCCTATTCCAAGGCTTTTTATTTCTATTCAAATGGGTATTTCACTTTATCTTATAAATCATTCTCAATATTTACCCATGTTTCTGATTGTGTGCTTTCAAATATTTTCTCATTGATGACCATTTGTCGATATACGTCGTAAAACGTTGCGTACGATGGATTTTTAACTTTATAATTCCCGATTTCCAGAAATTCCTGAATCAGTACATGAGTCAAGCCCAAGACATTTGTTTTTGATTTAAATGTTGAAGTTGTCAAAATTTCTAAAGCCATGATTTGTGAGCGTAATTTTTTATTATCTGTGAGATACTCTCAGGCATGCTTTCAACAATCTTACTATTTATTACAATCGTTGTTGGTTTGAAAGCCTGAGATATATTGTTCATGGCTAGTCTACCACTCAAATTAAGTTATGTAAAGTTCTTTTCTTTGCTTTATAGCATAAAATTGGCATAAAAAAAAGCCGACGTCGGCTTTTAGTGTGTAATTATAAACTTACGATGTTTGAAGCTTGAGGACCTTTTTGTCCTTCAGTGATGTCGAACTCTACGGCTTCGCCTTCTTGCAAGGCTTTGTATCCATCTTTTTGAATTTGAGAAAAATGAGCGAATATATCTTTTCCATTTTCAGCAGTGATGAATCCGAACCCTTTTTCAGCGTTGAACCATTTTACTTTACCAGTCATGTTTGTTACCTCCTTTTATTATTATTGACTTTGTACAAATTGTATAATAATAATTGAGGTAACTTAGTTATCTAAATTTCATTTCACATTTATATTGGGTCTACTTAATAATACACTATTTTTTAATAAAAGCAAGAAATTTAATTTATTATATTTTCAGTCTGTTATATGCTTAATAGTATTAGTTTCATATCGAAAAAAATCTGCTAATTTTCTATCAACTCAAATATACTCCAAATAGTAAAGATATCTCCACTTCCGCCAAGCATTCTCGTATCTGCAATATATGTTTGAGTATCGCTTTGAAAGATAGTGAAACCAATTATTTGATCGTTTCTATAGATGTCAAATCGGTATTCTACCAAATCAAGGAATTCATTGATTCCGAAATTAAAAACATCATCGACATACAAATCTTTATCAACGCTTCTGTAATCCACTTCTTCATAAGTATCTATTAATTCGTCTTCGTCAGAATAATACAACAAAGTGTCATTACTAAAATCAAAATAATACAAGTCTTTATATAACTCTGTCTCATATTCTTTTGTCGAGGATGACAACATATATATGTATACGCAATCGCCATAAATGTATTCTCCCGACAAATCAAAATCGTGTTCCTCATGTTCGTTGTTACAACCCGTAATAAATATAAGCATGAATAACGCAAATACTATTACCATTTTCTTTCCCATGATTTCCTCCATCATATTGAAAAATACACTTAATAATTATCAGCCATTTATGATTTCGTTAATAAATCCCCATACATAATTGTAGCATGATGGCTTACTCTTTATCTATATCTACTGTACTCAACTTAATTATATAATATTCCATGGCCTAAAGCACGCAAAATTTTGAGCGACGGTAGAGTGAGTAGGCAATCGGATTTTTTGAGTCCACCTGTAAGAGGATACGTTTGTGTTCCAAACATTGTCCAAAAAAAGCATTGAATCTGTTATAATAATATTAATTTACAATGATATGGGGTGGATATATGGATAAAATTAAAGATATTCGTGACAAGGCCTTCTCTTTGACGAGCAAGATCATCAAGAAAACGGGACCCAGACTTGCTGGAACTGACGCAAGTATTGAAGCAGCTCATCTATTAGAAGATAGTCTAAACGGATTTGCGGACAAAGTTGAATTGGAAGAGTTCGTTGTACATAAGGGTGCTTTTTTGGACTGGATCCGTATCTTAGTGATTTGTTACTGTCTCGGAATCGTATTTTTATGGTTACAACTACCGATTGTTTCGGCGTTGCTCACAATCATCAGCATTCTGATTTTAGTGTTTCAATTTATCTTTTACAAACACATGCTCGATCCACTATACCCCAAAAGAAAAGGGCTGAATGTTGTTGGCTATCTTGAACCCGTGAAAGAAGCTAAAAAACAAATAATCCTCAGCGGGCACCATGACAGCGCAAGAATCTTCAATTTTTTTATACATCAACCAAAATTATACAATCTAAGAGTCACGGGAGGAATCTCTTTTATAGTCGCTTTGTTATTGATTTCAATTGTCTTGATATTTATACCAGCAGGAATTATAGCAACGGTGTTAAAAGCTATCGCGTCTGCAGGTTTCCTGATCACGGGACAATTGTGGTTCTTCGCATCAAAAAAAGGCACCCCTGGAGCAGGAGATAATCTGATTTCAAGCGCCATGGCATTAGAGATTGGAAGATATTTCAGCGAAAACAAGTTGGAACATACTAGAATCATTGTGGCTAGTTTTGATGCTGAAGAGGAAGGTTTAAGAGGCGCTAGCGCATATGCGAAAAAGCATGCGGATGACTTCAAGAAAATACCGACATATTTATTGAATGCTGATTGTCTGTATTTCCTCAAGGACTTATTTTTCCTGACCAGCGATATAAACTGTTCTGTTGCATTAAGCACTGAATTGGCCGAAGATTTGGTGGCAATTGCAAAAAAGAAAAACTATCCCGCTACTCACAAACCGATTGCATTCCTCACTGGAGGTACGGATGCGGGAGAGCTGGCAAAAAAAGGTGTGAAGGCAACCACGATGTTGGCTATGCCTTGGAGTAATCTAGAACGGGCAAATGTATATCATACTCCAAATGATACTATCGACAACATCGAAAAAGCTGTGATTGACGCTTCTATTGATATATTTATTACATATATTGAAGAAAAAGATAACGAGATTCAATAACCTCATTCAAAAATAACAAAGCTAATAAAAAGCTTTGTTATTTAATGTATATTCTGTGCTCTGGATCAGTTACTTTTAAAACGGTTTGTTAAGTGGAGCCTATTCTATTCATAATTTACATCATCATGATTAATTTCGATGATAACTTTTCCTTTTGAATGGGAGGATCCCGCGTATTTCATGGCTTCCGAAGTTTCTTCAAGCGGAAATACACGATCAATGATTGGCATAATTTCTCCACTTGATACCAGGCTGATGACATATTCTAAATCTTCTACACAAGCTTTTGCGGCAAGAAATCGGATCTTTCTTTTCCCGAGCGAGAATATCCATCCAAATAGCATGGCTTTGAATAGCTGCGACAAGGATCCCCCCATCATCACCATTATTCCACGGGAGGTCAGTGCACGAAAGTATGTCCTTACACTGTGATTCCCGTGTACTGCAAGAATCAAATCATAACGTTTTTTAGATTGCGAAAAATCTTCAAAATTATAGTTAATCACGTGGTCAGCATGAAGCTGATTCATCAAATCAACGTTTCCTGTTCCGCAAAGGGCTGTGACTTCTGCGCCAAAATACTTGGCTAGTTGGACGGCAAATGTTCCAACTCCTCCTCCCGCTCCATGGACCAGCACTTTCATTCCTTTGGCGATATTTCCTTTATCCCGCATTCCCTGCAAAGCGGTAAGAGATGCCATGGGGAGTGCCGAAGCTTTCGTGAAGGAAATTCCTTTTGGAATTATCGCAAGGTATTTTTCAGGAACACAGACGTATTCAGCAAATCCTCCAAAACCACATGATAGAATATCGCCAAAAACTTTGTTTCCTGGCTTGAGTCGATTGATATTTTCGCCACAAGCCTCGACTATTCCTGCGATATCCGCTCCGAAGATCTTGTTTTTTGGAATGATTCTCATCTTCACGGAACGATAGTCCGCAGCATTTATTGATGTGGAATAGATTTTTACAAGGACTTCGTCTGCCCCGGGCATTGGTTTATTGATTTCTTGGAGAATCAATTGATTCTGCGAGTTACTCTTTTCGTAAAGGACCGCTCTCATTTCTTCGCCTCCAACGCTTCACAATCAAATACGTCTCCGATAGAAACTCCAAAAGCAAGCGCGATTTTGAAAGCAAGTTCCAAAGTTGGAGAATATTTTCCCGCTTCGATCGCGACAACTGTTTGACGTGAAATTCCTGCTTTTTCAGCAAGTTGTTGCTGGGTCATTTCATTCGCAAAAAATCGAAGCTTGCGAATGTTGTTATTTATGACTAATTTTGAAGACATCTTAATACCCCCTATGATAATGGAATAGTTGAACGAATCCTTCTATCAAAGTGCCGACCAACAAGGAAAGGTACATGACATTAAGCATAATTGCTGGGTGCCCATTCCATGCCAAGACAGCTAGTCCTGCGACGAAACCCATCCCTGCGAAAGCATATCCGAAACGCATCGATTTAAGTTCAATCAGACGATCTCTTTCATCTTCTTTCGTTTCAACATTGATGATTTTTTCAATATCTTTTTCATCACATGATTCGTCATTAATTTTATTCTTAATGGCAACTGAAATCGCAAATAAGATATGAAAGAGAATTTGAATGATAATCGTCAAAACAATTCCTATTCCAATAAATATGAGCATTGTGATAGCCCAAAACTGCATGTTGCCTAGCAAAATAGATCCTGAATTTAATTTAGTGAAGGCATAAATGCAATATGCTGCGAGTACGATAACGCCTGACATAATTGATACGATTGTTTTTTTCTCTTGAAATGACATAATTTTAATCTCCTTATTGATGTATGTTTTTATACACACATTATATATTACTCTTTACATAATGTCAAATACTTTTTACATTAAATTGTTTTTTATTATAAAAAAGAATCAATACGTGTTAAATATATCTATTTTGAATGGATTTATTATCATAAGTTTTTTTTCATATCCTGATAAACACTTGGCCTTTATTATTCTAAACATATTACTATGTGACATTTTTAGTTACAAGTTGTTATTGCGTGTAATGATAACTCAAGTACCCATTGTATACTTCTATAATAATTTACCATTTTTGTTTACATTTACATTTATTTGATTAATTACAAGAATATGATAAAATATAGTTAATGGTTTTAAAAACAAAAGGAGGTAAATATGTTTAATTATCCAAAAGGATTGTATGTTGATGTACGTATTGAAGATCGCTTCACAACTAGAATCACCTATAAAAATGGCGACCTTCAAGAACAAAAAGTACGTTTAAACAAAGGAGCATTTATTCGTGTTTTTGATGGGACACGATGGTACTATGCTTCACTAACAAATTTAGATCAAATTCAAGATCAAATTGATACTTTAGCGAGTATGGCTACCCCAAATCCAAAGATTGAAGATCACCCTTACATCAAAATGTATGAAGTAAACAATGAAGAGCTTATTCAATATAAAGAAAACTCATTAAAAGATGTACCATTGGATCATAAAGACACATTAGTTAAAGAAATATCTGATTTATGTACAGATGAAATCATCAAAACGACGAATGTATTTTATGTAGATGATGTAACTATTAAAGAAATCTACACCTCAAAGGGAACCAATATTAAATTTGATAAACAAACTTGTGGTATTTGTCTGCGTATGCAATGTGCCTATAAGAATAATAAAAACGAATTTTCATCTTCAGTTGCAAAAGTTACCTTTTCTAAGTTAAAAGAAAAAACACCATTTTTTAAGAAAGAAATTACAAAAAACATTGAATTTATTAAAAATGCAGAATCATTTGAACCAGGTGAATATCCTGTCTTAATGGGACCACTTGCTACAGGCATCTTTACCCATGAAAGTTTTGGTCACAAAAGCGAATCAGACTTTATGGTTGGCGATGAAGCCATGAAAAAAGAATGGACTCTTGGAAAGCAAGTAGGACAATCTCTTTTAAACATAATCGATGATGGAACTATCACCGGCAATGGATATGTACCATTTGATGATGAAGGGACAAAAGGCAAAAAAACAAACATCATCACAAATGGAATCTTAACAGATCGTCTTCATAGCATTGCTACGGCAGCAGCTCTTGAAGAAAGCCCGACCGGTAATGCGAGATCGATCAACTTTGAATACGAACCCATTGTCAGAATGACGACAACTTACATAGACAAAGGAACTACTCCATTAAAAGATATCGTTAAAGGAATAAAATATGGTGTCTTTGTTGATACAATTAAGCACGGTTCAGGAATGAGTACATTTACGATTGCGCCATCACGCGCATACAAAATTGAAAACGGAGAAATTACTACACCAATTAAGCTTTCAGTAATAACTGGAAACGTTTTTGAAACACTTCAAAAAGTAGATGCAGTTAGTGAAGAATTTGAACTTCTAAGTTTTGTTGGTGGCGGATGCGGTAAAATGGAACAATTCCCGCTTCCTGTTGGGTTTGGAGGGCCATATACTTTGGTTCGCAAACTCCACGTAATGTAGGAGGATATACTATGAAAAAAGAAAAAATCAGCATCAGAAGAAAAGAAATTTCTATTAAACTACAAGCATCTCAAATAAACTCTATCAGAGTTAAAAATATTGAAAGAAATGCCATCCGTGTATTTCGCGATGGTAAAATAGGGATTTCAGGTGCAGTGGGCACTTCATTGGCTGAAGAACTGACGAAGCAAGCAATCGACAACCTATCTTCTAATATTCCCTACCCATATGCATTAGAATCAAATAAAAAAGATCATCGAAACTATACAGAAACCCACTATAGTGAATTTGATTTAATGAAACTAACTGAGCGCGTTTTAGACTCATTAAACCAAGAGTTCGATGATTTTATCTTTAGTGAATCAATAAAAACAATAGAAGTTGACAATAAATTTGAAAACACAGAAGGACTAGATCTAAGATACCAAGATGAGTATATAGAACTTGTTATTGTCGTAAAAGCAAAAAGTAGTTCAAACTTATTTGATACTTTTATCGGGTGGGAAGGTAGAAATTTAGATTTAGATAAATTCCTATCTTTCACAAAAAAACAACTACAAGCAGAACGTAATGAGGTAGATTTACCTAATGAAGAAAAAGTACCCGTATTCTTCCATAGTCCAGATTCATTAGGAAATTTCCTAATCAAACAATTAAATGGTGAAACATACGGAAACAAAGCATCACTTTTTGACAATAAAATAGGAGAACAACTATTTAATAAAAAATTAACCGTCACACAAAACAAAAACCCAAAAACATCCTATTCAGTCTTCTTTGATACAGAAGGTGTAACAAAAGAAAATGATTCAGTAACACTGATTGAAAACGGGGTTTTAAAACGGGTATTTACTGATAAAAAGAACTCCGTAAAATTCAACTTAGAACACACAGGTTCAGCAACTGGCGGATACGATGATGTTCCAGCCCTTGGATTTGCCGATATACAACCAAGCGTCGACAGTACAGATATTCAAAAAGTACTGAATGGTAAAAAAGCAATCTTCGTGATGGTTGCCGCTGGTGGTGAATTTAATGCTGACGGTAACTATGCAACTCCTGTCCAAGCTTCATACTTATTTGATGGTAAAAACTTGTTAGGCAAAATACATGATTTTTACATGAGTAATGATATCTATAATATGTTAGGAAAAGACTATATAGGAACATTCCGCTCAGAAGACCTATACTTCGGTGAAGACCACTACATATTTGGTTGTTACATGAACATTAAAAAATGATAAAACAAAAAAGCAGACTAAGGATCACTCCAAAAGTCTGCTTTTTTATTATGTATATATCATTAGTTGCTATTGTTTGTGGTACGGCTAATCGAAAATGTTTCTAAACGGATTACATAAATGCATAATACTAAATAGTCTTATTAATGACAGAAATATGGCATTGAAAACAATATTAAAAACATATTTCTTAGATTCCCAACAAATATGTTTTGTTATCATATGGTAGACCTTACGTATTTTGAAAATGATCAGATTTTAATATAAATGTACACTATAAAAGCAAATGAATGATGCTTGTATTTTTATTCTATGCCGCTATATTTAATTTGATACCTTGTTTCATTTTTTTATATAGGGTATATTCCGCAAACCCTTTGGGAAAGTCTTCGATCGTCATTACAACTTCATAGCCTCTTTTTTTATAGAAATCCAATGCTTGAAACTCGAATGTCGTCAAATACATGTTAGTCACGCCCCGCGTGAGCGCTTCTGATTCTATCATATGCATCAATTTCGATGCGATTCTTTTTCCTCTGTATTTTTTGTCTACAAACAATACATTGATAAATAAATACTCATATTGGAAATTGCCATAGATCCCGCCGACAAATTGATCATTGTCAAGCACAACATACTGCAAATCAATTTTCTCTGTCGAAAAATCTAGACTTTCCCTGATTTTTTTGACTTCTTCTTTTAACACGGCATCATATGTTGGAATCGGCTCGCTAGACGATTTCATTTGATAGTCTTTGTTTATTTCAAGGTGATCCAGATCTTTGTCCAACAAAAAGATATTCTTGTTGCCACTTGGCATTTCATTTAACTCGCCATGAACGCTAAAGCCGATTTTTTCAAAATCAAGTGCTCTTTGTTCTAGTACTGAATTAAACTGAATGCCTTCAACATTGCCTCGGTAAAACTTTCTTACATCATTCATCAATGCTTTGAGAACATCGATGTCTTTATAATAGATTCGCTTAATTTTGCACCAGTCAGAAGCTTGTAAGGTATGGCAAGCGCCAACTAATATATCATCTTCAAAGACATAAAAGTCACGACTGTCTTTCTCTCTATATCCGGTTTGGGTTTTATTATAGGCGTGCAGTGCGCTTATCAATTCTTTATTATATTCAAAATTCTTGTCATGTATATACTTAATATTATGCATATCAATAGTCTCCTTATTTAGCCTTCTTTGTTAATAAAATATGTATTTCAACTTAAATATTATAGCACATTTTAGCCAAGTTCGCAACTCCGCAAGGAAGCTGAAGCAAAAATGGGTCCGTAACTATAACGCAATAATTAGTTATTTCTCTACATTAATCTTATGAATTGCCAAGAAAAAAGATTAGTGCTGATGCACTAACCTTAGCATGGTTTTTTTCTTTTCTCAAACTGAATATTATTATCCTTTTTTTCCTGATAGATATTCTATTTCAATTTCCACAATTGCAGTATCCATAATTTCTTTTTCTATATATTTTGTAGCCTTGTCTAATTCCAAATCACTATATTTGTGAATTATTGCCAATAATATTTCTAAGGTAGCGGGGATGACTTTAGCTTTCCCAAAAACCAAAATACTCTGATAATGAGTATTTAACTGTTCACCAACTATTTCTACCTTGTCATATACCGAAAATGATACTTTATTGTAATTGTTGATGTTATCTATTTTATGGCCTTCTTTAGCACAATGAAAATAGATCTTATCTTGGAAATAAACATAATTTACTACGACAGTATATGGATATCCATGATCGCCCAAGGTTCCAAGTATTCCTTCTCTTCCTCTATTCAGTAAGGCAACCGATTCTTCATAGGGCATTTGTTTATCGATTCTTCTTAAAGGTCTAAACATATATAATCCCTCCAGGTGACAATAAAAATTAATCCGTCCACTATCATTTTACTCCATTGATTTTCGGTATTCAATATCATTCAGTTATATTCATGCACAGTAAAATGACTTTAGTGTAGATTTAAAAAGAGAGATTGTCAACGGACAATCTCTCTTTATGATATTGAGTCGGAGTTTATTTTTTTTTGTATGCGATAAGTAATCCGCCCGATCCCATCAATGGAACCTCAACAATCAGGAATGTAATCCATTTTTCATCAAAATCTCGATACAGTTTAAACAGGAAGAACAACCCGATTCCAGCTGCAATCAAAATGATTCCGAGAATCAATTCTTTTTTCCATAGTAAAATTGTGATTACGATAAGAACAATGCCAGGTAAGGAGTTCATTAGAAACTCTAGCACCATATTCCAAAAGGAATCAGTACCATCAAATGAATCAAAAGCCATAAATATGATGAAAGTTCCGAGCAGAATGATCAAGCCTTTGCATATTTTAACTGCTATTTTCATAGAGATACCCCCTCCAAATTCATTGTAGTACAATTGACAGATGAATTCAAGTGAAAGTAGCATGTTTTTTTTAATCCAAGTAGTGAGATATATATATGATTACATTGAAATCAAGGTTTATTTAACTTTGACATATCTTTGATTTCTGCTTTTGGGAGTATCTGGTACAGTCATTACTGCCAAACCCAACTCTAATACCGGATCCAAATAGTTTTTTTTAAATGAAGCTCGAGATATTATATTAAGCAACTCCATCAGTTCCCTTGTAGTATACGGAGTATCATCTTCCATAATTGATAAAAGTCTCTTCATTTGTATGCTTAATCCAGTTGCATCTTCCTTTGAAGAAGATAGTGTTCTATTAATCGTTTCTAATATGGCATCCAACATGAACTCAATAAAAATATTCGAATTTCCCACTCTGTTACATGAGGCTATTACGTCATAGTATTCTTGTTGCCTCTCTTTGATAATTGATTCGATAGGAAGATATGCAAATATCTCTTCTTTTGATGCAAGTAAACAAGTTTGAAATAGCCTTCCCATTCTACCGTTACCATCTGAAAAAGGATGTATAAACTCGAATTCATAATGAAAAACACATGATTTAACCAATATATTCTCATTATCTTTATTTAAGTAATCAAATAAATGACTAATCAACTCAGGAACTCGAACAGCAGCTGGAGCTATAAAAATAACTTTGTCGCCATCGAATACACCTTCTTGACTTATTCTTAATTTGCCCGCATCATCAATCAAGCCTTCCATCATTATTCCATGATATTTTAATAAGTCGTCAATTTTATAAGGATTAATTTTAAGGATATCATCATAACACTTAATTGCATTTTTTACTTCTACAATATCTCTTTTTGCCCCGATGACTAATTTCCCGTTAATTATATCTTTGACTTGTTCTTTTGTTAATTTGTTATTCTCAATAGCCAAAGATGAATAAATAGAATTAATCTTATTTGTTCTTCTAAGTTTGGGTTTATTATCCAAACCACTCCCACTAGACAATTGTCCTACAAGCTTCATTATAGTAGATACATAGTCTATCATTTTTGAGGTAATATTGTATGGTGGCTTATATTCCAAAATAATCACTTCCTTTATCTATCTATATTATATCAAAATAAAAAGAAAACATCAATTATCTTGTATGTTTTCTTGTATGTTTTCTTGTGTTGGACATACTAAAATTCGGTTAAGTGATGTTTCCCTTTAACTGATGGTTTGACGGCTTACATTAAGTAGTGTTGCTAATTCCTCTTGTGACATATTTCGATAATTAAGGAATAATTATTATAAATATTGTTTCTAGGGATTATTTTGTCCTTCACTATATATAAATACATCTGTAATCAGTGAGCAAAGTACTTCGGCTATTTTAAATCCTAACAATAAACTCGGTGTATACTTGTTCTTTTCAATCGCATTTATGGTTTGCCTTGTACACCCAACTTCTTGCGCTAAATCTTCTTGAGTCATATTATGAAGTGCTCTTAGATATTTTATTTTGTTATCCATTTTTATCCCTCATAGTGATAGAAAAATACATGGGTTAAACTAGTACAAAAGTATCCAAAGGCAAAGGTAGAATATGCGATGAACCATGTCCAAGAAACATTTAATACTCCCTCATCACGATAAGTAATGAATAAAACAATTGATAACAAAAATACGTACATTAAAGATACTATTAATCCAACGCTAGATGCTTTCTTTTGGATAACACTATCTCTCTCATCAACGATATTTTCTTTCTTATTCGTAAGCAATAACATTAAAACAAATGCTAGACAAGAAATCAAAACCAAAGCAGAACTAATGACTAAATATATTTTCCCTTCTAAATAGTGTTCAGGCCCAACAACAGCAAAAAATGTGACTAGAAAACAAAACAAAATGCCAAAAATTAAACTGGTAGCTATCGATCTTTTATATGATACATTCATTTCTTTCACCTCTGTTCGCCCTGAATATATACTATTTTTTACATTATGTCAAGTATTTTTTACATTTATTTGTAAAATAATGAGATTTCGATTTGGCGTTCCTTATTTGGCTGTTGATTCAATAATAATCGTTTGGTTATTAATAAGGGCGTATAATCAATATGATATATATAAAAAAGTCGGTTATATTTAACCGGCTTTCTTTGTTCTTAAATATTGTTATCTTTTTGTGTTAAAAACTATTAGTTAAACACTCCAAACTGTATTAGCAATACTAAGATAATATAGACTATTAAAGACACGTTCAACACTATTTCTTTAGATTTGAATTTACTAAAAAACATAAGTAAAACCAGGACTACTAATTCTGCGTATATTATCAGATCGGCAATACCTTTGAAAATACTTTCTAAGAAATTTAGAAAATCAACGCTAGAAATAAGCCCTGCAAGACCATTAAATAATTGTGCTATAAGAATTGCGGCTAAAATAACAAATGCTGATAATTTTGCTAGTGCATTGTTCTTAAAGTATGCAAAGATTAATACAATTATAGCCGCCGCAGCAACAATGATTTGAGCAATGGATAATAACATAAGTTTACCCTCCTTTCAAATACAATTTATAATATAGTTTCAGATCACGAATATCCTGTCAAATATTATTATAAAAATATAGATATTACTTTATTTCTAACACTTTCACAAGCAAATTATATCATGTAACCATGGTATAATTTGCTATTTATTTTCAATCAATATTTATCGAGAATATAAATACAAAAAAACTAGAAGACAGTTTATCGTCTTCTAGAATCTTAATCCATTATTTACCTCTTTTTTTATTCTGTCTTCGAAATGGGGTTCATTTCAAAAACGAGTCCAAAATCTCAATCATTTTGAATTGCTTGTGATGGGATGCAAGTGATTTTTTGATTCTTCACATAAACAATTTCGTCGTATTTGTCTTTATTCTCTTCGATTATCACATGACTTACATTCACGACCGAAACACCCTGTAAAGCCAATAACCGTTCTTCTATTTCCCTAGCTTTAGCATAATCCAACGAAGCAAATGCCTCATCTAAAAAGATGATGTCGGCTTTGTTAAGTAGACCTCTTGCAATCGCAATGCGGCTTTTCTCGCCTCCCGAAATGTTCTTACCATTATCAAGAATCATTCGTTCAAGCCCGTCAGTATGAGCTTCGACAAATTCATGTAGCCCTGCCCGGTCAATTGCATCCCAGATCTCTTTTTCGCTAAAATCTTTATAGAGCGTAAGATTGTTTCTTAGGGTCTCCTCAAACAGGAAAATCTGTTGCTCGATATTGGCAATCTTGGAAAAGTAGTCCATTTTCTGAATATCCATGAGATCTACTCCATCGATGAGGATGGATCCTTCCTTAGGAGAAAAGTATTTTCTTAACAGTCGAAGCACGGTGGACTTCCCGCCGCCACTTGGTCCAACCACCAAATACTTTTTGCCTTTTTCAAAAGTCAGATCAACATTGTCCAAAACCACATTCTCTCCATATGAAAAGGATACACCCTTAAATTCAATCTTATCTGTCAGTCCGCCAAATGATTGGGTTTCTTCATAAACAGATTGGTTTTTTAGAGTATCTTCGATACGGACGAATAGTGATTTCACAGAGAGAATTCTTGGTAAGGCCTCAGAGAACTGGGCAACCGGTCCGATAATATTGTCAATGTTTTGCGCCACAACGACAACTCCTGAAAACAAGATGACACCTTTCAGTGTTAAGAAAGACACAAAAAACATGAGTCCAAAAAAGGTGATGGTAAAATTCATGTTTTGAATAGCATAGACATAAGACATAATTCGGTCGATGATAAATTTCTTATCTTGTATTTTCTTGCTTTCCCCTTGATAGGTTCCTGTGATTCTAGACTCCAAATCATTCGTTTTAATAATATGAAAAGCGGAAAGCACTTCTTTGATAAAGCCGCCATACTTTGACATCATTTCAGAACGCTCTTTGTTATGCTTTTTAATTGGTTTGGATGATAGAACGGAAATAATGGCATTGAGTCCAATCATCGCGACTCCAAGCAAGAGAATCAGCGGATTGATCAAGAAGATAATTAAGATTGCGGTCGCAAAATTAATAAATCCTTCAAGCATATTGATGATCTGTTCCACATAATCTTTTTCAATGAGATTGAAATCGTTGGTCAAAGCAGATACATACAATGCATTGTTTTCGTTTTGAAACTCGCTGATATTTTTTTGAAACACCTTTTTGATATAGTCACCCTTCATATGGACCATCACATCTTTTACCACAAAGCTTTTGACAAAAGAAGTGATCAGATTGACAGGCAATAATAGGAATGCATAGAGCATCACGAATTTCGCTTGGTCAAGAAATTGATCCCATAGTCCTTCTAGGGCGATATTTATCAAATCATACATGGCAAAAGATAGTTTGAAGTTGATAAATGCAAACATAATAAAGATGATTAGTGCGAGATAGAGGTTTTTAAAATATAGTATCTTCTTTTTCATAGCGCTACCTCTGAAAAGTATTGAATGCCATCAAATTTTGTCAAATATCCATCTTTGATTTCTAAGACAACATCATATTTATCTGTGATTCCTTCAAAATATTTATGGCTGATCGCAACGACAGTGGCATCAAGATCCAAGATTGTTTTCTCGATTTGCCTGCCAAGTTCTTCATTGAGTGAAGACGTTGCTTCATCAATAAATAGGATCTCGGCTTTTTTACAAAGAGCTCTCGCAATCGACACTCTTTGTCTTTCGCCTCCGGACAGATTTTTACCATTTTCTGAAATAAGGGTGTGAATGCCATTTTCCAGGGAATCCACGAATTCAAGTAATCCCGCTTTCTTACAAGCTTCAAACACCTCTTTGTCGGAATATGGTTTAAATAAGGTTATGTTATCTTTTAAGGTTGCTTCAAAGAGAAACACGTCTTGATAAACATAAGACACTTTTTCATTGAAAGATGTCGAAGAAATCAATTTCATATTGGTTCCGTCGACAACAATGTTTCCCTCGTAATCATCAATCATATGTGATAAGAGTTTGAAGAGAGTAGACTTTCCGGCACCTGATGGCCCTTTGACCAAGTGCTTTTTCCCCTTTTCCAATGAAAAATGGATTGATTTAAACACGGGGGTGTCATCATAGGCGAAACTGACTTGATTCACATCGATTTTGTTTTTGAAAACAAAAGGTTTGAGAGGTTCTTCTGCTTCAATAGCAACTTCCTCATTGGTAATCTTTTCAAAAATTGCTTTTGAGGACTTTAAGACATTCACGAGGGGAAACAAATTCACCAACGGGAAGATTGCCGAGGATGCCAGTTGAATCGTCAGAATCATCTCTCCGTATCCAACCCCAACTTGGGTTTGATACATCAGGAAAACGATGAGTCCGATCAAAACAAAATAGCCGATGGTCGCATTAAAATTCAGTTGAAACGCAGTAAACACATTATAAGAATACTTCTTGCCTTCTAATTTCACAATTTGCTTATTATTTTTTTTCAAGAAGGCTTCTTCCATATTGTTCAGTTTCAAAATTTCTAATCCGGTGAAGACATTGGATGAATTTACGGTAAATTGTTCATTGGCTGTCGATACTTCTTTTTGCAAGGAAACTGTCTTCTTTTCAAAAAGCTTCGAAACCACCAATACAAATATAGATACTCCGAAGATGATCAGTGCCAACTGCCAATTGATAAAGGCCAGAATCGCCATTACTGAAACATACAGGGCACACCGGAAGATGAAATTGATCAATGATACAAAAAACGTGTTTTCAAAAGTGTTGATGTCATTAATCAAATTGGAGGCATATACATCCCTGGATTGTTTATTAAATTGCTTGTAGCTCATCTTAATGATCTTATCAAAAGCCCTGATTCTAAGCGATAGCAAGATGTCTCTCATATAAGAGATTCGCATCAATCTTGAAATCACAAAAAAAACTCCATCAAAGGCAATATATACAACCGAAATGATGAGTACCATGTAAAAAAAGGACATCGAGTTTCTTTGCACAATTTCAAAAATTAGAGAAACGATTACGATTTGTGCTAGATTCCTGACTACAGGGAATAAACAAGCAACTATGTACAATACAAATTTGCTTTTGTGTTCGAGCAGCATTTTCTTCATAAATTCACCCTTGTTGTGTTTTACACTATAATAGAATATCACAGTAGTGTGTGAAACACAATACGGAGTTATATTTTTTTCTTTGTTAAATATAAACTCAATTTGAGTTCTGGACAGATAACAATATCTTTGCATCATCATAATATAAAAAACGATCCAATGGCTACGCCTTTGGACCGTTTTGTTTGTGAAGATTGAAAGAATTAAAGATGCATTGAAATGACATTCAAATCGCGAATCTCCTTTGAGAAGAAATCGAGGGCATCTCTTAGTTTTTTCTTGTAATATGGATAGACTTTCGCATGGTTTGCCTGAATAATCTGAGCTAAATTCTGCCAATGCATAAATCCGGCGTTCTTGAGGTCCTTGTGCTTTGAACTGAGGATAAAATCGATGAACTCCCGCCCTTTGAACTTATGGTTTTTGTTCTTTCGCTTTCCATAGAAATCCAGGAGTGTTTTCAAATCTTTCGCAGCGGTTACAAAATCGTCTGCTTCATATTTTTTTTCGATTTCCGCAAGCGATACAGTGCGGTAGATTAGATGTTCCTTAACGGGAGCTTTCTTTTGAAACATTCTTTTGATTTTGTCCAACAATGCCATATGGGTTATCTCCTTAATATATGGAGGTCTTCTTGAATCAGCAAATTCAATACAACATCCATGGATTCTTCTCTTATGATAGCATATTCTCTCATATTAGTAACGTAAGAGTTTTATTATTTGAAATTTTATCATAAAAAAACCAACAAAGCGTTGCAAGAGAAGGGGGATGATACATCGTATTCAGTTTTTTACGCTGTCCAACTCAATTTAAGCATTTCTATCGATGATTTGTGATATGGCTCGTTGTAACAATTTTAGTTGCAACTCTTTAGTCTATACATATCGTATAATACCCGTCTGTTTAATTTACATACCAAGCCAAATATATTACAACTTAATAAGCGCGGATTATAGAAACTCCAAGATCAATAAATATATATTTATTTGTCATGAGTTCTTCCGGCATAGCCGTTTCTTGCCTGCTTAGAAATCATTTGCATCCGACTCCAAACTGCTTTAAAGAATATTTTATATCCTTCACAATAGTAATTAGCATTTAAATCCGCGGTTCTATCTTTCTTGCATCCGCCTCGGCATACGCTGTAGTAGGGGCAAGAGATACAATATGTCTCTATCAAGAGTGACTCCGCTAAAAATTGTTGGTATTTATCGTTTTTTTGCATGTCTTGCAAAGTGTCTTCTTGAATCATTCCCAGTTTTGTTTCATCTAAACAAAAGTAATCACATGGGTAAATGGTACCGTCATTTTCACAAACAAAATAAGACCCACATACTCCATTTTGAGCACAACTATCAGCAGAGTAGCCATTCATTAGATTAATATAATTATCAAAATGACGAATGCTTGTATATTCTCCTGATATCCAATCTTTATACCATAAATCAAATAATTCAATTTGGAAAGCGGCCCATTGTAAAGGAGATAATGTCAAAATATTATCGTTATCTAGAAAATCAAGACATGAAATAAATTGAAGATGCGTAAAGCCTTGATCTTTAAAAAAACGGTAAGTATTACTAATGTTTTGGTAATTTTCGCTCGTGACAACCGCTAAAATATTATAATTGACTTTCGCTAATTTTAATGCATTTATTGCCTTCATTACATCAAGAAAACTTCCTTTTCCTGATTTATCCGAGCGAGAAAAATCATGATCTTCCTGACATCCGTCTAAAGAGAGATCAACTAACCAGTCATTGGTTTGAAACAAATGGATCCACTCATCGGTAATGAGGGTTCCATTTGTTTGAATCGAATAGAAAACAGGAATATTCTTGATATTATATTTCTTGACTAACCGAAGAAAATTGTAATAATAGTCCAACCCAGCAAGTAATGGTTCTCCACCTTGAAATATAAAAGATACAAAGCTCTCTTCTATAGAAAATGCTTGTTTTACTAAATCAGTTGATATTTCAGAGTCCATAGTGGCTTCACTTTGAGAATTTCTATGTTTGACCGCATCTTTGTAGAAGCAATATGAACAAGCAAGGTTACATTTAGAAGAAACAGGTTTTACCAGAATTGTGATTCCTGATGTGCTATTCATATTCTGCTGTATAATCAACGCTTGGATCAAGTTCAAATAATAATCTTGGATCTTCTACTTTTCCAGGCGCACGAACTCCACTTCCGATTCGTTGTCCATCACCAAGTTCAGTTCGATATTGTTCAGCTATTTCCAACAACTCATCAATCTTATCTGGATTATCCTTTACTAAATTGTTTTTTTCACCAAGATCGGTTTCCAAGTTAAAAAGTTCATTTGTAGGAATAATGTATTTCCAATCTCCCTTTCGAATCGCAAGTAAAACATTATCGTGATAATAACACAACACCCTACCCTCTGGGAAACGACGTCGAGCCAGCAATTGTTCAGAAATATCGAATCCATCAATTTTCTTGTCTTTTGGTAATTTGACGCCTATAATAGTGGCCAATGTAGGCAATAGATCCATCGTTGTTGTAAGTGAGTCAATGACTTCCTCGCTTTTGATTTTTCCTGGCCAATTAATAATGCATGGAACTCGCATTCCGCCTTCGTAAATCCAACCTTTTTGGCCACGCAGGGGCCCATTACTTCCGTATTGTAAAACACCACCATTGTCAGAAGTGAAGATAACGATTGTGTTATCTTGAATGTTATTTTGTTTAAGCGCATAACGGATTTCTCCCATACCCCAATCAATAAATTCAACTTCAGCTCGGTATCGATCTCCATCTGCTGATTCTAGAAACGATTGTGGCGGATAAAACGGCCAATGCACATACATATGTGCCAAATACAAAAAAAACGGTTTGTCATGATTTTCATTGATAAATGTTGTTGCTTCGCGGATATATTCTTCATTCAAAGAACCTTGTTTGGGGTCCTTTTGGATAATTTCATTTTGCCGCATCAATGGTAAAGGCGGAAAAGTAACGCGTAGTGCGGGATGATAATAACACATATCATTGCTATAGGGCAGCCCGAAAAATGAGTCAAACCCATTATTGGCAGGTAAAAAAGGCGGTTGATCGCCTAAATGCCATTTACCAATCATTTTTGTTACATAACCAGATTGCTTCATGACTTTTGGCAAAATAACTTCCTCGGGATTAATTCCAATACTGTCTCCTGGAAGCAAAACGCAAAAACTTTCACCTCTTCCAAGGCCTACTCTTTGCGGATAACATCCTGTCATTATTCCCGCTCTGCTAGGCGAACATACTGGGGATACAACGTGAAAATCAGTCAGTTTTATTCCTTCTTTAGCCATTTGATTCAAAACAGGTGTATTGCTTCGAGTTGATCCGAAACAACCAATATCACCATATCCCAAATCATCACATACGACTAAAATTATATTTGGTTTTGATTTTTCTATTTTCTTTCTCATTTATATCGTCGCTTTCTCATCATTTTTTTCTATTTTAATTCATGAATGTAAACTATTAATCTATGTCGAGTAGTGCCAATAATTAAATATATGGTTTTGTAAGTATATGATATCATAACATTTGATTATTCTCCATAAAAAATCATTCGATTATATACGTGTTTAAATCCCATTTTCTCATATAGTATCTTAGCACCTTTATTATCTAAATCTACGTGTAAAGATAGTTTTCCTTCTGTAATATCAATTGCACGTTTAATTAATTCTGTTCCAATTCCTCTGCCTTTGTAATCCGTACTGGTTCCAATATAGGCTAAATGATATGTTGGTATAAAATCATCAAACTGCATGTTGACAATAATGCATACCCCTAAGATAGTTTCATTTTGTTTAGCTAGCAAAACATATCCTTTTTTGATTGCATTATTTAGTGCGTCTTTCATTTCAATCAATGGATCTGAATACTCTGCTAAGTACTTCTTCGCTACTGATAGAATCTGTTCTTTCGTATGTGGTTGAAAATCTATTATTTGTTCAATATCTATCAGACTTCTGGCATCATCTAAAATAATAATATGTGTACCATTATTAACATCCCCAGCTTTTACTTGTGACAAGAACGAAGCCATTGGATAAGCGTTTTCGACTGATACTTTAATCTGCTCAACAAATCTCAATAGTTTTTTTGCTTCCTTTAATTCTTCTTCACTTACCGTAATGGTTTTTCCATAACTTTCCTGAAGTGCTCTATTTGAAGAATCTAGTAAACTTTGATTTTTTTGCATATAGGAAACAGTATCATGTCCAAGTGATTCTGTTTTTAATTCGTTTTTAGAATTTATACCACAATAAATCTTTGGAAATGATTTTTCCTTTTCAATCCACTCTCTTAAAAATACATTATACATACTAGTCAATGTATATCCATGATTAAATTGGGTATTTACTGTATCAATCTTCTCTTTCTTCTCAATGATTTCTTTCGTTAATTCTTCAAGAGCCATTAAAGAGATATTCTTATTGGTATAGCCTTCAACGGCAAGATAATAATTATTAGTTTTTGCTAAGAGTTGCATGTAATCCATTTTATTGAGTCTATTTTGTTTTCTTGCATCTAATATGGATTTTGGATCAAAACGAAATGTCTTCCAAGTTTCATTGCTGAACCTTGGAATAATTATCTTTAAATCATTTTCGTTGGCAAAATAATCAAGTGCTCTAATGTAAGCATTCGTTCCGTCGGCTAAGATAATTGTCTTTTTATGTGCCACAGCATCCTTACATAACACTTCTGCTATTCGGGCATTCTTATGATGAGTTGGATTCGCTCCCTCCAATTTAATATATATTTGTTTAATTTGTAATTTTTTTTCTAGGTTGATTGCCCTAAGCAATGGAGTTCTTCCTGATAATTTCATCTAAATCACCCTCTCTTCACCATATATTATAACATATCCACAATTTGACATGTTCATGCACAATTTTAGTTTACTTGATATTGGATTGCAAAAATGCCAACTTTTCCTGGCAAAACCATCGATATATCCATATATTGTAGTTTATTTGATTGTATTATTATAGATAAAGCAGTATGATGAAGTTGCATAATAATAACGATGAAAGGAGAACGATTATGGGATTATTAAGTAATTATACTGTTTTATTTAACAAAAAAACTGGCATGTGGATTGTTCGTCGACATGGATCAGTTAAAAAATCAGATGCATTTGCGACACAAGCCGAAGCAATTGCAAGAGCAAAAGATTTGGCTGAAAAAAGCGGTGGTTCGGTGAATATTAAGAACAAAGAAGGCATTGTAAGAGAACAAGCAATGAAATCTAATAGAAAATAAAAAATCTTAGTTATTAGACTAAGTTTTTTTTGTGCATTTTATTAAGATTTATTCTTTAAATTTATTACTTGATTCAATATTAATAATTAATGAATTAGAACAAATATGTCTAGCATGCCTTTGGTAGCCCGTACGTGACCCGAAATCTGTCCGCGTCGGTTTCCTTCCATTGACATGATATATTCTTGATTTTTAATTACAAAGAGCAAGTTATTTTCTTAGAAACGCAACATTTCCGTTCAATGATGTTTCTCCAACAAAATCACTGAACCAATATGATGCACAAGAATATCAGTATTTATGGTGTAGAAATTAGAGCCTGAAGCTAAGTCGCTAATAAATTAAACAAAAAAGACAAACTTGTGAGAAATGGAACTTGAATACATAAAAAAACTCACTCCTTTATAATATTATAGTTAGGAGTAAGTCATTTTACTTTTTTTATTTCAAAATTTCTTTTAATTTACCTTGCTCTAGATCATTTATGTTAAAAATCTCCTCAAATACAGCAAATGTTTCACCAAGTGGATTCTTGGCTGTAAACCAACCAACACCATCTGTAATCCATATAAATTTAAAACCAGGAATGTTATTTGATTCTTGTGCAATCATCTTATAACTTCTAGCGGTTTCATTTAATTTAGAACCACCACCAGAGTAAAAGTTAACCTCAATAGCGTATACTGTTGACTCAGTTTTTACTACAAAATCAAATCTTTTTTCTGCTTTATCTTTAACATCAACATTCGTGACATCAATTCCATAATCCCTTAAAATTCTTGAGGCACGAAATTGCGCAAAATAATTTACATCTTTTTTATATCCTAATTTTTGCAAATGAGCTTCAGTAATATTTTCCATTGCAGTACCCGTTCTGTTTTTTCTGGCATTAGAATCTAGACCAACTTCTACGCCTTTTACATAGTCAGTTAAATCTCCAATGATGTGGTTTGACAATAAATCAAATAACCCAGTTTTATTCATAAAAACCACATACTCACCAATCGTGTAGTTTGGTTTATCAAAGTTAAATACTTTATCTCCATCTCCATTCGAGATCTTAATTTCTGATTCTCTTTTAGCGAGTAATATAGGCATCACTTTTAATACTTCCGGATATTTAGTAACCAAACTTCTAAATTCATTTTCAATATCTTTTGAATTAATCAAAGAATTTAAGATGTTTAATGGTACTTTAATCTCTTCTGCATTTTTATATACTTTGTTAAAGTTTGTATAATAAGTCCAATCTGCAATACTCTCTTTAAATGTCGATAGCCAATTATTGAAATTTCTCTTCATTTTTATCACCCTTAAAACTATTATACCTTCTTAAAGTCAATTCTAAATACAATTCCTCAAAATCGATACCAATAAATTTACGATTATGCATCTTTGCTGCTATTCCTGTAGTTCCACTTCCAACGAATGGATCAAGGATTAAGTCTCCCGGCTTTGTCGAAGATAGAACTATTCTTTCTAAAAGTGCTATAGGTTTTTGTGTTGGATGCTTGCCCATCTTTTTTTCAGATGGTTTTGTTAGTGGAAAATCCCATACATCTTTCATCTGCTTTCCACCATTGTCGGATTTCATTAAATTATAGTTGAATAGATGTTTCCCCTTTTTTTTAGGACTAATTATTTTTCTTGCCCATAATACTGTTTCAGTGGAATGAGTAAATGCTCTAGTTGAAATATTAGGTGGTGGATTGAGTTTTCTCCAAGTTATATTGTTAATAATGCTAAAACCTTCCAGTTCTAACGCAACCCCTATGTAGTAGATGTTATGCATTGTTCCACTAATCCAGATTGTTCCATCATTTTTTAAGATGTTTTTACACAACTTAATCCATTTACGATTGTAAGCCAACTTCTCAGGCGTAGATAGTCCTTTATCCCAATCTGCCTTATCTACTGATACCATCTTTCCCGAATGAACAGTAATTCCACCATTAGATAAAAAATAGGGTGGATCAGCAAAAATCATGTCAACGGACTCTTTTTCTATCGAATGAAGCAACTTAAAGGAATCTCCAAGCAATAATGTAAAATCTTCATCACTAAAATATTCGTATATATTATTTTTTTTCGTCATAATTGTTATCCATTAAGTAATTAGTGATGATAACTTCTTCTACATTTCCACGTCCAGAAGATACCGAATTTATACTTCGTCTCGCATTGATTACCTTTATATTAAATTGACTATAGAGTTCGCGAATAAATTCTGTATTGTGATTGCTCAGCATAACTTTTACACCCCGATTATCAAGGTCTTTAAAAACATTTGAAAGCCTCTTTTGTTCTTCCTTACCAAATAAATTTTTTGTATATGTTGTAAAATTATTCTTATCCTCGAAAGTATCATAAGGAGGGTCAAAGTACACAAAATCACCTTTTTTCGCTGAAGATACCGCTGTTTCGAAATCATCGTTTAATATCGATATTGATTGGAGGGATAAATATGCTGACAAATCACTAAACAATGACTCATCATATGCATTCACAGATGTATATTTCCCAGATGGAACGTTAAAATAACCCTTCGAATTAACCCTATATAAACCATTGAAACAAGATTTATTGAGATAGATCATTCTAGCAGCTCGCATATAGTTGGGTAAATCATGAAATCCAGGTTCACGATCCATCTCTCTTATTTGATAATAATACTCTTCATTATGATTTTTCTGATGCCTTAATATTTCATCTATCATATGTCTATATTCCTGTTCATTTTTAAAACACTTATATGCAGTAATTAACTCTGAATTATAATCTGAAACAACTGCATTAATGGGTTTAAGCTGAAAAAAAAGTGCCCCACCACCTAGAAATGGTTCAAAAAAAGTGCTAAATGAATTTGGTATTAGTTTAAGAATTTCTTGGATAATTTGAGTCTTTCCACCCGCCCACTTCACAAACGGCTTGAGTACAAGATTAGATATTTCTTGTTGTTGACCAATTACATCATAATCGAATAATTCAGTCATTGTAATATTCAATGCTTCACTTAACTTAAATACTGTGTCCAATGTCGGATTTATTTGTCCGTTTTCGATTCTAGAAATCTGTTCTCTTACAATTCCAGTAGTTTGAGATAACTTAGCCTGCGGAATATTTTGCTTTTCACGTAAGTATTTGATTCTTTCTCCAAATGTACTTAGTATCATTTTATCACCCACAAACATTATAACATGACTGTGCATTTAAATGCACAATATTATATGATTTCAACAAGATTTTTAGTCACTCTTTATCGTGACCTCAAAAAATATTTTTTCGTTTAATGTCCCACTCCTTAACTTTGATAAAACACACACTGCATATTTCTTTTTATTAAGAACAATATTACTGAGATAGATTTTTAATAACCCTCATTTATATTGAATGAGACGCTTGTATATGAAAGACTATATAACTAAGTCTTATGCAGAAAATATAATGGAACGTAAATCAATCGTTTTCTGTAATCGATAAATGGTTGGGTAATCGTGTAAATGGTTGAGTAATCGTTAAATGTTCGGATGAAGAATGAACTGTACATTGATTTTGATTTGCGGAATACAAAAGATATATCAAAAACAATAGCTGATTATGTAGAATACTTTAACGCTGAAAGATTAGCTTATAGTTTAGAAAATAAAATCCCAATTCAAATAAAACAAGAACTGGGATTTATTTAAGTGTATCATTTCGTGTCTACTAACACTTGACAAGTTCACTCGCTGTAACATTTTTAGTTGCAACTTATTATTGTATGCCAATGATGTATTTCAAAACCACCGTTCAATTTCCATACAATCCAATCTGGTTCTGAAAAATTATTTTCCATTTTTGGTTTCTCTAAAGAAGAATTACTCCTTTACCGAGGAGGTTAATTCTTCTGGTTCAGAAAGCTCTGCTGAAAATTCAATAGATTTGTTTTCAATCACGATAGATAGTTTTTGAAACATACGTTTATCTCTATTCGAGTACTCAAAGACACACTCATACTTGATTCTTTTTTCTCCTTGAAGTTCGACCAGAACAACGAATAACACCTCATCTTTTGGCTGCAAAAGTCTAGGATGTATACCTTTGTAAATATTTTCGTTTCCATTTAATCTTATAAATGGCCGAAATGCTTTTGCAGGAAACATCCCTATATTAATAAGTTTAAACACAACTAGATGCCTTGGTTTGTTACATAAAGCGGTACCACCTTGAATTTTCTTTTGTTCCATTGTGTCATGATAGTAATCTTGAATAATTGCTTCTTTTTCAATTGATATATGAACATAATCACCATTTACATAGCAATAATATGTAACTCCTTGATTTTCCACAATGGAATCATCGACGTATTCAATATAATATTCTTCGTGCTTAAATGGAATAATACTATTTTTAATTGTATAAGGTACAACATCTATAGCTAAATACGCTTCTTGATTATCAGACACATAAAACATAGGTTTGTATATCAGGTTTTTAAACTGCATCTCATAATTTGATATTTTATTTTGATTTTCTATTATTGTATTATTTTGTTTTATAATTACACCACTTAAGTATTTGTTAAATGAAACAGTAATATTAAGTGTGAAATACACAGATAAAGCAAACGACAATGCCATTGTTGCTTTAACAATTACATCAAAATTAGTATTCTCGCTTGTGAAGTAGCTTAAAATTATTGAAGTTAATAGAATTAAATGTGGAAATAGTTTTAAAAATTGTGTTTTAATAAATTTTGAAAACTCTTTCATAAATTTAACCCCCAATTTGTAAATATTGTATTATGTTTATTATATTTGTTTTGGTATGATTTATTGGATATCATTGAATTAGTGAATTCTAAATTCATCGAGAATCACTGCAAATTCCTCATGGTTGCATTCGACAATAGTTTCAAGAATGTTTTCAAATGCTAATGTCATCTCTTTATCCTGTTTTATTTGATCACTAAACTCTACATAAGCTTTATATAAAACTTGTAAGATTAAGTGCTTATTTTCAAATATAAACTTTGAGATATATGATGAGTCTTTGGAATTATAATCAATTGCTTTTTTAAAAGCATCATTCATTGATATGACAATCTCTGGTAACAATTTGACATAATGCAATTTATGAATTACATGCAACATTTCTTTTAAGTGCAAGTACCCATAACTACTAAATTTGCTATTTAAGTATACTTTATCAAGATATGAATAATCTGCATTACATTTACTCCAGTCACTTCTAGAAAAATTGTTTGATATGGATAAAATTACAGTTTTTAACAATTCATTCGTAGTATTCTTACTCTTGATTTTCAGTATTTTGATTTCTAATAAATCTATGATATTCTTGTATTTACTTCTTTCCTGTTCAAGGCTATGAGAATCAAAAAATACTACCAACAGTTTACCTAGTACATTTTCATAAAAATCATAAGTTTCTTCGACAAACTTATCAAAATCAATATCTTCAAACAATAGGTCTAATGTTCTTTCTGCTGAGGTCATATCATTTATTAACTCATTTTCTAAAAATTCGGAGAATTCAAATTGCGAGTATATGTCAAGAATTTCATGTGAAGCATGTAATGATCTATTTTCATTCCAAATGTTTATCATCGTAATAACTATACTTTTTGCAATATGTTTGATAAGAGAATCATCTAGAGCTACACCAAAATTGAACGCATTGCATATGAGATTTATATCATAATCATTAATGTCAAAATCATTTAGGACTAACTCTCGTTTATCATATAATAAGTTACATATTATTTCACTCTTTTGGCTAACATAACCTACTTCATTTTTTTGCATGATTTGATAGTCAACTCCGTTTAATCTGCGATGAAGGTTTGGTTTAAAGTCAACGGCAGCTCCATTTTCAATCGGTTTAAGATAGTCCCAATTATATTTTTGATGACTCATTTCATCTTGAGCTAATTTAAAAATCGTATTAAATACTGCATGTGATAATGAAGCATTATTTCTTAGATATTGCTTTGCATATGTGGATATTTTAAAAAGAACACCATGATCTCCACTAAATAAAATACAGTCTATAATTAATTTTTCTATCCTTTTTCTTACATCTTCATCTATTTCTTTGTCAATTTGTTCAAATAGAATTCGAACCAAGCTATGCTCAAAAATTAAACTTCCATTACTAAAATAACTTTCTATTCCTTCAATCCAAATTAAACAGTACTTGTTCCTTAACTGTTTTGACAAACCATGCGTATTTAATACAAAACCGATTAAATCAATGATGGTTTTTTCATAGATTGTAGAGTACACATCATCTCCACGATTTTCAAGTATAGTCTCTAACACTGACACAGTGTCGTTTAATGTAATATTGCTTTTCATTCCCTTTTCATTAAATTCAATTATTGCTTTGCCAATTTTAACTTGTGTAGTCATTTGAGATTCATTTTCTTCTACAATTTTCTTTGCTTCTCCTGTAATTTTAGGAACCATTTCAACTAGACCATTTCCAATCTCATTAAAACTTGCATTTCTCATATCCATATTTTGTATTTGCAAATAATCTCTACCGTTTGCAATATCGTTTGGAGTGATTGAGTATAGATAATCCAAGATCTCCAAGCACTTTTTCTTAACGAGTTGAATTGAAGAAAATTGACAATATCTTGCATAATCTCTAATATCCATTGTAGGGTTTATACTATAATTAGTTTTATATCTATCTGGTAAGTCGGGTATTCCTACAGTTAATAGAATTTGTTTTTCCAGTAGTTCTCTTGTTGGATTTTTCATCAACAAAGCAATTTTAGACAAATCTTGATAGATTAAATAAAAACTTGATATTAAATCAATTGAATAGCCAGGAACAGTATCAAAAAACTCTTTTCCAATATCTGATATTACTGAAAGTAAAATGATATTGTTCGACTGCTCATAAATCATCTTTTTAGTTTTTTCAGCAAAATCTTTTGGTTTTTTTTCTGTATTATATTCGTTTTTAATATGAAATATGATTTCTTCTTTTAACAAGTAAACAAAATCATTAATAATCATAGGAAGATTATTTTCTTTTGTTCCTACAGTCCACATAGAAAAATCGCCATAATACTTCCTATGCTTATGCTCTTCAACGAAGTAAAGATCAAAAGCAGGAGATTTTATACCACTATTTTTCACAGCCTCCAACGAGAGTTTATTAAGTAATTTAATTAACCATTCTAATCCATATCCGTAATTAGTTTTTAACAAAGCAAAAAAGAAACTACTAAATCTTGGATTTGAATTATAGTTATTATGATTATATTCCTCAGCATATTCGTTTAATCCCCAAATATGATGGTTTGAAAATCTATCTCTTTCATGAAAAAAAAGTTCTTGTCTAGTTGGATTCTTAGTGTGTGTCCAATAGAATTCTGCTAATTCACATAACTTATCAGGTAAGAATTTTGACAGTATTACATGAATAGCTCCTAAAGTATTTTCAATTACTTTTGCAGCAAATCTTGCTTTATCCTCATCCAGTAATAATGATTTCAAAGTATCCCAGAAATTAACAATCCAATCCTTCGAAGATTCTACCATTTCATAGAGTGGTTTTAGCAAAAAAATGATTTCCTCGTCAAGACCGTGAACTTGTTTGTTTTTAAATATATATAGATAATCACCAATATAATATTCCAATATGCTACATGCAAATGATTCTGTTTGCTTATCTCTATTCTTTACTTTTGAGAAATCTGAACACAATTTTTGTACTGAACGTTTTTTTATTCCATCTATCTCATATAGCTTTTTTTCATAGATAATGTTAATTAAACTAGATCTTCCTTGACCAACGGGTCTTAATTCCAACAAGCTTATATACTTTTTAAAGGAATCATTATCTATTTCGAATCCATATAGATTAGTTATCTTAAGAAACTCAAATAATAATCCTGTAGAAACCAAAAGGTCTTTATACTCTTCGAAAAAATGAGTTGAATACCTTGATTTTACAAGTCCAATTTGTGTTTGCTTTTTCCAATCTTCAGGTGTTTCATTTGAAAACACTATTTCGCGTAAAAATTTAGCTCTATTTTCTTTTGCTAACAATTTATTTGATATCCAAATCTGATATCTTCTAAAAACACATCTGCCAATTTTCGATATACTATCAAAGAAAGATTGATAATCACCTTTGCATTCATCAAATTCATTATCAAAATATTGTTCGAAAGCAATATCCTCAAATACATCATACTTCAATCTCACTGTCTTCCCATTTCTTATAAGGACATTCTCAGATAATAGTGCTTTAATAATATTTGAATCGTATAGTTTTTCATTTGATCCTAATAGAAAATTACTTGCTCTATCAAAAACAATTGATTCAACAACATTTATTATTTCGTTATGCTTTAAATTGAAATCTTTAGCTTTGCTTTTTAGACAAATCACATTGTTCCAAATATATTCTCTCAACTGATTTTCATTGACTATATCATCTATATTCTTTAGATTGGAAACAATGATGTTAATATATAATGGATTTCTCAATAACTCTTTGTATGTAGTTATAGAAGTCATTTTTGATATAATAGGATACTTTTTTGATATTTCATTGATTTCGATTTCATTTAACTCGGAAACTTCAAAGAGTTTAATCTCGAAAGTTTCATTTATTTTTATGAATGAGTTAAAATCGCTTGTTCTGCAGGAAGCAATTATTCTTATATTTTTAAATTTATTAGATATTTGATATAATTCATGCAATATATAGATTTTTTGATGGCTATCAGCAATAAACTCAAGTGCATCAATAAAAATAACTAGTTTAGAATCACCTAACATTTGAAATGTCTCTCTTATATTAAAATCCCAAATATCATTAACACTATTGCATTCAAGAAATCTTTCTGCTCTAGCAAAGATAACTCTTTCATTTGTTTCTACAGTTTTTTTACAAATAACTGATTTACCACTTCCGGGGCCACCAAGAACGGTGAAAAAATGAGCTTTACTTAGACCAATTTCATCCACTATGTTTTTTCGATCTATCTCATATTCATTATTAATCAAACAATTTATGTATTGTAATTCTAGTATCTTGCAACGTTCAATCGCTTCACTTAGCTTCTTTGAGTTTTCTTTGATTGATTCAGTGTCTTTTTTTATCAAATCATATATAGCTAATTGAAATTCTAGTTTATCCATAGCTTTATCTAATATTGTTTTTGTAGTTATCAAATCTTTATCTTTATCAAAAGATATATTGCCTATTTGGTTCTTGTCTTTGTAATTTTTCACTTTATTTACGCTATCATTGTTTAGCATAAAAAACTTTAGAGTTTTCACATTGCTTATTTCTTTTTTCTTTGAATCTCTAATGTCTTCAAGTGTGTTTTTTATTTTTGAAGGAATATCTTTTGCGGTACTTACTTGTACATATAGTTCTCCATCTTCTGAAATCAAATCGACGTGTGGGTAAGTAAAAGTATATATACTCAAATTTAAGAATCCTTTATTGAATATAATCCGGCATATTTCCAATGCAAATAACTCAAACAATTTTGCAGTATCAAAAAGACCTTTACTATTTAGTAAATGAATTTTCTCTTCATAGGAAGATATGTAGTCTGCTATATAACGCATTCTTTGATCTGATTCTTTCATACTTATTCCTTTCACTTTTGAATTTATCATACTATATTCACAACACATCCACTATTTTAGTCGTATCTCAGTCAGCTTATATTCTGATATATCATTTATCATTTCATATACTTTTACTTCGCTTAACTTATCATCTTGTTCCATAAATGCGAGCATAGTTTTCTTTGTTTGAGCATTCATCTTGTTTCCAAGATAAACAGCCGAAATGTTGTTGATTTTTATTTTCCGAGAATCATTATCTTTTTTGTCATTGAGTAGAGTGATTGATCTCCACTCGTCTTCATATTTCCATACAGTATTTTTTGTGTAAAGCCCTTCAAAGAATAGTTTTAGTAAATCTTTTCTGCCGTGTTCTTCTATATTCTTTAAATCAATTCTATCTAATATTGTTTGATCTATAGTCACTCGTGCATCATTATAACTCACTGGGAATAACAACATACGTGTTTTATCGAGTTGATCTATGTAATCTTTAAAATCATATTCGATACAAATTCCTGTATGTGAAGAAGCATAATGAGACCACATTAAAGCATCATTGTATCTGGTTGTTAATGAAGCAATTCCAAATCGATCATCAATGAAGCTGAATATCTTGTCATTAAAATTACCTACTGAATCATTAATTTTATCTTCGGCTTGCTGAAATCCAGATGCAATTCCTGCAAATCCAGACATCTCTTTAAAATCATCAATTCTTATATTGCTGGGATCTACTTTTATGTTTGCAATGTTTTCTTCGCCAATTCTTTCTTGCGTGCTTTTCATATCATTTGTTAATTTGTCTTTATCTATTTCTTGACTTATGAATGGCTTTAATAAATCAATATACATTTCAGGATGATCCATCATTTTTTTTGAAAATGATGTCATTCCTTTGTTTATATCAAATGTCTCTTGTTTGGTTACAACTTCTTCAGATAAATCAAACACGAATTCTATAAAATGTTTTATATTAGGTGCAATTTCATATTGGTTAAGTTCGTTTCTAGCTTGATCAAGATTAAAGATACTGGGATTATTTTGTAGTTTTTGCATTACCTCTCCCACACCTTTAATTTCTGTAAATTGCCCTAATAATTCTCTGAAAAACGCATTTGTACTAATACCAAAAACACAATCATACGGATCATTAAAGAAACTAGGCTTATTGTGAAAAATATATTTATTCAGTAATGAATCAATTCCAAACTGTTCCTTATGTAGTAGATTTTTCTTGATTTTATTATTACCACATAAAAACCGATGAACAGGAACATATCTGTACAACTTAAAATCATTTTTCATGAGTTGTGAAAATAATTGATCTTTATAATTTTGAAAATCTTGATTATAAAAGTCTTCAATAAAGTCTTGTGATTTAATTGTTATTCCCCTCCATTTCACCAAATCTTAAATATTAAAAAACTGCACGTAAAGAATTTCTATACCTAGAAATCGTGCAGCTAAACCAGTCCCATTGATCGCAACTTGGTAATTATCCATAAAATAATCCCCCTAGATATTCTCTTAAGTAAAATTATATCATATATTCTTAATTATAGAAATACACGTTAGTCAAAAAAATCTACCAGTTTTTCAATTGGTAGAATTTTTTTATTTAGTCTTAATCTCATCGCCATTATGAAAACTAAAAGTAATACATGAATCTCTATGCCCTGTTGCACTATCAACTAAGAGCATCCAAATACTCTCATTCTAATCGTCATGCTGATCACTGGCTTGGTTCAGATTAGTTACGTATGGTTGGGTAATTGTGTAAATAGTTAGGTAATCGTTAAAAGGTTGAGTGTTGACTTCAAAATGGCCCTGCATAAGTTCTAGTTTGAACCCCTACAGGATTAATGGATTTCTTGGCTTCACACTATTTTTCAGTCCTTCTATTTCATCCTCTTCATAGGCTGCTTTCCATTTGTATATTAATGTTGTTGTTATCTTTTCTTCTCTACACAACTCCCGTACTCCTATATCCTCTTTAAATAATCTGTTTAATATACGCTGTTTCTCTTTTTTGCTCCAATATCTGTATTTCCTTCTCTTAGTCATTTCTCTCACTCCTTTCTTTAATTATACAAAAAAGATGCTAATAAACACATGTAACACTTTGTGTCTACTAACATCTTATCAATTCACTCAACGTATCACACTTAAGGGAAAAGAAATATTCATATATGCTATTTGTGATATGGCTTGTTATCACCTTTTTAGTTGCAACTTATTGGTCTTTTTCGATCATATAAATATGATTTCTAAATACTTTTTTCATAGTTTTTTATCAACACACTTAAAACGCCTTCAATAAAAGCAAGATATCTACTTATTAGATTGAATAACATAGTTTGCAAAGATAACATGTCATTATATGATATCACTTTATACAAATGATTATTATACTCTAACAATAAGAAATCCTCAACATTAAGATTTGTTCTGGTATTCTTATATTCACTTAAGAAGGATCGTCCAAGACCATGTTTCAAAATGTTATATTTACGTTTCAGATTACTCATAATCTTGATTTCCTGATGCGATATTAATTTCATAGTATAAAAAAACTGAAAATATGCTGAAATATCTATTTCTCTCTTACTTATTATATCTTTTACTCTTTCAAATAATGCAACATCATCAGACTGCACATCCTGACTCAAATGTATAAAAATAACCTGTGAAACAATCTCCATTTTACTAAACATGACGATGTAAAAATTCTTGTACAGCTGATCAAGTTCGATTATGTTTTTTAGTTCAACATTCTCTTTTATCTCCTCTAGTCTCTTTATATAACCTAATCTATTTTGATATTCACTTTCATTTTGAATAGGATTTTGAGTTAACCTCATTATTTCAGTAATTTCAGAATAGTAATCTTTCACCTTTTTTGATTGAGATTCTAGAATGCGGTTTTGTTCACCAACAATCATTTTCCACGTATCAAGTATATTCTGTATTTCTTGCTCGATAAAAGGTAGGCATTTCATAGTGTTTTTATTCATTTTTCATCCTCCCATTATTCTACAAGGCATATTTTATTTGATAATGCTACATTACAAATAGTTGTAAACAAGCATGTTACTTTATAAACTGGATTTTTTCTATTTTAATTATATTATCAAAAATCTTATATAAAATTATAATGTTACCTAAATCATTATGTTCTTTTATCAAAAAGTTCTTTCTTATTTGTTCGATTGTATTATTGTAGTTCTTTAACTCATTGTCCAAAACGACTGAAATTAAGCTAGGAGATAATCTATCAATTTGAAATTTAGATACCGATAATTTGTTGACTAATTTCATTGATGCTTTATTTATCTGTTTTTCCAAGAATAGTTGGTCACTATAAGGTAGTGTATTGAAATAACCCGTTAAGTAAACATTATTATAACCAGTAGCATCAAAATAATCTACATGTATTTTTATAAATTTAGTTTGCTTGAAAGATATTTTTATATATTTTTTTCTATATGTTTGTAAAATGTAATCATCCTCTTTTGTACATAAATTATATTTTGCATGGTAATAATCTGAATTAGGATGTCTATCATACTCTCCGGTTATGTCAATGAATAAACCTTCATTTAATCTGAATCTAAAACCCTTTTCAATAAAATATGTCACTAAGTCTAACTCATCTGATTTGAGTGGAAAATGAGATTTCTCAATTAATGATCGTCTGTAAAAGTAATACATAAATTGATCTTCATTCTCGAAAATATCTGCTATGATATCTAACTCTGATAAACTGCAATGAATATGACCATCATCTATTTCATGTTTTTTTCTTAATATATCCATAGCGGTTGAGAAAAATATCAACCATTCAAAAGATACACTGAGTGTAATTGTTTCGCTTATTTTAGAAAAATCAAGAACGACAGTTTGTCCACTTATGAGAAAAATATTTTGTTTCTTCTTTTTAGAGATTATTTTCTTTAATCTATTAGCTTGAACTGCTGCTTCTTCTATAATTTTCTTTATTCTGTTCTCTAAGCGAAGGCTATTTCCCATTTTAGCTTTTTTTGTTAAATTGTGACCCTTCGCTTCGATGATCAAAGCAAAATTGTTATATATAACTAAAAAGTCAGACTCATATTTTTTTCCGTCTGAAAAATATTTTATATTGGGATAAAGATTTAATTTGGGATATTTACTTATAATCAACTCTTCAATTTTATTTTCCATAAAAAATCGAGTTTTTATTTGTTGATAACCTTCTCTCTCATTTTCATTCAAAATTGATTCTATCATTTGTTCCATAAACGTTAATGGTAGCCTTGGAATTATGTAAATGTAATTGCCTGTGTTTAATGAGATAAATGGGCGACTCCAAATTGGATTTTCTAACCATATGTTTCTTATTATATTTGAGTTTGTCAATATTGTTAATTTGTCAATTATTTCATCATTCTTGGTATGAAATATTTCCTGTAATTCATTTTTACAGTAGAAAGAAGAAAGATAAAATCTAATGATGCCAGATAAAAAACAACTTTTAGTAGTGAAAAAATCGTTAAAGAAGTAGCTTAAAATATTTTTAGTCTCAATAATATCGAGATTAAAAACATCTGCTAGCATTTTTCTTAAATATGAAAATCTAGTTTGAGATTTTCCCAACATATTCTTTTTTGATTCTGTAGGGAAATTCATTAAATCTATCATAGCATCTGTAAGATTACCTAAAGGAAATTTATTTTTTCTATACTTTGTTTTATCAAAATGGCGCAGAATCTCTTTAATATAATCCAGATATTGTCTTCCTACTCCCTCATTTCTGATATAGTTGGTCTTAAATCGCATAACATGTTCAGGTCTTTTATATTGCTCATACAATGATTGAATATTGTTATCAGAATTCATAATTGGATTTTCATTTAAAAAAAACACTGCTGCATATTTTCTCAATAATAATTCTATTTTTTTAATAGTTCTTTTGGAAGGAATTTGTTTCATTAGTTGGCTAAAAGATAATATTTCTTTTTGAATTCCATTTTCGCTAATTAAACCTGCCAATATTTCCAACTCTCTATGATTGTGATAATATGCTAAATCGTATTTTTTAATCACATAATTTTGATATGATATAAGCAATACTTTCCAATCATACGAAGACAAGATTTTCTGGAGTTCAAGAAAATATAATTGAGCATGATCATCAAATGATCGAATATCCTTTTTAAAGGCATCTTTCATGCAGAGTAGAGTGCTTTTTTCTGTGATTTTATTTAAATTTCTTTTCCGCATTTTTTCAAATCTTTTGGCATTGAAATGCAGAGTAATATTCTTGAATAATTTCATATCTTTATTCTATTAGAATCAATTTCTATAAATGCTATTTCAATGTCATTCAAGAAGACTTTGTTCGGGTAACGCGTCACTATAGGAATCGATTTTGCTTTCTTCAAAAATATATTTTGATATTTATTCATCGCCTCAAACCCCTTTGCCTATCAAGGCCCTTAAATTTTATTATGTTTGGCAGAATTTTTTTATACCAGAACTACCACTCATATGTTTTCTGCAAACGAAATTGCATCAATCTCCATGTCTTGATTAGGATAATCCTCATCATTTTCTAAAATCCCGAAAGGGCTTTTCATAATTCTTCATGTCTTGCTTCCAAGTACAAATTGTTTTCTGTTCTATGATTTCATTCCCATTATCCTTATTTGTAACTACCAAGCGCTGAAAAGCGTGTCTAGTCTCATGAAAGCATGTCGTTTGAATTTTCAGCATGTTTGCTGATGAAATCCATATCTCATTAAAGGCAGAAATCATTTGATTTTTAAGAAGAAGGCATTGATTGCTTTTTTGTGTAAAATTCTAAGTCATTAAAATAACCGCACATCGAGAGGTTTTATATTCAAAATCCGTACAAATAAAGCAACACAGCTAATCATATCACATAGTACAGGTAATAGAACCTGATGCTAACTCACTAATAGCGTGTAATATGGTATAGGTATTTTCGCTAGAGAGTTTCCCCGAATATTCATAGAAGCTGCTCCCCCATGTTATGGATGATTTTCATCCGCTTCGTTTGTTATATTGTTCAATCCACTTTTTAAAAGCAGAGATATCACTTTTCATTTCTTCGTATTCAATTGGTTGTAAAGGTGATTCATAGGGTTGAGAGTGATTAAATCTTGAATATTTAGTCATCATTTTATCAATGAAATCACAATCGTCTGTAGACATCTTTTTTAATTGCAGAATATTATTGGAACGGATAACTTTACTAAATCTTATGACCACTCCACAAAGAAGAATATCCTCGATGCTTTTTTCAATTGCATTTCTAAATTTGCATCCAATTGGGCTTTGAATCTCAATATAGTCGGGTGAGAAAGTGGAAATGTCTTCTAATTTTTTGATTTCTACATCAAGCAAGTTATTAATTAGTTTTTTAGGATTGGAATCATTGATAACACCGAAAGTTGGAATACCTTTTTTATTTGGGGTAGAAAAAATGGATTGCTCATAACATGGAATCCCGTTTTTTTTACAGTCGAAATCCAAATCATACACCATAGTTAGACGGTGTGTGAAAACTATTACTTGTCTCGATGCAGCTAATTTCACCAATCTTTGGATTGTTTTTTCTTCATATAAATCATCTAGTGAAGAAATAGGGTCATCAAAAATCAGGGCTGAAGTTTTGTTGCCTAAAGATGTATCTGCAAAAAAGGCTGCTAAAGATACAACGCGCTTTTCACCTTCGCTTAATATAATATTCGGTTCATACTCATTTTCAGTATCGTCAGTAATAATTAGTTTGAAAGGAACTCTCCCTTTTCCGCCTTTTGCTTCCTTTAATTTGACTTTAATTGCACCCCCCGTTAGTAAAGCCAACTCTTTATTAAACCCCTCTTCATAATCGTGTGACAAAAGATCCGTGGCTAAACTTTTCGTAAGGGCAGTAATAGAGTATGTAGACGTAAGGGAAATTGCTTTATTTAACTCGTCCTTTTTCAGCGACAAATCAATCGCTTTATATATTCTTTCAATATTCGTGAAAATAAATTTTCTTGCTTGAAAATCCTCGATCTCTTTCTTTGTTTCGGAATTTTGGAATTCATCCAATTGTAAAAGATACTTTTCCTTCATCTTAAAAGATTTATCTATGTGATAGTTGATAAATAATATGATTTCAGATAAGTCTATCTTTGCATAGACTTCTATTGATTTGTCGCTCTCAAAATCTACAGATTCCATCCGAATAACTAAGTTAGCATATCTATTTATTTGCGCTTTTACTTCAAGTTGTTCTTTTTCATCAAATTGACAGTTCAATAGTAGCAACTCTAGGTCTTCATCACTAAGAATTTTAAAGGGAGGCGATAATAGCGCTTTAACTTTAGTTTTCTCAAAATTAATCTTATCGTTGATTGAGCTATTGACAAATTGTTCAATTGAAATATATCTTGCCAGCACTTTACCAGACATAGGCTGATGACATAATGGACATTTAGATTTTTCTTCATGGGTGTTAATATTCTTTTCTACAGAATATTTTTTTGCATACTGCCACAATTTTTCCCAAATATTTGAATTAAGGTCAAATTCATCACTTGATTCGCATTCCACAGAAAAAACGTCTTTTATAGCTTTTCTTTCTTCAACTAATGAGTTATATAGAGAAATAGATTCATTAATATTATCTATGTTAATATTTGATAGAAATTCATTTATGTTTTCCAAGTGTTTTTTGAGAAAACCTAAATTTACTAGTTTCTTCTCAATCAAATCAATTGTTTTTTTGGGAGATGAATCAACGTATATATGCTGAATTTCTTTGTATTTCTGTTCCTCGGACTCATCCCATTTCATTACATAACTTTGTTTCTTAGTTTTGCTATTTATTGAATTTAAAGAGGCGACAAGTGGATGCTGAGAAATTTCATTTGGTAGAATAGGAAGTGATATATCGATTGAACTTAACTCTTTTTGAATGTTGGATTTGATTAAATCTGATAATTGTGCAAGTTGATAAAGAACTGAGAAAATTCTTGGTTCATAGGAAGCTTCTTTTGTTTCGCCTATATATGCTTGAGAAATTCTTGTATCAAATACATCTATGCCTGATATAACAGCTTTGCTATTCTCACTCAAATCGCATTCAATTGACCTCTGCCCCTCCCCTAAAGAAGAAATATCAACGGTGCATGACTGCTTTTTTGAGGCTGTATGCAAAAATATATTTCCACTGATCTTTTCTGAGTACGGTGTCCCAAAAGCTTTTTTCAGGCTTCTAACATAGCCGGACTTGCCTGATCCATTATAGCCATAAATGATGGATATGCCTTTAGGTTCAAACTTTAGTTCAGCATTATTGTCGATTGCATTAACATTATTAAGTTTTTTTATAGCTAGTAAAGAAACTGGGTCTTCAAGAGACGAATCCGCTAGCAATTCTGGCATAATCATATTTCCTTTGTGTGTTATCCCCTTTGCTTCTTCATTGACTAGTGATGTGTATTCGAGTATTTTCTCATCAGTTATACCTTCCCCATTCAATAAATCGTACAAGGCGTTTCTTATCCAAAAGGGCCTTTTTGTAATCCATTCTTGAATCTTTGCTGAAATGTCTTCTTTCATATATTCTCTCCAATTCTAGTTTGCGTTCTTTACTAATTGTAATCTAAACAATGTTTTGCAAAATGCGAAATAATAGTTGTTAATTTTTCAGCTCATTTCATTTTGTAATAAATTAAAAGCAAGTTTACCTAAAAGTTTCGTTAACGCTTCTTCAAAGTCTCTACTAACATCGTCATATCCAGAATTTGCATGTACCAATTCATGCAAGAGTGTCCCTGAAAAACTATCTAAACTTTTTAGTTGTGACCTTAAAATAATGATCCGACTTCCATCAAACAAGCCCAAAGTGTCATATGTTGAATACTTGTCATTCCGAATGTTATCAGATATTAATATTTCACTAAGGTTTTTTGGTGTCTTTCCAAGCAAACTAATAATTTGATCCTTAAAGCTGTAAATTCTCATTTCGTTCTTAGAAAAGTCATTTATGTTGACGAATTTAAATTGATAAGTATTTTTATAGTCTTCATAAAATTGGTCCAAATCTATTATCTTTTTCCCAAAATAATCTTCTTGTTGTGATATTTTACTTTTCAAATTATCAGGAATAATTAATATTGTTTTCCCAGAATTCCTTATATCATCAATCGTGCTAAAGTATGTCCTTGCTTCATACGCCGTGATAAAAGCGTATCTCCCTGTGTTATTTAAAATTTTTACTGCATGAACTTGAACATCTAGCCAATTTTTTTACTTCGTCGTGCGCTCGTCCGGTTTCTAACAGCTCTAATTCTTCCCCAAGAATTTTAGCAACATCCTCCGAAGATGAGAGAAGAATGTTTTTAATTCTATCCGTATAGGACGCCCTTCCCACGTTGTTTCGTTCTCTATTTAATGTCTTTCTAATCTTTGGAGTGAGAGATGTAATATTGTAATCAAAAATAAAATTGTCTTCTTCAGCAACTTTCACTCCATTAAAGAAGATATAGGCTTTATTGTGTTTTTTAGGATAGATATCACCATCTTGAGTAGTGTCAATCGCATAATTGCCAGAAAAATATAGAAAAAGTGCTTTTGCTTTTTCAATTTCAGCATCAGAAATGTTTAATAAAACAAATTCTGTGCCTATCATACCAGGAAATTCTGGTTCATATAGAAGTACGTGTAAAGTTTTTAATGTCGTCAAATCCATGTTTTTTCATTTTGGCAATTCTCATAGTTTGATATTTCGAATGAATCTCCACTATTACTCCATGTCTTTCAAAGGTTGCGAGAGCATCTTTAAGTCCAATTCCATATTTACCAATAAGATTATTATTTTTTAGTTTTTCGTTATTTTCATTTTGTGTTAAATGAATGCATCGTATCCCTCTTCCGTAATCTCGAACATGCCAGTGATTATCAATTTCCTTGAATAAATCAATATTGTTGGTACTAGTTAATTGTTTCTCATCAATAGCGTTTGCAATAATCTCTATTACTGCATGGAATGGTGCCCAATCTTTTAGTATTTTTTCAACATTAAGATCGAAAGGCTCAAAATTCATACAATTCACCCCTATATTTTTTTGAAATATCTTTTCATTGAATATATGTAATAGATCAATAACTTATCGATTTTTTAGTATAAACTTTTAAAATTAATCTTTTATGTTTCTTTCTAGATACTAGCTGTGCGCCTCTCGTATAAATTCATCAAAATAAGCGATATTATTTATTGTCCAGTTTATCTATTGTTTTTGCACGAATCGCAACAATTACAACCTATTTGTACGTTCGTATGTTTAGTCATCCTTGTTCTATATAAAATAAACTTATACACTTAAGAGTAGTACGGATCATAAATGTGTATTTTTTTCACACTCATGTGTGTAGTATCACTTATTGAATAAGCGTGGTTATAAATCAAAATTTGAAATATATTTATTATACCAATTAGCGAATTATTATCTGATAATCCAAATGTTTTTCTCCTCATATGATATTTAGTACGACCTTCTTAAACAAATCTCTAGAATACTGTATAGCGTCTTTTTCTATTTCTTGATCTATATATGCTTGCGAACACTCAAAATCAGCATCTGGTCTTCTATAATTATTGAAATCATGTCGCCATTGTTCAATTTTAAAAGGTGTGCCATTATCCCTTTCTTTGTCACTCAATATACAATGGTGCTGAAACCAATGCCGAGATTCGTGAAAACCAACTAAAAATACCTGTTCGAGTTCTGCTATTGCTAACCAGTCAATATTAAAAAGGATCATCTGGTGATTTGGCAGGTACATACCAGTAATAGTATTCGAACCAAGCACGTCTTTATCAACGAAATCAATTATGGGTGATGATATATTCATATCAGCACATGCATATTTTACAGCTGTTATTGCCGCTTTTGTATTCATATTATACTCCATTAATAAACATACTTCAATTCTATCATATTTTATTCAATGAAAATAATCTTATTATTGTATAATTTATTGAAAAAAATCAAGAAAAAGCAAACCAAGTGGCGAATATTTCGCAAGGTTTGCTGCTTTTATTCAAATAGATTTGCAGGACATATAAGAACATTCCCAACTGCACGTACTGCAAGAATTTTCTCTGCTATGTAGTTATATGGTAAATTATGAATCAATCCTTCTTCATTTACAAGAATAACGTACTTCTTGTTTCTGCTGGGATAGATTTCAATATATCCATCAACACATTTTTGCAGTTCTTTCAAAGCAAACTTTTCTGCTTCCGGTTTGACCAGCTCTATGGTCCCATCTGTCTTCACGAGCATGGCATTAGTCTTACTATACCCCGCATGAAAAAGTCTTACCGGTATTACAACATTGTTATTACAGTTTCCGCAACAGATCCCATATGTAACGGGTTCGGCATTGTTGCTATATCCTTCTATTTCCTTTCCACAAATACTACATTTCATGTTGAAACTCCTCTCTACATAACTATATTCTTCTAACTATAAACATGCAATCAAGTATATTTCATCACCAGTCAATGAAAATCGTTTCTATGATCGAAACATCTATTGTGACTTCGTTTTCTTTATTTTGAAAGCTTTTATTCTTTTTTTCATCTACTATGACATTAAAATCTTCATAGAAATATTCAACTTCCATAAGCATTTGACGATATGCAGTATCAAAGTCAGGTGCTACGCATACTGCATGCACCATGCGGCCGTCATTACGAGTATCTATACGTAACACTAAATACATTTTTTTTAGTCTGGAATCACTCGTACTACTCACTCTCCTTTTTTTGCGTAATGATTAATAATATATAGCTAATAGTTCTAGCATTACATCGTTTTCAAAGCCAGTTCTTACTATTATGCTTCTTTGTTCCTTGTTGTGTTCACATTGTATCATTATTGGCACGCCAATAGTCGTCGACTGATACGCCAACCACTGTATAAGAGTAAATACACATCGCGAATATATTAAGTGTATTAGTGTATCACTAATCTCGGGAATCGAAACGATTGTTTCCTTACACTCAAATATATCTGATTCTATTACGCCTGTCTTTGCTCCAGCAAGACCTGCGAAAATGTTTTCCCAAGACGGTAATTTCGTATCTCCCTGATACGTAGTAATGTAATGTTCTTTATCACCCGTCAATACAATTTCATTCTTCCTAACTTCAATATAGTAATAGTTATTTACTACTAATACTCGATCTAGGGTTTCATTCATGTGTTCGACACTCCCTTCGAAAAGCTCTATTTTTAGAGGTTTTCCATTCCTATTAATTTTCATAATATCAAAAAAGAGAAACAAGTCCAAACTGAACTTGTCTCTCTTTCTTTTCAAACTTATTCTTCTATGTAATATATACATTGTTTAGTGACAGCTTAATCTTATTGTGATTTTGTTTCAATGAAATATTATCTCTTTCTTCTCGTACTAGTAGTGTAACTTGTCCTTTATAGATTTTATCCGAATATGCAAATAAGTTTATTTCAGTTGCGACTTCTTCGTTAGAAATAATAATGCGCGATACAAAACGATTGATTACGTCCTTCTTGCTTATTACCTCCTCTTGTTTTAATAGAGGTGCGTACTCACGAATTTGATCCATTATTTCTTCCTTAGTTATATATATCTCTTGCTCAAGACAATATTCCTTTTTCATTAAGGCGATTTCTAATCTATCTTTTTCTAAAATGAGTTCATTCATTTCTTCGACTGCAAACTGTTGAGACTGTCCTCTTGTATTAGCAATTGAATCTGCAAAGTGTTTAATTTCGTTTCCCTTTTGGAGGATTAATTCTTTATCGCTTTCAATTTCATAAAGCAGTTGTTGTTTATATTCGACAATCCTCTTTTTTATCTCTTTAGCGATAAACGCTGCGTTTTTAATATTCAGAAAGACATTTCTAAGCATTTTTTCAATATAGTTGTCAAGATAAATCAAATTCATGTCTTTAGTAATACATGTCTTTGTCTGCTTATGATTACAGCGATATACTAAACGAAGGCTTTTATATGACCCTGAATATGATGAATTGCCACTCATTCCATATCCACAATATTTACATTCCAAGAATCCAGTCAATAAATAATTGCTTTTTCGGTAGTTATTCCGCCTTCTTTTTTTTCGATTATCAAGTATCTCCTGTACTTTCTCAAATATGTCATTATCGATTATCTGGGGAATACCACCTGGAATCCTTATAATTTCCTTTTCCGGTTTAAAAACTCTTGAACTTTTGTTTCCTTCGATTCCTTTGCTGCTTCTTTTATTGAATTCATATATTCCAACATATTTAGTGTTCTGTAGTATGTCAGTAAATATGGCCCGAAAAGGTCTTCCAAATTGATTTTCATAACCTTTTTTGTTTAGAAACCTGGCAATATCCATATAGCTTTTTCCTTCAATGACTTTATTGAAGATAATCCGTACAGCTTCTGCTTGCTTTTCATCAACAATGTATTTCTTGTTTTTGCCTATCCCGTATCCAAGCGGAGGATAGCCGCCCATTACTTTGCATTGTCTTGCGCTCTGTAAAACACCTGCAAATGACTCTCGAGCTAAGTTTTTTGAATAGAATTCTGCCATACCCATCGTGATTAGATTAAAGAACCCGCCTTCTGGAGTGTCATTATCAAATGATTCAATAACACTAATAACCTGAATTCCGTACTGATGAAGGACTTTTTTGTAATGCATAGAGTCTTCGACATTTCTTGACATGCGATCCGACTTGTAAACAATTACATAACTCCATTCTGCATACTTGGCTTCTTCCATCATTTCAAGAAAACTTGTTCTCTTGTCGCTGGTTCCCGATTGTGCTTCGTCTATGAATTCGCGTATTAGTTCAATTTTGTTAATTGTACAATATTCTTTTATTTTCTCAAGTTGTTTTTGGATGGATTCTTCTCGTTGTTTGTTACTACTAAATCGACAATAGCATGCTGCTTTTCTTATTTTCATGTTTCTTCACCTTCCTCATATAGATAATATATTTTTAGAAAATAGTTCAAAACAAAAAAGACTAGTCGCCCATAAGCAACTAGTCAATTTTTTTAACAAAACAACTTAATCTCTGAATTCTATTTCAATTTCATCTTCAGAAATCGTAATACTTTTAACAAGTAGTTGAATTAGTCTTCTACTCAGTAAATCATGAATAAACAAATCGTCCAACTTTAATGGATTAACGTTATTTTTCACTTGATTTTTTACATTTTCAATTGCGGTCATTTTTGCTTTCGACTTTTCGAAGCATTCGTTAGTTGCATTCATTAATCTTTCGAGTTTTGAAATCTCAATATTTGTCGCTTTGATGACGCCTTGACTTGTCGCTGTATGTAGTCCAATCACCAACTTTCTCATCAAAGTATCATTTCGAGTTACTTCTCGTTGATAGCGCTTGAATAATTCGCTTTCAATACGCGAGATCTGATTCCACGCTTCTTCAGGGATTCCATGAGAACTTACGTGTTTGTTAACATATTCAAGAATCACACTCTTTACTAGTGGTTCAATATAATCTGCATTAATATCCTTTACATTACATGTTCCACCATTTTTCTTAAGATGTCTTGCACACATATAGGTCCTTCGAGTTTTTTTCATTTGACCGCATTTTTGTGATTGACCAGTCATCGGTTTGCCACATTTACTGCAAACGATAACTCCAGTTAATAAATACGGATCGTGAACAGTTTTAGTGTGATATACGCTTCGCTGCTCTAGTAATGATTGAACTTCTTGGAATACTTGTTTATCGATAATTGGCTCCATAATGCCATTTTCCACTCGCACTTCCTCGTAATCTTCTTTTAGAATTCTTGTTTTTTTCTTCTTTCTGTTTTTTGCATTCCAAATCAATGTTCCTGTTACTTTTTCATTTCTAAGCATTCCATTAATCGTTGACGCAGTGAACTTCTTATTACCTCTTGATACAAAACCTTTCGAGTCTAATTCTTCAATAATATCTTGATAGCTTAAGCCGCTTAAAATCCCGTCAAAAACTAGATTGACAATCAATGCCTCTTCAGGTTCAATTACATATCTCTTAGCCACAATGGAGTAGCCATAATTTGCTACTCCACCAGCAGAATATCCTTGTCGAACTCGATTTGCTAGTACACGGAATGTATCTTCTGCATTCCTTCTCACGTAGAATTCATTTACATTCCAGAAGATTTGGCGTATCAGTGTTCCTGCTGCAGAATTATCACCGATATCATCTAATGCAATAAAATACGCTCCGTTCTCTTCTATTTTTTTAATACTTGTTGCCATATTAATTGCATCTCTTGAGAAACGATCAGATTTAACTGATAAAACTATATCTATTGCTTTGTCTTCAACTTCTTTCATCAACTGTTGAAACTCTAATCGTTGATCAATGAACATTCCAGACACGTCATCCTCTGAAAATGCTTTTGTCAAAGCCATTAGATAATCATATTTTTGAATGAAAATCTTACATGTGTCCAGTTGTGCATCTAAAGACAATTTTTCTCTATCGTCCTTACTCTTTCTGCAGTAAGTTGCTACACGAAGTTTTTCTCTTTTCCTATTTTTTGCAATATCGAGAAGGCGTTGAAGCTCTTCTATTCGTAGGTCTCGCATATTAGAATAACACCCTTGAAATTACATGATTATATTTCTCTATACTAAATTTACTTGTTTTCATCTTTTTTCCTCTTTTCTTATACAAGGGCGCCAATTTGAATGGCGCCCAAGTCATAGTCCTTTTATCTTTTCAATACATGGCGAACTATATGGAAACCAGTGTTATTATCAATTTCCAAGTAGCAATATGTGTTAATCCCCATGAGGTCATCTAGATTAATCTCATCTAGATTCCCAACTGGAATTCCTAAATTTACAAGGATTCTAGTCAATTCGCTGCCAGACGTTAAGTTTGCTGAGACATCATCAAAGACCTGAACCAATCCGTTCTCAATCAAGACATCAAAATATAGCCTTACTTTGAAAATTCGTTCGTTATTAAAATCATAAAAATGGATCTCATACTTCGAAATGTATCCGGGTAAAGCTTGATTTGGATCAATTTCAACTGAAGGATGAATACCCTTGGTAATTCTGCTTTTTTTCACTTCAAAAATCCACCCAGTGGCCGGAATTTGAATTTCGGTTTCTTGATAAGGATTTATTAGAGCATGTTTTACCGTCTGTCTCTCATAGTTTGATTCTTTGGCATTGTTATTGTTGTTGTTCATTTTTTTTCTCTCTTTCTGTTTCAATTTTTTGATTTTTTGGTGTTGTTTCTAATTCTAATACTGCCTTTTTTGTCAAAATTTCGGTCAACAATTGATTAAGACTTGAATTTTGAACAGCGTTTGGTAATTCTTCTTCAAGAAAAAAGGGGCCATTGATTGCCCCTTTAAGCTTGTTTAGGTTTTCTCGAGATACTTTAATCTTCATTAGAAATATCTCCTTGTTCGAAAATTGCATTTACATTGGCTTCGTCATCATATACTTCTTGTATACTTTCGATTTCAACATATGCTTCTTTCTCTTCTAAATACTTGGAAATTAGGATGTTTTTACTGAACCATGGTAACATCGTTTCGGGATCAAATTCAAACGGGAATTTAATGCATCGAACTTTCAGTCTGCTATCCTTAATCGTGTGTCTGTCTTTTTGCTTCTCAATTAACTTGTTATCTCCCCAATATGCAAGGACTGATTTGTATTCATAAATTTTATTTTTGAATAAAAATGCCTTGACTTTTTCCGAGGGAATTGTTGCTAATACTTTTGATCGAGAATACTTTAGAGTTCCATATAATTCACCTTTTGCTTCAACTTGTTCAATATTCTGCTTCACAATCTTGGTAAAATGTTGATGTTCACTTTGAATGAATAATTTCATTAACTCGTACGCTCTTTCTCCAATTGCTCGTTCTTCGATTTGTTCTTGGTCACTGTCGATTAAGATTTTTGTAATTTCATCTGCGTCAATTTCTTCCCAAAGGAAAATCTGTTTCACAAGTTTGGCGGTTAGTCGAATCATAGCAATCTTATTAGCGATTCGTTCAGATAATCCGTCTCGCTTGATAAGCTTTTCTAACACTTCTTCTTTACACTCGTCAAACATAATCTGAATCGTTTCAAGATCAATCTTCAAGAATTCCTTAACATATTCACGCCCAATAAAGCCAAAATCCTTATTGATTGCTCTATTGATACGTTCCGAATGTTTGGCCGATTGCGTCCAAACCAAATCGTTAGTGTCAATAACTCTTGCAATTAGGCCTTGACGAGTCTCAGAATCACTTAAAATTGTCGTCTCAGAACTGATCATCGCACAACCCGACCAACTTTTTCCTTGATCTTGTAGTGTTCCATCCGAGTTAGACCGAAGTCTTGGCTCTGATTGCGCCAATCCATAAATCATACTGGTTCTGTTGGTATAACCGCCAGAAGTCGCATCATCTAGGAATATCGGAACTCCTGAGTAGCCTTTAATGGATTCCATCAGTGCCATTTGTGTCGCGTTGAATGTCTTTACTAATGCGTTATTCCCCACCTTGGGTGTTGCCCACAAACTGGCCATGAACTGTAAGGCCGTTGTTTTACCTGTGCTTGATGGTCCGCATGCATTAATAATGATTGTGCCTACGTTCACATATTCCTTAAGGTAGCTAGCAGCAACTGAGGTAAGCCCTAAAACTAATGCGAATCGAGTTGGTAAATAAGGCAATACTTCCGTATTAAGAAATGCGACATAATTTTCTTTGATTCCTTGAGTGAATACCATTTTTTCATCAATGTACTTGGATATAACTCCATTGACTATAGTCTCGCCCAACAAAAAAATGGGTGGACGCCCATCTTGATCGAGAAAGCCCATTGTACTGTGGTAGAACTGATATGAACTACTCAACTGCACCTTTTGCAATTCATGGTTCAAATACTCGCGCATCATATTCGCGAATTTGAAGTTAATTAAGTACTCGTTGGTTGCAAAAACCTTCAATATGCTTTCCTGAGCTGACATTAAATCAACTAAGTTAGCTCGAAAGCGCCTGTTTCCATGGGTAGACATAACTTCAAGGTCTACTTGTGTACCTACATCATCAGCATCTAAATACTTGATGATGGCGATGGGATGAATAAGGTCGGCAACAGCGACTCTGTTGCCTTCTTTATCCTCGTACTCCATCTTGAGTTTTTGATAATTTGCAATTATCAATTGAATCCTTCCTTTCTGTTTTTTTGGATTAACTTAAATTCAGCAAAAAATAGTTTTATTGCTGAATTTTAAAATTATCCGTATCTATACACAAAAAGGTGTGCATTATTTCTCTAAAACTGTTAAAATGGGAGTATCTGATCCATTATGAGGTGCAAATATGGGAAAATTAAAATATTTTCAATATCACTCTGATAAAATACACGTTAACCCAGGTATTAGTTATTCTAAAGAATACACTATTCATCACTACGCAATGATTCTTCTTGTTGAATACAATTCAAGATTTGGTATTCAAAAAACTATATACGAAGACATCCCATTTACAAACACACTTAGCGAAGAGCATAGGGGAAATCCTGAGGATGATGAGGTTTTTGGAGAAAAGATTCAAAGCCATGTACCAAACTATGAAATTTCCAGACCATATAGAGCACCATCCGATAATCCAATCATGAATCGTTACACCTGGTTTAATGATAATTTCCCGGAAACAACCTACTATTTTAAGAACAGGTATGCTGAATACAAAAATAGAAGTGGAGATGCCTCTATAGAAACAATCAGAAGTTCTCTTTCTCAACAAGACGTTAGAGAAGGGTTTATTCAATATCTATACGAGAATCCTCCACAAGATAGTGGATTTGGTTTGTTGAAGAGCCTTGCGCTTATGCATGATTATTTTTGCAGTCCCCACGTTTTTTCGTATGTTCCCCAAAACCTTCCTCGTTCGAAAAGCAACAGAGTTTCGGTTTCAATGACATACAAAACATTTCTTGACCTTGTCAAAATTAATAATTATCAAACAAAAGACCGGAATTTTCTAAATCACTTTGTAAAAAGCAACTCCGCTACACTTCAAAAACTGCTTATGATGAAGGACGATTCTTTGATTTACGATATAACTCATAGACTTAAATTTGATTTGCATAAAAAACTCGATTATAGTTGTCTTGACTCGCTTGAGTTATCAATATTTGATTCTGAAATTACTATAAAGTCGGGCCGCTTTAGTCCATTGGAGGATATCAAACTACTTCTATCAAATATTTTGACATAATCGAAATAGAAAAAGTGTTATTTCATATAGTTTCTTCATGCTTGCGCGCGGACGTGTTTAATTATCTTCTATTAATCAAAAAAAAGAGGACTTCATATGCGAAGTTTCCTCTTTCTTTTTGGCTTATTCTCGATAATCAAGACTACCAACATCCTCACTAAGAGGTGCATTGGGACTTGAAACATAGTCTCGAAATTTCTTGCTTAGACGCACGCTTACAGATATTTTTTCAGGTACTTCATATGTCTCATTGAATAATGGAGACTTAAATTGTCGAGCCTGAACCTTACTTGGGATAAATGATGCAAAGTTGTTTTTGTGCACTCTATATCCTCTTTTACAATATCCTATTGTCATTCTTTGGTCCATTTCAATTACGCCAATCACTGTCGTTAATGAGATTCCCAAACGTTTCGCGATTTGTTTAGCGATTGATAATTGATCAATTTTGAGAGTTTTATTCCTGTTTTGAATTTCCATGAATGTCCTCCTTAATACTCTTCAGCCAAGAGCATGGTTGCGTGAGTTTTATCGTCTAAAATGTATATTTTTACATTCTGCATTTCTTCATATCCTTTTTTTAGCTCTAAAGAATACTTCTCTTCTCTTTGGGACTCTTCCTGAGAATGCACGATATAGAGGTGCTTCTCATCTGTTTCAAATTTGAAAATTTGTAAGTAATCGAGTTGCTCTCCCAATTTAACTTTAACATCAATCAATCCCCAAAGAAAAGCCTGAACTTCCATTGGAATGTGTTCCTGAATTCCTCGTGTTAAGTATCTGTTTTCTTTTGAAAACTTGTAACTCTCATTCATATTTATTCCTTTCCAACAACATGTGTTTTGTATAGATAACGAAATGCTGTTTCTGCTTCATTTTTTGTATTCGCTAAATAGAGAAGCGCTTTGCTCTCTAACAGATAGATACTCTGACTCGGACACAATTAAATGATCTACTATTTCTATTCCAATTAATTTTCCAGCATTTACTAATTTCTCAGTAATAGATATGTCTTCATTCGAAGGAATTAATCTGCCACTCGGATGATTATGGGCAATAATGATTGAATTGGAATTTGAAAGAATCGAGTATTTGAATATTTCTCTTGGATGAATACTGGTTTGGTTTAGTGTTCCAATATGAGATACTGCATAACAATTAATTTTTCCGGTAATATCCAAACCTACAAATGCGAAGATTTCTCTATCACTATTGCCAATCATCTTTTGAAAAAAGCGTCCGGCTCCAGGTACTCCAAGGATGTTCATATCAAATTGCTTAGTTCGTTTCTTTCGTGTGATTTTCAATGATACAAAGTCAATGTAGTCCATGTTAATCCCTTTCGTCATTATCCTTGATTCTAACCCTTCCCAGTGTTTTCGCGGAATTAAAAAACTGTTTTTCCTTTGCAATTTGAATGTTTCCATTTCTGTCTTTCATTACAAGGGTTCTTTGAATATATCCCGAAAGTTCATGATCTTTTCCACCAAAATGCATGGAGTTTGCAAGGTTGCCTTGAAATAATCCTTGATTATTTCTGTGTTTCTGATAATTGTGCCGTCGAGGATATTGACCATTTTCATGATGTCTTGCAACTGGATAGTGTTTCTGCGTCGTTTTGCTCATAGTTTTCTCCCTTCTTTATGTAGATTTTGATTTAATTATAGAAAAAACGGTTAACCTGACAATTGGTTAACCGTAACATTTATATAATATATTTTTGTCTTTTAACTCTTTTCGTAGAAAAATTAGACCCGCCAAATAACTATGCAATAAGCCTTAATATAAAAGATTTATTTCGCGATGCTTTCTTCATGAAATTGACTAAATTAGTTACCCCAACTTTTTTTGTGTGACAATCAATACTTTTAGAATCAAGCTTTTTGTTGTCAAAGTAATATATTATTGGATCTGAAAACTCTTTTTTATCAATGAGTGGGTGCCCTGTTTTGTATAGTGTTTCGAAAAAACCTCGAGGTAAAATTACTCCTATTTTTATTAGTTTCCAAAACTGATAAACAGTACCGTAATGAAAATGAGTATTCCTAATATTTGAGTCAAACATCAGCAGCATCAATTTTCCTAAAGACTTCAATAAATCATCATTAAGAATCAATCTATTCTTGGATCCCGAATTATGCGAACCAAGAAACCCCTGTAATAGCCAAGGCCAATGAATCACTTTTGCACAATATTTGACAACAGAAATCGGTGTAATACCAAGTTTCAAACTGTATGAAATGATAGGATAGAATGCATGAGGGTTTTTCTTGATAAATACAAGCTGGTTGGATTGAAATGCTTCGCTAAAACCAATCATCCCACAAATAATTGGGCTTTCATTTAATGGATGCTTTCGTTTCCGGAGTATAAATGGATAGTTATTTGCATCTCCTTTACCTGACAAACTAAATATATTCTTAGTGTCTTCCAAGTCTGGGCTTTCTTTACTAAAAAATTCCATCCAGATTTTCTCGTGATTGCCGAAAGAGGTGGTAGCTAAAAACTGATCATAGTATTCTCCTAATAAAGTCTGTAATGCTGTTTGTTTTGTAGACATCTTTTCTCCTTATGATCAATATTATAAATAGTATCAAATCCACATTGGAATTTGATAATTATCCATATCCCAATCTAAACGATTTGCCATTTTGTAAAGTTTGTAATCGTCCGAGTCTGACCAGCAATGATATCTTTCAACCAAAAAAGAAAACCAATCATTCAACAATTCATCTTCCATGTATTTATGAATAGAATGCTGCAGCATAATATCGATTACTTCATCAATTTTCTCATTGTAATCTAAAAAAGTAGGAAAACACAATATTACAATCAAATCCATATAATTAGTTCTATGCGCATATGTTGATTGGCTTAAATTTTTATTGTCGTATTTTATGTGTAATTTATTTTCAAGGTCAATGCAAAATTCCGCGTTATCCAAATCATGATAAAAATCAGAATTATATGTGGCAGGCTGTATATTGAGTTCCTGTACATCCTTAAATAAAATTGGCATTTCATCTTTCCAAAAAGCTATTTTACAGGTGAAGTGAATTCCGGCATTATCAAGTTTCAGCAACTTAAAACCGTATTTTACAAGAATATCTTTAGCTCTTTGACGGCTTTCTTGAATTGTTTCTTTAAAAATCGGAGAAACTGGTTCGTAATCTTTTTTACTCATTATCCTCACTCCTTTTTATTTAGTCCATTGTATTTACTGATAATTTTCTCTTTTGCTTAATCAGGCTATTTTGGTTAAGGATATTTGTTTTCTGCTAAGAATTTCCTGAAATCCTCTGAGATATCATTAACTAGCCTAAATATCGGGGTCAATATACTGTGTCAATTGAGTTTGAAGTGATATTTCTCCAAGGCGTCTTTCGCCCTTTGCCTTGATTGTTCTTTTGTTTCAGTCAATATAGGTGTTCTATAAACATATCCACTACTCATTATTATCCCTCATCAATATTCATATCTATATTTTTTAAGTTTTTTATCATTGAATATATCCTGTTTTTCTTAACCAACATGTGAATCTTTTGCTTCTATTCTCTTCTTTATGTAGATCATTATTCTTTAAAACCTCATCTAAATTGAGCACTTCAACTTCTGAGAGTTTGGTCTGTTTTACTTTATAAAGTTTTAATGGATTTGTGACAGTATAAACTGAATTACCATCAACTATTGATGATTTAAATCCAGCTTTCTGTAGAATTTTAGCCTTAACAAAGATATGCCTGTCGCATTCAAAAAGCAATTTTCCTTCTTGATATGCTTTTTTATTTGGATACAAAGTGACATGTTTTTCCCATGGCACTTCAATAACATTCCATTTAATAGCATGTTTTTCTTCAAACCTGACATCAAAATGTTCATAATCTTTTTGATAAAGTGAAATGACAGGTAATGTATCTTGTCTGAGAATAAATTCAGATTTAGTTTTATAAACACCCTGTGTATAACTACGTAACTTCATATGATTTTCCATAATGAATTCCTCTGTCAAATCATTTCTTTTGATAGTCTTGTACCAATATACACCGTTTGTAGACTGATTAATATCTTGAAATTTTTCTGCTTTTTCCATATTTTACCTCGATTTTAATTTTGAACTTTTTGATTTTTTATAATTCGCATTCTTCTCAACATATTTATTTTTAACATAAAATTCAACTTTTCTTCTAACAATCTTTGGTTAATTGGTGCTGACTCAAAAGAAATCACACCATGTCTGCTTATGAAAAGCTAATGATGTTGAGTTTTCCAATTTATTATAATACTCACCCAATAAAGTCTTCAGTGCCACAGTGTTTGTTTGCATAATTTCCTCCAAATGATTATTTTTGATGTTTATCTATTTATATAGTTTTTCGTTTAGAGTCTTGTGCTATGACTCTTTTGCATTTTCGTGCACGCAACAATATAACGCCAGAGCATCATCGCTTAATAAAAGATTCATGAAATCAGTGACATGAGATGATCCGTATTTAGTAATCCAATTTGACAATTGGGGATGAAATGCTTTGGTGCTATTGTATTCAACAATAACTGGATAAAAGTAATTAACAATATCCATACCAAATACTGATTTATTCTCCTCAATGGATTCCTTCAAATACTCAATCGGAAATTTAATTCCAAAGGCAACTGCTTCCCAAAAGGTGTTAATTAACTCGGCCGCGTCAGGCGCATTATAAGAATTTTTATTTATAAATATCTCCTTATAGTATTTTTGAATGATTGTCGAAATAGAGGGGAAAATATGATTGTTTTGGATGGTCACACATAAAAGAAGAGTGGACCAATCCATAACATCTTTGAAATAGTCATAAGTATCGATGCTATATGCGTACTTTGCCCTTGCAGAGAATGGATTACTTGTGAAAAAGAATCCTTGAAATATCTTCTCAAACTCGCACTTTTTTGATTCAGGTACACTCTTGAAATAGTCTGCAAATCGTGTAGACTTAATCATTGCTAACAACATTGGATTGGGTTTGCCTCGAGGAAATGTTACTTTGTAACCGAACACTTTATTTTTTTTGTGTTGACTGAGCAAAAAATCGACCAGTCTTCTTGGATAAAGCGCATTTGACGCAAGTAAGTTTGTCCAATATTTATAGCGCTGTGCCCAGGTAGTATACAATAGTAAGTCATTCCGTATTTCACTATATTTTTTTTGCGGTTTTTTCACGGTAATCCTCCTCATAAGCTAGAATATAAATCTTGATATTTTACGTTCATAATCGTAATTTTCATTAGAATCTGATGGCAATTGAGTGTACACAATACGGTGTACATTTTATTCATATTGTATCACTTTTATCTATTGAGTATACCATTCCATCACATTTTTTGATCCTTTGTGCACCCAAAAATTGCTATATTAGGATTATAAGAGCAATTCAATAGCAATTTTCAATATTTTTATATTTATAATTTCCATTCGGCCAAATTAATAGTTGCAATCACTTGTGGTAACGCTCTTTGTAACAATTTTAAGTTCAATTTATTATGGAATAATGACTACACAAACATAAAACCGAATTCATCGGTCTTTTCGCTTATTACAGGGCTCCGTGTCGTTTTGAATCTTTCGACATGATATTAGATTTGGTGGTATTTTCACTCGAATCGTGCCATATCTTCAGTTAACCATTCATATATTGAATTAAAATTCTCTTTTGCATATTCGATATTACTCGTAGAAATTACATATCCATATGATTTTGTAGTGGTATATTGATTGAGAGTTAAACCAATATTGGATGAATAATTGATATTGTCGGATGTCAATGTATAGTATTTTCCGTCTTCCCAAGTATATTTGAATTCATACGTAAAATTCTTTAACTTTTCGGTTACAGAGTAATATCCGTAAAATGAAATTTCTTTTCTATCGCCCGTTTCCCAATAGTATGTTTCCTCAAATTCAATCCACATATCAGAGTCAATCTGAAATGATGAATTATTAGAATAATCTTCTTCCGTATTATTTGTGCCTTCTTCTTCCCAAGTATAAGTATATCTTGCGTAGTCGCCAAATTCTTGCCTTACTGCATCTTCATCCTCCATCGCTTCTATATAATATCCAATAAATTCCTTTTCATCAGGATGCAAAAAAAGTGCATAATTTAATAAATCACTGTTTTTTACGTTAGAAATAAGATTAATGTAATTAAATGCTTCTATAGCGCCACCTAGAAGAAACTCGCCATCATCATCTGTTATACCTATAGTCGTCATGCCCAAAACATTTAAATTTTGGTTCAACAAAACTCCCCCGCTGCTTCCAGGTGCAATGTAACTCGATGACCCAATATATGTAATACCACTATAGACCTTATCATAGATACTAGAAAGATCGCTTTCGACAACACCTGCATTAATTTGAAGATTTATTGATGAATTTGGATATCCTACAGAATATGTTTTGTCACTAATTTCATAATCTGTAGTAAAAGTAAAATCTTGATAATAGTTATCTTTAATTAAGTAATAGTCAGTAATTCTTCCTATAAAAACATCCTTATCTTCATGTCTATATGATGCTCGTTCTATATCAAATTTTGTATAAGATTCCCCTTTTTCAACATCAGGGATATCAAATATTGCCTGAGCAAAATACCCGTCTTCCATAACGTGGTTGTTAGTAATGAACCAGCCTAGATCGTTAAAAACAAAACCACTACCTGTATTAATCGGAATATTTCCTAAATTGAACACGACAATTTGGAAAACATTTCCAACAAAATATGATGTCTTTGGCGTTCGGTTTGCTGTATAAATAGCATTTTTTGTTACTGGTTGAATTTCGGGACTCCAATTTGTATAGTCCCAAGCAACTGTATCGAGCGGCAAATCAAAATATGGCACTTCTCCATATGTCAATGCTGAGGTTCCTAAAACTGAACCATCAGCGTCTATCCAAGTAATTGTTTTTGGTGCAATACTTGAACATCCCACCAAAAATATAATTAAAATTAAAAACAACGAGATTATCTTTTTCATTTTTTTCTTGTATAATCAAATTATCTTTTTTAAGAGGAGTTGATTATTCCTTTCTTTGTTTTTTTTGTTTCTTTAAAGGTTTTGTTTTATAATCGAATTAGGCACTGTGGATTTGTTTCATTTTTTTATAGCTTTGACTATTAAAGGAGACTCTTACCACAGTTCTTATTTTAAATGTCAATCAGTAAGTTAGCGCTAGACGCTTCATCACAATACTACATAAATAAGAAAACTGTGACTTACCCAGTGCTACTATTTTTAAGGAGGTATTACTATGTACTTGATTGGTATTGATATTTCTAAGTACAAGCACAAGTATATGTTAATTCAATCCAATTCCAAATAGACCAATAATAAGAAATGTTAATATCGTTAACAAAGGTGCGATTCGATTAACAAATTTCATTTTCACTACATTCTTTGCAAAGACAAAAAGTCTTTCTCTGTCAATAGGGCTTAGCTGAATTTCTTTTGTTCCATCTTTAATAACAAATTCAAAATTAAAGGCTATTTTCTCTGCTTTAATTCCTTTTCCTTTATCGTTGATAAAAAATATATTTAGTATCCATTTAGAAGGTATCTTTTTTCTAAAAAAGATTATTAAATATAATATTGAATATAAAAGAGTAATTACCGTTAATGCAATCACATTGTTTTGAGCGGGAACAAAATCACCCGCCCAAGTAAATAGAAGTGCGGATATCGCAGGAGGAATCGAAAGAAAAAATATAAAAATGGTTTTTGTTAAAGGATGGTGCTTATTGATTAGATCTTCAATTCTACTTGCTTGCTCGTTACTATTCACTTTTTAAACCATTGTTGAAATTTATTCAGATTTGTTGGTTCTTGTTGTAATTCAATAATTCTTTGCGTAAATTTTTTAATTTCTACTTCAAGTAATTCATCAAGGCGCCCCGTAAAAGGACTGAAGGGGTGTTTTCTAAGTATTTTAAAACATTCATCCGCTAATTTTTTTGCTAGCATTTCAATGTCTGTGATTTGAGAATAGTTTTCTAAGATATCTGGGTCATTTTTAAACATTATAGTTGCCTCCCTTTTTATTAATACAAATATGAGGATATTATATCATAAAATAAACAGCAAGTAAATTTGCTGTTTATTTTTTTGCGTTATCAAACAAAAATTCAATATCAAATCTTTTGATGGCGCTTTCTAATATATCTTCTATTATTGAATTTTATCCATCAATTTTCATCTCCATTTATGAAAATAATATTTCGTTCTACATCTTTTCTAATATCTTAATCTTGTTAGTTAAGGTGCGATTTTTGATTTCGAACGTATCAATTTTGTCATGCATTGCTTGAATTGAATGATATGTAATTTCATTGACGGCTTGTTGTATTTTTTGGGATGCATCAAAAATGGAATCAGCGTTCTTTGATATTACTTCTATTTGCTTCTTTAAGGCATTTATCGGCTTATCCAAATACGTTATTTTGAACTGCTCGAAACTTTCAAAAATTTCTCTACTGCTAGAAAGTGTTTCATATTCTTCTCTTTCAGCCAACAATAAGGACTGGTACTTTTTTGCTAATGAAGAGATTAAAGACAAGAAAGTAATAAAATATGTTGGCCTCACTACATACATATTACTATATTCATTTACTTTTTTTATTGGAGAATCATTTACTGAATCCCATTCAAGTTCGCTTACAAGTAATGAGTATTGGCATTTCTTTAGATCTCTATCTTTATCAAGTTTTTTATAATATTCGAAATTCTTATGTTTAATTGATGAAGTGGGGGATTCGTTTTTCATTTCTAAACAGACCGACATTAAGAGTTGATCGCTTTTCTTACTCTCATCAGCATATACTCTGAATATATAATCTGCTTTTGAACCTTTTTCTTCCCCGGCTTCTGTAACTACCTTATTATCTTTCTCCCAATTGCATTCTTTGAATCCATTGATAGCATAGGACTCATATTCGGAAGTACACCATTTTTCGAGTTCTTCACCTAACATCTTAATTTGAAGATTCGATTTCATCATCTGTAATTGCGATAATTGTTGTTCCTTTTCAGCGAGTTGTTCTTTGTATTTTGATTCAACCTTAATTTTTTCATTTTCGATTAACAGTTTAAGCTCGTCATCTTTAGAGGTTAATCTTTGATTCAAAAGATCAATCTCTGTTTTTTTATTTGACAGCATCTCTACACCAGTTTTTTTGGATTTCTCTGCCTCAAGTTCCAAGTTCCCAATTCGCTTTTCATAATCCAATTTTAGGCTTTCTATTTCTCTTTCTTTTTTTACTATCGTATCACCAAAAACACTTTCTTGAGTTCTTTTCTCTTTCTCAATTAGTAATTCTTGGTTAGTCCGGATACTTTCAATGCTATCAATTAATTTTGCAATTTCTATTTCTTTGGCAATGAAAGTTTTTTGATATTCATCCTGTATTTTTTTTATTTCAAGGTTTTTTTGTCTAAGTGCCTCATCAAATGATTTTTGTTTTTCAAATTCAATTTCGCGTTTCAAAGCATCAATTGTTTGTGCTAATCTTTCTTTCTCATTGTTAAGAATAGACACTATAGAAGCGTGTTCTCCATCATTATGGGATAAGGCATTCTGCTTAATTAGATCTTGTTTAGCAATTTCATCTTGCAGCATTTTAGTATATATTTCGTCTCTTTTTTGCGTAATTGCATCAAATATTGCAGTGTCGTCGACCGAATGAAGTTCTTTTAAATCAATAATGTCTCCTTGAAGACCATTTTCCAGCAATTTTAATGTCAATTGATCAATAATCTGAACTTTTAATTTTCTCATTTTTTTACCCCCTAATTTTCATTTAATGAAAGCCAAAGCAATTTATAATCGTAAATATACAGTTTCTTCATTACAATATTAAGTATTGTTGTTGATTGATTTTTTATGTTTCTAAACAAAATAATTATAACATAAATAAAATATCATTGTATATCGTTTTTTATAAAATCGGATACGCCTAACCTTTTATCCTTCCTTTCAAGAACAATTACAGTATATATGAAATACAGTATAAATGTGTATAATCTATTCCAAACGATTTGCCGACTTAGAATATTCTTAATAATCTTCATTTGTAATGGAATCTCTATGCTATTAAAAAAAGCCCATCTTTAGACGGGAAAAACAAATAAAACACAATTTCTCATTATACACAACAATCAAAACAACAAAATGAAATCGATTGAGTAGGAGAAATGGAGAGAACTCATTCTAGTCTTCAAAAATAGGCTCATACCATCTTCTGAAAAACATTGTATGTAAGTCAACTTCATTGAATTCGGAATCAAATTTCTGAAATGTTAACGATCCAAGTTCTTCATCATTTATTTCATCAATTGAAAAACTACTATGATCGTGTCCGATAGAGTATGATTTGATTTCATAGAAAGTATCATATGAAAGTCCGTGACTATTAATAATACTCGTTAACTCAGGATCTTCGACTTGCAGAAATTTTAGGTAGTACTTATAATCCAATATTCGCTTTTTATTTTCGTCGAAAAAATCCAAGTTATTAATATCGATATATTTTTCTAGTCCTTCTAATTTGGCAGCACTCCATGTAGAACCATTTGCCAATTTATCAACAGAATGGTAGTTGGTTTGATAATCTCTAATTGTCATCTTGTCTCTAAGAAAATCTCTTGTTTCTTTTTTAAGTTTTGCATATATAGGTCTTCCCCTAAATACTGATTTTGCATCTCCGTACAAATAAAATAATGTCATTTAACCAACTCCCTTAAAAATATAATGTATTAATAATATCAACTCATGCAACCTAAAATTGAGGAAAAACAATTCTGAATTAAGTGGTTTTTAATCAGATACTTTCTATGCATATGGAATAATCCATTTGTTCATTTTTCATACCAATCCACTTTACTTCGACATCAATTGATCATAACATACTTTCTTGTTTTTTAACGTCACTTTTCCAATATCCCATAAGGTTGTAAACTACCAAATATGCACACAAAATAAAGTACAACTAAATATCGTTTATACTATTTGTGATGCAGTCGTAGTTGCACCTATAATTGCACCTTATTTTTTCTGCTTTGTCAATGATGGAATCACAATCTACTGTATAAAACATTTTCTCTCTTTTAATCTTAAACTAAGTAACACTCTACAATGTGAATAAACGTAAAACTGCTGTCTATATTTTGGTATATTCCTCATTTTACATGTTATTTAATGGGTAATTTCCCTTTATAATATAATTGTAAAAACGATGTTTATCAGTATTAAGACAAAAGTTTTTAGGATTATTATTTTTGTAGTTTTCAGTTCTTTATTGTTTTTTTCAAGTTTTGGCAATAGCTCGTTCTTTTGTGTCTCAAATAAAATATATAGATCATGTTGAAGTCTTGTAATAGGGATTTTCTTTTTGCTATCATATATTTGGCTTGTTCGGAATTATATCGGGAAAATTCTATCTCATTCTAGTAAGACAAACTCGAATATAGAAACGTCATTTTATGCAACATTATTACCGATTTTGGCAAGATCGTTTCCACATATTCTACATTTCATACTTTCCACTTGGCATTTGACGATTTCTTATTCAATTCCAAGTGCTTTGATAACCGCATCTTCAGGACTACTATAAAATGAAATTTGAAACTTGGCGAACAATTCGCTGGGAACAGAAGGAATGTCTGCCGCGGATGACATTGGCATTAGTACCTTTTTTGCCCCTGCATCGAAACAGACTTGAAGTGTGTTTGCAAGTTCATCGACTTTTAGAATCGTTCCTCCGATGCTCATTGATCCCAGAATAGCAAGTTGCGATAGTATCGTTTTATTAAGAGCACCCCCACAAAGTGCAATTAGAGTTGCTAACGCGATATTTGAATCTATGCCAACTCCCTGAACATCCTGAACGTGCATGAGGAAATCGTGAGATTCTGTAGATATGGAAGCGCTGATCTGCTTTGCATTGGCTTTGAAGTAGTTCTGTGCGGTTTTGACCGATTCTTTTATTTCTTTAGATGAACCAGCTCCGGTAACATCGAATTTTCCACTTCCGTTTTGAGTAATCTGACTCTCAATTTTAACGAGTCCAATCATTCCGTTCGTTCCGTGGGCAATCGTATAAACATGCCCTGGCTTTAGCGTTCCTTCCGCAATCAGTTTTCCTCCACCTTGTTCCAATACTGGGACAAAGAACTCTTCCATATTTGACAGTCTAATATAAGAGAACTGGACATCGTAAAATTCCATACCACCAATCTTCTTAAGTTGTTCCTTGACTCTTCTACGCCCTTCCATTGCGTACCGCAAAATTTCTTCGACATCTTTCTCGGAAAATAATCCATCCGGATATAGTATTTTTGTGAGTCCGGATACCATTTTTCTGACTGCGATGACATCACGTTGATTCAAGCATCGACCCAACTTGAAATACTTGTCGAACGCATCAGTAAAGGGAACTTTACGCATTTCCCTAAAAAATTCAGCAATATAGTCGGTAATAAATCCAAAGTTATCTGTGAAATGCTCTGGTCTAAGTTTCGGAATTTCCCAACCAGGTATGTAACAATGCATCCGGTCAAAGAACGCTGCGTCAATCATCTCCCCGGGGAACGGTTCAAACAAATGTGAAGTTTTGAGGAGTGACTCCATGCTTTGATTGATGTTACCAACAAAGACCATCGAAGCATTGGCTTGTATGGCATCCTTTCCTCTTGAAAACGATCCGGAAGCCATATAATCCTTCATGATCTGTACACCATCATTATCTTTGAAAGTAATCCCAGCGACTTCATCGAATGCAACGGTATCCCATACTCCAACAAGCCCGACTTGTCTTCTTCCCATATTATAAAAAAGATTAGCGACTGTCGTTTGTCCTCCTGAAACCAGAATGGAGTTGGGAGAAATTTCTTTGTATACATGTGATTTCCCTGTGTTTCGCGGACCCAGTTCACACAGATTAACATTATTTTCAACCAGAGGAACCAATCTGGCTAACAGATGCCATTTAACCCGATATTCGAATTGTGTTGGTTCCATTCCAATTGATCGCAGAATGAGGTCAATCCATTCTTCTTTGGTAAACTTGCTTCTTCCATGGATAATCTCGTTTTTATCTAGATTCGGCATTTGAATGGGGGTAATGTCTTCGATGATGAACGGGGAATTTTTAGCTTCATCTTCATCAAAGTAATAACTCATGCTTACTATGCACCAAATTCCACCAGCAAGCAGTTTTTCAAAATCTTTGATAAAATTCTCTCTCACTTTTACATTCTTGATACCCAAAAAAGCAAACTCCGCATCAAACGTATCTGTTTTCTCATTGAGTTTCACAGAGAGTTTATCAATAATAGTATAGGATCCGTTTTCCTTAATTTTAGCTTTAATTTTCTCTGCTTCATCGGGACGGACATAATTGTCAGAAAGGATTTTCTTGACTTGATTGATCGCAAGATCGATGTCTTCATCTTTTTCAGATGTCGAATACATGCCAAGCAAATACTCCAAGACGTAAGTCGGTACATTGGCGCTATTCTTTATTTTCTTTGTGGCTCCCTTTTTTACGACCCGTCCGCTGAAAACTTCCAGTGTTAACTTATCTAATTGATCCATATTTGTGCCCCCTTAAAATGCCGGTTTAATGTTTATCAAGTCTATGACGAATGGGATTCGATCAAATTCCTCATCTTTTTCCTGATCAAACAATACTAAATCATATTGCTTGTTTCGACTAAAATCAATATTTTCGAGTGAAAAACGTACACTGGACACACGTGTCATCAGATTATCATCGTTGCTATTGGCGTTAAATTGATATTTTCCAGAGACGGTTTTACCTGTTCTATCGACAAAATATACAAGAACCATACGTTCGGTTTTCTTTTCTTCCACTTTTTCATATTGTTCAAATTCAAGACTGAATGTTCGAGCTGTCAGTTTTCGAGTAATGCTTTTCAGCCTGACTCCTACTGGCCCTATTTGGTTTTTATCGATTCTACTTCGTAATTCAGATATCTGGATCACAGGGACAATGATTTCCTGCAATGAGGTTCCTCCATGAATAAAGTTTAAACCCCCACCTTGGGTTTTGAAGGTGTCATATCCGTATGCAGTAACTGCTTCGTGCTTGTTATCACCTAGGTAATCGAGTTTGAAAGTGTGTGTATAATCAATGGAAATTCCGCCATCAGAAATAAGATAACGCTTTGAGGTTTCTATTGCTTTCAACCCGACAATATTACTATACTTTTCGGATTCTTGAATAATCTGTCTGCGATACATAAATCCATGGTCGGCAGTAATAACATAGTTCGTTATCTGTAGGTTGTTATAAAGTTTCTTAACTAAATTGATGATGTCTTGAATGCTTTCATCTGCAACTTGAAAGACTTTGTGTTCATCACTTTCGCCCATTGAGTCAATTACGTCATGATAAATATAAACTAGAGTTTTGTCAGACATGAAGTGACGAAGTTCTTTTTGATTCATCTGCATGATAGTGCTGAAGTTGACTGCCGCGTTAGAGGCTGCTCGCGTTTTCAAAATCTTCTCTCGCGAACCCACGCCGAGAGAAACCAACCCATCGACATAGACTTTTCCATCATAGAACTCAATTTTATTGTTCGGAAGCAAGCTCGCCATACCAAATTTGGTAATTGACGGAACCGGACAGATGGCATAATCCAAAACAGCATTTCCACGAAGCACAGGATTAATGTTTATTTGTTCAAATAATTCCAAACCAATTTCATAACGAAGCGCATCCGAGATAATGACAAACATTTTATTGTTTTTGCCCTCGAGTCGATCATAAAATTTTTGACTCGTCAAAGTGTTTTTAAAATCCCATTTACTATTTAAACCGGTCAATGCCGGGTTAAAGCATCGGGAAAGTCTCGATAAGTAGATTGTTTCATAATCAAGATTGATTTTCTTCTCGAGTTCGGCCATGAGATCTGAAGGTTCGTTAACGAGATTGTAGTGATTTAGTGAGTGTCGGAAATAGAGATCAATTTTATAGTAGATCTTAGTATAATTAGTTACATATTCCTCAGCAGATAAATCAAATGGAATCTCGATATCAATCGATTTGAAGAAACTTATTGCTGCATCTAGCATCTGGTACTGATGTTCATATTTTTTCCACCAAATGGAGACTTTTCGATTATCGTTGATTATCTGATGAAGAAAATCATAATCGCAGGTCCCATTAACCAATATTTCGCAGATTCGCGAGATGACAATGATGTCTATTTCTTCGAATATATCACATTGTTTGAAATCAATGATATTATTTCTTTTGAAATATTCAAAAAAATTGAACTTTTTTGAATAGTCATATTGCATTTCAGGATATCGTTCATCATTCTTGATGCGTTCGATGAAAATTTCGGCGTCTTCGGAATTATCTTTCATAACAAATGAATTGTAACTAGATGGCATCCCATTCTCAAGTTTAGTGCTTCTGGTAAAAGCAGTGATGAAAAATGTACGTACGAAATTGTCGAGTTTTTCTAATCCTGTATACCCGTAATACTTGTTGATTTCCTGCCATAGAAACTTTTCAAATCCATATTTCATTATGTCATTATATTTGGACTTATCAAAGTCAAATACAAGTTCTCTTAATATTTCTTCGAGTTTTGAACGATTAGCTTTTGATAAAACTGCCATCATGCCATACAGCAAATCATTTTCCCTCATTGAATCACTGATTGGAACAAGCAATTGGAGTTTATTTCGTCTAATCAAATTATCATAAAAATTAATGTGTTGCTCGATGATTTGTCGTAAATCTGTGTTTGAAAGCCCAAGCTGCCTCATCGTCAAAGCGACTCTGTCAGCATAGTATTCCTCGCTATACATCAAAATATCCAGAAGCCAATTTTCCGAGTTGCGGGGTTTCGCACAAGGAAAATAGACAAGGTAATTATTTGAGACATCAACCTTTTCGAGAAGATACTTAATATAGATGGGATTGTTATCAAAAATAACGACTTTTGCGTTTTCATATGTGTCTTTTTGGACATCATCAAAAAAGGTTTTGGCTTCATCGTACCAAAAAACAATCTTGCGATGATTATCTGTATCACGCACGGACAATATTTTTTGTATCTCTTTCTTTGCCTCAATATAATCAATGCTGGCCATTATAGTTACCCCCTTGCGGATTACTTGATTGGAACCAATAAATCTTTTGTAACTTTTGGACCGCTGTTTGTAGCGATTCCGACATTTTGAAACTTCTCGTAATTGACCTTGACTCCGTCATCGAGATCGAGTTGTATGTATTCAAGAGCTTTGTGTGCAAGCACTTCTCCATACTCCTCCATTTCTGCTTTTTGAGCAGTATATGTCTTTTTAAGTCTTTCAAGTTTGACTTGTTCACTACCTGTTGAATGTTTTATGCGGATATCCAGACTTTCAAGTTCGCTCTTGATACGATATGAATGAAAAAGAAAGTGTTTGCTGTTAATATTCGCAAGCGTATTTTCATCATATCGATGCAAGTAAACAAGAGCTTGGAATGCGTTGTTTTTCCCGCTGTTAAACATCCAATAAATCGGCCGTTTTTGATAGAATTTCAAGTGATCAAAATAAAAATCGTTTATCAAATATCGTTGTATTGTTTCATATGCTGACTCACTTGATCTTCTTCCAAGTGCCTCAGCGATAAAATTCAAATTTTCTTTAAAATAATCGTTTCCATAAACAATCATAACTAGGTCCATTACTTTGTTTGTCAGATCATTTTTTATGCCATCCATATTGAATAAAGGAACAATTCCATTCTCGACAGGCTGGTATAATCCATATTTATAATCATCGAAAATTCCTCCTGCGAAAATTAGACCTTCTTGAGTAAGCGAGTATCTTCCCATAATGATGCCAACAAAATATGAAATTAGGGATTTGATATCACGTTTTAAGTCCGCTTTTCTCAACGTGATATATTTCTCTTCAACCTTTGGCGAAAGTTCATCTTGTAGGTTGTATATTTCGATGAAAATTTGATTGATAAATTCTTCATTTTGCTTGAGTTTAGTAAACTGATTACCAGAAAATATTTCCCAGCGTTCATATGCACTTGAGATCAATTCTTCTGAAAACTTCATCATTAATGGATGTTTCTTGAACTCCCGGGATACTTCATACGAATCCCAATCCGTGATAGATATCGCGATGTTTCTTTCGACCAAATCGCTTACTCTTGTGACCGTTTCATCACACAGAATAACTGGTAGAGATGCTATTTGTCCACCTTCAAAATTAAGTGTAGGGGAAATAATCTTCAATAGATGTTCGATTACAACCGAGTTCAATAGTCCATGAAGATAATTGAAGTATTTGTCATCTGAAAAATAACAAGCTCCAGCAACATCAAAAATAGAGTGGTTTTTTCTTCGAAAAGCAATTTTCCCCGAAGACACCTTTGACCAACTGATGCATTTTAGAAAGTAATACTCGGTGTTTGGAACAGTGGATCTGATCCTTCCTTCCGAAGTAGCAAACTTTTTTATCGCTTCGCCGTTGTTTTTCCAAAGAACAATATATTCCTCGTTTCCATACCATTTCCGAAATGTTCCCCCTTTGTTGTAGGGAACCCAATTCGTCGTTAATCTAATAGAATCTTCAAGCGATTTTATGTTAAAAGAAATTGAAGTACTATTTACCTCAAACCATAAACGCAAAAATCTATCGTTACTTCCGGTCGTCATCCCAAGGCGGGTTATGCCATAATCCTGAAGTGAGCGGTTTACCGTGAATAAATCTCTTTCCCTTTTTGATACCCAATATGCAATAGGACTTCCTGGAATAGATTGAAAATCAGAGGTTTTTGCTGTAAATCGGCTTGTGCATGTTTGCATTAATGTAAAAACTTGCGGAATGTCATTAATCATGTCTTTGGTCGTGACTTTATAATAGGATCCTGAATATCCTAAATCAAGAGAATTTTTCCAAATTGTAGCATTTGTTCCAAAAGCAATACCCATGACCATGTTCCCCATATGACACATAGAAATGAGCTGCTTGTGATTTATGATCGATTTTCTAAATTTTTCATAACTTGAAAGAAACATCCAACTCTGCATAGTAACGAGTGATGAGAATCCGTTACTTTTTACATCGTTAAAACTTTTTTCAATAAACATCGCAAACATGTCAGCCTTGCTGGAGGGATAGTGCTTTTTGGCATAGTCTTTAACTTTTTTCTCCATGTCGGAAATCGGCAAATATGGTGGGTTAGTAATCATTACATCGACCTTAGTTGACATTATTGTCGCTTGCTTCAGTAATCGAATCATAACTGGAATTTTTGAATATATCGCATCATCGGAAAATATTGTAAACTTGTTTTCTAGATTCACGGGTGACATTGCTACTTCGAGTTGATTAATTGTGGATTGATAATCCTTTTTTTCAACAATTGTTAACGATCCAAGTTCTTTTGCATCGCGGAAAGTATCTCTTACGTATTCTAGTACAGCAAAATTTAAGTTATTCACGAGAGATAAGGACTTTATCTCCGAAAAGAAATTTGTTGGAATTGATTTGCTGCTAATAATTTCGTAAATTTTAGGTTCACAGATCCGTTCCTTAGCAAAAAATTTGGGGTCATATTTCAGAGCTTTCATTGACAATGCAAAAGAAGCAAGTTGACTTGCTCTTTTATCAATGTCAAATCCAATCAAATTGTTTTGAAGAATGAGCCTTGGAATATCCCTTAATGAATAGCCTGACTCAAGATACATGTCCTTCAATAAATCAAAAGCATAAACCAATATATGCCCACTGCCACAGCACGGATCCAAGACCGTGATTTTAGTAGGGTTTGATACTCGATATATATTTAGTTCAAGTTGTTTTTGAACTCCTGGTTCTTGCGGAGCATCGTCGATGAAGTATTTCATGCTCTGTTTGAGACTTGAAGTGGGGCGCGCTTCTGTCCAAAGTCTCCCAAGGGAGTTCTCTGTTAAGTACCGGACAATCCACTCGGGTGTAAACAACTGAGTAACCGCAGCAATTTCATCTTTTGTGATTGTTTTTTTACTTGCATAAATTTCATCTTTTTTTGCTGAGATGTAATACTGATAGAGCCAACCAATGACTTCAACGTCATCCAAAAAATAGGATTCAGGTATGGCCACCAGTTTGGTTATGATTGTCTCACCTTTAAGCAAAGTTTTAGGAAGCAATAATTCTAGATAATCAAATTCCGCGCTAAAAAGCATTGGCAATATACTGGCCAAAGCTTTGCATTGTTGGAACAATACGTACCTATACAGTTCTTCGATGCGTTCTTTTTCTTTTAGTGATTGACAGTATAGCAAATCAAGCGCAAGTTCTTTGGCAACAAGCTGTAAATTTTTGATGATATCCGGTTCAAACCCGTTTGATTTGCTTGAAAGGACACGGAATCCGTGCGGTAAGTAATCATGGACTTCCATAAAGCGAAGAGCAATCAAACGATTGAACCATGTATACGACAGTTCTTCAATAGTATGATCAAACCCTTCGCGTTTGATAAGGTCGATGATTTGTTTTCGTTTTCCAAAAACATCTTTCTCGAACGAGTTCGGGTTTCCTTCAATAATGGTGATGTCTCCCTGTAAAGTCGCTGTTTTGATATCGTTCGCACTGTTGATTCCAAGCAATTTCAAAGATTGGGCGATTTGACGCTCCAGTTCGCTTTTTGCCCCAGAGGCAAATGTTTTGAGTGCGCTCTTTTCCATGGAATTCTCCCTCTACTCAATTTCCAAATAATCAACATCTTCAAGTTCTTTTTCCAGTTTCATTCTGATTTCAGTGATTACTTTTTCGATATCGGCTTTAGAAGAAACCTTTTTGTTCGCCACAGAAATCGACTTGGATAAAGAAATGCGTTTTCCCCGGGAAGGTTCTGGGCCTTGCCCCGTGCCGATATTCATCAGGGACATAATTTTGTTTCGAAATTTTGTCACATTATTTATACTTGCGGACACGTAACTATCTACATTTGCGGTTGTAATAGAAATGGTTCCAAGCCACTCATCGTAGGTTATCCTATATTCCTCAAACAATAGTTTGATTTCATCTTTTCCAGATAGCGAAATATCTGCGGATTTCAAAGCATTCTCAAGCTCTTTGGAAATATCCGAAAAATCAGTTTGAAGAGTCTTTTTTGCCTTTTCAGCTTTTTTTGTGAGAATGCCCTCCTTGACCTGATTGCCCTTAAAAGCCAATGAGGCAAGTTCTGGTATCCGCTCAAATGGGGAATCAAGTTTTATGATGGCATAGATATCGTCGATAATCAGCTCCAATTCATTCAACTCTTCGACCATGCGGTTCTGCTGATACCAGTTGATTAGAGCTATGCTGTCAAGGTAGTTACGCATTTGTGCACTATTATCGGCAAAAAAGGACTCTAGTTTGTCGAGCATCTCTCCGTCAGCGATTAATAGTGCTTGTTGTGAAATGATATCATTAAACAGTGTTGACGTGTCACCAGTATTGGCCAGACGATCAAAACGTTTATATATTTCCTTTAGTGAGGTCTTTCCAGGATATTCCGGTGCGTTCTTGGTATCGATATCGTGGAGAACTCCAGACTTTTTTTTGAAGAATAGCAATATGTCATCTTTCAACATTTCTTCATTTGGATCAAAATTTTGATTGAATGCATTTTTCATGATTTTCTTGACCAAACCAATAATCTGTATATCAATTTTTTCTTGCGGCAAAACAACCATGTTGTCTTCATTATCTCGACGGATAAAATCAAACTTGAAAGAAGAGTCGTTTTTTTGTGTTGGCGTGTTATGAACAAGAATTTTGAAAACTCCATCATACCAAAGTTTCGCGATGAGAGCTCGGATGTCCAGTTCTTTCCAGCCATAAGGTTGTCTCATAAAACCAAGAATGATTGATTTGACAGTTACTTTGCGTTGAAGGTTTTTAGCGTTATAGACGTATTCAATTAGTTCGTTAAATGCCGATTGATTGGCTTCAATCGCAGACTCGATCATTCCACTTGAGTCACGGCCGTCAAGAATAGCGCTTATATCTTTTGAGTCGCTTGTGAAAACCTTGATATAATCAAGCTTGAAGTAGATAATGCCAACGGCATAATCCAAAGCCTCAAAGAGACGGTCTCTTCCGTCTTTAACTTTGATATCCAGCGAGCTACCATTACAGAAAATGTTTGCACTGCGTAATGCTTGTTTGATAAGGTCTTCTGCCCGAGTACGTCTTTCAACAGCTTCGCGCTCTTTCTTAGCCATGATTTCAGTGAACGATCCACCTTTTCCGACTGCATTATTTCGCTTAAAAGTTTCAATTTTCGTGACTTTAATGAGTTCATCCAAGAAAAAGCCTTTTCGCAAATCGACAATGACCATGTTAGTACGCATCGACTCGACTGATAATTCGGTTTCGTCGGCGATTTCTGAATAGTTCGTAATTATTTTGATATTGATGTTGTCTGAGTTCTGATTTCCCTTGAGGTCATAATCAACATATCGATTCAACCCAAAATCATATCGATTTCTGTATTTAAACCTATTGGTTTCTAGAACTTTCTCAAATACCGCATCGCTAACTTTGCGAATGACGTCTCCTTCATTGATTGATGTATTGTTGACTTGTCGATTGATGTCTTGTTCTTCATTGGTTAGAAAATCATACTTTTCGCCGTTTTTTTGAATTAACGTTTCATCTTCGAGTAGTTTCAATGCTTCTGCAATGCTGTTTTTTAGTGCAAGTTTATCTTCGTAAATGCTCGATACCATCAAAGTGGTAATTCTTTCAAGTGTGGCAGGCATAGCTTCGACGTGTTTAATCATAAACAGAATTTTAAGCACCTCAACAGCTAAAGTAGAGATGCTAGTCCTTCTTGAGGCAGACACAATGGAAAATTTGATGTCATCGTCAATAAACCTCTCAACTGTACGATAAAAACTGTTGAATGGTACAAGAACTCCGACTTGTTCGTTTTGAACGTTAACTAATGATTCTTGAAAAGCAGAAAGCAAAGATCTTTCTCCCTTGGCTAGACTCTGACCACTCATGCCATGTTCTCGCACAGCATTAAAAACGTTCTGCACTAAATCGAATTGATAAGGAACAAACGGATATACTTCAGAAAACTCTTTGCTATCTTTGTATCCGTTCCAGCTCGGAGCAAGTTGAAACAAAATAAGTTGAGAAATTCGACTCTTTTCTGCTTCAAAGACTGCCATCAGCGGTGTTTTTGCATTAGTATTTTTTTCCAATATTCTTTGCTTGATGACTTCGTCAGCATTACTACTCGAAAGCAATAATCGATTTGCGAATCTTCCTTGAATTTTCGAAAAGTCAAGTTTTTTCATTTTAGATTCTTCAAGAGTTTCAGTCAATTGTTGTTGCGAAGTTACAATGACCCAGGCTTTTCCGGCACAATGAACCATAAATGACTGTGTAACGGCCTGAAGGTCAAGCATTAGTGCGCTTTGCGAGCCAATATATGCACCCATTTCATCCACCAAAAACACAACATTGGTCTTGTTCTTTGAACAGTATTCCGAAACGATTTTTGCAAATGTATCGGCGTCCATATGAAAATTTTGTTGAGGGTTATCAAAGAATTTTATTGCTGATTCTGATGAAATACTTAGCGAGGATTCTAATGCTTTGATAATTTTATCTCGTTGCAGCAAAGAAAGATTTCGTCCTTTTTCCCAGGAGATAGACGAGATTTCTTCGAAAGCTTTAGTAAATTTGTCATAGGATTGGCTGTTAATAAGCATTCTTTCAAAATCGGCGACCCAAAGAATCGTAGAGCATAACCCAACTCGCTCATTAAAACGCCTCAGCATGCTTTCAAGTACAGCAGTTGGATTTGTCTGAGACTCCACTTTAACTCTTGTTGAAATATCATACAAAACAACAGTGTTTGAATGTGTTGCTCCCGCTAAAATGTCAGCTTTTACAATTTCATCAGCAATTTTAGCATCAAAATAACTTAAGGCTTTTATTCCTTTGACTTCCTTGTTTTCCAAAATATATGATAGAATTTTCAAAAAATGAGATTTTCCACTTCCAAAAAAGCCAGTAATCCATACTCCAATGCGATCGGTAGGCGACTTAAAACTCGTTCTATATGCTCTGAAAAAATCGCGGAGATTATCGCGAAGTTCTTTTGTGATAACATATTCTTCAAGTTCCTGCTGAATTTGATCCTCAGATTCATTTCCGATTGTGATGACTGGTCGAATATCTCGATTGATGTCTTTATTAAATAGTTCATTAATCTTCATATAGCTATTTACCCTCTCTTTCAACTATTGGAAATCCACGGTAGTAGTTGGTGTCCTCAATTTTATCAAACAAACTCATTGACATTTTGTGCTTGTTTTCATACTTCCCCGGATAAAACATGACAACAGAGTTCTTTGAAAAAATGCTATGAAGCTCATTCAATACCATATGGCCCCTAATTATCGGAAATACAGACCCGACTCCAGTAATGAGTATTATTTTTTTTCCGTTGTCAGGCAAATTCTTAAAATATTGAAAAAATAGAGAATTTTGTTCGTCAATTGCAAGGAGAGGGAATAAAACTTGCTCAAGCATGATATGCAACGGTTGTGTTTTTTCTAAAGAAAAGATATTATCCAAGTATCCCTCTTTAGAGAATACTCCCAATACCAAATCGTAAAGATTCATTTCAATGATGTCGGGATTTAGACGAAGTAATTTTAAAACTTCATCGCGAACAAGAAGTTCATCTTTGGCAAAATAATCAAAAATAAAAAACTTCAAATCCCTAGAAATTCCATAAATCGAAAGTGACTCGACACTTCGCAAACGTTCTTCTAAGTCATTGAAACGGTCTTGAAGCTTCCTTTCTGTCATTTTGACTCCCCCCCCAATATAGAATTCAAGAAATACTGGTCTCCAAAGTCCTTGATGTGTGCTAGAATGTCGGGATGGACAATTTGGGAGACGACAAGAATGTTTTTCTTATTGCTTTCCCCAAATCCCGATTCCTTTAAAACATTCCGATATGCTTTTGATATTTGCGTTAGTGTGTAATGACCCCAAGATGCAACCTTTTCATTTGATTCACCTTTGACTCTGAAATAATGCTCGAAGTCATCGGTAGAGAGATATTTCTTGTTGTTCAAAATAGCTTCACGGTAGACTTCAAACATAAATTCAAAAAACAATCTATCTTGCTTCATAATCGCATATAACAAAATGAACTTGGATGTAATTGTGTCACTATGAATAAAAGCATCGAGAAGAACATCATCCAGATATGACAATCGGTCATATATTTTAGATGCAACTTCTTTCGTTCTATCAAGTGACCCGACTGGTAAAATGTTGTTTTCAACACAAAATGACATAAGTTCTTTTTCATGCTTCCCACTTTGAATCAAACGAGCAATTTTCTTCGAGTTGTAATACATATATGGAATCGTTTTAATAGTAGATGAGTAGATTTGCCTTTTCATCAAAATACCCCCATTTCCGGTACGCTTTTATTATAACACTATAAAGAATAAAAAGAAAATACATAATAGAAAAATTTGTTTTTATATTTTTTCTTTTTTGTAGCTGTCCTTTTTATCTCGCATACATTGTAAATATTTTTAATCATATCTTCGTTTCAAGTATATTTCACTTTCCAAAAACACCGAAAACCCCTTAAACCCCTCTGTTTATTTGAGAGAATACACAGTAGAACCTATTAAAACCGGCAAAAATGAAATGCAGTTTCGAGTCAAAACCTGATAGTCCAAGACAAAAACCGAAAAGCTGCACAATAAAGGTTCGTTTATTATGTTGGGGCTACCAAATATTGCCAAAAATGCAACAATAAAAGTCGTATTTCCTTGGTGATTCAAGAAATACGACGCGGATGCCTTTGGTAGCCCGTACGGGGTTCGAACCCGTGAATGCCGCCTTGAGAGGGCGGTGAGTTAACCGTTTCTCCAACGGGCCATATAAATCAGCCTTATAAAAGACTGATTGTCTTGCTGATTCTTGTTTTGATTCTTTCAATTCCTAAAATCTTTAATACATGATAAAAATTAGGTGTGTTTTTTCTGCCTGATACAGCAATTCTGATAATTTCTGCGAAATCACCGATATGGCCTAAATACATGTCGGGATTTTTTTTATATTCTTTTGGTTTTTGTGCGTAATTGCGTGAAGAAGCAATCGCTTTAAGATTTTCGAACCATTCTTCTTCAGATAAATCCAATCCAGGATTATTCAAATATGCTTCAAGCACTTCCACGACTTGAGTCTTGGTAAATCTTTCTTGAAATGGTCTTTCAGTTATGATTGATTCATTGAATACATCATCATACATGAAATTGATGATAGGATAGATATCACTGTATTTTTCATAGTCTTTTCTGGGTTTGTCTCCGCCACGTTCGATATTTAATATCGATTTGAAATATTCAAAATCGCTATTGATCGCTTTTGCAAATGCTTCATCATAAGTATTTGCCCAAGTTAAAGCTTTCGTAGCTATTTCTTCTGCATCCATTTTACCTAAACGTTCTTTAGAGATATAATTGACTTTTTCCAAATCAAACAATGCTCCATCCAGACTCATCTTGGAAAAATCAAGTTTAAAATCAAAAATATCTGCGTCTTGATTTTCTAGTCGCCATTCTTCAAAATTAGTATTGGCAATTGTCATTAAGTATTCAAGGAAACCTTCGATTGGATAACCTTTTTCCAAGAAGTATTTGACTGAAGCTTCTTCGTCTTTTCTTTTTGATAGTTTTCTTCTTTTGTCTCCATCCATCTTCATGATTACAGGAAGATGAGCATAGATGGGTCTCGTCCAACCGATAGCATCAAACATCTGCAAGTGCACGGGGACAGATGCCATCCATTCCTCACCTCTGGTGATATGGGTGGGACGCATAAAGTGGTCATCTACTAGATGGGCAAAGTGATATGTTGGCAGTCCGTCGCCTTTCATGATTACTATATCTTGAACGTTTTCAGGAAATTCGATATGGCCTCTGATAACATCATCTAAGGCAACTTTGTTTTCTTCATTGCCTGGTGATTTGAAACGGATAACATAGGGCATGCCTTGTTCGATTCTTTCAATCAAATCTAGAGTTGAAAGAAATCTGCATTTGGCATATTTCCCATAATATCCGGAATTGATTTTTTGTTCTTCCTGGGTTTTACGGATCTCATCAAGTTCCTCATGCGTACAAAAGCACGGATAGGCGAGTCCTTGTTCAATAAGATGTTTGATGACAATGTCATAGATCCATTTGCGTTCGCTTTGAACATAAGGACCATATGCACCTTGAACAAGAAAGCTTTCATCGGGAACGATGCCAAAATATGCGAGTTCTTCCAATACTTTATCGCCAGAACCGGTTATTTCACGCTTTTGATCGGTATCTTCCAAACGGCAGAAAAAAACTCCCTTGGTTTGTAAGGCATAACGCCAGGAAACCAAAGACGCAAAGAGTGAGCCGGTATGCAAAAAACCTGTCGGAGATGGTGCGAATCTAGTAACGATCGCATCTTCTGGCAAATTTCTTAAGGGATAAATTTGTTCCAAGTCGGCAATCGTTTTATCGACACTTGGAAATATAAGTCTAGCAAGTTTTTGCTTGTCTGTCATTGGATCTCCTAACTTTCTTTAGGAATATTTTATCATGGTTTATGTAAAAACGCCACAAGTAATTATGCCCATTACCTTCCTCTTCAAAAAATGTAGATAAAGCGTATTATTCAGTATCCACCATTGTCACGAAGCGACAATAACACAGGTGTTGTTTTTCAATCTTTCCATCTTTTTTTGAGACCAGCAATAGTTTCTGGATTTGCCTGTCGCCCACTGGGATTACCATCTTGCCACCAATAGTTAGTTGATCCAATAGTTTCTGTGGGATCTCAAAAGCACAGGCTGTGACAATGATTTTATCATATGGCGCAAACTGTTCCCACCCGAGATATCCGTTTCCGGTATGATATTTAATCTTGTCATAGCCTAAGCTTTCCAATCTGGAGATTGCCTGTTTTTGTAAGCTTGGAATTCGTTCAATCGTAAAAACCTGTTTCGTGATTTCAGCGAGGATTGCACTCTGATACCCAGACCCAGTCCCAATCTCGAGCACTTTGTCTGAAGGTAACAAGTCCAGAGCATCAGTCATCAAAGCCACGATATATGGTTGTGAAATGGTTTGATTGCATCCGATCGAGAGCGGGTAATCCTCATATGCCCAAGGCCTGGATTCTTGATCGACAAAATGGTGCCTTGGCACTTTTAAAAAGGCATTGATCACGACTTTGGAATCAATCCCCCGTCTGATGATTTGTTCCGTGACCATCTTGTTGCGATGAGTTTCATATAATTCTTCTTTCATAACGATCCCTTCAGAAACTGAGATGAAGCCAGACTGTACTGTATAACATAATCTTATCACTATTTTGCTTCTATTCCTATATGCTTGGCAAAAAACAAATAAAACATCTCCAAAAATTTGGAGATGTTTATCGTATCTTGAATTATTCAATTGAAATCAGTTGTTGATTGTAATGTCTCCTGAGATCGAACTTTTCTTGATGATCTCGATTACGGTTTTTTCTTTGTTTGTAATCGAGATGTCACCACTGATTGCTTTCAGTGTGACTTTTTTAGGATAGAATTCTTTTCCATTGACATCGCCGCTTACGGTATGAAGATCCAATTCGTCACAACTTGAATCGGTTAGGTTCATGTCGCCACTGACCGTATTGACTCTAAAGGCACCAGCGATATTAACATGGTTGAATTCGATGTCGCCGCTTACTTGTGAAGAGGATAGTGATTTTAATTCCGCATTGGAAAGAATGATGTCGCCATTTACCGTGTTCCATTTGACATCGCCAAATTTAACATCTTTGATTTCCAAATCGCCGTTGGTGGTGGAAATAATAAAGTTATTGGCCTTGATTCCGGAAAATTCGCAATCGGCGTTGACACTTCTGAATTTAAATTCATCGGCAGTCATGTTTTCAGGAATTTCGAACGTGAATTTCACATTCTTGGATTTTAGGTTAAAAAACATACTTATGTGTTTGGGGCCAATGAATGTTAACAGGTCGTTTTCATACTTCAAAGTAAATTTGTCTTCGGAAAGTTTGCCAGAATAATAGACGTTGATCATTTTGTCTTTGGAAGGTCTGAAGCAAACATCTTCTTGTGTTAGCGACACGTCGACATTGAAAGTGTCCTTATTGACTTCAAATGATTTCCAAAGTTTATAGTCTTCGCCGCAACAATCGTCGTCATTTTCTTCAGAATTCTTCTGCTTACTGACATCTGCCAAGTCTTTAGCTAAGTTTTTTGGCTCGCCGAATTTTTCCATGATTTGGGCCTCGCTCAAGCCTTCTTCCATTGCGTTTTGGATCATTTCCTCGTGATCAGAGATTATATCCTTGATTTCTTCACTCTTCATGTGTTTCTTTTGTAATTCTTTTTGCAAATCTTCTAAAAATTTCTTCATTCTTTTTTCCTCCTTGATTAATGATTTGGTAGACTCCTCCGATAAAGGAATCCCATTCTTCTCTTAACTTAAGATAATAGATAAAACCTTTTTCTGTCATTTGGTAGTATTTTCTTGGGGCACCTTCGGTCGAAGCTTCCAAATATGTGTGAAAGTATCCATCCAGGGTCAGACGTCTCATGATCGGATAGATAGTGTTTTCATTCACATCGATAAATTCAGATAATTTATTGATGATCAGATACCCATACATATCTTTTTCAGCTAAAACCGATAAAACACATAATTCGATAATACCTCTTTTGAATTGCGCATTCATTGAATCACTCCCTAAACAAATTTCAGTACCACTTGTAACACAGTACCTATTATTACACAGCAGCTTGACAAATGCAAGCATTTTTTTGAAAAATATATAATTATTAAAAAGAACAGACAATTTGTCTGTTCTAAAAAAATAATAATTAGTCGGTTGATTGATATTTAAATCGTTTCTTCCGCTCGACAGTGTCAAGGATCTTTTTTCTCAGCCTGATACTATAAGGTGTAATCTCAACCAATTCGTCATCATTGATAAATTCAAGACAGCCTTCAAGGCTGAGACTTCTAGGCCTTTTCAACACTGTAGTCTGATCTTTTGAGCTTGAGCGCATGTTTGTCATTTGCTTTTCCTTGACGACGTTGATTGCCAAATCGAATTCCTTGTTTGCTTCGCCGACAATCATGCCTTCGTATACTTTTGTCCTCGGCTCGACAAACAGGATACCTCTGTCTTCAATCGCTCCCAGTGAATAGGCGGTTGTTAGCCCTTCTGCCATTGAGACAAGCACGCCAAGTTTTCTGTTTCCAACCGTTGAGGATTCTTTTTTTCTATATTCGAGATATGTATGATTTATGACTCCATAGCCTTTGGTTACGGTCATGAAATCGGTCATCAAACCGATTAAGCCTCTTGAAGGCATCGTATATAAAAGCCTGGTATGTGTGACATTTTGATTCATGGACTCCATCGTTCCCCGACGGTTGCCCATCAATTCGATTACTGCCCCGATTACATCGTTTGGCACATCGACTTGTACAGATTCATACGGTTCACAGGAGACTCCGTCGATTTCCTTGATGATTACGCGCGGACGCGAAACCTGGAATTCATAGCCTTCGCGACGCATATTTTCAATCAAAATTCCCAGATGCAGTTCTCCGCGTCCAGAGACGACCCATTCATCGGCGGTCTCACCTCTGTCGACAATCAGACTGACATCTTTCTGGACTTCACGAAAAAGTCTTTCGTCTAGTTTGCTTGAAGTTACAAATTTGCCTTCGGTTCCGGCCAGTGGTCCGGTATTGATGCCAAAAGTCATTTGTACGGTGGGCTTGTCGATATGAATCTTTGGGAGAGCTTGTTCAAAACCGATGTTGCAGATGGTTTCACCGACATGAATGTCGGGCAAGCCTGCAACGGCGACAATATCGCCGGCATAAGCTTCTTCAACTTCGATTTTGTTTAAGCCTAAAAAGCCATATAGTTTCTGAATCCGGAATGGTTTGAATGTGCCGTCTAGTCTCGCGCAACTCACCATTTCATTGACTCTGAAAGTTCCCTGGATGATCTTGCCGATTCCGATTCTGCCAACGTACTCGTTGTAATCTAGCAAAGACGGTTGAAAAAGCAAAGGTTTATCCGGCTCGCTGACTGGGGCCGGAATATATTTGATAATTGTATCAAGCAAAGGTTTCATATTTTCTGCATCATCGAATTTGTGACTAAAACTTGCAAGTCCGTTCAATCCGGATGCATAAAGAATCGGAAAATCAAGTTGTTTATCCGTTGCTTCAAGCTCCAAGAACAGATCGATTACCTGATTGACGATATCTAATGGTTTGGAATGTTCCCTGTCGACTTTGTTGATGACAACAATTGGCAACACACCAGATTCCAAAGCCTTATTCAAAACAAACCTGGTCTGGGGCATAGTCCCTTCGAAGGCATCAACTAACAAAATCACTCCGTCGACCATGTTCATGATGCGTTCGACTTCACCGCCGAAATCGGCGTGTCCGGGAGTGTCTAAGATATTTATTCTGATGCCTTTGTAATTGATTGCGGTGTTCTTTGCCAAAATGGTAATTCCGCGTTCTCTTTCCAAGGCATTCGTGTCCATGGCTCTTTCTTCCAAGACAAAATTTTCCCTTAATGTGTCCGATTGACGGAATAAACTGTCCACTAGCGTGGTCTTACCATGATCGACATGGGCAATAATTGCAATGTTTCTGATTTCCATACATTTCCTCATTACTTTCAACCTCGTTATTATACCACATAATTGATGGTTTGCACGAGTTTTCAACTTGGCGTAAGCGTTATTATTTACACAAATATGTAATATTCAACCATTAATTATGGATTGGTTCTTTTTCTATTTATATCTGGCTGTTTTTTTGGTATACTTATAGTATCGATTAATATTCGAAAGGAGTTTCAAGTCGTTTAGGCTTGGATATACTATGGATAAAAGAACTGCTTTGGCAGAAAAATTAAAACAAAAAGACCCATCAACTCTAAACATGGTGCTAGGTTTTGACGGCTTCGTTGACGAGATCATCCACGTTGTCGACAAGCGTCTGGACAGTGAAACTTATACGCGGATGGAAAAAATTGAAGACCTGGCGAAGCGTATTGATAGGGCAAGTGGCTTATCGACCAATATCGAGTTTTTTCCAATCCAAAAGAAAATCGGTGGAAATGGCCCAATTATGTGCAATTCCCTCACTAAGTACAACGCGAATATCACCTATATCGGTGCATTGGGAGTTCCCGTTATTGATCCGGTTTTCAACGAAATGGCAGAAAATGCGACGCTTTTTTCGATCGCTAATAATGGTCATACTGATGCCTTGGAATTCGATGATGGCAAACTGTTGCTGGGAAAAATGTCCTCTTTAAATGATGTTACCTATGAAAAATTAATCCACGCCTTGGGCAAGGATTTATTGCTCGAATTGCTTGGTAATTGTGATTTGTTTGCGAGTGTCAACTGGTCGATGATACCTTACATGACTGACCTTTGGGGCAAGTTGTTGAAAGAAATTGTTCCTTTGCTTCCAACAAAAACAAAACGTCCGATTTTCTTCGTTGATCTAGCCGATCCGGAAAAGCGGGAAAATGTTGAGATCAAGGCTTGTCTTGATCTTTTGAAATCATTTACCAACAAGTTTTTTGTTGTCTTGGGGCTCAATAAAAAAGAAGCCTACGACATTGCCAATGTTTTGCAGTTATTTGATTCAGAAAGTCTGGAACACATGCAGATTTCACTGGAAGATTTGAGTGAGTCACTATGCGAGTATCTGAAAATAGATGCTTTGGTAATCCATCCGGTCGACAGGTCATGTACCAGAATCGGCAAGGCATACTACGAAGAACTTGGACCCTATGTCAAAAAACCAAAACTAACAACCGGTGCCGGCGATAATTTCAATTCCGGCTACGTTCTCGGTCTGATGTTGGGTCTAAATCCCGATGAAGCCTTACTGACTGGCATGGCGACAAGTGGTTTCTATGTCAGAAACGGTATAAGTCCCACATATCAGGAATTAATAGCTTTTATTGAAGCATGGGCATCAAATAGTCTCTAAACACTACATAATCCATACCAAGAGGTGACCTATGACAACATTTCCATATACAGATGAGTTCTTTCAAATCCTCAAGGAAGAATTAGTTCCTGCCTTAGGATGTACAGAACCAATCGCAATCGCATTTGCCGGGGCCAAAGGCCGCGAGATTTTAGGCAAGATGCCAGAAAAGGTCACAGTCAAATGCAGTGGCAGCCTAATCAAGAATATCCGGTGCGTAACTGTGCCAAACACGTGTAATCTTGTCGGCATCGAGGCAAGTGCCCTATCAGGGATTGTTGGCGGCGACGCTTCAAAAGGCATGGAAGTCCTTGGCGGCCTGAATGAGGAACATCTGGTTATTGTTAGGGAATTGTTGTATAAGAACATCTGCAAAGCTGAGTTATTAAAGACCCCTCTTAACCTCCATTTCATCATGAGGTTGGATACAAGTGATGAATCGTGTGAAATCGAAATCAAGAACTTGCATACAAATATCACTAAAATAACCAAAAACAATCAAGTGCTGTTTCAAAAGGAAGAAAGATCCGGAAAATACTTCGGCGTGTTGACTGACAGAAAAATCTTGACAGTTGAAAGAATTGTTGAGTTTGCCAAAACGGCAGATTATCCCAAACTGAAAGAAATCCTTACCCCACAGGTTGAGTGCAACATGGCGATAGCAACTGAAGGTCTTCAAAAAGATTATGGAGTCTCAATTGGAAAAGCAATCATCAAAAACGACACTTCGATTTATGGATTAATGAAAGCATATTCAGCTGCGGCCTCAGAAGCAAGGATGTGCGGCTGCGACCTAGCTGTCATCACCAATTCGGGCAGTGGAAATCAAGGCATTGCTACTTCTGTTCCGGTAATCTTGTACGCCAAAGAAATCAATGCTTCCCAAGAAAAGATGTACAGGGCTCTGGCTCTATCAAATTTGCTAACCATCTATCAAAAAAGCTATATCGGCAGGTTATCCGCATTTTGCGGAGCTATCAGCGCCTGTTGTGCAAGCGGGGCTGCCATAACTTATCTAGACGGTGGCAATTCTGAACAGGTGAAGATGACTGTGATCAATGCCTTAGCCGACGTCTCCGGCATTGTCTGCGATGGTGCGAAGGCATCATGCGCATCCAAGATTGCAACCGGACTCGATGCCAGTTTTATCGGACACTATTTAGCGATGGAAGGACATTGTTACAATCCACTCACAGGCATTCTCGGCAAGGACGTAGATGAAACGATTACGACCGTCGGACGGATTGCCTGCGATGGTATGAAAGATACCGACAGAGTAATTCTGAAAATCATGATGGAAAAATAATTACAACATATAAAAAAGAGTTAGGAAAATTTTCCTAACTCTTCAGAGTGTAGACAAAACGACCTTAGTTGAGTAAACTGAAGGTCTTTTTTTGGT
>CAZLAQ010000002.1:0-145357 GCA_964557695.1 uncultured Candidatus Izemoplasmatales bacterium | reverse complement strand
CGTATTTATACTTTTTTATTGATTTTTATCTTGACTAAAGATAGTTAGTCACCTTTATGAAAAAATCGTCCTCTGTGAAAAGGACGATATCCTACGACAAGAGCAGTTAGATAAACTTGATTCTTTTCTAACCAAAATATTTGTCGTTAACGTGTTCAACAACATAATTAACCAAATCGGCAACATCATTCATCTTGGTTGCAGCTTCGTCGCTGATCGATACCAAGAATTCGTTTTCGATTTCATTGAACAGTTCAAGCGCGTCGAGAGAGTCAGCACCGAAATCATCGGCCAATCCGGCTTCCAAAACGACTTTCTCAGGATTGATGCCTAATTCACGGACTATGATTTCTTTGATCTTTTCAAAAACAACTTGTTTCTTATCCATAAAATTTCCTCCATTTGTGGTATCGTTGTATCTCAAACCGTATTATATTAAATTTTTCACCTTAAGTCAAATACTAAGAGATAAATTCTTTATCTTTCCAATAAAATCGTCACAGGCCCGTCGTTTGTAAGTTTTACTTCCATCTTTGCGCCAAAAACTCCGTTTTTAACATGGATACCGGTTGATTTTTCCAGTAGCGTTAAAAATTCTTCGTACAAACTTTTCGCAGTGGCTGGTTCAAGGCAATTTGTAAATGAAGGCCTGTTACCATCTTTTAGGTCAGCGTAAAGCGTGAACTGAGAGACGGAAAGGATTGCTCCACCGATGTCATTAATCGATAGATTCATCTTGTCATCACCGTCTGGAAAAACGCGGAGTTTGGCGATTTTATTTGCAAGATACTCAGCGTGTTCCAAGGTGTCGTTTTGAGTAAATCCCACCAGAAGCAGATAGCCTTTTCCGATCGAAGATATTTCTTTCCCTGCAATCGATACGCTTGCATTATTGACTCTTTGAACGACAACTTTCATACTAGCATATCCTTTCAATCGAGAAGATGCCTTTGACTTTTTGAATGTTGACGACCACGTTATCGAGATCCACAATATTGCCAACTTCGATCTTCATGCGGATAATGCCCTCTCTGACTTTGTTGGTCTGCGCGCTTACTTGGTTGATCTTTGCTTTTGCAGAAGTGGCGGCGTTGATTATTTCAGCCAAAACATTATCGCGGTTTTGCACAATGATTTTCAAACTTGTTTCATATTTTTTTGTGATATTCGAACCCCAGAAGACTTCAATCAGGCGTGCTTTGTCGTAATAGTCGATGTTCTTGCAGACATCCCTGTGAACAATTATGCCAGTGTTTTTGGATACATAACCGACAATGTTGTCTCCCAAAATCGGATTGCAGCAGTTGGCGAGTTTGACCGAAGGATTGGTGAGGCCTTCGACTACGATGTTGATATTCGAGTGCACCGTGCGCGTTTTGGCATGCTTTTTCTCTTCGGGAAGTTTGTTGATTTTCTCGATCAGTTCTTCTTCGGTTAGCGTCTCCTTGCCGGTAATCAGGTTCAGGGCCCCGATAGGTGAGATGACATTCTTGCCAATCTCATAATAGAAATCTTCTTCGGTTTTAACGCCTTTGGTCCCGAATAAATCGCGGCATTGCTTGTCGGTCAGCGTAATTTGGATATGTCGCGATTCAACTTCCCGTTCGAATTCCTCCTTGCCGGTTTCGACAAGAAAATCTCGTTTTTGCTTGTTTAGGAAGTTTTTGATTTTGCTTCTTGCATTGGATGTCTTGGCAATCTTAAGCCAGTTGTCATTTGGCCCGACCGCATTTTGGTTGGTCTTGATTTCAACGACATCGCCGGTTTTCAAAGTATAGTCCAACGGTTGGATTTTACCATTGATGATTGCACCAACGGTCTTTTCGCCAACTTTGGTATGGATTCGGAAAGCGAAGTCGATTGGAGTCGCGCCTGCGGAGAGATCGATGATATCGCCATTTGGAGTGAAAACATATACATTAGCGTTCAAAATATCATCAGTAAATATATTAAGGATTTCCTCATCGGAATCCGATTCTTCCGTGTATCTGATCAGTTCGGAATACCAGCGAAGCTTCGACGAAACGATGTCCTCGATGTGTTTTCTGGTTTGCGAACCGGTTTGTGTTTCTTTGTACGCCCAATGGGCTGCAACGCCTTTTTCGGCGATTTCGTCCATTTCTTTGGTGCGGATTTGGATTTCATAAATCTTGCCTCGACTGACGACAGTTGTATGCAGCGATTGATACATGTTTGGTTTGGGCATAGCAATATAATCTTTGAATTTCCCCGGTACGGGGATAAATTTCGAATGGACGATTCCGATTGCCCTGTAACAGTCACTGATAGATTCGACAATCACCCGCAATGCCAAAAGATCGCTGATTTCTTCAAAATCCAAGTGCTTTAATTGCATTTTTCGGTAAACACTATGAATATTCTTAATTCTTCCGTTTACTTCATAAATAAAGTTTTCGCTTTTTAACAAATTTTCCAGTTCTGTCTGCATCATCTTGATGTCAGCTTCTCTGTTGCCTTTTTTATCTTTGATTAGTCTGGCAATATCCAAATATTCGTTTGGATATAAGTACTTGAATCCCAAATCTTCTAGTTCGGCTTTGAGTCGATACATTCCCAACCGATGAGCGATCGGAGCAAAGACATCCAATGTTTCGCGGCTGATTCGTAATTGTCTTTCCGGATCGAGATGGGAAAGCGTGCGCATATTGTTCAATCTGTCGGCTAGTTTTACAAAGATGACTCTGATGTCCCTTGCCATTGCCAATACCATTTTTTGATGGTTTTTGGCCTGTTCCATGACTTTTGAGCCTTCGTATGTCAACAAATGCAGTTTGGTCAGTCCTTCGACAATATCTGCGACTTCTTCGCCAAATAACTGTTTGATGTCCTTGTAATCAGAATCTGTGTCTTCTAAAATATCATGTAAAAGACCTGCCACAATCGTATTGGGATCAACACGGTATTCCGCAAGGGTGACTGCGACTTGGACAGGGTGGCTGATATAAGGTTCACCTGATTTGCGAAGTTGGCCGTCATGCTTGTCATAGGCATAGTCAAAAGCGCGCCTGATAAAATCCAGGTGCTCGGGTTTTGACAGATATGTCGAAATTTCGACTAGTAAAGGCCGGTATTGTTCTTCGCGAACCACAAAGTATCCCTCCTAAAGCTGAATTAGTATTGGATTAAGACCTTGATGGGAAAGTTGCTGCATTTATCTCTGCCTTTTAAATCAGTGAGTTCAATCAAAAAGCCAAGCCCAACAACAACGCCTTTGGCTTGTTCTACCAATTTGATTGTTGCTTCCATCGTTCCACCGGTGGCTAAAAGATCATCGACAATGATGACTCTCTCTCCGGGTTTGATAGCGTCCTTATGCATACACAAAGTGTTCTTCCCGTATTCTAACTCATAATCAAAACTGATGACTTCCCGAGGTAATTTCCCCGGTTTTCTTACGGGAATAAAGCCAACTCCCAACAGACAAGCAACAGGTGCGCCGATAATGAACCCTCTGGCATCGGGTCCGATGACTTTAGTTGCATTCAGTTTTTTTCCGAATTCAGCGATTTCTTTTACAGCTTGGTGGAAAGCCTCGCCAGAACCAATCAAAGGTGTGATATCTTTGAATTGAATGCCTTTGATGGGAAAATTGGGAACATTCTTAATATAATCTTCAAATTTCATGATTATCCTCCATATAGGATGAAAATAAATTTCTCAGTTCGTTTGGTGGAAACAGATAAACGTTTTCGATGAATTCCGCTTTCTTTTTCCAAAATAGATACGTTTTTGCTTCATTCAAATCGCGTTTTTCGCTTACTTTTTGGAACAGATACTTTCCTAATGCTCTGGCAACAAATCCGAGTTCAGAGAAGATTTGCATAATGATGTCGACCTGGACGAGATGCAAATTGAACTGACGTTTGCATTCGTCGAAATCGAGTTGTTGCTTTTTTTCAAGTTGTCGATAGCATTTTGACAAGTGATCCTTGGAAAGCAGATTTTTCAGTGATATTTCAAAAATACGAGGTGTAAGCACTAAAGTATCAGACACAGGAAGTTTGGCTGCTCTCGAAAGTTCGAGATCATTAATTTCCAGATACTCATCTTGTCTAATCAGATTAGGATAATTCTGCCAATTTGGATTGGCTCTGAAATCCAGAATCTGGGAGTGAACGCATTTCAGATCTTTCACGATTACCTGGATCGAAGTTCTTGTTTTCCAGGAATTGATGTTCATTCCCCCGATGACTGAAATCTTGTCTCCTGGTTCAAGCGAATAGTAATAATCGACATTGTTGAAAGCCAGAACATCAAATGTCTTTTCTCTATGTGAAACAAGAAATTTCGTGTGCTTGTTATTCAAAAGGTGTTTGCGGAGAATGATGAGTTCGGAAAAGAGAAAAGTCGCTGTGAAAAAAGACAGATCCTGTAGTTTTTTCACAGTGTCTAGCCTGACATCGCTTAATGAAAGTTCCATGTCAACCTTGAGCAATGGAACATCCAAGTGGGATGCTAACTGATTGAGTCCCTGGCGCAGGGCTTCGATATTGCTCATTTCCAACTGCAGACCGGCTGCTTGCTGGTGCCCACCAAATCTGGTGAGAAGTTCATGATTTGTCTCCAGCATCTCCAAAACATTGTCATCGCCAAAGGATCTGGCTGAACCTTTGCCGATGCCCGAATCGTCATAAGTGACCACAATTGTCGTTTTTTGGTATTTTTCCGCCATTTTTTGAGCACAAATTCCAATTACGCCTTCATGAATATTATCAGAGGCTATTACCAAAACAGCATCATCCGGATTGACCAATGAATCACATAATTCAACAGCAGATTCGGTCAAATCTTTCCGGTTAGCATGATTTTCCTCGATCAGATAGATAAGCTCATTTACTTCTTTTTCGGATTCGGAAATCAGTAGTTTAACTGCCTGTTTGGCTTTGCCAAGGCGTCCGGAACTGTTGATTTTGGGTGCGATTTTAAAAGCTATAGCAGTCTCGTTGATGATGTCCAAATGGGAAAATTCGATTAGTTTTTTGAGTCCGAGATTCTTTGTTTTTTTCAATTGTTTGAGTCCAAGATTGACCATAGCTTGGTTTTCATCTGTCAAAGGCATCAAATCGGCAATGGTGCCGATCATCACAAGGTCATAGAATTCTTCCAGTTTCTCATTGGAGATTGCTTGCGAAAATTTGAATGCGACCATGACGCCGGCAATCTCTTTGAAAGGGTAATCCGGACTTAGCTTCGTGTGCAAAATCTGATAGGCATCGGGAAGTTCGTTTTTTTCCTGGTGATGGTCAGTGATGATCGTGTCGATCCCATGTTCTTTTAGAACTCGTACTTCCTCGTTACAAGTAATGCCATTGTCGACGGTAATAACCAGATTGATTTTTTCCTTGATTATTTTATCGACAAAATTCAGATTGAGTCCGTACCCATCCTGGAATCTGTCGGGAAGATCATATGTGACGTTTGCGCCAAGTTTTTTTAGTGTCCTAACCATTACAGAAATCGCTGAGATTCCATCGCAGTCATAGTCACCAAAAACCATAATCTTCTCACCGGCCGAGATAGCTTTGATAACTCTTTCGACGGCATGCTCCATTCCTTTGATTAGGAAGGGATTGTGAAGTGATTCCTCGCCCATGGAAAAGAAATGCGAGGCATCATCGATGCCGCGGTTTTTCAAGATGTACTTGTAAATTGATTCATCGTTAACGATATCATCAACTTGAAGATTCCAAAGGTATTTTGACTTCAGCAAAATAAATCACTCATTTCTTATTTGAATATTATACAGAAAATTGACAAGTATGCATAGGGAAAGACCGAAAATACTCAGAATTTCAGCGAAATGTCCAAAGACTTGTAGGAATGGGTAAGCATTCCGACTGAGATCATGTCGACTCCGGTTGCGGCAACTTCTTTAATTCTCTCCAGTGACATGTTGCCGGAAGCTTCCAAAAGTTTTTTTCCTTGATTGAGATCAACACATTTTTTCATGTCCGATGTCGACATGTTGTCGAGCATAATGATGTCGCAATCGGTATTAAGGGCTTCTTTGAACATGGCGATATTTTCTGCTTCCACTTCGACTTTGTATAGGTTTCCGAGTTTATTCCTGATTGTGGATACGGCTAAAGCTATCGACTCGGCTGCCTGGATATGGTTATCTTTTAACATGACCATTTCCGAGAGATTCATCCTATGGTTCATACCGCCCCCATCAAGAACCGCCAGCTTTTCTAATACACGAAGATTTGGCGTGGTTTTTCTGGTATCATAAATTTTTGCGGCAGTGCCGGACGTTGCTTCGACAAACCTGCTTGTAGAGGTGGCAATTCCCGACATTCTTTGCAAGAAGTTTAGCCCGACTCTTTCCGCTTTTAAGATCGAAGCCGTCTTTCCTTCGATCAAAGCGATGATTGTTCCTTTTTCGACATGTTCTGCATCCCCGCGCACAATCTCGAATTTTGTCTGGGAATCGACTGTCAAAAAGGTTCGTTTGCATACAGCCATTCCTGACAGGATTCCATCTTCCTTGGCGATAAGCCTGGCTTTGGAAGTTTCGTTAGTAAATAGATTGTCTGTGGAAACATCGCCCTTTGGCATGTCTTCTTTCAAAGCGTTCTTGATAATCCATGCTATCTTGTCCATTATTAATCCTCCAAATCGAAATTTAGTTGTTGTACTTTGTATTTCCCGGTTTCTTTCTTATATAATTTGATCCATTTAGCGCTTCTGCCTTTGCCCAAAGGCCTGATTTTGTTTTCTTCCTGCATCCGTTTCAATGTCCTATTGATTGTCGAATCGGAAATGAATGGATGCTTGATCCGGATGTCTTCTTTTCGGAAGACTTCCGGAAGTTTGTCAATCGTATTCTCGATATAGTCTGATTTTGAGATTTCAAGTTTGGATTCGTACTCATAATCCCTCGCGTATTCTTGCAAATCGAGATAAAGCTGATGATAGATGTTAAGGAAAAATCTTTCGAGTGGCATGATTTCCGAAAAACCTTCGCTCCAGCCGAATTTGGTTTTGTCGAGCACATTTCGAAATTCTTGGACATTTAAGTAAAGCTGGTTAAAAAATGAGAGATATTTGGAAACGATCACGCCTTCTTGCATGGCCATGATGTAAAACACAAGGAGTGCAATCACGTCATTTTCAGGGAATTTGTAGATTTCCATGTTCAAGAAGTCAACCATGAAATTCAGATGCAGGAACATCGGTTCGTAAACGCCCATTTTTCTTAATTCCTGCATTTTTTCAATCAGTTGTTCCAGGTGTTCACGCATTGAAATATTTTCTGGGGCCATGACGTTATGTTTCTTTTCAATTTTCCGGTATTGCAGTTTGTCGGAAGGATAGACATTTTTAAACAGCAATTTGACCAGATCATTGACTTCTGTCACATTAAGATTGAATAGTTCTGTCACCGGATTATGGATCAGCAAAAACACGCTGATAATGTTTTTGTACTGGATTTCACCTTTGTTTTTGGCAACGGTCGAATCGAGTTGGAGCGTTCTCAGTCTCGAGTCTGGTATGTGGTAATGAGAAAAGAACAGACGATAGAAAGCCATGGCTTCTTCCAGGGCGGTCTGTCTTCTGATGTAATCCAAATTGGATTTGAACAAATTTACATACTCGTCATTCTTTCCCATCTGATAATAAAGCTTCAAAGTTGCCATGAAGACATCGTTAGGAATGGGAGTCCGAGATAAATTTTGCAGACAATTCATATTGATCACCTGTGAAAATTATACATCTTATCCGCTGTTTGTGATATCATTTATTACAAAAATATTCTGCAAATGTGAAAATAATCATATTCAAGGATGAAAATATGAATACAATCATAAGAAAAAACGGCAATTTGCCGTTTTTTATCATTTCAGATTTTATTCAGTAAACAATAGGGCAATATCTGTTAAGGCATACACGCTATCATCCCAGGTCATCCATGTGTCATACCACAAGTCATCAACCAGGTTTGTGAGGGTAGCCAAAGTGCCTAAAGGCGCAACAAGTGTCTCTGAAGTCTCGACAAGATAGTAAGAGGTGGATACTGTTGAATCTACACTGATGAATCCAACCAAGGAAGAAATTTGTTTAACTTGCTCATCCATCGAAGCAATAACGATACTTCCTGCTCCGAGGACGTTTTCAATGGTCGATTTCCATGCTTCACCGGCAAAGGCACTAACATACAAATCGGCTCCCGCAACAGTCACATCAACAATTGCAAAATTGTCATTCATAATACCATATTGCGTATATCCGACAAATCCACCTACGGATGCATGCGTTCCCGCGGAAGTAACATCAAGTGAACCTGTGACGATATTGTTTTGAATCGGGATATCTACAGATGTAACATATTCTTCAAATCCGATAAGAATTCCGGCATAATGGTGACCAGTCAGGCCTCCGGCATAGACTATATATGTTTGGCTAGAAACATCCATTGCGATATCTACAACACAGTTTGATACTTCCGAGTTATAGGTTTTACCTATTAGGCCTCCGGCAAACATGAAGTTTTTGGTAGAGGCATCTATCGACCCGGAAGCTGTCACATTGGTGATCTGGTTGGCTACGAATTGGTCAGCTGTCATCGTATCGGTAATCTTGGCACTTGAAAGTCCTGTCATAAGACCGACAAACGTATTGCTTTTGGTGTTGCTGATATTAATCGCTCCATTTAATTCCAAATTTTCCACGTCTCCGGTCAAATAACCGGAAAGACCGCCGGCATATGTCAGATAGTTACAGTCGTAATCAATGGAGAAATTTGTCAGGGCCAGATCCTTAACGGTTCCTGCCATATGGGCGAACATGCCGTTGAAAAGATCGTTTCTGACCGTAATAGTAAGATTCGAAATCGTATGGTTGTTACCATCAAAAATACCTAGATAAGGTTCTTCATAACTGCCAAGCGGCGTCCACTCGATACCTGTCAAATCAATGTCAGCTACAAGTCTGTAAGATTTGTTCATCTCGATTGCCCGCAGCTGTGTCGGCGTGGAAATGTCGATGACATTATCCGTATCAACCGTCGTGACGGCTGTTGTAACAGAAGTGGTTGTACCCCCAAAAGAACATCCGGATATCAACGTTATGGCGATGATGATCGTGCATATTGCAATAATTTTTTTCATGTAATTCACTCCTTATGCATGGCTTGCATGCTTCTAAAACAATGTTTGCTGGATGATTTTTTCTTCGTCATCCTCTTCTTCTTGTTCGCTTTTATTGAAATTGTCGCTGGTAAGAATGATTTTCTCGAGTTCTAGCATCATATCATCTTCGACTTCTTCGGGATTTTCTTCGATAATTCCTGAAGCTTGATCGCTAGCAAGTTTATATAGAATCTGATTTGCTTCCTTGTAATTGTTCTTTTCCAGCATCAGACCGATTGGCATCTCTTCTTTTTCCAAATAGGGGATTCCGTGTTCATATCGATCCGGTTTCAATTCGATACCCTTGATAATCATTTCCTTGTCTTTCATCAGGATTCTTATCGCGAGGTGATCCTTGAGGCGGAAAATATTTTCCGCAACCATACCGACAAATTGATAAGGATTCGTTTTGACACTTTTCAAATATTGTTTGCCTTTGGCGGGGCGGTGGCTTCTCTCGATATTTTGGGAGAATTCGCGTTTCAATGCGCCTCTGTTGGTGAGCATTAACATCTCGTCCTTGGAAATTGAAGAAGCGTATTTGGCTCCAACCAGAGAGTCGTCTCGCAAGTTGATACCTTTGACGCCCTTGGCGTTCAAACTTTGGATCGGGACTTCTGTTTCCGAATATTTGAGCACATATCCATTTTCGGTCACAAGTGCGATATCCGTGTCAAAGCTCTCTTTCAGGTCGACAGAAACAAGATGATTGATTTTCGAAGCGTTGATACAATTATAGGTTTTGTTAAGTCTAACTTGCTGGAATTCGACAAGTCCGACTTGTTTGATTTGTCCCTCTTCGGTTGCGAGCAAGATCTGTTTGTCATCATCGAAATCATCGATGATCAGATAATCAAGCACTTCCTCCCGGTCGAGAAGTTGAGCATAAAGTCCGATATATTCTCCGTTGTCACGCCATTTGCAATCGTAGATCTTGAAAACAGGAATGTTGATGTAGTTTCCAAGATTCGTGAACACAAGCAATGTATCCCTGGTGTTGACAAGTTCCTGCTTTAGAACCATGTCGCCTTGTTTCAATCCGGGAAGCCCGTTTGTAGCCTGAAATGATTTCAAGGAAGATCGTTTGATATATCCGTCTATTGTCAGAACCACAATGACGTTTTCATGTTCGATCAAAGCCTGCTCGTCGATTTCCATTTTTTTGATTTCATCCATGATTTGGCTTCTTCTTGGTGTCGGGTAGCTCTCCATCAAGGTAGAAATCTCTTTCTTGATGACATTTTCCAATTCTTTTTCATTTTTCAGAACTTTGTTCAGACTGTTAATCTGTTTCTCAAGTTCAGAAGCTTCTTGTTGCATGTCAGAAACATCTGTTGTTGATAACCTGTAGAGTTGTAAGGAAACAATGGCATCCGCCTGCTGCTCTGTGAAAGTGAAAGCCTCGACCAATCTAGAAATTGCATCTTTTTTTCCCAATGATTTCCGGATGGTCTGAATTACTCCATCCAACACATCGACCATTTTCAAAAAGCCTTCGACGATGTGTTTTCTTTTCTCGGCGCGAAATAGTTCGAAGTTGGACCGGTTTCTCACGACTTCTTTTTGATGTTGGATATAACTGTCGAGAATTTCGATTAAAGCCATCTGTTTCGGCGATTTGTTATCGATAGCGACCATGTTGTAGTTATAGGTCACCATCATCTCGGTATTCTTATATAAATAGGCAAGGATAACTTCCGAAGAAATCTCTTTCTTGATATCGATGACTACTCTCAAGCCTTCACGATCGGATTCGTCCCGGACTTCAACGATGCCGTCAATCTTCTTTTTCAATCGGATATCGTCAATTTTACGGACCAGATCGGATTTATTGACTTCATAAGGGATTTCCGTAATGATTAATGAAGTATCCTTCATTTCGACTTTTGAGCGAAGAACAATCCTGCCTTTCCCGGAAGAAAAAGCTTTTTCGATCTCATCAGTGCCTTCAACGATCGCACCGGTTGGGAAATCCGGACCTTTGATGATTGTCATCAATTCGGCGACGGTCGCATATGGATGGTCGATTTTATACATGACGGCTGCTAAAACCTCACCTAAGTTATGCGGTGGAATATTAGTCGCATATCCTGTAGCCATGCCCATCGAGCCATTGACCAAAAGATTCGGAAATTTGGCTGGCAAGACGACCGGTTCGTATTCTTCATCGTCAAAATTGGGAATGAAATAAACGGTTTTCTTTTCGATGTCTTTCAATAGCATTTCTGCGAATGGAGTTAGTCTTGCCTCAGTATAACGCATGGCAGCGGCGGGATCGTTGTCAATCGAGCCATTGTTGCCGTGCATGTCGATAAGCAAAGTTCCCATTTTCCAGGTTTGGCTCATCCTGACCATGGCATCGTAGACGGATTGGTCTCCGTGAGGATGGTATTTACCAATGACTTCGCCGACGATTCTCGCACATTTTTTATATGGTTTGTCTGAGTACATGCCAAGCTGCTGCATGGCAAAGAGGATCCTCCTCTGAACTGGTTTCAGTCCGTCCCTGACATCGGGTAAAGCCCGATCCTGGATGATATATTTGGAGTATTTGCCGAACCTGTCGCCAACAATTGTCTCCAGGTTTTCAATGATGATTTTTTCATCGAGGAAGACATCAATTTTCTTCTTGACTGATTTAGCCATTATTCTTCCCCCTTGATGCGGAAGTTGTCTTCGCTTTCAAACGAAACAAAAGTGTCAATCCATTCTTTTCTTGGTTCGACCTTGTCTCCCATCAAAACGGAAATTCTTTGCTCGGCATCCGCAAGATCTTCGATTCTGACCTGGATCAGAGTCCTTGTTTCCGGATTCATAGTCGTGTCCCAAAGCTGATTGGCATTCATTTCACCAAGGCCTTTGTAGCGCTGGATATTGTATGTTTTGTATTTCTTTGAGATTTCTTCTCTTTGTTCCTCGTCCCAGGCATAAGTTACTTCCTCTTTTTTGCCGAGTTTCGTTATCTTATATAATGGTGGCAATGCGATATAGAGTTTGCCGTGTTCGACAAGTGGTCGCATGTAACGGAAAAAGAAGGTGATTAAGAGCACCTGGATATGGGCGCCGTCTGTATCAGCGTCGGTCATGATGATGACTTTGTTGTAATTGGATTTATTGACTTGGAATTCACTTCCAAGTCCGGCTCCGATTGTGGAAATGATCGTGGAAATTTCTTCATTTTTCAAAACATCTTCCATTCGCTGTTTCTCGGAATTGATGACTTTGCCTCTTAATGGCAAGATTGCCTGGAACATCCGGTTGCGGCCTTGTTTTGCGGAACCGCCGGCGGAATCTCCTTCGACTAGAAACAGTTCATTCACTTTCGGATTTTTCGATGTTGCCGGAGAGAGTTTGCCGGAAAGAATTGTCTCCTGTCTGGCTACTTTCTTGACAAGTCGAGCATCTTCTCTAGCTTTTCTCGCTGCTTCCCGGGCATTTCTAGCGTTAAGCGCCTTCTCGATCAAGACCGATGCCGTTTGCGGATTTTCGGTCAGGAAAGTGCTCATTTGCTCGGATACTACGTTTTCCACGGAAGGTCTGGCCTCCGGTGAACCGAGTTTGTTCTTGGTTTGGCCTTCAAATTGAAGCAGGTTTTCCGGAATTCTGCAAGAGATGATCACTGTTAGGCCTTCGCGGATATCTGCGCCTTCAAGAGCCAGATCTTTATCTTTAAGTAAATTCACTTTTCTGGCATAGTCATTGAAGACTTTGGTGAAGGCAGACTTGAACCCAGTTTCGTGGGTCCCGCCATCTTTCGTCCGGATATTGTTGACAAACGAAATCATGTTTTCCGAATAAGCGTTGGAATATTGGAAAGCGATCTCGACTTCGATCTCGCCAGATTTGCCTTCATAATAGGCCGTGTTATGGAGCGGTGTTTTTTGTTGGTTAATCAAATCGACATAAGCCTTGATGCCCGCCTCATAACAGTATGTTTCTTTTTGTTTTGATCTTTCATCGTGAAGTTGCATTTTTAAACCTTTGATCAAAAATGCGCTTTCCCGGATTCTTTCCTCCAAGGTCTGGAAGTTAAAAAGTGTTGTCGAAAATATTGTTGGATCAGGTTTGAACAAGACTTCGGTTCCTGTCTTCTTGGTTTCGCCGATTATCTGAAGTTCCTGAACTTTTTTTCCACCGTTTTCAAAACGCATTCGATACAACTTGTTGTCTCTATGGACAGTGACTTCTAAAAATTCGCTCAAAGCGTTGACGACCGATGCCCCGACTCCGTGAAGTCCGCCCGATACTTTATAAACTCCTGAAGCGCCAAACTTGCCACCGGCATGAAGTTTGGTAAAGATGACTTCGACACCGGAGACTCCGGATTGATGTAAATCGACAGGCATGCCCCGTCCATCATCCGTAACTAAAATAGAGTTGTCTTCTCTGACAACTACTTTGATATTTTGACCGAAGCCTGCCAGGACTTCGTCAATGGAATTGTCGATGATTTCCCAGACCAGGTGATGTAGTCCTCTTTGGTCGGTAGAACCGACATACATGCCGGGACGCTTTCTAACCGCTTCCAAGCCTTCCAAGATTTGCAGCGACTGGGAGGTGTATAATTCCGTAATTGGATTCTTCATGTATATAACCCCTTTGTGTTCGTAAATATTATACCAAATTTTTGCTTTTTTTTCCTGCATTTTTCACGAAAATATGGTATAATTTTTTAAGTTACGGAGGTTTTGTGATGGAAAAAGTATTGTATGTCCTCATTGCATATCTAATTGGCTCGATTCCTTTTTCCTATCTTCTGGGAAAATGGTTCAAAGGCGAAGATTTAAGAAAAAAAGGCAGTGGCAATCTTGGCACTTCTAATGCCTATCGAGTGCTTGGAAGAGCGATCGGAACCACGGTTTTAATCCTGGACACCTTGAAAAGCGGCATCCTTGTTTTTTTGATAAAATATACCGGCCTATTTTCTGGCATTGAATTGTTTCATCCCCTTGTTTATGGCTTCGCCTCAATCATCGGCCATGTCTACCCGGTCTGGTTCAAATTCAAAGGCGGAAAAGGCGTCGCTTCATCTTTGGGGGTATTGCTCGTATTTGACCCGATCATCGCTTTGATCGTCGTGCCGGTCTTCCTTGTAACTGTCTTTTTGACGAGATATTCTTCGGTGGCATCGACTGTTGCGGCAATTTCTGCTTTCATCACCGCATCTGTCATCCACTTTTTCTTCCGACCCGATTGGTATCTGTTTGTAATTACTTTTCTTGCGGTCGCATTGATCATCGTCAAACATCAGTCGAATTACCTCCGGCTGAAAAATAAAACCGAAAACCGAATCAAGCTGTTTGACAAGTATGATGTCTGGCGTGAAAAACGCAAGTTAAACAAACAAGACAAACATTAATAAAAAAAAGCACCCCGGAAGGTGCTTTGCGATTGATACTTGTGTTATTTTGCTTGTTTCATCGAGGCCATTACTTGTCTGACCTGTTTTTCCGATGGGGTCCTGCCCATTTGCGACATCATCGCGCGGATCATTTGCTCATTGATGGGTGGATTCTTCTCCAGATAGTTTTTGAAATACTTCTTTGCGAGAAAAAAGCCCAGGATGAGGCCAGTTAACAAAGTTACTATCGGTAAGACGATTTCAAGCCACAAAGGCATAAACATCACTCCTTTTATCTTAGTATATTCTAACAGATTGAGCGGGTAAAAACAAGAAAATTCGCATGTTGCATCCGCTTTTTTTTCTTAAGTTCGGCAAATAGAAAAAACAACTTTACAAAAGGCCTATCGGTTGGTACAATATTGTAGTAGCTTAACAATACTTATTTAAGGGAGGGAAAAAGATGCCAAGAAAAATCTTGGATACATGTATCGCTTGCGGAACCTGCAAAGAAGACTGTCCAGTTGACTGCATCGAAGCAGGAGATATCTATGTTATTGATCCTGAACAGTGTATTGACTGTGGCGTTTGCGAAGTCAATTGTCCAGTCGATTGTATTGTTACTGAATAATCTCTAGTAAAAAACGGCCAAAGCCGTTTTTTTTATTCTGCAACTGGATAACTCTTGAAATACTCCGAAACCTTGCGTAAGGACTGGACGAGAACTTCGTCCTCTTCGATGCGCAGATCCTGGAAGATGGCTTCGATCATCTTGTCGTGAAAAATCGTATGGACTGACAAGACATCTAGTCCTTTTTGTTCCAAAGCAATCAAAACTTTTCTTCTGTCTTCATGGTCATGGTATCTTCTCACATAGCCTTTTTGAAACAAAGTGTTAATCGAAACCGAAAGGCTTCCGGCAGTAATACCAAGTTTTTGCGATATATTTGACATCGATGGTTCTTGGAGATTATCGATTGCCTCTAATACATGAACTTCTGACATTGAGAGTCTGATGCCTTCTTTTTTCAAAGCTTCGCCTTCAACTGTCAAAATCCGATTGAAGATTTCGACCAGTAATTCATTGATTAACGCTTTAGTGTCTTGCATTCGGACACCTCCTATTGTTCGATGTAACCAAGTCCCATGGTTCCTGGTCCGGCATGACAGCCAACAACCGGAGTAAGGGGAATCATTTTGGCTTCAACAATTTCCTCGTGTTTTGCCAATTCTTCCTGCAAATCGAAGAATTCGCCCATATTATTGGTGTAGATTATGAAAGCAACAACTTTCTTGCCTTTGATTTCCTGATAGAATTTATCGAACATGAGTTCTCTCGCTTTGGGAGTAGTTCTGATTTTCTCGATTGTCACAACTTTTCCCTCTTTCGAGACTTCAAGCAAAGGTTTCAATTTCAGAAGCGTTCCAAAGAACCCAGCCGCATTTGACAAACGACCGTTTTTAACTAAATACTTAAGCGTGTCAACAGTTACGAAAATGTGGTTGTGGTCTCGCATCCAGGTCAGCTTTTTTAGGATTTCTGCAGAACTGTGTCCTTCATCGGACATTTTTTTTGCGGTCGTTGCCATCATGGCCTCGACATAGGAAACTGATTGTGAATCGAAAATGTGGATGACGGTGTCTTCTACCATCTTCGCTGCCAAAACGGCATTTTGGTAAGTTCCGGAAAGATGCTTGCTGATGGTGACGATGATTAGTTCATCATAACCCGATGCAATCATTTCCTTGTACATTTCAAAAATCGTTCCTGTGCTTGTCTGCGTCGTCTTGATGTCTAAATCCGGGTTTTTGGCGAGTCGACCGTAGAAGTCGTCGGATGAAATCTCGACGAAATCTTCGTACTCTTTGTCCTCAATCAAAAGCAAAGATCTGAAAATTCTTATTTCTTTGTCGTGGACAAGATAATCAAGTCCTGAGTTACCGCATACTGCTACTCCGATTTTTCCCATTATAGGCTCCTTTAATCTTTTTAATTTCAAATAGTTTGAAATTCAAACAAAGTATATCATATAGTTTTCGGGAATGCAAGAAAAAAAGATACCGAAGTATCTTCATTTCGTCTGATAGGGATTGGTATCGATTTGTGACAGGATGATTTCCAAATCCGGAAATTCAACGCGCAATAAGTCGCCAATCGTTGTCATGAAAATCTTCTCTGCATTGTGGCCGATATCAAGCAATGTGAAACCCATCTGCAAAGCATCAAGAGCATTATGGTAGGTAATATCACCGGTCAGATAGATGTCGCAACCTCTTTTTTTGGCTTGGTACATATGTTGTTGACCCGAGCCTCCGGAGATGCCTACCGTAGTGATTTGTTTGTTGTTGGTGCCAATAAGTCTCACATGGTCAAGTTCCAGTTTATGCTTAACATCAGCGATGAATTCAGTCAGATCCATCGTCTCGATGTCCCCATAACGTCCGATTCCTGCTTCCTCGTCCAAAAGCTGCGGATTTTTGAGCCCGAGTCTTTTGGCTAGAACGTCGTTCATGCCACCGTCTGCGAGGTCAAAATTCGTGTGGATGGAGTATAGGGCGATGTCGTGTTTGATGAGTTCCTTGATGATCCAGCCCCTGGGAGTTTCAAATTGAATGTTGTTTACTGGTTGAAAAATCAAAGGGTGATGCGATATCAATAAATCGAATTTCCCCTGGATTGCTTCTCTGATGACATCTTTGGTCACATCAAGCGTGATAAGAACCTTTTTTACAGGCTTCTTCAAAGAGCCGACCTGGAGGCCGACGTTATCCCAGTCATATGCCAAAGCCCTAGGATATAGCGATTCAAGATATTTGGATATTTCAATCCGATTCATTTAATCAATGCCTTTAGCGTTTTGATTCTCAAATTGAGTGAATTTAGTTCATCAGGTTTTCTGGCTTTGCTTAGTGCCATTTCCAGTTTGTAGATAAGTCTGTAAAGGTACTGGTGGAAAGTCATATCATTGCTACGGATGGCAACAGGTCCGAACTCACGCTCGATATCGTTTAGTTTCATTTCTCCGTGTTTGGCAACGATCAGTTGGTAATAGGTATGCTTTTCCTCGATGAACTCTTCAGCTTCAATCTCGAAGTGATTGTTTTCCAACCATCTTCTGACAGTTGAAGTCTCCGAGTTTGGGGAAAGGATCAATCTTTTGACGTTCTTAAGATCGGCTTTTCCCAAAATTTCAGTAATCAGGATTCCACCAACACCAAGAATGGTGATCAGATCGACTTCGGCTTTGATGTTGTCGAGACCATTTGACAACACTGCCTCGATTCTGTCGCTTAATCCTGACTTTTTGATGTTGCTAAGGGCATTTTGAAGCGGTTTTTCCTTGTTATCCGATGCAATCGCTTTCTCGACATTGCCGAGTTGGATTGCTTTGATGGGCAAATAGGCATGGTCAGTGCCGATATCTGCTAATACATTGAACCCTTTGGTGTATGTAACAGCCTGGTTCAATCTTGGTCCGAGTTTTTTCATTGTTTTCCACTTGTGAAATCTTTCAATTTCTTACTCCTCGATGGGTGACGTAGTTTTCTTAAAGCTTTTGCTTCTATTTGTCTGATTCTTTCCCTGGTGACGCCGAATTCCTTGCCGACTTCTTCCAGGGTTCTTGTCCTTCCGTCCAAGAGGCCAAAACGCATCCTGAGAACTTTCTCTTCCCGGTCGGTAAGTGTTTCCAACACGGCATCGAGTTCTCTTTTCAGCATTTCCTTGGATGTGTATTCATATGGTGTCAAAGTGTCTGGATCGGGAATGAAATCTCCGAGTGATGAATCCTCCTCTTCGCCAACAGGCGATTCCAAGGAAATGGGTTCCTGAGCAACTTTTTGAATTATCTGCACTTTTTCGACAGAAATCTTCATTTCAGCCGCAACCTCATCCGGATGTGGTTCCCGTTTCAGTTTCTGGGTAAGCGTTCTTTGGGTTCTTACAAGTTTGTTGATGGTTTCGACCATGTGAACGGGGATCCTGATCGTTCTTGCCTGATCGGCGATTGCTCTTGTGATTGCCTGACGGATCCACCAGGTGGCATAGGTCGAGAATTTGAAACCTTTGGTATGATCAAATTTGTAAACGGCTTTCATCAGCCCCATGTTGCCTTCTTGGATCAAATCCAGAAATTGCATGCCTCTGCCAACATATCTTTTGGCAATCGAGACTACCAAACGCAAATTCGCCTCGACAAGCTTTTTCTCGCTGAATTCCCCGCGTTTGAACAACTCTTCAAAATCCGCTAGTTCTTCGGTCGAGATTGTTTCGCCGTCTTTGACTTTTTGTTCATATGTCTCTCTTGCTCGTCTGGCTCGGGAAATCAAGGTGGCAAGTTCGTATTCCTCGTCGCTGTTTAGCAGTTCAACTCTTCCTATCTCTTTCAGATACATTCTGACTGGGTCGTCGACTTTGATTGAGACATTGGTATCGAATTGCTTCTCGAGCATCAATTCCTCTTCGATTTCCTTGGCATAGTCGAAATCGATCAGTTCTTCTTCGATGATATCTTCGTCAGAGAGTTCATCCAAGTCGACAAAGTCATCTTCTTCCGCTTCCTCTTCCTTAACTTCGACAGTCTCTTCCGCTTCGTCTGGTAATATTTGAGCCAATTCTTCCAAGTCGACATACTCTTCAGGATATATCCCGTCTGCTTCCAAAGCAATAATCACATCATCAAACATGGTAGAATTTTCATCGACGCGTTTTGTCACATCATCCATTTGCAAAAATCCTTGTTCCTCATGAATTTTCATGAGTTCCAAAATTATTTCTTTTTTGTCCATATTTTTTCCCTTCTGCGTTTAAGATCCAAAATCTTGTCGGAAATCTCAAGATACGTTTTTTTGTCTGTTTGCGCGTTGACTAGTTTTTGTTTCTCGCGCAAGTCTTCGATTTCGCGGTCAAGTTTCCTTTGTTTCAGCGTATGGATGCATTGCTCAAGTTCCAAGACGGAATACTCGTAATTGTCTGGAAAAAACCGTTTGTTGAGCAATCTTTGTTTTTCGGTGGAAAATTGGGAAACGACTTTATCCTTGAGCACGATTTGCGGTGTTGAGTTCAAAAGGTCCTGGATGCTGATCAGGATTTCAATGTTTAATTTGTCCTCAGTGAAAAAGCCTGCAAGCTGGTTGTCAATTTCTTGTCGATATTCAATCGCGTAAAGATAGTAATTAAGCAGAATCGTCTCGGCTTGAAAGAAACGGTCCGGGATATCGTATTCAGCCTGTTTAGTTTTTCTTTCCTTGAGCGATTTGGTAATTGCTTTTGTCAATTGATAACTATTGAAGTCAGCCTTGAAGGTGTCGAATTCGACACCGATATCCTCAGCCATCCTTTGAAGATAGAGATCAGTGATTGTACCGGAAGCTTTTTGTAACAAGAAGTCGAAGATCTTCAGTTTGAACATTTCAACTTGCGAGGCTTTGGAAAGATCAAAATCCTTCTTCATATGCAAATAGAGAAACTCATAGACATCGATTTGTCTGTTTTGCAGGTAATCCGAGAAAGCCTTGATAGAATTCTGTTTGACAAATTCATCGGGATCCATGCCTTCTGGCAACAAGACGATCGAGACTTCCAGTTGGGCGTTTGTAAGCAGTTTGATTGCTTTTGACATGGCTTCGAATCCGGCTTTGTCACCGTCATAGCACAAAAGTACTTTGTCGGAATATTTTTTGATCATCATTGTCTGCATCTCGGTCAGCTGGGTGCCCATTGAGCAGACTGCTTCTTTGACGCCTGATTTTACGGAAGCGATGACATCCATGAATCCTTCGTACAAAACAACGCGTTTTTCTCTACGAATGAATGGTTGGGCTTTGTCAAGGTTGTATAAGATCTCGCCTTTGGTAAAGATATCCGTAAACGGAGAATTGACGTATTTTGGCTCTGTTTCGGAGGGCTCGTATAGCCTGCCGGAAAATCCAACAACACGTCCGGATTCATTCTTGATGGGAAATACGATTCGATCATGGAACAAATCATAGTAGCTTCCCGCTTGGTTTTTTTTGATCAGGCCAATTGTCAACAGGTCGATTTCCTGATATTTTGTCCGCAAGTGAACGTAAAGCGAATCCATTTCTTTCGGAGCGTATCCGATCTCGAAATATTGGATCGTATGGACGTCCAGTCCGCGTTTGTTGAGATACTCAAGGGCTGTCTGTCCTTTTTCCATATTCGTGAGATGGATCTGGTAAAACTGCATCGCCTCTTCATTGATTTGAAAATATCTGTCGAAGCTCTGGTTTGTTTCCAAATTGCCTGTTCTTTCGATCTCGATATGGTATTTATCGGCTAAAAACTCGAGACTTTCGACATAACTGATATTTTTGAATCTCTGGATAAAAGTGATGGCATTACCTTTTTCGCCACAGCCAAAGCAATGAAATAAATTTCTCTCTTTGGAAACGAAAAAAGAAGGTGTTTTTTCGTTATGGAAGGGACACAGGCCCTTATGGTTCTTTCCCGCCGGCTGAAGCGTGACATATTCGCCGACAACATCAAGAATATCAGCCGCATCTTTGATTTGATCAATCGTTTTTTGGCTGATTCTCGCCATAACTTCACCTACTTTTCTTTATGATTTCAGTTGATTTTGCAAGTAGACGACAAGGTTTTTAACTTCAACCCGGACTTGTTCCATCGAGTCTCTTTCTCTTACTGTAACAGTATCATCCTCAAGCGTCTGGTTGTCGATTGTGACACAATAGGGGGTACCGATCGCATCTTGTCGGCGGTATCTTTTGCCGATATTGCCGGTATCATCATAAACGGCATGAACGTGTTGAACGACTTCGTTATAGACTTGATCGGTTTTGTCCTGATGGTATTTTTTTACCAACGGCAATACTGCCACCTGGTAAGGAGCCAAGTTCTTGTCAAGCTTAAGCAATGTTCGCATCTCGCCTGTTGATTCGACAAGTTCTTCCGAAAGCGAATCGTTTAGAAGCGCCAGCAACAGTCTCTCGACGCCAAGGGATGGCTCGATGACATAGGGAAGATATTTTTGATCGGTATCTGGATCGAAATATTCAAGGCTTTCATTCGAATATTCCTGATGTTGTTTCAAGTCATAATCCGTTCTTGAAGCAATGCCCCAAATCTCATCGAAGCCCCACGGATACCGATACAGAATATCGGTGGTGGCATTTGAGTAAAATGTTAGTTTTTCCTGGGGATGGTCATACAGCTTGATATTTTCTTCGCTGATTCCCAAATCAACCAAGAATTGTTTGGAAAATGTGCGCCAATAATTGAACCATTCGAGTTCTGTTCCGGGGATGCAAAAGAATTCCAGCTCCATCTGTTCGAATTCCCTGGTGCGGAAGATGAAATTTCCCGGAGTAATCTCATTCCGGAAAGACTTGCCGATCTGACCGATGCCAAAGGGGATTTTCTTTCTGGATGTTCGTAAAATGTTCTTGAAATTAAGAAAAATACCCTGTGCCGTTTCCGGTCTCAGGTAAACCAGGTTCTTGACGTCTTCTAACACGCCCTGGTAAGTTTTGAACATCAGATTGAATTGACGGATATCGGTATAGTTGAAGTTCCCGCAAACGGGGCAATTTACTTTGTGAGTATTGATATATTCCATCATGGCTTCATGGCTCCAGCCATCTGCGTCCACTTTGCCTTTGGAATGGGTTTCGATCAGCTTGTCGGCCCTGAATCTGGATTTGCATTCCTTGCAGTCAAGCAAGGGATCCTGGAAACCTTTGACATGGCCTGATGCCAACCAGGTGTCAGAATGCAAAATAATCCCGGAATCAATTCCGGTATTAAGGGGATTGTTGGCGACAAACTTGTCCCACCAGGCTTTTTTCAGATTGTTTTTCAGCTGGACTCCCAAAGGACCGTAATCCCAAGAATTAGCAAGCCCGCCGTAGATTTCCGAGCCTTGGTAGACAAAACCGTATTGTTTGCAATAATTAACCAATGAATCCAAAGTGTTGGCCAAAACTATCATCCTCTCCAAAAGAGCATACTACCTCATTATAATTATATGATTTATTGGCGTATTGTCAAGGTTATAATCGATTTTGAAACGGTGAGTTTCTATTTTAAAAAAATAGAGCTGAATAGATTCAGTAACCTATGAGCCCTTTCAGCACCTGTCGTGATTTGGTTTCGAAATTCAAATGATAATGGTAGTATTCATCAAGCAACAATCTGATTTCCCTGATTGTCTTCTGGTCCAGTTTCAACTCGAGCGGTTTATCCAGATTGAAATAGTAAATTTTCATGAAATAATCGATGATGCTTAAGGGATAGGTCTTCCCAAGCGGGAGATGGTCAAGGCAACACATACCACCGTCTTTTACCGAGAATGCGAGAGCTTCTTTGCTTTGACAGATAACGCAGGCCTGTAACTCCGGCTGGATGCCAAGCAAATAAAGCAACTTGCTCTCAAACATGTAAATATAAGGAACATACTCCTTTTCTTTTTCAATCAAGGGAAAAATCTTACCTATGAACATAAACAATTTTTCATGGTCGATTTCCGCATCGGATACCTGTTGCAAGATTTCCAGGACATGGAGACAATACGTATATTTTTCCAGATCATTCTTAATGCCTGGAAATAGATCAATAATTTCGATTTCCTTGCAAATCTTCAGACCCTTGCCTTCGGTCGTGACTTTCAACTTGGTCAATACTTCAGTTTTGGCAAGGAACGGGCTTGATAGTTTGTTGGCTCCGTGCACCAAAAAACTTGTCTTGCCAGAAGCGGTGTACAAGAACACGATTTTGCTTGATTCTTTGTAATCCATTCGTTTCAACACATAACCGATTGCATCTGTCACTTGGATCATCCTATTCCTTGTCCGGTTTGTACCCGTAGTTTTTCAAATAATGATCGCGGTTTCGCCAGTCAGCTTCGACTTTACAAAATAGCTCGAGGTAGACTTTTTTTTGCATCAGGTTCTCGATATCTTCCCTAGCCAATATGCCGATCTTTTTGAGCATCGAACCATTCTTGCCGATGATAATTCCTTTTTGTGAAGTTCTTTCGACAACGATTGTCGCATCAATCTCCAAGAGACCACGCTTGTTTTTCAAACGTTCGACATAGACCATGACCGAATGCGGGATTTCATCACGTGTCAGTTCAATGATTTTTTCTCTGATAAACTCTTGGATGAGGAATGTTTCCGGACGATCCGATATTTCGCCATCAGGGTAGAATTTAGGTCCTTCAGGAAGTAAGTTTTTGATGTCGTCAAGCAACAAATCCACATGATCCCCTGTAAGCGCGGAAATCGCGAAAACACCAGTAAATTCGAACTGAGTCTTATATGGAGCAATCGCTGTTTCCAAACGCCTGAAATCCTTGACCGCGTCAAGTTTGTTTATGATTAGAAATACCGGAGTTTTGACATTTTTCAAAGTCTCCAAAATTTCCAGATTACTTTTTTTCACATCATCATAGGCGTTGATGAAAAATAAAACTAAATCAACGGTCTTGATGGTATTCACCGCTGATTTTGTCATGTATTCACCAAGTTTCGTTTTTCCGTGATGGATGCCAGGTGTGTCGACAAATACAATTTGCGAGTCTTCGTCGGAATAGATTCCGGAAAAAACGTTTCTTGTTGTTTGCGGTTTGTTGGAAACGATTGCGATCTTTTTCTTCATCACTTGGTTCAAAAACGTCGATTTCCCGACGTTTGGTTCACCGATGATTGCGACGAATCCTGAACGAAACATCAAAGATCCTGCTTAGAAAAGCCAAGAGGCAGAAGTTCGATGTTTCTGACTACTTTTGTTTCATCATGATTGTTGACAAGGATGATTTCGGCGTCATCTTCCATCAACTCACGCATGACTTGCCGGCAAGAGCCGCAAGGCGAAACGAAGTAATCATGATCAGTATAGACTAAAAGCCGTTTGATGTCTGATTTTCTGATGCCGTCCGAATACGCGGAAAACAATGCGCTTCTTTCAGCACAGTTAGCCAAGCCGTAAGCGGCGTTTTCAATATTGACGCCTTTGTATATTTTCCCGTTTTTCAGTTCCAGAATTGCTGAAACAGGAAATTTGGAATATGGTGAATACGAATTCTTGATATTTTCTTTCGCCAGTTGGATCAGTTTTTCCATAAAATTTACCTCTTGAATTTAGTGTTGTCAATTATCATATCCTGAAGCGAGAACATTTCCTTTTCTTCATCTTCTGTCAAATGGTCATAACCAAGACAATGCAGAAAGCCGTGAAGCGACAGGAAAGCAAGTTCTCTCTTGAATGAATGTTTGTAGTTTTCCGCTTGTTTCAAGGTTTTGTCTATCGAAATGAATATATCCCCGATTTCTGAGAGGCCGTCTGCGTTTTCAAAACTCAACACGTCGGTTTCCTGATCGATATTTCGGTATTGTTTATTCATTTCCCTGATTTTAGCATCATCAACTAAGATAACGTTTATGATCATGAAGTCGAATATTTTTAAGTGTTTGTAAGCTTTCTTTAAAATATAGCGGATTGTTGACTTGTAGGCATTGCTTTTATCATATAGGTTTATATAATTAATCTTTAGCATCTTCGAACCTCTTGATGATCGTTTGCACGAGCGGATGGCGGACAACGTCGATGTTGTCAAAGAAGATGATGTCGATATCATCAATTTTTTGTAGGATCTGTGAAGCTTTGATCAGTCCCGACGCAACTTTTCCCGGTAGATCGCTTTGGGTGATGTCACCGGTAACGATCATTTTGGAACTAAAGCCAAGTCTTGTCAAAAACAGTTTCATTTGACTGATGGTCGTATTTTGCGCTTCGTCTAGGATCACATATACGTTTTCTAATGTTCTTCCCCGCATATAGGCAAGCGGAGCAATCTCGATAATGCCTTTTTCGATGTATTCCTCGGTTTGCTTGTTGCCAAGGATTTCATACATCGCATCGTAGAGCGGTCGCAAATAAGGATCAACCTTTTCCTTGAGATCCCCTGGCAAAAAACCAAGGTTCTCCCCAGCTTCCACTGCCGGTCTGGTCAGCACGATTTTTTTAATCGAACCTTCCTTGAGTTTTTTCAGTCCGACAAGGACGGCAAGATATGTCTTTCCGGTTCCTGCGGGACCGATACCGAAAACAAGTGTGTTTTTTTCGATCGAAGAAAGGTATTTTTGTTGATTGAGAGTTTTCGCATAAATCGGTTTTCCGTGGAAAGTCTTGATGATTTCTTTCCTGCCGATGAACAAATCCAGAATTTCGTCGTCTGCTTCAACTTCCATGATGTGGTGAATATAGATGATGTCTCTTTCGTTGAAGACAATATTCCTTTTCACAAGTTGCATCAAAATCTCGAAAATGCGTTTAATCTCATTGATTTTAATTTCATCTGTAGTATCTAGCAGTATTTCTTCATGGTTGACAAAGATGCCAGTCCCAAAGAGATTGGATAATATCCTGATGTATTTCTCGTTGACACCGAACAAGGCAACCATTTCCGAAACGCTGGAAATCTGCAACTCCAATTTAGTCAAATCTACCATCTAATCGTCATCACTCCTTATAAGAATATTATACCACATTTATCAAAATAATCACGTCCCTATGCGGGAAAAAAAGCACTTCAACTTAGTGAAGTGCTTTTCTATTAACCTTTGCGGGTCGCGTTTTGACGTTGTTTCAATTTCTTTGAAACACTCGGTTTCAAATAGTATTCTCTTTTACGGGCTTCAGCTAACGTCCCAGCGCGAGAAACGTCACGTTTAAAACGACGTAAAGCGTCTTCGATGCTTTCGTTCTCTCTTACGACTGTTTTCGCCATGTGCTTTCACCCCTTTTCTGCTTGCACATGTAATTATACAAGATAACTTACAGAAAGTAAACGATTTTTTTTCTAAATCGATTTGATTTCGCCCTATTTTATGGTATGATTTACGTGATACAGAATAGAGGTGTTTTTTGATGATTTTTTTAGTTGATTTTGCCACATTGCCCTGGAAATTGATAATCTTTGGTGCTGTTGGAGCCATTGCTTTGATCATTTTGATTGCGGTAATGATCAACAAGGGTAAATATGCTGCCCGATACAAACACTTCTACAAAAAAATGGATAAAACCATCAACAAGAGATATAACGGCAACCTGCTCAATGAAACGATTGTCAATTCATTGGTCAAGGACAATACCAATACCTATAAATCTCTGAAGTCAAAAGGTAAACGCAAAGTCAAGAAGTATTTGGATTATTACTGGAAAAATCTGCCGGAATTGGTGTTTTTGAAGAGTTTCTCATCTGCCGACAAAAAGAAAAGCCAATTAGTCATTTTGTTTTTGAACGATATGAACAAAGTCGTCTACCGCTGGGACAAGTCAAAAAAAGTGAGAGGTCTCATCAAGGCAGTGAACAAGCATCAGATGCTGATGCCAATAATTGGATATTTATTTGAACTTCCGATCCACGTGAATGAGGGTTTGCCCTATAGAATGACCAACCATGACAACGGACTGGTCATCAGTTACGATGTCGTTAAAAATGTCAAGGGCGTGAAACGCAAACAGAAGGAAAAACCTTTGACCAAGAAACAGATCAAGGCCCAGGCAAAAGTCGAGGCCTTGAAACAAAAACGTCTTGATAAAGAAAGAGCTAAACGCTGATTTAGCTCTTTTATTTTATCAAGCCATCGCTTATTGGATAATTCTCTTTCGTCAACAAGACATCCACTTCGGTTCCTACAAGGCTTATATTACCTTTAAACCTGACATGAACATAGTTTCTAGAGTGACCCATAAGATATCCGTTTTTTTCTCTTTCGACAACGACATGCAAAATATTTCCTGTTTGATCTTGAATGGCCTGCTTGGCCATTTTTTCACCTAATGCAAGCAGTCGGTGAACTCTGTTCTTCTTGACGTTGCCATCGACTACACCAGTTAACCGTGCCGATGCGGTTCCGCTCCGTTGGGAATACGGGAAAACATGTAACTCGTTGAAACCGATCAGTTCGATAAATTCCAAAGCATCGACGAAATCAGCTTCCGTTTCCCCCGGGAATCCGACAATGACATCGGTTGTAAGCGACAAGTCGGGAATTGAATTCCTAAGTTCGCTGATTTTATCCATGTATTGTTTTCTTGAATACTTTCTGTTCATGAGTTTGAGGATTTTATCAGATCCGCTTTGCATGGGAACATGCAGATGATGCACGAATTTGTCGGACTTGGCAATCAACTTGATTACGTCTTTGGTCAATTCATTGATTTCAATCGAAGAAATCCTGATTCTTTTCGGACCTTCGATGGTTTCCAAATCCACCAACAATTCAGAAAAAGAATAGTCTTCGAGGTCTTCTCCGTAGCCTCCGGTGTGAATCCCGGTAAGGATTATCTCGATATGTCTTTTCGACAGTTCTTTAGCCTCATTCAAGACCAATTCTTTTGGTTTTGACCTGACTCTGCCTCTTGTATAGGGAATGATGCAGTAACTACAAAAATTATTACAGCCATCTTCAATCTTTAGGAATGCCCGTTGATGGTCGTAAAAGTCATTGATAACCAAATTGTCGTATGGGTCATGTAATTGATAGTCTTTGACATAATTAATTGGTTCAAGGTTATGAAGATACCTTTCAATATAATCAGGAATCAAATCCCTGTCTTTTGTGCCAAGGACAATCTTGACGCCATCGATTGAAATTATTGCATCCGCTTTGAGTTGGGTAAGGCACCCCATGACAACGATGATGGCATTGGGATTGTACTTTAATGGATGCCTGATCATTTGTCTCGATTTGGCTTCTGCGGTGTTTGTGACCATACAGGTGTTGACTATGTAGATATCCGCAAATTTATTTGCTTCAACTCTTTCGTAGCCTGCACTATGAAGATGTTCCCAGACCGCTTCGGTTTCATAGGCGTTGACTTTGCAGCCAAGCGTGATAAGTGCTACTTTCATATTAAATGCCCCACTCATACATAAAAGCCGCCAAAATCATGATTGCAGCACTTTCGGAACGGAATATCTGATGTCCAAGGCTAACAAAACTAGCTTTTTTTGTTTTGAGGAATTGGACTTCTTCTAATGTGATGCCACCTTCCGGACCAACAATAATCAACATATTCTCTTTCATTGATAAAGTAGGCAATAAATTCTTGATATGGCTTGTGCTAGCTTCTTGCTCATAACAGACAATAACCTTATCATATGCACCATAATCGATGTCATTCAATTTTGCAATCTGTTCGACGACAGGCATCTGAAAGCGTTGCGATTGTTCCGAGGCTTCTTTGACGATCTTCTTGTAGCGCTCAAGTTTCTTTGCCTCTTTTTCATTGTCGATCTTGATGATCGACCGGGATAAAATGGTTGGGATGATTTTGGTCACGCCAAATTCAGTCGACTTCTCCAAAAACAGCTCGAATCTGTCTTTCTTGATCAGAGCCTGAGCTACAGTTAGAGAATAATCTGGTTTGCTAGAAAAGATGACATCTTGAAGTTCTACAATGCATTGGTCTTTGGCAATAGATTTAATAATTCCTTGATAAGTCAACCCGCCAGTAATTGAAATGGTCACTTTCTGGCCGGGAACGTATCGCAAAACATCGCGGATGTGATGTAGGTCTCCGCCTTCAATCAGACACGTATTGGCTTCAATTTGTTCTTTGTTTATGAAATATCTTTGCATGGCAATCACCAATGATAATCATATCACAAACAACAATGTTTGCCAAAACATATAACGAAATCGCATTAAAAAACCTTGAATTCGAAATTCAAGGTTATCACAACAATAATTCTTTAATATATTTCGTTTTTATTACTCGGTAATGCGGATGGTATTTCTCCTTGAAGATTTCGCTATGGTGGATTGCCATGATATCCGAATCAAGATATCTTTGAACAAATTCAGTGGCTAGTGCAATCGGAAGAGAAATCATCCCTTTAGTAATCAATTCGAGCAAGACATCAATGCTGGATAATAAGATGTTTTTTGCTTTTGGATTGGGAATCGACGCATCTGACATTGATTTGACAAACGCTTGGCTCAGTTCCTCAATTGATATTTTTCCAAGCAATACAGCATCTAGATGAATTCGACAGTAACCCCCTCCGATGTCTTCATGCCAAATCGATTCTTTCATAGGTTCAAGCAATTGCAGTTCATCTTTAAGCATACTCATAATCTTTTCTTCACTGATTGACTGAGAAAAATGACGTGGCCCAAAAGACCTTTGATAAATCAATTTAATAAAATCTTCGATTTGCATCAAAGGATAGCGTTCGTAATGTGTCATGAGTTCTTTCATATGCTATTCAACTCTTTCTAAAGTCGATTATGTTTGCGAAATCGACATGCTTATGAATTTTCAGAAAAATTAGATTAAATTGCTTCAATCAATCCCTCTTTAATAACCTCGACTTTGGCTTTTTGAAAAACAAAAAATCTGGCTTTGAAAATGATCGTATATTTATATCCGTTCACCAGCCGGTATGTGTCCGACACTTTGAAGGCTTCCCTGTTCATATAGGGAATGCAAAACTTCATCGTGAAAGCACCTGGCAGTTTGAGAGTCAGTTTGTCGCTTGTCAGTCTGTATTTGTCTGTTCCGTTAATCGTAATAATCGGCGGAGCCATCATCATAAATTGCGAATTGTTATGTAAATACTTGAATGTGACCAAAACATCGGTCATGAAATCAACATCCCCAATATTTCTTGATTCTTGTTCACCGATTACTTCTTTTTTTGATATTGTAGCGCGCTTTTGAATGGAAGCTCTTTTGATAAAAAATACAAATAGAAATAGCGCAAAATACAATAATAATTTTGCTTCAATAGGCATAAATTAGTCTCCTTGTCATTTAACCAAATCAATTATATCATTTTTTGATGAAAAACCAGTTAATTATATCTCGATATATTTTATAAGCAAATGTAACTTGACTCCAATCGGCTCCAAGGAATAACATAAACCCTGATCCTAGCTTTCAGGATCAGGGCTTTTGTGAATAGAATTAATTATTTAGTACTTCTGGACTACTTCGTATGCTCTTGCGGCTCTGCCTTCTCTTAGCGTCACAACTGTAGTGTCAGTGAACCTGCTCAACACTTCCATTTTTTGAGGAGGTGTGGCAAGAATAATCTGGACTGGCAGGCATTTGATGAATTCCATCATCGATTTGATTCTCGAGGTATCCATCTTGTCGAAGACTTCATCAAAGAGGATAAGTCCGATTGAATCATGGACGTTGCCACGTTGCGCCTGTTGGAAGACCCTGACAAATGAAGCAAGGGTCGCCACATAGAACGGAACTTGGGTCTCGCCACCGGATTTCTCCTTGAAAACTTTCGAATAAAGAATGATGTCTCCGGCAGTATTCTTGATCTTGATATCATAATCCATGTATGTGCGGTAATCGGTAAACTTGTTGATGGTGCCCTGATCGTTCAGGCCTTCCTGGGCGAGATTGATGAACAGTTCCTCCAGCTGACGCTGATATTTCCGTTCGAATTCAAAGTTGAAGATCTCCGAACCACTCTTCATTGATTCGTCTGAAAGGACCATCTCGTAGTAATCTCCGTATTCCTTGCTCTTCGGGAAGATGAATTCATATGTGTCTTCACCAAAGTGAATCGCCTGCAAGGTATCGTTGATCTTCTTGATTTCTTCCTGGGCCGTGACAATATAGTTTCTGAGTTTGGCTAGAAAGTCTTCTTTGAAGAGTCTCTCTGCCGATTCTCTGGCTTCGCGGACTTTGGCTTCATATTTCACCAGTTCTGATTTGACCAGCTTGTTGAGTTCGTTCAGGTAAAGATCCATGTATTCGATACCATACTGATAACTCAAATTGTAAGTGTTTGTGTATTTAAACTGTTGCGATTTAAGCGATATTTCGAGATTTGCCAGGTTGCCAAGTTCCGTTTCAATCCGGGCTTGGTACTCATCCCTGACTTTTTTCTGATCGGTGGCGTTCGCGATCTCCTGGCTATAGAGCTCAGTCGCATCGTGTTCCAGGGTCAGATTATCCGAGGCAATCTCCACAAGCTCGACTTTCATTTCTTCAATTTTTTGTTCATATCCGAGAATGTCTTCCTGGGTTTTCAAATCATCTGAAGAAAGTCTCCCATTTTCCTCGTACAGTCTTTTACGGTTGGACTGATAACCCCTGATCTCCGTTTTGAGGTCTTCGTATTCGACTCGCAACTGGTTTAGATTTTCTTTGGGAAGATTTTGTTTTTTTAACAGCAAATTCTTCTTCTTTTCCTTCAATTCCGGAAGTTGGATGGAAGCTTGCATCATATCGATAAAACTTGTTAGGTTTAGTCCACCGATGGCGTTGTTTTCTTCTTGCAGTAGTTGGATCTTGTTGGTAAGTTTTTGGTACTCTTCTTTAGAAACTTTCGCCTGGTGACGCCATTTTTCGAGTTGTTCCTCGTATGCTAGTTTGCCAATAAACGGTTTCTCGGTATTCTTGTTGAGACTTCTTACAGTATAGGAACGGTAGACCATTCCCGACTTGGTGATTGCTTGCGGATATTTTTCCAGTTCTGTAACATCTTCAACCATGATCAGGTTGCCACAAGTCATATTGATGTAGTGGGCTGCATCGACATTGTCCGCAGTGATGATTGATGCTAGCGATTCACTTTGGCAAGTGGTGTAATGTTGAATTTTCTTGGTATTGACCAAACCGATGCCAAAGATATTCAAACTGTCTTTAATCTTGTTATAGACTTGCAGGGCTTCATCGAAATACCTAGGTTCCACGATCAGGTTGAAGCGTTGTTGGCCCAGATAATCCTCAATGGTATCATGCCAAGATCTGTCCTTGACTTCCAAGAGTTCAGCCAGAATGTGGACGCTCGTTGATACTCCGAAGCGTTCCTTGAGTCCTTGTTCAATAGCTTGTTGCAGGCGTTTGATCATCGGATTGTATCGAAGCTGGTGATTGTCCAGTTCTTTCAGGGTCTGGTATATTTCGTTGATCTCGAGAATTAATGTCTGCCGTGTCTGTTCGAGACGGCCGGATTCCTTTTGATTCGTTTCCTGGATTGTCTGACATTGTCTGTCGATTTCAAGCAGATCTAGTTTTACTTTGTCTAGCAGTTCCGGGGTCGTGTTCAGAAAATCGATTTTTGACAAAGTCTCGTAGATTGGTTTGTTATATTCAGTCTTTAACTCCTTGATGATGAGTTTTAGTTTATCGATTTTTTTAACATAATAACCCTTGATCTCGCTTTGCTCGTCGATTTTTTGGGTAAGTCCCAAAATTTCCTTGTCATAGATTTCTCCGACTTTGAAAGCATCATCGGATTGCAGCAAGGCATAGATTTCCTTGCTTCTGTCATCCAAGAGTTCCAACTGATGGTCGATTTCTTGAACCAGTTTCTTGTTTTTGTCACGGTTCATCGTAATCTTTTCCAGATTCTTCTGCTTTTTGGAAATTTGATCTTTGGTCTGTTCAACATCAATTAGTTTCAGGAAATATTCGTAGAATTTCTTCTGGTCCTGATTCTTTTGGATGTCATCGTATAGTTCCTTGATTTCTTGCAGGCTTGTTACCTTTTGCTTAATGATCTTCAGGGTTGCCTCCAAATCACGATATGACTGGATCGATTCTTTGATTGATTCGACATCTAAAATTTTCTCTTCTAATAAGTAATGGTAGATGAAATCTTTGACATCTCCGATTGGTTTGAAGGCGAGTGCCTTCGGAAGCAATGAGAAATAAGTCTCATTTATCGAGCCGAATTTAGAGCGGAAAGCCATTTTTGCTTCTCTTCTTGTCGGATAGATCTTGTCCGTATGTCTGGCTTTTTTGAAAGCCATAGTGGATAAGATTCTGCCTTCATCGTCGATGAAAAGACTGTCTGATATCGGTTCTTCGATTTCGTAGAAAAGATACTTTGGCGGCAGAATTTCACCGAAGACATCGATGACAGTACCAACTGTGAAATGGGTGTTTTGCGATTCATCGTAAAACTCGAGCGCAACATGGCCGGTGACATCGCCATCACGCAGATATTCCTGATTGTCGATACCGAGTTTGCATTTGACGTAACCCCTGAGGTCGCGTTTACTTTTCTCATTGGCTGCCAGATTGAAGATTTGGTCTCCAGCTGTGATCACAAACGCAATAGCGTCGACAATCGTCGATTTTCCTGTGGCGTTTTGTCCGGTGATCAGGGTGTTGTTTTTGATATAAATTGTCTCATTGGCGAAAAAGTGCCAATTAATCAGTCGTACTTTCGTCAGCTTCTTCATCAGTTTTTCCTCCTTCTTTTCCGGAAATTTGACCTAACAGGTCATAAATGTCATTGATTGCGTGGGTATTGATTGCGAGTAGGATCGTGGGGTAGATGATAACTTTTGTATTGCCATGCGTAGCGTCACCCATCGGTTCGATCAGATTGTAACGCTTGTACATTCTGAGGATCTGGATCAAATCGGTTTTGTTGATTTTTTTCTTTAGTTCCAACGAATCGTATTTTTGATGGATCTCGTCAACCTTGATCACGACGTTGTCGTTGATCGAAGTATCGACCAGATGCTGGTGGTAGAGAATCCTTAAAATCAACAAGATCAGTGACTCCTCTTTCTTCAGATGCAGGGTGTTCTTGTTTTCCAGGCTTGAAAGCTGGATTGCGCCTTGTTCCCTGTCTAAGGTCAGTTCGTAGTTGATGATGCCAAAGTACTCATCGAAATAATTCTTGAAACTGAGTACAAAATAGTATTGTTCCTTGTTGTCACGTTTGTCACGTGCAAGAAACCCGGTTGAAAGCAATTTGTTTACGGTATCGCTGAACATCTGTTTCTGGCCCGTGTTCAGATTTTCATAATTTTCAAGAATCATAATTCTTCATACCCCCTGATAATTTCAAAGTCTCTAAGTTGGAATCTTTTATGTTCGATATCTGCCTTGAGCGGAACAATCGAGTAATCAAGTTCGTCGCCAGCGTAGATCAAGATGTAGAGCAGCCTCATGATCGCCTCGTCGGACATGTCATTTCGCAATACTTCCGACGCTTTGATCGAAGATTTGGTTTTAAAGTAGGCCATCAAGTATTTCTTGATAACATCCGAGCTGAAGTTTGTCTCGAATTCCCTATAAAAATCATCTTGCAGTTGATTGCCATTACTCTCCGCGTTTTCCTGGAGATACTGAGCCTTGGAATGGAGATAGGTCCCTCTCGGAGAGAATACCGAATTGTTTGATATCAGTTGATGCGTTGCTATTTCAAATAATGGTTTGAGCGTCTTCAAGGCCGCATCGGTTTTTCTTGATTTGATGCTTAATGAAGTGAACTTGAGGATCCGATTCAACTTCCCAATGATGTTTTCATCATCGTTTAAGAGGAATTTGATCTTCGCAATCGTAGTATTGACATAGATCTTGTTTTTGTTGTCAATCTCGTTGATGATCCATTCGAGTGAGTTGTAGATATCAATCATGTCATCGATTCGCTTGTTCGCCTTGACTTTGGCAAGTTCGTAATTGTTGTTCGCTTTTGAAAGATAATCTTTGGCAATGATTTCCATGATTACCGGATTCTGTTGGAATTGTTCGAGCCTTTTGATGATTTCCATCTTGTACTTGTTCACGTTGTCGCTTGTCTTCAGGCGGTAATATGCTTGATCGACAAGCTCAACCTTGTAATTTACAAGCAAGTGGATCAGATCCCTGATCTCGGATTTTTCGATGATTGTCCGGATATAGAACTTCAGTCTCGAGTCGAGTTTTCTGATTTCTCTGACAAATCCGATGGTATTCTTGTAGACTTGATCCAGAACCATCGCATACTCGACATGCTCGTTTACCAATAAGCTGTAGGCAGTGAAGATGTATCCTCTGAATTCATGGTTTTCGTCTTCATAGCCATAGGCTGTATCCAGATTGATGACTTTTAAGGCATCGATGATCGTGATCGCATAATCGCGGAAGTTCAGAATCTCGACGTAGTCGTTGTTGACATCGACATCAATCCACTCGCATTCTTCGAATCGTCTCAAAATCTGGTTGGCCTTGTCGCGGTTAGAGGCATCCTTTTCGATCTCGTCTACTTCGTCATCCGGATGCATGTCAAGATAGTCAATAATGGCCTGTTGGGCAATCTGTTTGTCCATCCCGAGGATCGAACCTTGTTCGTAGGCTTTGAAGACCTCGAACAGTGCGTTCATATATAGGTTTTGGTTTTTACCCGCAAGCAAATTGAAGAAATTCGCCGGGATGATTTGAAATAAGTCCAATTTTGTCACTTCCTCTTTTAGTCTTCTCTTGAGTATTCAAATTTGCCGCCAACCAAACTCGACAAAGTATTTTCGATTTGAATCCAATCTTGACGGAAATTATGGAGTGCCGCAATCCCATCGGGGGTAATTTGATAATAACGCCGGCTCATGCCCTTTTTGTTGTTTTCCTTATATGAAGTGATCTTTTTGTCTTCAGCTAATCGCTTCAATGCAAAATAAAGCGCCGCTTCAGTCACTTGGAAGTGCTGGTCGCTCACGCTTTCGATGATTTTGTTCATTTCGTATCCGTAGCTGTTGAATTTATTTAAAATCGATAAAACTATGAAATCAGTGAATCCGCGCATGTACTCTCCAGAATTCGTCATTATCTCACCCCCTCCATATATAACCTCGTTATGTATATCGTGCTTATGCATAACCAGGTTATATTATAGCTGATTATATATTTATTTGTAAAGCGCTTTTTCAACAATATTTTAAAAAAAGATATTTATGATAAAAAAAGTGATTTACTTTACAGATTCCTCATTAGCGTATATAATCTAAATAACCGGAAACATCATCAGAAATTTTTCAGGGCACCACATCCTGCAAAACATATAATACCTGGTTGAGAGAAGGCAATAAAAATGTTTGACGAACTGGCAAAAGAGGCTAAATGGTTTCGTTTGGATAACGCTGCGAAAATCTATCCCGTTGTCGCGAGCGCTAAAAACAGCGGTATCTACCGCATGGGAATCATCATGAAGGAAAAAGTAGACCCCATCGCCTTGCAAGAGGCGGTTGTAGAATGCAGGGAAAGATTCCCGACTTTTTTCGTGCGTCTTCGAAGAGGTCTATTCTGGTATTACTTTGAACAAAATGACAAAGATCCGATTGTCTGGCCAGAATCCCCCTTTATCTGTCAAAGCATCGACATCCACACAAACAATCACTATATGTTCACTTTCTTATTCTATGAGAATCGTATCAGCCTTGAAGTTTTCCATGGTATCGCCGATGGGTCCGGCTCGTTTGAGTTCATGAAAACAGTGTTGTATCTATACTTGAATAAAATCGGTTATCCCCAAATTAATGACGGTTCTGTTTTCAAGTTGGAGGATAGACCAAGTTTAGCCGAATTGGAAGACTCCTACATTGGTCATTTCCGAAAGACCAAAATGGGGAAGAATCCGTTTATCAGAGCGTATCGCATCACCGGAAAAAGATTCAAAAGACGGGGTATCAACTTGACTGTTGGTAAAATGGAGACTTCGCAGCTCCAAAAACTGGCCTCAGAACATAATGTTGCCTTTACAGAATTTCTCGTTGGATTGATGATTTATTCCATCTTGAAAAACGGAAATCCAAAAAAACTCATAAAAAAACCGGTGGCACTCACAATCCCGGTCAATATGAGAAAATATTTTCGTTCCCAATCCGTACGCAACTTTTCCTTGTTTTTCAAAGTTAGTTATCAAATGGGTAAGACCATGCCCACGTTTGCGGAAATACTGGAGTCGGTCAAAGAGCAGTTCGTTTCGGAAAGATCGGTCGAGAAATTACAAAACTTGCTTGATTTGAACGTCATGTTTGAAAAAAACATTTTAATTAAATTGACACCGCTTTTTATCAAGAAACTAATCTTCAAGATCGGTTATGCGATTCTTGGCGATCTGCCTATCACGACTTCCATCTCTAATTTTGGAATAATCACTCTACCAGAAACCATGACTCCCCATGTCGATTCTTTTGAATTCAATCTTGCCTCGGGCAGGAAACCTGGCATGGCCATTGCATCATTCTCAGGTAAAACAACGATTGCGATGAATCGTTGCGTTGCTGATTCTTCAATCGAAGAAACCTATTTCTCTTATTTAGGACAGCATGGCATCGATCTTGACATCCATTCCAATTATTGGCAATAACTAAATCCAGACACAAAAAAAGTCCTGAACAATTTTTGATCAGGACTTTTCTTCATTTAATTTAAGGTTGCATGGCGCCAAACAGAACCAGCCAGGCCAAAATCGATTTGGCGACAAGGCTCAAAACGATATACGTTTTCTCACCATACAGATAGTTTTTCCATTTGCCAACTTTCTTGTATTGCAAAATCATGTTGACAGGGAACGTATTGAAAGCAACAAAATAGGTGCCAACGATTGCCCAGACAAACCAGGGAACCATGTCGAGGTTTGGATTTCCAGACATGTAAAGGATGATTGCAACCCAAGGTGCAAGTCCGGCTATCGAGCCAAATACAAACGGAGTCCAATTGACTTTTTCGCCTTCTAATCTTTTGGAATTCATTTGTTCCATCAAAAGACCAAACAGATTCATTGAAGCGTTTAGGACGAAAATAACAACTAGCGAGGCAATATCGAATATTCCAAACAATGTTGAAATCAATACGATCATTACCGATGAGCTAAGCGCATATTCAAACCAGCGGAATTTGTTGATGCCTTTTTCCAAATCTTGGTTGTAAACTTTATTGAATGGTACGGAAATTAGAAAATGGGCAATGGCCGAAAGAAACAGGAATACTGCGACAAGGATCCCAAAGGGAAGGTCGAATAAGTCTTTGCTTCTTAAGACAAGTGTCTCTAGGGTCACGTCGTAAGATAAATATAGCTGAGTTATTTTTGGTTTGAACTCCGCAATGTTCTGGATCACTGATGATGATAGTATCAGCATGATTACACCCTGAACAAGATGAAGGCCCCCCATAATTAGATTAAAACGTTTAAGTTTTGGCATAGTAATTTCTTTCATGTTTATCCTCCTTATAATTTATACAATTCATATACATATATAATATCATATCGTCTGTGAAACAGTCAAAACTAATGCATAAAAAAAAGCCAATTCGGCTTTTTTACTTGCGTTGAAAATTAGATTTGAATTTCTCCCAGGCGGATTTGTTGGAGGGATGGTCTTCAATCCGTGACATCTGCTCAAACAGTTTTTTCTGTTCATTGGATAGTTTTGCAGGTGTGATGACGCTTACTATGACATGTTGATCGCCTTTGGTTTTGGTTCTAACATTCGGTGCACCTTTGCCACGGATTCGGAATTTGGCATCGCTTTGGGTTCCTGAAGGAATCTTCAAAAGCACTTTGCCATAAACTGTCGGAACTTCAATTTCTGCTCCAAGTGCCGCTTGCGAGAAAGTAATCGGCATGTTAACGATGATGTCGTCACCCTCACGGATGTATGTATCAGAAGCCTTGACTTCGAAGACAATGTAAAGATCCCCGCTTGGCCCTCCATACTGGCCTTTGTTGCCAAAACCTTCCAGCCGGATCTGTTGTCCGGTCTCGATACCATCGGGCACTTTGATCTCGACGTCTTTGATGATTTTTTCGACACCTTCGCCTTGACAAGAGGTGCATTTGTTTTTAATTTCTTTACCAGATCCACCGCAGACAGGACAAGTAGTCCTGGTTTGGGATCTGCCAAAGAGGGTTTGAGTTTCCATGATGACACTTCCTGACCCATGACACTTGGAACAAGTCTGGATGTCTTTGGCTGAGGCGGCTCCCGTTCCATGACAAACATGGCAATCTTCGTAGACGGGAACTTTTATCTTTTCTTTTTTGCCGAAAATCGAGTCTTCGAAAGCTATCGTCATCCGTTTCTGGATGTCAGAGCCTTTTCTCGGTTTCGTTCTGGTTCCCTGACTTTGTCTTGACTGACCGCCAAAAAAAGCAGAGAAAATATCGCCAAAGTCAAAACCGTCAAAACCGGCTCCACCACCGAAACCACTCCCAAAATTGGGGTTGGCCGCCTGATGTCCGAATTGATCATATTGGGCCCTTTTTGTCTCATCAGATAAAATATCGTAGGCTTCCTGTACTTCTTTGAATTTGGCCTCAGTATTTTTTTCCGAAGACACATCGGGATGATATTTTTTTGCTAAGCCGCGATAGGCTTTTTTTATATCGTCTTCCGTGGCGCTTCTGTTTACACCAAGGACTTCGTAAAAATCTCGTTTTTCCATCTAGTCACCTCGAAAACATGACAAAAAGCAGTCGCCTGCTTTTTGTATATGCAATATTATACTTCTTTGTAATCCGCGTCGAAGACTTCGTCATCCGACCCGGAATCGCCGCCATCACCTTTGTCTTGTGGACCGGAATCTCCGGAGCCACCACCTTGGTTCTGGTTTTGTTCCTTGTATACTCTTTCCGATAATGACTGAGCCATTTTTTCCAAGTCATCTTTGGCATGACGGATCTGTTCGAGATCGTCACCCTTCAAAGCTTTTTCCAAAATCTTGATTTTGTTTTCTGCATCTTTTTTCTCTTGATCGGTTACTTTGTCGCCCAAATCCTTGATGGCTTTGTTAGTCATGAAAATCATTTGGTCGGCTTCGTTACGCAAATCAACTTCATCGCGTTTCTTCTTGTCGGCTTCAGCATTTTCTTCAGCTTCTTTGACAAGTTTATCAATTTCTGCATCAGTCAAGCTCGTACCACTTTGGATTGTGATCGAATTGGCTTTGCCTGTCGCCACGTTTTTGGCATGCACATTCACGATGCCGTTGGCATCGATGTCGAATTTGACTTCGATCTGTGGAACGCCTCTTGGTGAGGGCGGAATATCGGTAAGTTGGAAATGTCCCAGAGTCTTGTTATCCTTGGCCATTGCTCTTTCACCTTGGAGAACATGGATATCAACTGTCGGCTGATTGTCAGCTGCGGTTGAGAATACTTGTGATTTTGATGTCGGGATCGTGGTGTTTCTTTCGATAAGCTTTGTGAATACTCCGCCTAAAGTCTCGATTCCTAGTGATAGTGGGGTAACATCAAGCAACAATACGTCCTTGACATCGCCCATCAATACTCCGGCTTGGATGGCGGCGCCCATGGCGACGACTTCATCCGGATTGATGGAACGGTTGGGGTCTTTTCCCAAGATGTTTTTAACAGCGTCCTGGACTGCCGGTGTTCTAGTTGCGCCACCGACAAGCAGTACCTGGTCGATATCTTTTGCGGTCATTTTCGCATCTGACAAAGCTCTTCTGACAGGATCGACGGTCATTTCTACCAAATCATGAGTTAGTTCATTGAATTTGGCTCTGGTCAAAGCTTTTTCCAAGTGGACTGGACCACTGGAAGTCATGGAGATAAAGGGTAGCGATATCTGCGAGGATGTGATTGTTGACAATTCTTTTTTTGCTTTTTCGGAGGCATCACGAAGTCTTTGCAGGGCCATTTTGTCCTTGTTTAGGTCAACTCCGGTTTCCTTGCGGAAATCCTCGACGAGCCACTCGACGATTCTTTGGTCGAAGTCGTCTCCGCCCAAATGATTGTTGCCACTTGTCGAAATGACTTCGAAGGTGCCATCGGATAGTTCCAAAATCGAAACGTCGAAGGTGCCACCGCCAAGATCATAAACAAGCACTGTCTGTTCTTTGTCTTTTTTGTCGATGCCGTAGGCCAAAGCCGCGGCTGTCGGCTCATTGATGATTCTTTTGACTTCAAGTCCGGCAATCTTGCCGGCATCTTTTGTCGCCTGGCGTTGGGCGTCGTTGAAATAGGCAGGAACCGTGATCACGGCTTCTGTAACTTTTTCACCAAGATAGGCTTCAGCAGATTCTTTCAGGTTTCTCAAAATCATTGCGGAGATTTCCTGAGGTGTGTAGTTTCTGTTGTTCACATTGACTTTCTGGGCCTGACCCATTTTACGTTTGATGGAGTAAACCGTGTTCGGGTTGGTGATAACTTGTCTTTTGGCAATTTCACCGACCTGAATTTCGTCATCTTTAAAGGCGACAACCGATGGGGTTGTGCGGTTTCCGTCCAAATTTGGAATTACTTTTGCTTCTTTACCTTCCATAACGGCAACACAGGAGTTTGTCGTTCCAAGGTCAATACCGATTACTTTCATAATATTATCCTCTCTTATCTATGCGACGTTTTCGTCGATGTTTTCTAGAATTTTTGTTTTTGTTTCTTCATCAGTTGCGGGTTTGATGTTGATTACAACCAACGCCGGGCGCAACAGACGGTCTTTATACATGTAGCCTTTTTTGACGACTTCAAGAATTGTGTTAAGCGCAGAATCTTCAACATATTTGGTGTCTAAAGCATGCTCGAGGTTCGGATTGAAATGATCGCCGATCTTGGTTTCAATCAGTTTGACGCCTTCGGATTCAAGCGATTGGTAGATCATGTCTTTGATCATTTTGAATCCGATCAAAAAGTTTTGAAAATTCTTATCTTCTGTTTTGACATTCAGTGCCTGGTCGAAAATTTCTAATTGGTCGATCAGTTTGTCGGCGAGATTCATCGAGGCATATTTGCGATCTCGTTTTGTCTCTTCGGCAGTTCTTTTCTTCAAATTTTCCATTTCAGCAAGCGTTCGCAAGTATTTATCTTTAATGTTTTGGAGTTCAGTTTCAATCTCCTCGATTTTGTCTTCTAGACTAGGTTTTTTCTTTTCCTTTTTTTTGTGAGGCTCGGGTTTGGCTTCAGCCTTTGGTTCAGGCGTTTCCAAGCCGGCATCTTCGGTCAATTCCTTTTCTAATTCTTTGTCTTTATCAATCATAGAGCAATTTACTCCTCCTCGTATAATTTTGCGATATGTTTTGCAATGTATTTGATTAATGGGATGATTTTGCGATAATCCATCCTGGTGGGACCGACAACCGTAATCGTTCCGAGTTCGCCATCGCCGGTGTCATAAGATGAAGAGACTACAGTACAGTCATGCATCGATGTCATTCGGTTTTCCGTACCGATTTTGACGCTTACGCCTTCGGCATTGGTTTCAACGATTTTGAAGATCTCGTTGTTATCGATCGTTGCCATGAATTCCCGAAGTTTACGAATATCGTTGAATTCAGGTTGATAGAGCATATTTGATTGCCCGGTCAGGTAATATCTTGTCTGGGCAAATTTAGAAAACGCTTCGATGAATGAATCCACAATCGTCTCCCGGTACTTCAAGAGTTCCTTGATATGGCTGTGCTGGATTTCGTAATGCAGTTTTTCCGATACTTTCGAGATTGGCGTTCCGACCAACATTTCATTTAGTAGGTCAATGACTTTGACAAGTTCTGATATTTCCATGTCTTCTGATATCGTTATTTGTTTTGATTCCACATGACCGAAATTGGTAATAATAAGGATCAAGGCCTGAGTTTCCTTCAAAGGGATCAACTGGACTTTTTTGACTTTCGAATGGAAAGCATTCGGTCCAAGTGAGATTGCGGTACAGTTGGTCGCCTGGCTCAAAAGATCGATTGCTTCCTTGATTACATCATCGCGTTCGCTCTCGCGGTTATCAAATATTTTCTCAAATTCGAAATAGTTGTTGGTTTCTTCGTCAAGATTCTTGATGATGGTTTCGATATAATAACGATAACCTTTTTCCGAAGGAATCCTTCCGCTTGAAGTGTGAGTCTTTTCAAGATAACCCAATTCTTCAAGGGTGCTCATTTCATTCCGGATTGTTGCGGACGAAACCTCCATGATGAAAGACAGGGTTTTAGAGCCTACAGGTTCTGCAGTTTTGACATATTCATCAACGATCAGTTTAAGTATCAGCTCTTGTCGTTCAGATAACATAAATTCACCCCTTTAGCACTCCGATAGCCTGAATGCTAACAATATTATACTAGAGCTCTTTAGCAATGTCAAGCATTGAGTGCTAATAATTTAAAATTTACTTATTTACTATAAATAAAGATGAGAAAAGGATGAGAATTGGGATTGTATTTTAATTTAATTGGCATATAATTAGTTTGATAATGATTTGCAGGGATGATCAAATTGAAACTTCTGAAATTCTTTTTGCGTGACAAAGTATTCATAATTGCTTTCTCATTGGCGCTTTTGTCGCTTTTTTTTGTGTCCCCACGCGTCGAACAACTAAAAGCAATCAACATCAATGTTCTCGTCATCATGTTTTCGCTGATGATTTCCGTTGCCGGCCTGACCGAAGCAAATTTTTTCAGCAAGATCGCGATCTTTATCACTAGCAAATTCTTCACAATCAGGTATATCGGACTAGTGATAGTTTTGTCGACTTTCTTTCTTGGGATGCTTGTCACAAATGATGCCGTACTTCTGACTCTGGTGCCTTTCACCTTGTTCGTGATGCGCCAGACCAAAGAAGAAAGATATGCACTCACGATTGTGATTTTGCAGACATTTGCGGCCAACATGGGGAGTGCTCTGACGCCGATGGGAGATCCGCAAAACATCTATTTATACCAGTATTACGACCTAGGTTTTTTCGAGTTCATGGGCGCAACGTTTCCAATTACTTTATCAGCGTTTTTTCTAATCATGGTGACAACTTATTTCTTATTGCCCAACACTTTCATCAAACCGGTGATGGTAGACCCAAAACTTGACAAAAAAAAGATCATTGTCGAATCAATAATCTTCCTGTTCGTAATCTTGTTGATACTTAGAATCGTTAGTCCGTTTGTGACCATAGGAGTCGCGATCATTTTGTCTCTTGTATTCTATCCCCATTTGTTTAAAAAACCGGATTATCTGCTACTTTTCACATTTGTATCCTTTTTTATTTTCACTTATAATTTATCCTCTTGGACAGTTTTGACCGATTTCATGGCAAAATTTCTCAACACTCCGCAATCAGTATATTTCACTGGGTTGCTTTCGAGCCAATTCTTGAGCAATGTTCCTGCCTCAATCCTATTGTCAACCTTCACTGATAAAATTTACTGGAGATACTTGTTGCAAAGTGTCAATGTCGGTGCGATGGGTTCTTTGATTGCTTCTCTTGCCAGTCTCATCACTTTCAAATTTGTAATCAGGGAATTTCCGAATCAAAGCAAGACCTATATTTTAACATATTCGGTTATAGGTATCATCTATATAATCTTGTTGACATGTATCGTGTTCATTGCTAATCAATAAAAAAGCGTTGCTCAGAGCAACGCATTTTATTAATGTAAGATAATCAGATCAGGGTGTGATTAAATCGACAAATACCATAAAGTCCTGTGTCACCAGAGCAAGATCATAGAAGAAATGAAGCGTGTCGATAAGGTCGAGAGCAAAAGCATATCTGTCACTAAGCAATGTCAGCATCTGGCCAGACAACAAATCAACAACACTTTCATATGCGCTAGTTACTTCAAGTTCGAAATAGTTTCGGCTCGATTCAGTCAAATCCTGAAACATCTGCCTGATTCCGTGCCAGGTTAATTCCGCGATGTCTGGAATGCTGAGTGATTCGTTAATCGATGCCTCAAGATTAGTCATGAAAAGATCGGTGACAGCAATGATGCCAATTTCTTCTCCAGCAGCGTTGATTTGCGACATGACATCATGCAAATGCGCGATCGAGGCTGCCCGGAAACCGATATATGCTTCAATTGGCGGAGTAGTTTCAAAAATCATTGCAGCAGTCAAATCAACAATGAAATCTCCGAGATAGATGTCCACGTCTTCGATAGTAGTCGCGTTTTCAATCAAAACGATATATTCTTCAACCACAGTCCTGGCAGCGTAATCGTTCAATAGCTGAGAAGTGACCAACATCTGAAACATATCAAGTGAAGCTTCCATCAGGTCGGTAGATGTCGATTTGGCATAGTCAAAATCAATTTTAACGTAATCCCTAACATATGCAAGCTGAATCTCGGTCAAAAAGGCTGAGTAATATCCGGAAGCTTGTGAACCTGAAACAGCAGAATTCACCAGATTGTCATAGGCTTGAAGGATCGAATTCATAGCCGTAATGCTTACCGATGATGCGTCAAGCGATAATTTATCAAACAAAATCTCCATTTCATCGACAATCGCAGCTAGATCATCTGCGGCAATCCATTTCGCATATAAGGCAATGTTCCCGTCAGGAATGACAACAAAAGTGTAGGCCATGGTCAAATCAAAATCTTCAAACCATCCGCAAAAGATATAACCAGCTTTGACTGGTTGGACAGGTTCTAAGATTGCGGTACCGGGTAAACCAACGATATCTTCGACAACGCTACCACCGTTTTCCTCGAATTCGATACGATATGTTCCAGACAATGAGGAAGACGATGTGGTCTGAGTGGTGGGCAGGGTTGTCAGAATCGAAGCCGTGGTGATGACATTTGTCGAAGTCGTGACAGTCAAAGATGTGGTTGTATTTGCCGATGTGGTTGTATTTACCAATGTGGTTGTTGATCCTTTGAACAAGTCACAACCGTAAAGCAGAAAAACAAGCAGAACAATCTGAAGTACGTACAGCGTTTTCTTTCTCATATTCTTCTCCTCGAATACTATATTATTAGTAATCAACATGTTTATTACAGATATTATTATACTCTTGCCAAGGTAAAATTCAATCATCATTGTTAATTTTATAAAAATTTCTCAATCTATAGAAAAGCTGCCGGATGCAGACTATATTCCGGCAGCTTATTGTAGATTATTGTCTTTTTCCAGAGCCTTAACGAATTTCATGGCGATTATCGGATCGAACTGGGTTCCAGAACAGCGTTTAATTTCTTCAATCGCTTCTTCTTTTGTAAATACTTTGCGATAGGTACGCTGTGAAGTCATCGCATCATATGCATCCGCGATTGCGATGATTCTCGCCCGATAGGGGATGTCTTTCCCCGGAAGCCCTTGCGGATATCCTTTGCCATCCCAACGTTCGTGATGGCACAGTATATCTTCGGAAAGCTCCGAATATTCTGGCGATGAAGAGATAATCCTGTACCCGATCTCGGGATGACGGCGCATCTAGATCCAATCCTCTTCGGTCAATTTTCCCGGCTTGTTTAGAATCCTCTCGTCAATCGCAATCTTGCCGATATCGTGAAGATTACCAATCAGAGTGAGCAAATTGAGTTCATCTTCTCGCATCCCAAGGATTTGTCCGATCTTGTAACAGTATGTAGATACCCGTTTGGAATGTTCTTCTTCACGGGGATTTTTCATATTCAAGGTGTCAAGGATCGCCTTGATAGCCTCATTTTTGTTGGAAGTGATCTCGAAGAGCTTGTGTTTATACATGTCATCTTCTGCGATTCTCATGACTTCATTGATTGACAGTGAGTCAACCTTGGCTTCGACTCCGAAGGATACGGATACATGCATGCCGTTTAGCACATGTTTCTCGATTCTTTTTTTGGCACGCTCAACGAGACTGGTTGCTTCGCCTTTAGAGGTGTTGACCAAAATCGCGACGAACTCGTCGCCACCAATTCTTGATACTTCGCCTTTGGTTGAAAAGGTTTCTTTTAATTGGTTTGCGACAATTTTTAATAGCTCGTCACCAGAGTCATGACCAAAAGCGTCGTTCATAATCTTGAGGCCGTTGATATCAGCCATAATGACTGATATCGGCAGGTTTTCCTCTCTGTCAACCTTCAGAAGTTCTTCCGAATAATATCTGCGATTCATAAGCCCTGTCAAAACATCATGATAACTTAGGTACAAAATCGACTGTTCATACGTTTTTCGATCGGTTATGTCGTGAGAAAACACGGTTAACCCCATGATTTTTTTATGTTCATCATAAATCGGTGCGTAGAAATTCTCCAAATACTTACCTTTTTGAGTTTCCACTTCATCGATTCTGGTAAATGTCTCGCTTGTCAAAGCCTTGTCAAAACAGGTTTTGATCCGGTATGCCATTTTGTCATTAATGATGTTGTCAAAATAATTCTGACCGATTCTGATTTGTTGGTCATAATATTTCTTGATTGCCGATTCATGAAAACGATTGAAAGAAAGATATGTGTAATCTGTTGCGACAGCGTAAATTTCCATTTCCTTGGGACTATCGATCGATGCCTGCAAAAGCATCTGTTGCTCTTTAAGATATCTGGTTGCGGAAACGCGGCTGATTTGATTTTCGATGGCAATTCCCAACATAACGGATCCAATCGGAAAGAGCCCGATATAAACAGGCCAAATATTAGAGATTGCTTCAAAAGCTTTCGGCCAAGGGATAGCCAATTGACAAATAATAGTTGTGATCGATACAACCATACCAAAAATATAATATTTTATAAAGGTTGGATATTTTTTTAGAATATTTTTGCTCTTGAAATGAAAAAGCAGTCCCAACGCTGAAGTTGAAATAATCGTCAATGAACCTGCATAGACTCCATCTCCGCCGAGGAAGATGCGATAAGCAAGCGCAATCAAAGCGGCAATAACTGTGGTCGTAAATCCAAAGAATGCGCCCGTGATGCTAAGCAGAATGCTCCTGGTGTCATAAAAGATTCCCTCTTCGAGTCTCCACGGAAAATTCATCACAAGAATCGCAAAACAGCCAATTACAAGGCCGATGATAATTTTTTTTCTCAGTTTTTTGACTTGTGGATTGAAATTTGTCGCGCCATAAAGAAAAACAAGCGCGAATAACAAGCCGATGTTTTGTAACAAGTAAATCAAAGAATCGGAAAGTTCATCCCAAAAGGCAAGCATGTACATTGCACCGTCCCCTTTATCTGAAATAATTATATCTTAACTAAAACGAATTTACAACTATCGGACCAAAAGCATTTTCAATTCATAAACGGATTAATTCCGATTATCTCGGATAATCTCGCTTTTGGACCGTGACCAGGCAAAATTTCAGTTTCTTTGGAGAAGGTGTTTTTAATCTTCCTTAATGACTCGTAAAGCATCTTCTGGCTGCCTGTTATCAAATCTGTCCTTCCCACCGAGTCAACAAACAAAAGATCACCCGTTGCCAGCCATTTATTCATGCCATAACTTGCAGAACCTTTAGTATGTCCAGGGGTGTAATAAACTGTCAGAAACGAGGCGCCAAAGGGAATCTGGTCCCCTTCGCTTACCTTGATAACTTCATAGGCTTTATCCATAAGAAAATGCGAATAAAAAGACTTGGCATAGTTTTTCTGTTCGTCATATAGAAACGAAAAATCGTCCTGATGGATATAGATTGTAAAATCAAAATGTTTTTGCAAGAAGAGTATGTCCCTTATATGGTCAAAATGGCCATGTGTTAAAAGGACTTTTTTGAGCATTGATCCAGATTCTTTTAAATAATGCAAAATTTTATCGCCGTTGAATCCCGGATCGATCAAGACCGCTTCGGTCTTGTCAATCAGCAAATAGCTGTTTTGGTCGGCAATGTTGTCGGAAAATGTGATAATACGCATCGGTTTCACCATGTTTCTTGCAAGTTAACAACTCGCATCAATATCAAAATTAAAAGATGTCAATTAATCCAGTCATCTCGAAAATAATTATATCACAGGAAAAAAAGAAAAAAACTTCAGGATATGAAGTTATTTCTTTTCTCGATGAATAGTTTCTTTTTTGCAACGCGGACAATATTTTTTTACTTCCATCCTATCAGGATGGTTCTTTTTATTTTTTGTCATTGTATAGTTTTCTTCTTTGCATTCAGAACATTTTAAAGTAAATTGCACTCTCATTCAAAAATCCTCCAATCAGTCACTGATATATTGTATAATTTCCCGTCTTAAAAAGCAAGAAAAAAAACTAGAAACTGCTCGATTGTGTTATTTTTTCGGCGGAAGGGGAAAGAATGCCGAAGTCTTCTGTTTGTATTCCTGAAATTCCAGGTTGTCCTTGTATTTCTTTTCCAAGAGCGGGATTCCCGATACAAACAACAAGAGGTAGGTGATCACAAGCGGGCTGATTAGCGAATAGATGCCATATGTACTCGAAAGGACGATAATCCACAGTCCCCACCAAATCAGAGTTTCGCCAAAATAGTTGGGATGACGTGTGTATTTCCATAATCCTGATTTCATGATGTGTCCCTTGTTTTCCGGTTTTTTGATGAACTGACGGAGTTGGTAATCGCCAACCCCTTCAAAAAATAATCCGGTTAGAAGAACTGCCGCTCCCGCAATCACAAACCATATATTTACATCTTTTGTCGACAAATAAGCAGTGAAGATCGGGGAAGCAATCACAGCCATGAATCCAGCTTGCGCCATAAAAACACGAAAGAAAGCTTGAACATGGGGGTTTTTTTCCTTCCATTTTTCCCGCATTTCCTGATAGCGGTAGTCTTCGGGTTTCTTGAAGTTGCGGATGCTTATATAAAGGAAGAGTCTCAAACCCCACATTGCGACCAAAATCGTGACAACAATTTGAAATAGATATAGCGTGTCAGGAGAGAATATCCTGAAAATCAGACTGTAAAGTCCCACCAATACAAAGCCCAGTCCCCAGCCGATATCGACCAAGGCATTGTTCTTTTTGATTTGGGCAATAATAAAGAAAACGGAAAAATAACCAACAAGTAAGATTACAAGCCCTAAAAGGTAATACCACATCTTAAGCCACCTCTTCTTTGAATGTCGCAGCGACGCCTACGGCACCAATGCCGGCATTCATCGCAACTATCGGTGAAATCATGGTCGTGTATAACGGCTTCATCCCAAGCAAAGCTTCAATCTTTTGTGCCAGTTTATTGGCTCTTACAGGTTCTAAGGAATGGACCATCACATATTCTTTGACTGGCGCTTTTTGTAGTAATGCCAGAATTTGTTTTTCGTTTTTTCTCAGACTGAATGCTTTCTCCTTGATCAGACCGCCACCATCCTTATCGAGGGAGATGACAGGTTTTAGGTTCAAGATTTTTGCCAGAATTCCCGTAGCTTTGCCCACTCGTCCCTGCCTGACCATGTATTTAAGAGTTTTGACCGAAACATAGATCTTGGTCTTGTCCCTGACATCTGCGATATGTTCTAATACTTCTTTAGTGGAAGCATCTTCCCAGATTGTTTTGGCAGCTTCCAAAACAATCAAACCTTCGGATCCGGAATTTTGTTTCGAATCGAAGACCGTAATCTTGGGATTTGTTTTGGCATATTGGCTGATGGCACCAAATGTGCCGCTCAGTTTATCCGCAACAGTTATGACGATGATTGAGTCATAATGATCACTTAGAAACTCCAAAGTCCTTTCAATTGTCTTTTTATCTGGTTGCGCCGAGGAAAACGACTTGGCGGTTTTTAGCAATTCATAGAATGTTTCGGTGGAAACACTCAAACGGTCAAGATAGGAAACGTCATCAACCAATAAATTCATCGGCAATAGATGGATATGGTATTTGTCCATCAATTCCTGCGGAATATCAGCGATTGAATCGGTCACGAGCCCGATTTTTGGGTGTTTTATGGAAATCGCTTGTTGCTGGCGGATCATATCGTCAATCTTTTGTTCAAGGACTGTGCCATACTCCCGGAGACGATAAAAGAACTGGTCAGGATTGTCGGTATGGATATGGATACGCATTTTCTCGGAACGTCCGGAAACGATTAATGAAGACCCGAAATCCTTGAAAATCATTTTCATGTCCTGAGAAGTCCGGTTGACATTGATAAGGAGCGCTTCCGTACAATATCTTTCTGTAACTACCATGTCATGGATGTCTAAAGAGGCCTCTTCCACAACTTCTTCGTGAAGCGGGATTTCAGTGACTCCTGATTCCAGATAATAGTTGATACCTTCCAAAAAGGCCGTGAAGCCTCCGGCTCCCGCATCGACGACTCCGTTTTTCTTCAACACTTCCAATTGCTCGGTTGTTTCTGCCAAAGCAATTTTAGCCTGTGCCAAGCTAGTTTTGAAATACGAATTGAAATTATCATGTTTGTCCGTAATCTCGAAAGCTTTCCTTAGAACTGTCAGGATTGTGCCTTCGACCGGGTTCATGATTGCCTGATAGGCTTTCTGCGTCGCATGTTTTACAGCTTCCTTGAAATCATCAATCTTGGCCTGAGCTTTGCCTTTTAATCTTTCGTACAAACCATTGAAAAACTCGGCGAAGATGATTCCGGAATTTCCTCTTGATCCGTTAAGTGCAGCATTGGCGATCGATTCGACGGTATCAGACAGATTATCCGAGGGTTTGGCCTCATTGATAATGGTCTGCATGAGAAAAGACATATTCGAGCCGGTATCGCCATCAGGGACCGGGAATACATTGATTTTGTTCAGATGTTTCTTTTCACTGATCAGTTTTCTTGCGCCCGCAAGAAAGGCAAAATAGATGTCATTGCCTTTTAAAGTCATTACTTCCATATAATTATTACCTCACTATCAAAAAGGTTATTGTCGATACGATAGCACCCAAGGAAGAACCCCAGGCAAGATCAATTAAAGTGATCTGCCAAGGCCAGCCTTTCAAGGTTGCGAGATTGGTTAAATCGTAAGTAGCATATGTGATAAAGCCAAAGAACATACCAGCGAAAATAGCATAAACTAGCGATTCTCTGGTAACAGCCGGTTCAATGACAAAAAATGTCAAACCCACGACAAACAAGAGATAGAAGACAAGCGCGGGAACCCATTTGACCTGCCCCATGAAGTCAGCTAAAAACTTGGCGTAGAGCTTCTTGGCGATAAGTGTCAACCATACCATGTCGATTGCAAAAAAGATTCCCAAGGCGATCGCAAAGATTTTGATGTAGATCATATAATCACTCTCCTAATAAATATTTTATCACGATTAAACAAGATTGTACATAAACATGCTCAACTTCAAATGGCGATGAATATGTCAGTTTAACTCAGAAATTGACTTTTTCAACAGGGTTGTGACAAAGCTGTACCCATCATGATTCAGATGCAAGCCATCATCTGTATAAGCTGTGCTTAACGCTTTGGAATCGTCTGAAAGCATATCAAAATAATCAAGGAACGTTATCCCTGCAATTTCTTTCAAGAGCTTATTCACTATGATGATATCTTGATTGTCTCTGGAATTGACCACTTCTTGATTGATGTGACGATTCACAGGATAGATTGCTTGTAAGTAGATCTTCGTGTTTGGGAGTCGTAATTGTATTTGTGCAATTGCTTTTGATATTGTTTCATAAACAGCCTGGGGTGATTGATGTGAGAAATGGCCAAAATCGTTTGTGCCAATCAATATCAACACAAGCGATGGGTCGCAAGCCAACACACTTGGAACCAGTCGTTTTAATAATCCTTTGGTAGAGTCACCAGATATTCCCCGGTTAATAATTTGTTTGTTGGGAAAAAACTCCTTAAGTGGATATTTTTCAGTTATCGAATCACCAACAAACACAATTCCACCTTTTTCTAGGGTTTTATTCTCGACATTAAACTGAATGATTCTTTCTTTGTAATGAGTTAGCAATTCTTTGTTCATGATTTTCTCCTTCAAAGTAATATCCAACTACGCTTATAATGTACCATAATCCTTTTACATATTCAAGCAAGGCCAAATGAAAAACGCACCGCTTACGGTGCGCTTATACTTATTTTATTGTCCGAATTTTAATGACTCCGGTTATTCTATCTAATTTAAGTTTGATTTTGTCTGTATAGTCTTCATCGAAATCGATCAAAGAAGCGGAATACTTGCCTCTCGACTTATTCACGAGATTTTTGATCAGCATGACTTTTTCCAAGGCTTTTGTCAAATCTGTCAAGAATGAATCGGTACTCTCATGGAGTATCAACAAGCGATTCTTTGTTTTTTTGTGTCCGCCGTCGAGTTTGGGATAATTGACCGAATTGATGATTGATCCTTCTTCGACATACTTCTTAAGCTCTTCTACTGCCATCACAGCGCAATTGTCCTCGGATTCTTCAGTAGAAGCCCCAAGGTGGGGAATCGTGATTACTCCTGGCATATTTGCAGTTATGAAATTGGGGAAATCCGTAACGTACTTTTTGACAATACCCGCATTGATGGCATTTGACAGTTGCAGGTCATCTACCAATTGGTCCCTGCTGAAGTTCAAAATCACACAACCCGGTTTCATAGCGGCAAAAACTGATTCATTTACCATATATTTTGTCGAATCTAACAAAGGCAAGTGCAAACTGATGAAATCTGATGATTTGTAGATTGGGGACAGGTCGCTCACAAGGTTCACGGATTCAGGAATCAGACTTCTCGCTTCATCGGTTAAATATGGATCGTAACCGATGACTTTCATGCCGAGATCAACACAGGCTTTGGCGACTTTTCCGCCAACTGCTCCAAGTCCAATGACACCGATTGTCTTACCCAAGATTTCTGTTCCACCATATGCTGCTTTGGCTTTCTCGATTGATTTGAGGATATTCTGGTCTTCATGATTTTCTTTGACCCAGTTGATGCCCCCGACAATATCCCTTGAAGCTAAAAGCATTCCTGCCAGCACCAGTTCCTTCACGCCGTTGGCATTCGCTCCGGGGGTATTGAAGACAACAATGCCTTTATCTGCCAGTTTATCTAATGGGATATTATTTACGCCCGCTCCAGCCCTTGCGACTGCAATCAGGTTTGCTGGCATATCCATTTCCAGCATGTTGAAACTGCGGACAAGCAATAAAGCAGCTTCTTCGATATTTTCTGTTAGTTGATACTTGTCAGAAAACCTATCTAGTCCCAAATTGGAGATATTATTTAAACAAGCTACTTTCATAGGGCGTGTGCCTGTTCGAATTCTTTCATGAACTCAACCAAGGCAACGACACCTTCAATCGGCATTGCATTGTAAATTGAAGCCCGCATCGCTCCAACAGAACGATGTCCTTTCAAGTTATCAAAACCTTTGGCTTTAGCTTCTTTGACAAACATTGCATCAAGTTCTTCGTTTTCAGTGCCAAAAGTCACATTCATCAAAGATCTGTCTTTCTTTTCCACAGAACCATGGAATAGTTTGGATTGGTCGATGTAATCATAAAGAATCGCTGCTTTAGTCTTGTTGATCTGAAGCATTCTGTCTAGGCCACCAAGTTTTAACAGCCATTTGAAGACAAGTCCGCAAATATAGATGCCATAGGTGGGCGGAGTATTGTACATTGAGCCGTTTTCGGCATGGATGCTATATTGCAGCATCGTCGGAACATATGATGCAAGTTGGTTTCTGATTAAGTCTTCGCGGATAATGACGATGGTCGTTCCGGCAGGACCAATGTTTTTCTGTGCTCCGGCAAAGATAAGACCGTACTTGGAGACATCGACTGGCTCGGAAAGAATGCTTGAAGACATGTCTGAAACCAATACTTTTCCTAAGGTATTTGGCAGTGTATTGAATTTTGTGCCATAGATCGTATTGTTTTCGCAAATATAGACATAGTCTGCTTCTTTTGATATTTTCAAGTTGTCAAGATCAGGAATATAGGAAAATATTTTGTCTTCGCTTGAAGCGATTTTTCTGGCATCGCCGTATTTTTTCGCTTCCGCATAAGCTTTTTTTGCCCATTGACCGGTAACGATATAATCAGCTACGCCATTAACCATCAAATTCATCGGCACCATGGCAAACTGGACATGGCCTCCTCCTTGCAAAAATAATACCTTGTAGTTGTCAGGGATTTGCATCAAAGTCCGAAGATCTTTTTCGGCATCCAAAATAATCGTTTCGAAAGCTTTCGAACGATGGCTCATTTCCATGACCGACATGCCGGTGTTATTGTAATCTAGCATCTCTTCGGCTGCTTGACGTAATACATCTTCTGGTAATACCGCGGGTCCCGCGGAGAAATTGAATACTCTTTTCATATCACATCTTTCCTTTCTGGATGATTCGGCTTTCTAAATAATATCTTTTTTCTAAGGCTTCCCCCAAAGAGAATGATTTTCTTGGTAACACGCCTTTTTCTTTGATATAGGCGAATAACTGGCTTCTGTCAAGGTGTGGCATGGTTATACCGATGGATTTTGGGTTTTCTTCGACAATCTTGATGAGGCTATCCATGCCATGCACATAATCGATGGACGCTTCTGGGTGATTTGGCAGATAATTGTCGAGAAATTCCTGGACCCAGGAAATTGTTTCAAAAGGATTGTTTGAAGTCAGAAGATATCCTTCGCCATCAGAAGAAATCACTTTCAGTGGGACAGAGCCTTGGCTGGTGCGATTGATTTCATGAAAGAAATTATCCTCGTCAATGTTGAAAAGGACTCTATGAATCGGCTCGAAGGCGAGACCGTCATCGTAAATGCTTGTCAGTTCTACCATCGCGTAGCGTGCGGGATGATCAATCAAATCAGCTTCTAATGCGTGTTTCTTGATGTTTTCCCAACAGACTTTGGCGGCAGCTAAAGAATGATTGCCATCGCCTACAACAAGTGGAGTTGTTTCTATCATCTTATTTATTTTGGACAGAGTTGAGTCAAAATCATCGATCAGATAACCGACAAGATGACCTCCACCCATATTGAGGTCAAAATCATAAAGCTTCTCATATTTATCCTTTTGTTTGAATAATGCTGGGATTAGTCCTGAAGTATCATCAATCAGAACCAGGATGTGGGGAAGTTCGATTGGAGCCTGTTCCCTGATCTTCACCCTGGGTGGGATGCGGTTCAAGACTGTTTTCTCGGAAGCGACAATTTTTCCTTTGATGCCTTCTTCATATTGATACTCATCAAGGTCGATTATACAGACAAACCCCAACCGGTGTGGTTGAAAAGGCGTGGTTCTGTCAACCAGAACCAAACCTTTTTTTTGTATGAACAAGTCGGATCTAAGATATAGATCCATATTTTCGTTGACGCTTTTGATTCTGGTTTCGAAACCCATATCCAAATATGCTTCCGGCAGGATAATATGGTAAGTTGAGGGCACATTATCCACAAGTTGGTGCACTTGATTCCAATATGCTTTTTCGCTTGTGAACTGGTCACAAGCGATAACTGCCCATTTATGATAATCGATGCTTAACTTCGGAAGTAAGATATCGGGTGCCTTGACTACTGCCACTTTAGACAACGCCTTGATCAAGCATTGCCTGATAAATACGCATGAATCCGGCGATATTTGCGCCGATGACCAAATTTCTGTGATCGGTATATTTTCTGGCTTCGGAATAAGCTTTCTTGAAAATATCGGACATGATGATTTCTAATTTTTCATCGACTTCAGCATATGACCAGGGAAAGTGCATGGCATTCTGGCTCATTTCCAGGCCGGACACGGCGACGCCGCCGGCATTGGCAGCTTTGCCAGGTGCGAACAGGATATCGGCATGTTGCAGATATTTTGTGGCATCTAGGGTAGTAGGCATATTTGCGCCTTCTGCGACCAGGAAGCAGCCGTTGGCGACAAGTGCCTTTGCGCCTTCAAGTGGAAGTTCGTTTTGCGTTGCGCAGGGAAGCGCGATGTCGCAGGGAAGTTTCCAGATGTCGGTCGGATTTTCATTATAGATAGCATTCGAACGATATTCGAGATATTTGGTCGAGAATTCAGGAGTTTCAAGTGTCAGGTTTCTGACGATGTCGATATCGATGCCGTTTGGATCATAGACATAACCGTTCACATCGGACATCGCAACAACTCTTGCGCCCATTTCACGGGCTTTCAAAGCGGCATACAAACCAACTTTTCCAGATCCGGAAATAATAACCCTTTTATCTTTCATATCATCGTTGCGATAGACTTTGAGCATCTCTTGGACAAAGTAGCACAGGCCATAGCCAGTGGCTTCTTTTCTAACAAGAGAGCCTCCGTATGTCAAACCTTTTCCAGTCAAGACTCCGGTCGATTCGTTTTTGATCTTCTTGTACATTCCGTACATATAACCGACTTCTCTGAAACCAACGCCGATGTCACCGGCGGGGATATCAGTGTCTGGTCCTAAATGACGGTATAGTTCAAGCATGAAGTTTTGGCAAAAACGCATGATTTCGCCATCTGATTTGCCTTTGGGATCGAAATCGGCTCCGCCTTTTCCGCCGCCCATGGGAAGGCCTGTCAAGGCATTCTTGAAGGTTTGTTCAAAACCCAAGAATTTCAAAATCGATTCATTGACAGAAGAATGGAATCTCAGTCCGCCCTTGTACGGCCCGATAGCCGAGTTGAACTGGATACGGTAACCCCGGTTGACATTGATTTTGCCTTGATCGTCAATCCAGGTCACGCGAAATTTGATGATGCGCTCAGGTTCGATGATTCTTTCCATGATCCCAAACTGTTGGATTTTTGGATCGGACAAAACAAGAAAGTCCATCGCCTCAAAAAACTCTTCTACGGCTTGTAGATATTCTGGTTGTCCGTCGTTTCTTTCTGATACTGTTTTAAAAATTTCATTCAGGTACTCGCTCTTAAACAATTTCTTCGCCTCGCTTATATTTTTTTTGCGATTTCTTCAAATCGCGTCTTCTGAAAACGTAAAAAAAAGCACAAATTTTTCCATTCTGCCTAATTTACTGAAATATTTCTATTTCCTTTCTGGTATAAATTGACTAGTCTGCTTTTCATAATTACATTATACAATGAAAGCGCTTTTTTCTCAAGAGTTAATTTATGGAAAATGATAAGTTTTTTTTCATCATGTACGAATTCTTTGTATATTCTTATTATTTGATATGAAAGTAATTTATATCGTTAAATTAAGTAAAAACATCTTCCTATAAAAAAAATATATAATACTTATTCTTTAAATAGCCAAGTAACAAATTCCGGAAATCTTATTGCCCAGGCATTCTCAGAATGGCTTGCGTTTATGTCTTCAACATACATCAAGTTCTTGATTCCCAAATTTGTTAGCAAAGTTTTGCATTTTCTGGCATCATTAACGTATATCTGTGGAAAATCTGATTTGTTGGGATTACTAGTTTCTTGTGTGCCTATGTCTAAATATACGCCAAGTTCTTTGTTAAAATTTGCTTTGATAAAAGTAAACATGTCCGAATCGTTAAACCAAAAAGCAGGCGAAAAAGCACCTATTTTCTTAAATATATCCGGATAATTGTAGCCACAGTATAGGCTAATGTATCCTCCCATTGAAGAACCTGCCATAAAAATTTTCTTATTGTCGAATTTGTATCTTTGATTTAATGAAGGCAGAAGCTCATTAACAATCCAGTTAACGTATTCTTCACCTTCTCCACCCATTATGTTTTGATTGTTGTCTTCTAAATAATTCAGTATATTTTTTGCTGGCCACGGGGAATATTCATCGAATCTTTTAATTGATGGTGATTCGATACCGACAACAATCATGTTTTTGCCTGTGGTTGCTTCAATTTTGTCTAGTGTCTCTTGAATTTTCCAAGTTAAACCAAAAACAGATGTTTCCTTATTGAATAGGTTGTGCCCATCATGCATAATCAAAATAGGATATAATACTATATCCCATTTATAGCCTTGAGGCAAATAAACATAAACTCGCTTGCTTCGGTTTAATTTTTTCAGCCAATAATCAATAATCTCGATTGTTCCCATGTTATCCTCAATTAATATTGTAATGCTTATTGATTGCCTGAAAATAGGCGTCAATATTTTCTAAAGGGGTTAATGGCGGAATATCGCATCCAGAGCTGATGAGAAAATTGTCATATTTATCACATCTTGAAAGTAATTTTTCTGTTTCTTCAGCTACTTTTTTTGGTTTCAATTTGCGAAAAACGTGAGAAGGGCTGATATTTCCCATCACCAACTTGTCTTTCGGAAACACTTTTAAAATATCTTCAATATCAATAGCGTCCCCAAAATGATAAATATCGGCATGAATCGAAAGAATTGTATCTGCAAGCGGAACGACGTTACCACAGTTATGATAGACAAAGATAAACGAATCATCACTGACTTGATTGACAATTTCTTTGATATATTTGCTTGAGAACTCTTCACAAATTTTGGGAGATAACAATCCAGCGGCCGGTTCTGCCATAATGACACCATCCGCTCCCGCTTCTTTAAACGCTAAAATGTATTTAGTGATAAATTCGCTGGCTTTTTTTAAAGTCTCATGTACCATTTCTGGATCCATATAACAATTGACCATGACTTCTGTCATATCCATGAGTCTTCCAGATAGCGAAAAAGGTCCGATAACGCCTGCCAATACAGGAATATCTTTAATCAATGTTTTTGCTTCTTTTACACCTTCAACATATAGCAATGTCCGTTTATTGCCTAGACTAGGTACCTGTAGAGAAAATGCGTCCTTGCTGGATTTAATGATTGAATCAGTAACTGTAGGGATATCCATGTCGAAATATCTGACTGGCGAACCGAATTCTTCGGCTTCGACACTGAGGTCCATCATTGATAAAGCGGCACTGATAGGATATTTTTTGGCAATCAAAGACATTGACTCTGCTTGTAGATGGGCTGAATTTACTAATTCGTTGACACTTATTCCTAGCATTTGCACTGCAGGAAAAGTAAGAACTGGCATGGATAGGTGTTTTTCCTGCTTGATTTTATCAAGCCAGGCTTGTTTGTTAATCATTTTTTTGTGTCCCCCATATCATAAGCTGCCAAAAGCATTGCTTTGAAATTGTCATTGGAAATGTAATCTGGCACAGAATTTCCGGAGCCTAAAGCATAGCCACCCTTTGTTTTTGTCTGAATCAAGATTTTTTTACATCTATCATATACTTGTTCTTTAGAAGCTCTGGCAAGGAAATCAACATCGATACCGCCCATAATAGCTAATCTAGGATTTAGTTCCTGATAAGCTTTTTCAACAGGCACAATTTTATCTTCATAGGAGTGTCTGCCGTCAAACTTCATGTCGGAAATGATATCTTCAATAATGTCAGAATAATAACCGCACGAATGCAAGATAGCATATTTATTTACCAAATGCGCCTTTTCCACAATCTTTTTGTACCAAGGAAAAACATATTCCCTCAAAGCATCCGGTGGTAACATTGTTTGAGAGTTAAAACCCCAGTCGTCATTGCAAAGAATTGCCCCGACTTCAGGATATTGGAGACACGATTCAAAGTATTGATAAATTCTTTTTCCGACATTTTCAAAAATTTTTTGCACAAGCTCGGGCTCGTCATAAATCAAATAACATAAATTTTCGAAGCCAACTATACCAATAGTGTTTTCCAAGATGCCATCCAAACTGAAAGGAATGAACTTAACATTTGTTCTTAGATACTTTCCCGCTTCATGAATAATAGAAAAGTCACAATCGGTAATTTCTGGCCAAAGATAATTTTCAAAACTTTCCCAATCAACGATGGTCGCACCGCTGTTTAGCGATTTTGTCTGAGCATGGTGCGATCCATCTGCTTGTCTGGTAAAAGTCAAACCTCTAACGATAATGGGAGAATGATCATATCCTGCTGAATCAAAAGCCTTGATAGTAGTTATGACTCGTTCGAATTCGGTATCATGTTTATAATCTGCTCCAACGAGCATTTTCTCTTTATCATCACCAATGATGAAATCGAAAAATACAGGTCTTGGTGGTTTTTTCTTATTGAGTACCAATTCAAGATTTTTAAAATCAGGTATCCAGTTTATATTTCTAAACATGTCATCATCCCATTCATAAATAATTATTTATTCGACAATTGAATATGTAGTAATATGTGTTAGGCTGTCATACACAAAACGATAAGTTGCATCTTCCATAACGGTAATTATAGTAGCTGCCCCCATGCCTGCAGGGCTGCCATTTAGCAAATATTGTTCTCCGGCATAATAACCCCAACCAATATTAGCTTTTGTAGTCACGAGAATGAAACGGTAGCCAAGGTCGGCTGTATAATATCCATCTGTTGGGGCTACAAAGGTGTCAAGTGTCAAAGTGATTTCGTAAAGTGTAGTTTCGCCACTGACTAAAGTCATTACTGCTGCATCTTCGCCTTCAAGAATCCAACATTCAGAATCATCTGTTTCTCTTGTGAATGTTCCGTATAAAGTTGGTCTAGAAAGTAATTCAAATGGTGCGACAGATTTTCCTGTAGGCGGAGTTATTTCGGTTATGTTTGTTGAGACGTTATATGTGAAAGTCAGCTCCATTGATTCTGACAAATTCAAATAAGTCACTTTTCCCATACCGCCATTATCGCCGCTAAATAAATATTGCGTTCCGGCGCCCCACGTTCCAACACCCTCCCAATAATACAGTTTTTCTTGAGTGCATAGAGCCATCATATACCCTAATCCTTCGCCGGTATACGCCGGTAAAGTAGCTGTTCCAATATAAAGGTTTTCATCAGCTACATCTTGAGTCAAAATAATTGCTGTTTCACTCGAAAGCGACCAACTAGAGAAGTCTCCGTAAATTATTGGGCTGATTAGATCAATTGTTACTGTTGTTACATGTGAAGTATTGTTGTAAGAAAAAACATAAGTTGTCGTATCTGTTGGTTTCAAATAAGACACAAGTCCCATGCCGCCTGATGAACCATCAAACAGGTATTGAGTAGTTGCACCCCAAGTGCCGACGCCTTCCCAATAATAAAGTTGAGCCCCGAGGCTAACAGCAAGCATATATCCGTCACCTTCGCCAGTGTATGCATCTAAGGTTAAAGTCCCTACATAAAGATTTTCATCTGTCAGTGACTGTTCCAAAACAATAGCATCTTCACTAAATAGCGACCAAGCCGAGAAATCTCCGTAAATAATAGGATTAGCAAAAGTGGTCGTTACTGTAGTGACATTATTAGTAGAATCATAAGCAAAATGATAAGTTGTTTCAACGCCTGGGTTCAAATAAGACACAAGTCCCATTCCACCTGAAGATCCGTCAAACAGATATTGCTCAGTTACGCCCCAATAGTTGCCCCATTCGTTGATATAATATGCAGCTTGTATAGCTACAGCAAATGAATAACCAAATTCTCCAGTGCCATCATAGGCTGGGAATGTCCATTCGCCTTCATAGATGCCATCCTCGTTATCATCTAATAGTACTAAAGCGTCGTCTTCAGTGATGCCCCAGTTTGAACCGTGTTCTAATGCGGTGTTGAAATCTCCATAAATCCTTGGGCTAGAAAATTCATCGACCATTGAGTTGTCATAGATTGTCAGGGTGTTGGCATCGAACAAAACTGTAAGTTCCATGTTTTCATAAACCCAGATCGAACCTAATCCTCCACCTGTTGGTGAAACAGGAGCCGGTTGCAAAGCATATTTTTCAGTACCATAACATACAGTCCAGGTTCCATCTGTGACTTTATAATAATGACCATCATATGCGTTGTCTCTGTTATCAACAGTGAGTGATACTGTGATTGTATACCATCCTTCATTGTCTTCGACTGCACTCATGCGGAAGTCTTCATCGTTTGGAACATAACCCGAGAAGTTCCCCGCCAAAAACCAAGGCGATGTATTTACTGTGGTGTCAGTCGTGGGCGTTGTAACTGAAGTCGTTACAGTCGTTGTGGTAGCTTGTGCCGCTCCAGAAGTTGTGGTGGCTTGTGTAACTCCCGAAGTTGTGGTAGAAGCCGTAGTCGCCCCAGTTGTATTATCTTGACAACCAGCAAGTGCAAACCCGACGCCTAGCACGAACATGAAAATTGATACAAATCTAGCAATTTTTTTCATTTATTTTCTCTCCTTTTATATTTTCCAACTTTGTTGGTACGTCCAATTTAAATAGTGCAATTTCTAAAACTTCAATATCATATCCGGTTAATGTCTTAGCAGCATTTCCCATCAAAAGTTCTAAATCTTTCATATTTATCGATACAATCTTTTCCCCAAAGTTAGCGACTACTAACAGCGATTCATCATTCCATGTTCTTTTGAAGCAAAGCACTCTGTCGCCAGTTGCGAAAAACTTGGTTGCGCCTTTTTTTAACGTATCAGATTGACTTCTGTATTTGGCCAATTTTCTGATAAGTATTTCGTCTATACTTAATGACTTTTTCCAAAGCATTGCTCTTCTGTTGTCTGGATCTTTGTCACCTTCAAGGCCGACTTCATCGCCATAATAAATTAAAGGCATTCCAGGGAACAACAGCATAACCATAAGCGTTAAGTAATGAGTTTTTTCCTGATTTAATTCGGTAATTGATCTCACTGTGTCATGAGATCCGATTAAGTTAACTAAATAATTTGATTGAACGGAGGCATAATCCATAAGATTAGCTTGGATAAGGTTAATAAACTTAAGGCTGGATATTTCGCCTTTAACAAACTCGAAAAGATATTGTCTAAACTTGTAATTAGTTGCCGTATCCAATTCGTCGCCCTTTAACCAAGCGCTTGCTTTGTTCCAGATTTCTCCAATTAAAATAATGTCTTTTTTCTTGCTTTTAAGTGTTTGTCGGAAATAACGCCAGAACTTATGGCTGATTTCATCCGCGACATCAAGACGATATCCATCAATGTCTAATTCCATAAGCCAATAAATAGCTTGTTCCGAAAGATAATCAATGACGCGATCATTAGATGTATTAAATTTTGGCATCTTGGGAACCAGGTTGCCAAAATTATTATAATTGCCTTCTTCAATAGATACAGGATAGGAATAGACTTCAAAAAAGTCTTTGAAAAACGATAATTCGTTGTTTAGAAGCAAATCCTGAAAGAACTGGTGTTCGCTTGAGCAATGATTGAAAACGCCGTCAAGAACGATTTTCATGCCTTTTTCGTGAACTTTATGGACCAGTTTCTTCAATCCATCAATTCCACCATAAATATCTTCTATTTGATAAAAGTTGGAAATATCGTATTTGTGATAACTCGGAGATTTGAATACAGGCGAAAGATAGATAATTTTCACACCTAAATCTGCAAGATAATCCAGTTTTTTGATGATGCCTTCAAAGTCGCCTCCATAATAGGTGCTACGATTTGGAAGCGTTCCCCAAGGCCGCACATGTTCGGGATTATTATCAGGATTGCCATCAAAAAACCTGTCAATTATAATCTGATAAATAATTTCCCCTTCTGCCCATTGAGGAAGTGAGATGATATCATCATCATTGATGAAAGGAAAATAGAAATAATTATTGGTCATAGGAGACTTGACTAATCCATCAGAAGTATAGAATGCTGACTTACTTGCTTTAATCAATTCAAAATAGTACTTGAAACGCTTTTCTTTGATTTGAATTGCAGTTTCATACATCGCATACAATGAATCTGTCAATTGTATATCCATTTCTTTATGAAGCATGTTTCCCGAATGGTCATAAAGGTTTATATAATGGATTATTATCTTATCTAAAGAATCTTTATATGTTTTTGCCCGGATACAAAGAGTACTAGAATTTATGGCATAGCAAAAAGGATAAAAACCATAATGAATAAGTAAAGGATTGAACATATATCACACCTACATTTTGATTGAGCCTTCTGTAAGGCCACTAATAAAATACTTTTGTAACGAATAAAATAAAATAATCATGGGTATTGATCCAACTAATGCAGCAGCACAATACATACTCCAGTTAGTTCCGTACTGGCCAGCAATCATTGATTGCAAACCGACTGCCAGAGGCATAGAACCAAGCCCTTGAGTCATCACCGTTGAAGCAATTACATATTCGTTATAGGCAATGACAAAACTTTGGATTGCAACAACGGCCAACATTGGTTTAGCCAGTGGCAAGATGATTCTAGTAAGCGTTTGAAATCTTGAGGCGCCATCCATCATTGCTGCTTCATCGATTTCATAGGGAATTGTGTCAAAATAGCCTTTAGCAAGCAAAACAAGTCCCGCTGAAGAAATCGTAGAGTTGACGATGATTAGTCCTTTCAAATCATTTAGAAGCCCTAATGTCACAAAGATGCGAAAAATTGATACCATCGACAAAGTCAATGGAAAGATCTGAATTAATAAGATAAATTTGAACAGTTTTGCCTGCCCTTTGAAACGAAGTCTAGAAAAGACATATACCGTTATGGAAACAAAAATGGTTGACACAATCATGGTTGTAAAAGCAATTAACAAGGAATTTCCCATCCAGCTAAGAAATTCAGTTTCCACGAATAATCGTTGAAAATTAGCCAAAGTGAAAGCTTGAGGAATCGCTGCGCTCGTCCCAACAATATTTTTACCAAAAGCAATCAAGATAATATAGCCAAATGGTAAAATCGTCACAACTGCCAATAAGATAAGAAAAATATGCATGATTGATTTTGCAAGATGTCGGTTATATTTTTTCATTTTAGTTTTCCTCCACCCTTCTTGTCACCCGCATCGAAATCAGCGCAAACAAACTGACAAAGACAAAGATGATTACCGAATACGCAGCTGCCATTGCATAACGTTCAGTGTTGAATGCCGTGTTGAAAACATAAGTTATCAAAAGATCTGTAGCGCCTGGTGCGCCGATAGTATCCGGAGCTGGTCCTCCGGCGGTAAGAATATATACTCCGAATTGGTTGAATTGCATAATAAATGACATAATTAAAGTCGGAATCAAAGCCTTAAAAATCAATGGTAAAGTGATGTAAAAGAATGAATAGAAGCTTCCTGCTCCGTCGACTTTGGCAGCGTCATAGTAATCTTTGGGAATAGCTTGTAAAAGGCCGCTAGAGACAACCATAAAATAGGGGAAAGAAAACCAAGTCATGACCATGATTGTTGATATTTTTGCGAAAATTGCATTTGACAGCCAAGGAATGTTTGGAATGCCAAATATCCCTAATAATTGGTTAATGAGCCCATTCTCTGTTTCTAGCAGACCCTGCCACATCAGCAACGTAATTACTGTTGGGATTACCCAAGGAAGAATAAAGATAATCCGGTAGATTTTTGCGACTTTCAGACCGACTTTATTCATAATTGTTGCCAGTAATGTTCCCATGACAAAAGAAATCGATACGACACACAAGGCAAAGATAATTGTCCATAGCGTCATTGAAAGCAATCCATCAAGACCAGCAACAAAAATATCTTTGTAATTGGCAAAACCTATCAATCCGTAATCTCTTAAATTAACTCCGCTATAATCGGTCAATGACAGATAGAAATTATGAATGATTGGATATACATAGAAAATTAATAACAAACATAACAAAGGTAACATCAAGCCCCAGGCAACCAAGGTTTCTTTCCAAGACAGTTTCCTTTGATAATGATTTTTCCTCTTTAAAATAATCTTTTTGATTACCACATAAGTGATGATTGAAACAATCAGGACGATTATGACTACCAAATATACCCAGGATGGCACAACAATTTCTTCTGCCTGAAAATTCATTAATCTGACATCGTCCCTGATTTTATCTGCTAATTCCTGAAGTTTGGTCATACTTTCGACTTCTTGACCCGATGAATCTCCAAAGAAAATCGTCTGGAATACAGATGTAGTGTAGTTATACCAAATTGGTCCTTCGGGAATATTGGGGAAAGGTTCGCACTCATCATTTAACTTGCTGAGCGATGACAAAATGTCTGATGATTGGATATAGTCACTTTCCATGACAAAGATGTTCGCCGGATTTCTTGTGCCAAGCTTTAATTCATAGCTGTTGCCAGCTTCAATCAACAATTGTTGATTTTCATCTTCTAACATATATGACAAGAATTGAAGGCTTGTATCCTTATGCAAGGAGAAATTGTTTAAGACAAAACCTTGGACAGTAGTCAGGGCTAAAGACTTTGTTCCATCATTTTGATCAGGCAAGGAAGCTATTCCATAATTGATGCCTTTTTGCTTGAGAATTGATGAATACCAAAGTCCATACAGGATCATACCGACTTTATTGTTCGCAAACCTAGATACAATTTCACTTTCACCATGGACCTTATTTGTAAGCACTAAGTCATTGGCTTTAGCTTCTTTAATTTTATCGATATAATCTAGCATGCCTATATTGTCAAGACCAACATCATAAGGATTGTATTGCCCGTTTGGATATGTACCAAAGTAATATCCGCCATATGATTTTATCAAAGGATAGGTAAACCACATGTCCCGCGAATTAAGAAGCGTTCCGTGGATCAATACTTTGCCTTCATTATCATATACGGTCTTGCTTTCGGCAAGAGCGAAAAAATCGTCCCATGTATTCGGGAGTTCGTCTTCAGAAATAATATCTTTGTTATAAAGCAAACCTGAGGTGTCAACGGCATACCCAACGCCGTATGTTTCTCCATCTAGTTTGAATGACTCAAGCGCTACTTCCACGTACCTTGAAGAAAGATCACTATCGATAAAGTCCGTCAATGTCTCTAAATAGCCACTCGACACAAGTTTTCCGATATCTGGTGCTTGCATGAAGACTAAATCAGGTCGATCATCTAAAGTTGCGTTGTTGACTAAATCTGTAACAGCATTAAAGACATTGATTCTGGAGATGACTTCAACTTCAATTCCGGTTTCAAGTGTGAAATTATCCGCAATTGCTTGCATTGCTTCATTTTCTTCTTCATACTGGGAAAACCAGATCCTGATAGTATCTTCATCAAATGCCTTTGCATTTACTGGTTTCAACCCATAGAAAAAAACCGATATAACTGTCAGTATCAACAATAATCCGAGTTTTTTCACAGTGAATTCCTCCAGTATTATTTAAGTTGATTAAAGTTTTTTACCAATTTGATTCCCTCTTCGATGGATTTTACGGGAAGACAAATCGAGAAATTTCCTTTTTTCATGATTTTAAAGTTGTCTTCAATTTCTTGAAAATTTTCACAATCAATTGCAAGAACGCTACCATTAGCATCTTTAATTAGTTCTTGTAAATGTTCGAAAGGCCGTGGTTGGTTTGGGTCTGTGGCTAGCCACAGATGGACCACATTTTGCATCGAACAGATTTCTTTTACAAGATACATCGCTCTTGAATGACAATGCATATAACCAATACCGAAATAATCAATCACTTTTTGTGTGTGCGGTCTGCAAAATTCCCTATAAGTGTCTCCAGAAATCATACAGGCGATGTCTTCTGACATGTTAATCATATTTTTGGTGTACCATGTTCCATATTTCGTGTCTTTATAGTATTTATCCACCAAATTGTAGATGTCAGTGGCAAACATAATTGTCGCATCTGCACAATAATCCAATAATTCATGGATTTTTACTGGTTCGTCATAAAAATCATAGTAGATTTCCGCTCCGCGAAGCGCATGAGCAAGATCAAGTGGAGAAAAGAACCCTCTCATATAAGGAATACCTTGTCTAGCACTTCTTTTGATTAATTCCTCAGAGATTTGGAGAAACTTCTTGTACCAAATTGTCGTGCCAAGCTTAGGCAGTTTTTTCCAGTCATCAATTTCTTTTAGTACATGCTCGCCCCAACTTGTATCTGGTTTGAAAATAATATTTCCAGCGACAAAGGCAGAATAATCTCCGATGCCTAGTATCGGGAATACAGCAGGAATCATATTATCATCAATGGCTTTTCTTTTTTCATATGAATTGGCAAGCATTGCAATCAAATCGTCACAATATTTTTCAATGTCTGTTTCATAATTATATGAAGTTAGGTCGAGGTCTGTATAAAATTCAACATCTGATGGGGGTAAAACACGAAAAGAGACGTTTCCAACTTCTTTATGCAAAGCATCGTCATAGAGTTTTTTCGACTCGGCAAAAGTCTTGTCGATATTTGGTTTATAATAGCTGATGTCTTTAAACATAGTTACCCCCTATTGCATGAAACTAAGAGCCGCTTCAGCTGCAGATGCGGCATCAGCGCTGTACATATCGGCGCCGATCTCTTTGGCGAATTGGTCAGTGACAGGTGCTCCGCCAACCATGATTTTTATTTTGTCTCTCAATCCCGCGGCTTTAATGGCATCAATTATGACTTTTTGATTCATCATTGTAGTCGTCAACAAGGCGCTGAGACAAAGGATTTGTGGTTTTTCAGAAATGATTGCTTCGATTATTGTTTCAGGAAAAACATCTACTCCCAAATCGACAACTTCGATACCTTGGCCTTCAATCATCATCTTGACCAAGTTCTTGCCTATATCATGCAAATCACCCATGACAGTGCAAATTAATGCCTTACCCTTGGATTTTGTTCCGGCAAGCACTAAAGCAGGTCTCAAGATTTCTAAACCAGAGTTCATTGCTCTTGCGGCTACCAAAACTTCGGGAACAAATACTTCGTTTCTCTTAAATTTGCCACCGATGATCGACATGCCTAAAATCAAACCCTGGTTCAAGATTTCTTTGGGTTCGACGCCTTGATCAAGTGCCTGTTGAACCAATAATTTCACATCTTTGGCTTTTCCTTTTTGGAGAAGGGTGCTGATGTCTTCTAAAATCATGTAATCTACCATCCTTTTTGATTTTCACTCATATTATAAACGATAACGCTTTCATTAAACAGTCGCTTCTTTGTCGTAAAACTGTAATATCTTGTTATAAAAAAAAGCCAGATAAGTTCTGACTTTTATGTTAAAAATACAGACTCATGTATTTCTTAGGTGTTATTCCATGGTACTTTTTGAAGATTTTTGTGAAGTATCCTGAATCAGCAAAACCACATTGAATAGAAATCTGCTGAATAGCCATATTGGATTCTTTCATTAGTTTGATAGCGGCATCCATCCTTACTTTATTCACATAATCAGAAAAAGTCATGTTGAGTTCATCCCGGAAGAGATGACTCAAATAATAGTTTGAGACAAAAACATTTTTAGCTACATGGTCTAGACTAAGGTCTTCCCGATAGTTCTTTTTGATGAAGGATATGGCATTGATTAGATTCTCGTTGCTTTTTTTGGTAAATTTATTGGTTGAGATAACATGATTGATTTCTTCCATGACTTCTGTTGTCAAAAGACAGACTTCATCATATTCTGTCTCTTCAGACAGTATTATCGTGACTTTTTTCAAGATATGGCTCATATCCGCAAGACTGACTCCGGCATCGACCCCGGCACGCATCAAAACAGCTGTCAACTCGTAGATGTTGGCTTTGATGATATCAAGGTTTCCTGAAGACAGTGAGAATATTTCACCTAAAATCGAATTGAGCATTGCCATTGCATTGGTAGTATCACCTGTTTGTAAAAAAGCAATCAGTTCTTTTTCAAGTTCAAAGGGGTATTTTTTAAACTTATTTCGTTTTTCAATGGTTTCAATGCTAAGCGCATTGATTCTTTTTTCTGCCATTAAATCGGCGATCTTATCCTGCTGTCTGGTAATTTTAGCTCTTTGTTGCAAGAATATAGATTCTTCCTTGCACATATATGAAACCATCAAGGAAAGCATCTGTGCTGCACTTCTCATATTTTCTGGAGACAGTTGTTTGACACAATCAATGATTTCGTTTGCCAAAGATTTGGGGACATGATAGTTCTCGGCAAATTTTGCCAAGTCGTTTCTGGCAATTTCATCGGCTTCCCATAACAATACCGGTCCACAGGCAAGAGAACCGAGAAACTTTTCTTCAAAGAAAATTGGCACGGAGCATTTGACCATTGTACCGCATTGGAAAATATAAGGGTCTCCGAGTTCGGCTGATTTAAGGCCTGCATATTTCATTTGCATATTACAATTTGATTGTCTAGCTTTCACGAGTTCACAGATGTTTCTTTCGGGATGAATGCGATAAGACAATATCTCTTCGCCTTCGATATTATGAAGTGAGACATCAATATCAGTCAATTTGGCAAAATGACTGAATAATTGTTTTAAGTCATCTAGATTCAAAATCTCTTCAAGCAAATAGTCACTTAAGCTCGCTTTCATAATGTATTCCTCCCTTGCAATTATTCAAACAAAATATTTTCCATGAATCTATTCGTAAATTTTGGATTGTTGGCTAAATCTATTGTTTTGACTTTTGTTTTAATTTTTGAGGCAAGTTCGATTAAATCTGGTTTTAATAAAACACTAATGGATCCGGCTCCGGAAGCATTGCCAATAGACTTGACCTTGCCTTTGAATTCAAGAGGCAAAAGCCCAGAAGCGAAAGTGTTCTCCAAATTAAGATAAAAACCAAAGCCACCGGCAAGATAGATGTGTTCGACAACTTCAGGCAAGATATCTGCTACTTCAAGCAGCGTCTCGATGCCTGAATATATTGCACTTTTGGCAAGTTGAAATTGTCTGATGTCTTTTTGTGATATGTAAATTTTATCAGTTAAATAAAACCTGTTATTCTTAATCGAATCTGCCATATGTCCAGTTTCATCAATCAATCCATTCTTTAACAACAAGGCGACAAGATCGACTAATCCCGATCCAGATATGCCAAGAGGTACACCAGATACTGTACTATATTTATACGTGGAATCAACAAATTCAACCTTGTTGATGGCGCCTTTAACCCCGCCCATTCCAAGTTCAATATTGGCCCCTTCAAATGTCGGTCCAGCGGCAGTCGAAGTTGCAAAGAATTCGTTAGCTTTTTTGAGGACAATTTCACCATTGGTGCCTAGATCAATCAAGAGGGAATATTTGTCTTCCAACATCCCTGAAGCTATCATTCCCATAACGATATCGCTGCCAACAAATGCGCTGATATGGGGTGTAAGTAATACTTCTTCAACATTGATTCCCAATTCTTTGCCAGAATATGTCCTTGAATCTAAGAACACAGGAGTATATGGAGCGAATCCAATTGATTGGGGATTGACATTGGCTAAGATGTGAATCATGGTTGGATTTCCAGAAGCCACTATAGATGAAATTGTTTTAATGTTAAATTCGGTTTTGAATTCAATAATAACTGAATTAATCTCTTCTATTAATATAGAATGGAGTTTATCCAAGTTATCTCTTACACATTGTTCGATTCTTGTGATGACATCAGCGCCAAAACTGATTTGTTTGTTAAGCAATGATTTGCTTTTTAAGATATTCCCGTTTGTAAGATCTAATAAATAGAAAGCCAATGTCGTAGTCCCTAAATCAAGAGCGATGCCATAACCTTGTCTTGACTCAATATCATAATTGTCATCAATTATGGAAGTGATGCCAAACCCGCTTAATTCTTCGACTTTTATGGTCATGTCTTCTTCGATTAAGTGGAGACAAGCCTTAATAAATTCCTCTTTTTCCACCCACCAAACCAGACACTTGTTGCAAAGTGACATGCCTCCACAAGGGCTATTGACATAAATCCCATTTTCTAACAATAGCTTCAAGAGATTTTGATTGTTACGAGCTGAAAGTATTATTTTTTCTTTACCTAAAATTGTGATATTCTTCATCATAGCACCTTCAAAAAAAACAAATAGAAAAATAGGTGATTGTGAGTGGTCCGTGATAGTACTTCATCCCATATTCTCTTGCCAAAACGGCGACATCAATTCCAAGTGATTCCATGGAAAAAAGCATCTTTTCCGGAAATCTACAAGGTTTGTCAGGATATGTACAATCCTTGCATACTTGACAACTCCCTGCAGAAAGAATGCAAAATATATCTTTTGTCTCTAACAATAGCGAGTTTAGAGCCAAAGTTTCAGCCATAATTTCATTTCTACCTTTTTCCATCGACTCATAGTCATAGGAATCTTCCAAAGGGAAAACCATTTGATAAAGATATGCTTTTGAAAAAGACAAAACATAATCCTGAATTTTCAAGACATCACCAATTGCGGGAGGACAGGACCAAGATTTATTGTATCTTCCACAATAATTCATCTGGCATTTTTCTAAAAACTCGTAGCGAAAAATGATTGTTTTAGGATCAATCAACACATGTTCAATCGATTGCAAATCCAGAAATTTATTAATTGTATCTTTCATTAGAGCATCCCTTTCATTTCAAGATATTCTAACATAAACATGTGCCAAATGCAATAAAGACTGCAGCTATATGTCAATGAAAACAAATGAAAAAAACAAGCATTTTTTAGGATGCTTGTTAGTATTAAATAATCTTAAGGTTTTTGAATATAAATATAGCCGACGTTTGCTCCTCCAGGATATGTCAACGTATACCCAAGGATTAAAGTTGTTCTCTCCGGAGTTTCAATAAATTTAGAGATGATATAGTCATAATCAATTGTCAATTGGTTGTTTGAAAATTCATAATCATCAGTAGTTATGTCATTACCGCTCAGTCCATATAAAGAACCTGAGTACATGATAAATGTCAAGACAACATCAGTATCTACAACATAGGGGAAGGATGCAGCGCTTTCAAGATGAGGCATTCTGGTATCTGTTACTATGATTGTAACATTAATAGATCCCTCTGAAGTAGAAAAGACGTATTCATACTCACCTAATCCTATAGAATCCAAATATATCTGTTTGAAAGTAGCCTCTGACCCTGAAACTGTTACTTCTGTTTCGCCTAATGTAACTCCAAGTGAGGTTTCGACCAACGATATTGTTAATTCAATATCTGATATGTCGATTATCAAATCAGCACCTGATAATTTATCATAATTAAATTCTAAGAAAGGAATAGTCGTAACGGTTGTGGTGGGAACTTCTGTTGAGCTTATGGTCGCGCTTGTCGTTTGAGAGGTTGCGACCGCCGAGGAATTAATGGAAGTTGTGGTCACTACTTCTGCAGTTGTCGAAGTGGAAGTTGTGGACGAAGCGGTAGTTGTAACCAAAGTCGTTGAAAGGCCATTACAACCAAAAACAGACACGAAAAGTAATAATATAAAGATAATCAAGACATTATTTTTCATTTTGAACACCCACCGTAAAATGATTTGCATAACTTTGGAAAAATGATGCTATTTGAACAAAAAAAATACTTCAAGTTGTTCAGAATGCTTTGAAACTTATCATATCATAAACCTAAACAAAATAAAAGAGATAGTTCAATCGAGGATAATAATTAATAAAATATATAAGCACAATCAACCGATTGTGCTTATATATTGATCGTTTAATCTAAAATATTGGGATCTCCGGATGCAAACAACAATTCCGCAAAGTCCTGATTGTAGAAATCAATAAACGGATTGCGATTGCCTTGTGTGTCGAAGATTAATTCATTCTTTTGAATTTCGTAGTAACAGACCGGATCTTCTGCATTCCACTCCATCAATACATCTAGAAAACCGTAATAGATTGATCCTTCGACTGCATCAGGACTTCCCTGATCTACGAGCGTCAAATAAGGGTACATCAAGGTCATGTAGAACAAAATCCTCGCGATATCGCCTTTAAACTCGTCTCCTGGATAGAAAATGCTGTTCATGAGATACGAGGCCACGGAAGCCCCATTTTCCTCTCCGAAAAAGTGATTGCTGTGGGTAATGTTGGGAGATGCCAATGCGTTCCATAAATTATGCAGATCGGAATAATGCCCTCTGTCGGTATTACTAGGCCGATAATCGAAAATAACATCATCTTCATTCAGTTCGAAGCCCACATAACTATCGAGCGTTCTGTCACTATTTATCGGCATAATGCGCATATCATCACAAGCCCAGACGTGTTCCCGGTTCAAGGAAATCGAAAAGTCTACGGTTATTATGTCTCCTCCATCGCCCCAACCATCAAGTCCAGTCGCAGGAACATTTCGATAACTGTCCGAAGTTGGAATATCATATAATACAACCTGGCTGTCGTTGTCATAGATTGTGTAGACGTATCTTGCATCGCCATATGAGACATATGCGATTGTCGATCGCAACAAAAGCGCAAGGTCGGTTATGACATCAGTACTGATATCGATTGACACGTAGTAATCACTATAACCCGAATAATCCAAGTCTTCCAGGGCTCCACCTTCGGATAAGTAACTTAAATTGGGAGTATCGACTGAAAAATCGCTAGAGTTATCATCGGTATCGATAGCACTGTTTCTCTTGGCTGATAATGAAGAACTCAAAGTTTCGGTAGGTGCAGTCTTATACTCATTTGCAGATCCATACCCAACAAAGTCGATAACATCAGGATCAGATGCAATTGTGATCAAGTCAGTATTTCCAACAAGAGCAATCTTGCCTGATGTAACTGACATGTTGATAGATTCACTCTGATTGGGAGTAATCGGAAATTCTGAACCGACTGCTCCGTCGCTTGCCAAAGAAATGAGATAATAACTTTTAGCACTTATCGTACCCGTAAGATTCAAAGCTGTATACGTACTTCCAGTAGCTGATCCGTATTGTACTGAATATCCTGACAAGTCAATGCCATTTGTTGTATTGTTATAGAGCACAACATAATCATTCGTGTATGTGGCGCCAGTATTCCCGCCGCCCCCATACACTTCATAAATGAGTAACGTTGCAAAATTCTCTGGTTCAGATACTGTATATGCCAATGAATCCGTTTTGGACTTGTATGTTATAGTCAAAGAATAGGAGCCTGCTGCAGAAGTCGAGAAACCGGAAATCAGATCCTGAGTCAAGGTTTTTGTTTCTGCGGATCCGTCTGCGTAAAAAACCCGCAAGTATGCACCAGATAGATTCAGTGGATCGTCGACAAAATATGCCAATGAAGGAATGTATGCCTGTATCGATGAAATTGCCGGTGCCATCCCGTCCATTGTGTGAACATCAAGCCCTGCAATATAATCACTAGCATATCCAGTCCATTCAAGACTTGGATCGAATGTGGATGTCGAATCGGCTCTCCCCAAAGTAACTGACGAATTCCTAATCAGAGAAGAATCTAAAGTGGAAACACCATTACTTGTCCATTCTGTTCCAGGATCAACGCCTACTTGCCCAATGCTATCAACGATTACCGCCCCTTTAACAAGTTCCAATGCATCATCGCCATTGAAATTTGCCAGGCCGCTATTTATTAAATCGGTTAGTGCTAAAATTGCCGCAGATGCACTTGCATGAGAAATAACATATACATCACCGTGAGCAAGTGTTCCGCTAAGAGGAAGGCTGATACTTGCTGATGAAGCTCCATTTGAATATAATTTAACAGTATAAGAACTCAAATCAACACTATTTCCTGTACCATTGAAAATAGCTATCGATTTATTATAACTTGATCCTTCTATATAATATGAAAAGAATAAATCAGTAGCATACGTATAAGATGGCGAAGAAACAAGAATTTCATCATATAAAGTCATTAAATTACCATTGGCATCTTTCACAACCAAATACGCTCTATGTGAATTCAGCGATGAATCAGGAAGACTCATTACAAATTCAAAAGTGTCAGTGTTGTATTTACATGCTTGATATCTAGTTATTGAAGCTGAATATAAATCAATTACTTCTGTACCAGATGATACAATCATACCGAACTCAATCAATTCATATCCATTAGGTAAATATAAATGCCCAAGGAAAGTTTGATAACCATCGCGAATAGCTAAATTGTCGCCGATTGAAATCATGGGAATCCCTTGATTAACTATTTCTGAATAGACTGCTTCAATCGTGACATCTTCTAAAACAGTGAATTGATAAGTTGGCGTATTTGATACAATCCTGTCGCCAATCTTCCAGTAGTTGAAATACAATCCTTCTCCTGGAGCATCAGCAGTAATTGTCGCATATGAATTATATGCATATGTTCCATCACCAGTTCCATCTGTGACAGATAAAGAATATGTAGTTGAAACTATTTTGGTATATTGCAAAACAAAAATAGTGTTGTATGTAATATTTGTTAAGTCATTATCATTACTCCATTTATTTATGGAAATCTCATATCCGGGCTTGGTAGGCAATAATCCATTGTCAATATCCAAAGCATCGTCACTAGGTAAAACATACTGGACATCAATCAAATGTCCATTTGAGTCCATAAAAACAGCAGCAAATTTGTCAATTGGTCTAAAAATAGCAACTAAATCTGTATCAGAAGTCACTGTAAATGCATAATTTTGTAGTATGTCTTCTCTAATAATTCCATTGTAAATCCAATATACAAATGTATAACCTTCTTGAGTTGAAAGGTTGCTGGAAAATGATACTTGAGATCCATATGCCTGATTTGTAACTTCAGTCAAGATTTGGTTCTCTTCATCAAAATATGATGTGACATTTACAGTGACGGAGGATTCTGCCTTAACATTCCCAATTTGAAAAAGGACAAGCGTGAATATGCTTATCAGCAAGATTAGAATGAGTTTCTTTGGTTTTTGCATGAACAATCCTCCATGGCAAGAAAAGAGACTATGAAAATTATATCATATAGATTGGTTATTGTGAAGAAAATGGCACCACAAGTTAAGTGGCGCCATAAGAATCAAAAATATGTGTTCAATTAATCCATTGTGTGAGAGCCTAAATAAGAAAAAGTATCTTGATCATATTGTATCCATTCAATACTAGGATCAAATGCATCCAATCCATTTGCATCACCCGAAGAAACAGAAGGCATTCTTACGAGAGTTTTATTGACAGTGGTAACTCCTCCTGCAGTCCATGCAGATCCAGGGTCAAACCCTACCTGCCCAAATACATCGATAATGGTTGTTCCTTGTTTCAAGACAATTGCATCATCACCATTCCAGTTTGCAACAGAGCTGTTGGAAAAGTTAATTGCTCCTTTATCTTTGAAATCGGCAGTAGCACTTGCATTATATATAGTAGCAACCTATCCGTCTAATAAAGTTCCAGACATTGTTAATGAGGCTGTTGCGGTAGATGCTCCATTAGAATATAATTCAACAGTATAATTTGATAAATCTACCGAAGATCCTGTTCCATTATAAATTTCAATAACTTTATTGCTTCCTCCGCCTTCTATATATTCAGAAAAGAATAAATCATCAGCCAAAGTTACTCCGCCTTCTTCGACCCAATTTGCATAAAGGTCTACATCAGCAGTAACTGGCGTACTGAAAACATATGGAACTAAGAAAGTTACGTCATCTGTATACCATCCGTCAAACACATAACTTGTATATGTCGGAGGAGTAGGCGGTGTAACTGTGGTTCCATCCAACACAGAATCTTGATCAACAGAACTTCCACCATTTGAGTAATACGTAACATCCCAGTAAACGGCAGCAGAAACGGTAATAACATGTGTATCAGTTGCAGAAGCATTTGAAGTAGATGTAGCGGTAATTGTTACTTCTCCTTCCGCAACACCAGTTACAACTCCATTTGCATCAACTGTTGCAACATCTTCATCGTCGCTTTCCCAAGTAACTTCTCTTGTTGAATCAAGAGGATCATATGTAATAGAAAGCCCTGTAGATTTTTCTGCCATCAGAGTTGTATCTCCAACAATTTCTATTGATGTTGCAGAATTATTCTCGTGATAGCCAATATAAGTTGTCGTGTTTTGAGGATAAACATCCCATTGAGTTGTATCCCATTCAGCATTTGGAGAATAGATTCCATAAGCTCTAACCAAAGTATATTCGGCAGTTTCACCGCTTCCAACAGTCCATACTGTGCCAGGATCGACTCCAATTACTCCGAATTGATCAATTAAAACACTTGAATGATACAAGCCTATTGCGTCATCGCCATTATAATAAGTAATTGAGCTAGTTATATCAGCCTGAGCTAATATTGCGGGAATAGCCCCAGAATTTGCAATAACATATACATCTCCCGAAAGAAGTGACCCAGTCAAATTTTCTGTGTAAGTTGTTTCGCTTCCACCAACATAAGTAATAACATCGTAATCAGACAGATCAACTGTTTCCAAAGTTGGATTGTAAATTTCAATCCATTTGTTGTTGCTGGATCCTTCTCCGTATTCAGAAAACATTAGATCTCTTGTCTTCTCTGCCGAACTGTACACAGTTGTCAAGTTTTCTGTAGCTGTATATTCCACAACCATATAAGATTTTATGTATTGACTATTATTTGAAGGAATACTCGCAATAAATTCGTTTGTAACAGTATTGTAAATATTGCTGCGGTATTTTATTATTCCTTCTGTCGTTAAATCAAATTCACCAATTTCATCAAATGTCAGCACTCCATATTCAATTAAAGTGTATCCACTGGGAATATGGAATTGGCCAATATACGTACTCTTTTCGCTATGAAAAGAAAGACGGTCGCTCAGCGTAACATAATTTACGTCTGTTGGTGCAGATTCGGATGTTACAACTGTCAATGATACATCTTTAACAGCAGTGAACACATACGTTTCTTGATAACTTACTTCTTTTCCATTTGCATCTTCCCAATAACAGAAATATCCTTCTTCAGGCGTATCGGCAACTACTGTTACGACACTATTGAAAGCATAACTTCCCGCACCGGTCCCGCCTGTTACTCCGACAGAAATCATTTCAGATACAGCACTTTCATATTGCAACAAGATAATTAAATTGCTTGTTACATTAGAAAACTCACTATCCCAAGGAGTTACGTCATCAACAGTATAGCCAGGTTTTGATAAGTTAGTTGTAGAAGGCGCAGTTGCTCCAGTACCTGATGAAACATATTCAATTTTCAACTTTTGTCCATTGGAATCCAAAAATACAACAGCATATTTCAAAGGATCGATCGGATGAAATACACCTACAAGACTCAATCCTTCTGTAACTATAAACTCAGCACCTTGAGCAAGATCGGTTCTTACTACTCCGTTTACAATCCAACAGTAAAACTCATAACCAGTTTGACTTCCGGGCAGACTGGCAGCGAATGAGACTTTTGTACCATAGGATTGGTCCTCTACTGTTGTTGAAACAGTATTTGTACTGTCGAAAGATGACGTAACAGACACATCAACAAGCGCTCTAACATCGCCAGCATGAACGATCTGTAATGGTAACGCGAAGACGAATAATGCAAATAGAAAAGCCACAATTAGTTTTTTCATTGTATCACCACATCTCCTCTCCACACATAGTTGATGGACCAAAGTCCAAACTTGTCGCAATGCTTTCCTCGAGTTGGAATTCAATTACTTCTATTTCTGGTTTGACATAGGGAATACGATCTTCAATTTCTTTTCTCATTAATTTCAACCTCTCCTGTAGTTATTTTAGTAATTTTCCCGGTGCACATTTTGTATAAGTTTATCATAGTTTTTTGTTATAATATAGAATATTCGTAAAATTTTTTTTAATTTATGCAAATTTAGTATAATCAAATTTGTTAATGCAAAAAAAAGACAACATTTGTTGTCATTTTTCAGTTAATCCAAGTCTTTTGTATAAATCAAGTTGCTTATTCAATACGTCTTGATTAACCTTCAAGGCTTTGATTTTTGTTATGCTTCTCCTTGTCTGCATAAAAACCAGTTTAAACCATCTAGCAACCCAGGCAAAAGGCAAAAGGACCGGACATTTCTGCAGGTACGGTCTTGTCGGTGCCATGTCTTCATATTTTAAGAACAAGACAGAAAACAAGTATTTCATTTTGCTTTTTTTCACTGTGTCATTCTTTAGCGATACTTTGGTAATTGCAGGTATGGCTCGATTAAAATCATCAGCTTTGCCATGGATTCCTGATGCTAATATGAATGATGTTAATTCGTTATAAAAACTTTCATCTTCATGAAAATTAACCAGAAACATATCACCAGATATAAAGTTGAAATACCGTTTGTTCAGCCATGCCATATTTTGCATGAATAATTCCAGTCCAGTATTATCAAGAAGACCTTTCATTTTCTTTTCATCTATTTCTATTTCATATTTGTTTAACAAAATGCCAATATCAAGAATCTGCCTTAAACCTATTCCAGAAGATTGTAAATGTTTTGACAAGTGACTAAGCAAATAGAGCAGATTGTGTTCGATCGATAAATAATATTCGAATCCGGAAACACAGCTCGCTTCTTCCCAGACTTGATTTAAGACATCTTTGTGAGCCTGGGCAAAATGCAGATCGATTTGAGGATGGATTTCTATGAAAACATTCTTGCCTTTTGTGAAACATTCATGTGAGGCACTATTGATGGGATTTTTGAAATTATGCTCTATCATCAATTGGTGGATTTTCTCTTGATCCTTTTTTTGTACAAGCATATCGATATCGCCCATTGCCCGCATGTAGCTTTGAGGGTAGATCCTTTTCAAGTATGCTCCCTTAAGGAAGATGTGCTTGATTTCCGCTTCATTACAGATGGAACTAATCTCCGAAATGGTTTCTTGCTGGATGATGTCTTTTGTTTGAAAACGATAGTAGTCTTTTTGAAAACGAGTGTATGTCTTTGGACCGATTTTGTCCTTGTCCAAAATTGTGTAAATCAGCCCAGATACGCCGTTTTCCCGTGCTATGACATAGAGTTTTTCTTCTTCTGTTAGAACCTTGTCATAGACTATGTTATCCAAAGCGTGCCTGACCAAATCGAATAGTTGAGCATGGATTTCATTCATGAGTTTCACTCCTCTTGATTTTTCTGTATAGCCCAAGCAATATTCTTCTAAATGGTCTCAGTAAAACCCAAAGAATAACTTTGCGTTTATACGATAACGCATCACAATCAACAATCTTGTCTGCCGTCTGGAAAGATTTCATGACACCAATGATTTGTTTTTGTGTTATCTTTTCTCTAGTCTTCAAGGCATCACCCATTGTAATATATTCATCTTCAATCGTTTTGATTATCCGGTGCATGATGTATTTTCCTTCTTTGGTTTGAAATAGGACAACATCGTATCTTGTGCATTTATCTAAAGGCCTCACTAGCGTGACGTCGGTCACGTCCGATACTAAAAACGGAAGCATACTGTTTCCTTTGATGCGGAAAGTGACTTCTTTGCCTTGATTCAGTTGTTCTTCAATGACCTGTCGGATATCATTTAATGAAACTGTCTGTTTATTCATCTAAAAGTATGTTTTTTCCTTTCAGGATGTCAATGAACTCTTGAACATCCTTTTTTGCCTCTTCTTCTGATACTTGATATTTAATCACAATCTCATCAGTCAAACTATCGATTGATGTATCATACTGAAGATGCTCCCAAAGAAATTTCCCTGTCTCATTCAATGTCATAATCCCATTGAAGTTTAATGCTGCTTCCTGAGTTGGAATAACGATATTCTCACCGGCAACAAGTCTTAATACATATCCTGGTTTTATTTTCATAAATGGTCTCCTCGATAGATGGCATAGTATAAATAATCAAAAGAACTTTGTTCTTTGGTTGTTTTATATAGATAAACTGGCGTCTGATAAACCAGCGTTTCAATCGCAGTCAATATTTTGGTCAAACGGTGCTCTTCTTTAGGTCTGTGAATATTGCGAAGGAAATAAGTGATTATTTCCTGATTACTTAATGAGAGCAACTCGTTTTTTGAGCTTTGTTCGAGAAAAACAATACACTTTACAGGATTGGTAATATTTTCGTTTCTGGCCGTTTTTCCTGACCAGGGAGTTCCTGAAGCCCACAGTACATTGTCTTTAAGAAATAACACTGGTTTGTCGTCGTTGATGATTCTCACACCTTCAAGATTGCTGGACCAGAGTTCAGCCTGGGTAGATTTGCCTGTTTGAGACGGTGCTGAAAACAGAATCGCTTCGTCATTGTATGAGATTGCGGATGCATGAATGGAAATTCTGCTATTTTCTAGGGCAATCTCGAAAAACATCATTCCTGTCAAAAGATATTCTACTTCGGGTAGTCTTGAACCGATTGTGTCTGAGAGTAAAATCTCGATATGTTTGAAGTCTTTGTCGTATTTGATTAAATCGGTGATAGATCCAGTTTCATCTTCTTTGAACAGATAATTTATGTTTCCGTCCTCAAAAAGGTGTCTGTCTTTATAGTCTAACTTCAAAATGCCTTTTGGTCTTTCAATATGACTTTCAATAGTTACTTTCATGAAATGATCGGGAATTATGTCTGCTTTAGCATAGCTCCCAATTCTATCTTCGAAGAATTCGTTGAAATTATAATCAAATTGTAATTTAATGTCGGCAATCTGAAATAGATTAGTCATGTAGATTCCCCCTTTTCAAAGCAATTTGATAGAGATAGTCTCCGCATTTCGCAACATCGCCTTCTAGATATCTTCTTGCGACGCACTGAATACACTCCCGTATATAGGAACACGCTTCGCAATCAGAACACTTTTCCATGTCTTTCCACACTTCTGCAAGTTCGACAAATGTTTCTTTTAGTTTCCCAGATATGAGCTTCTTTTTTGGATAAGGCATCATGGCACATGCTTGCATATATCCAAGATGGTTGATGAAATAACCGCTTTTCAAAGCAGCACAAGTTTTCGCAGTGTCATAATCAACAATCGTTTTGTTTTGTTTTTTGGGAAAAGCTGAGATGATTTTACATTCAAAATCATTCAATTCATCCGGGTTTAGCCTTCCTTGAAAATCCTTATTTAGAGACGGACCGATATAGAGAAAATATCCCAGCGTGAGTTCGTACTCTTTGACAAACTCGATCAACAAGTCCAAATCCTTGTATACTTCAGGAAGAGGGATAACTCTTAAGGCAACGGGAATATTCTTTTCTTTTAGTGACAAGATATTATTTTTGACATTATCAAAGCCGTTTTTGCTTTTTGTGACAATTTCATATGTTTTATTTGAAGCCCCGTAAAGTGTAATTGCGACGAGTTCAGGTGGCCGTTTCATAAACGCTTCGTATATAGCATCATTTATGAAATAGCCATTTGTATAAACCGTGATTTTGACACCGAGATCATAGAGATATTCATAAAGCACAACAAAATCGACGCGAGTGAGTGCTTCTCCTCCTGTCAACAAAGCATAGACCAATCCGGCCTCAACCGCTTCGGAAAAAATCTGTTTCCATGCTTCTGTTGATAACTCTTGTTTGACACTATTGTCTGCCACATAACACATCGGGCATACAAAATTGCACCTGCTTGTCAGTTCAAATTCCCCGACAACGGGCGTGTTAGTAACTGAAGCCTGATTGATGATTTTAGATTTTAGTTCACGATAAGTAGTCAAAATTAATCACCAAAGGTATTTTATCATATTTGTTTAACTGATAATAGACTAAACAGTAAATCAAACGAATCTGCATATCGAACAGCCGTAGCAAAATCACTTTCGCTACGGCATGTTCATACGACTATGCTTTATTAAAGGGTATACATAAAATTACTAGATGTAGCCTATAAGAGAGAATCAAATGGACAATAAATTGTTACATGAAAAATAGATGTCAATGAAAATATCTTGTAATTACGGTTTGACATAAATAAAATCAGTTTCCAATGGCGTGATTGAAACAGCTCTGTCTCCAGAAGTGACGCTGTTCCATTCTGACTCAGGAACCAATCTAATTGCATCCACATAACTTATTCCCCATCCGCCAGAACGATTATCACAAATCTCAAGATAATATTTCTTGGTTGTGTCGAGTGAAGATAAATTTAGCATGTGGTTGTCAAAGCCTTCACTTTCTTTACCACTTAAATTGTCTCTTCTCACAAAACGCAATACTTCTATGTTTGTGCCAACTTCTTTGACAGAAATATAGATCTGTTTGTCATATTTCAGTCCGCCAGCCCAGTCAAACCGGATGTATTGGTTTGTTGTAACAGTAAATGCGCTTGATCTTAATACGCCTAAATCTCCATCACCTGTTGGATTACTTCTAGCCTGTCCGCTATTAAGGTAAAAACTTGAATTGACATTCTGCCAATTATTTAATCCATCGTCGAAGTATCCATTAACAATTGTATTGGATGCAGTATCTACTCCAAGAATGCTAGGCACAATATTCGTGGCTGTTTGATCAGCAATTGGTGATAGATCTTCTTTATAATAGGTTATAAAACTGTCCGCAGACATAATGCACCAATCATACGATGCCGATTCGGTAAGAACGATATAATAAATCTCGCCCAATTCACCGACACTTGACAAGTCGTAATAATATTGGTACATAAAGGCTTCGGCATTGGTAATCGAACTTTCGTATTGAGTCGAAGCGATTGTAGTGTTGTTATAGTTCTTGTTCGCGAATCGTGCGACTTCTACATTGTCTGAAGCTCTTCTGACTGATACAAAAGCTGTAGATGAAATCTTTCCTCCTCCAAGTTTGAAACTAATCCATCCGCTACCGCCGAGCACAAAGTTCGATGAACGCAGATGTCCCATTCTTTCAGATGATTGATCCCATGTTTGACTTCCTCCGTATACACCAAGGTTGTATGTCCCATCGCGGTCGTAAGGATAGTTTCCTTCAAAATATGTTCCGCTTACTACTCGGTCGGTCTGAAATGCAGCCATTCCCGATTCGTCTTTCCAAATCATGTATGCTGTCCAACCAGATAGGTTACTGGTTTCAAAACCTCCATTTAATATCTGATAGGACGGTTCGCTGTAAACTGTGACCAAAGCATCTTCAGAATCTTTGCAGATAAGATAAGCTCTCGTACTGATTGCATCGTCGTTTGCAAAACTCATTACGTATTCGCCTGTGGTTCCATTGTACTTGCTGCCTTGATATCTTGTTGCATTTTCCGTGTCAATTTCGACCCATTCCTCGTTGGGTGATATCAAAATTCCATACTCGACCATTGTGTAACTGCTCGGCACATAGAACTGACCAATAAATGTCTTGTAGCCACCTCTGATACTGAAAGAGTCTGTTATCGTCACTGTTGGCGCATCAGTAACTGCTGAAGTGCTGTATACAGCTGTGATGGTCGTGTTTTCAAGGACGGTAAATTTATAAGTCGATTGATAACTTACTGTATGGTCTTCTACTTCCCAATGATGGAAGAATTCTTCACCTGTCGGAGCATCAGCCACCACTGTTGCGACTGTGTTGTATTCATAGCTGCCATCCCCGGTTCCATTTGGAACGGACAGGGTATAGCTTGTAGTATCAGTCTTTGTGTATTGCAACACTGCGATCGTGTCATCGGTGATGTTTGTAAGAGATGTATTCCAGTTTGTTTCCGCAATCGTATATCCAGGTTTTGATGGTAATGATTCTGGTGCGGTTGCAGTTCCATCGTCTTCGACATATTGTATATCCAAAATCTTGCTGTTGGAATCTACGAAAGTAACTACATGCATTTCCGCAGGACTAAACACGGCCTGAAGGACGTTCGTCTCTGTCAGGGAAAACTGGTGATCAACAGGTAAATAGTTGATTGATTCGTTTACTTCCCAATACAAAAACGTATAACCTTCCATCGTGCCGACATCCGCTGCAAATGATAGTGTTTGTCCATATGTGAGACCTGGGTCTGCAATCGGTAATTCGACTCCTGAATCCCACTCTGTTCCGTATGTGTACAATGTATCCGCGGCTTCGTCGAACCACATGTCGTATTCAATAGGACTTCCCGGCTGTGCTGTTGGAATTTCCACGCCGACATCCCAATCGGAAGTGCCGAATGTGTAGAGTAAGTTTGTTGCCTCATCAAACCACATGTCGTCCTCATATGGAACGATAATTTCAGTATCGATGATGTTATCGGGGTCGAAATAAGATGTCAGGTAGACGTCAACGTAGTGTTCACTTTGTTGGACGCCTGTAGCCGATACCGTGATGTTAAAGGAACATAGCGCTAGAAATGTCCCCAAAAGCAAAAGCAGTGCAAAGGAAATGAATGTTTTTTTCATGGCTTACCACATCTCCTCTCCGCACATCGTCGAGGGACCGAAATCAAGGCTAGTCGCGATGCTTTCTTCCAAGCTGAACTCAATGATTTCAATCATTGGTTTTACATATTCTTCTTTCTTGTTTTTTTCGTTCATAGTGTGTCCTCCTCTTTTTCAATAAGGAACGTGCAAATATTGCTTCTTTTCCATATTGTCCATTCATTCTTTTTTGGCAATCGTGAAGTCGAATCCTTTGTTCAAATTACTCGCTGTGATGATTGACTGATATCGTTTACAATCAAAGACACCGCCTCCTTCATTATTTTTATATTGTAATTTTAATTAGCAACTATTCATAGTTCCAAATAAGAATTGGATATGGTCCGGAAAAATCCCAGATTGATGGATCGAATCCGGTTAATCCTGTTAGCGACAAAATATTCACCCCTGTAATGCCATCGCCTCTTCCTGTAACTGTGTTTCCGATTCTATCCAGGGTACTCGTCAATCTGTCGTAATAACAGTTGGCGTAGATATTAGCAATTGTTCCACCAGGTGTTTTGCCACTAAAGGAACCTACATAGACCTCAATACCCGTTGCATCGGTGTATAATTGGGCGACAGTGTACGATTTCGAGATTGATACGTTATAACCCTCGACATGGCCAATAAAGCCGCCTAGATGGACAAAATCGTTGTTTGTTGCCTCGACTGGGCCATAACTGTAACAATTCGTGATTGTTCCCGATCCCATGTAGCCCACAAATCCTCCGACATAGCTTGCGCCTTGCAAGATAATATTGGCATAGGAAGTATTGATTTCTAACATATTGTTTGTAAACTTACCGATGAATCCACCTGCAAAACTTTCCAGGCCTCCGGAGACAGTAATTGTCGTGTAGACGCTTGATCTTTCGATCCGGGAGTTGATTTCCGGATTTGATGAAGTACCGACAAAGCCTCCGGTAATCATGTTATGGGCTGTAATATCACCCATATAATGGATGTTGTCGATAAAGGTATTTTCCAAGACTCCGAATACGCCACCTACATTGCCGATACCGTTTGCAGAATCAACATCAATGTCGAAGTCAATATCGATGTCACTGATGATAGAATATGTTACCTTGCCGGCCAAAGCTCCAACGGAGATTTGATAGATATCGGAATCGATATTGATTGTGCCTGATAATATCAGACTCAAGACTGTTGCTTCATTCAATAAACCAAAGAATCCGGTGTTTTCATATGCAGTATCGATCAATAAATTGGAGATTTCATAACCATTGCCATTGAAATACCCGCTAAAATCAATTGGTGTCCAACTGCCTGTTGCCTCGATATTATTTCCTAATTCATAACTGCCATTACTTGTAATCAATAACAATTCTTCATAAGTAGTAATTATTTCAACAGAAACATATTTCTTTTCGCTAAGGGGCGATGAGTGATGAATCTCTGATTTAGCCATTACTTGTAAATAACTTGTTTCATCATCAAGGATGATTTGCGGTATCAGGTAAGAATTGGTTTCTACGTTAACATAATACTCACCGTTCAGATATATATCATAACTATCCGCAAGGTTGACTAGGTCAAAATGCAATGTATCATCGATAATTTCCAAATTGATAACGATACCAAGCGTTATTTCAGGAAACATCACAACAGCTTCTGATACTACCGAATTCAAATATGTGTCTGAGGTATCATGAGCAATTACTTTTACATTCACTTCGCCTGAATATCCGCTTACCTCTGAAAAGGTGTTAGTAGAAAGCAATCTTGCTGCTTCGTCATCATTTAAGACTAATATGTAACTATCCGCATGTAAGACAACGTCCCATGTTAGAACCCCAGATTCAAAACGGATATTCGTAACCGCGACAAGCGGAACTTTTATTTGCAGAACCAGAGAGTAAACGCTGGATTCCAAATAAGTTTCGGTATCGCCTACGGCCAAAACCTGGATATTTGACGCTACATTGATATCGACTTCATATTCTGTATCGTAGGTGAAATACTCGACACCATTGATTTTGATCACATAACCGATTGCGAACGTGACTTCGTCCCAGGAAATGACATTGTCTGTTTGGATGATGTTTTCCGGATATGAGAGTGTTTTGACGATAATTGTCAAATAGATTTCGGAATATGCAGATTCATGAGTGGCATCGATTGCCTTTACGGAAATGGATGTGCTTCCATAGACAGAATCGGGAACCGGGAAACTGGTAGTAAGGGATGGAGTCTCTGTGTCGCCTATCTTAACAACATATGAAGTTGCGTTTTGAACTGTGTTCCAAGTAATGATATTATCCTCAACGACGATATTTGTAGGCTGTTGCAAGACATAGTCAGTTGTTGTGGTGCCAGTTGTCAGGATTGTGGTTGTCGTGGTTGTGTTCACTGTGGTAGCTGATGTGGTAGTAGGGCTTGTTGTGGTTTTACCATTGCAGCCTGCCATTAGAATTAATACAAAGGATATTACAAGGAAGAAGGTTATTTTTTTCATCATCATCACCCTACTTCGCCGTGGAGGTCACAATTGATGTGACTTCCAGATAACTTGAGATATTGTTGATGACCTCCAGCGTTGAAGCATCGCGGACATAGGTAACGATATAATAACTATCCATTAGTCCCAGTGCTTCGTCCAAATTGATGTCTAGAGATATTTCTTCTCCGGCATAGTAACCACCAAGCGGACTGTGAGTGAAGTGTTCAATTGTATATGGCGCAACAAATGTGTCAATCAAAGTACCATCAAGTTGATACACTTCGCTTACCAACTCGATCATGTAATCCGACTTGTCGAGCCCACATTTCTTGTTTAGAGCGAGTGTAGTAGCAGTCAAGATATTTCCTGCTTTTGCGTATTCAACCGCTCCAGCGGAGAAATCAGCTCTTGATGTAGCCATTCCGACATACATGTCGCCTGCACCGTAATATAAGTACCATTGATTGTCGTAACGAATCATCGAGTCAGCGAACATGCACTTGTTGAAGAGACCATAGTCGATCTTGTTGGTGTCGGTGGGATACATCGTTGGCTCATCTAAATCAATTGAAATGTTTGTTAGTTCAAACGGATTGGATTTTGTCGTTTTCAGTACTCCTAAAGCATAAAACCAGCCGGAGACATTTGGTTGTTGGTTCTGGATGTCTGAATTGCTTAGGGTTCCTCCGCCATACATCAAATAGATGTTCTCATCATCCTCACCATAAATATTGGTCAAAGCCATGCATGATTCATTGCCTTTGGTAATATCTTCAATGTCGTTTGTGCCAAAATTCGAAGTGTCGATATCGATGATATCTTCTGGCAAAATATTAATTACATCCTCGGTAAAACCGATTCTTGTATAACTGCCATCTTTCATATAGATCATATAGACTTTGCCTGTTTTGCCAGGACGAGGATCATTGATCAGAACCGCATTGCCTTCCGGATCGGTCACGAAGGTGCCTGATTTAATTGCACCGCCATAATTTGGGGCGATTCTTCCGACTTTGACAAAAGTCTCAAAATCATGGGTATACATGATTCCCTCTCTTGTCAGTGAATTGTCATACATTGTATAAGTAATGTAATAAGTAGTAAGACCGCCACGGTTGGGATCGTTTACGATTTTAAACATTCTTGGATCTTCCAAACCGCCACCTGCTTCATCGGCAGTTGTCGGCCAGGCTATAGGGTTGACATCTCCTCTTGTGAAATTGATGCCATCAGTTGAATAAGCATAAGCTAAAGTCGACATGTGGCCAAGTTCATACTTGCTGCCAAAGTAGTTGGCAAAATTATCGGGAAGTTCAGCTCTGTAAATCATATGGAACAGGTTGTTTTCGCTATCATAGATTACCGCGGGATTATAGGTTCCATATGATTCAAATCCGGGAATGTCTCCATCTGCGATACTGGCAAGATTGGTTACAACTCCATCTGCAGCATTCGGATACCCAAGCGGAGCGAGTAACAAACCCGATGGATTCAAAGTGATGTTGGTCATTGCCGCCCAAGCGGGAGAATTCTTGGAAAATTCCATGACGTTTCCAAGTTTGACCGCGTGAATAGAATTCCAATCATATAGTTCAAATTCATAGATTGAAAAAGTTGATTCCCATGGGAAACGTCCTGTACGTTTAGTCTGTTCGCTGGTTTGTCTTTGGATCAGTTCGATTTTGATGAAACGGCTCATAGCCTGTTCATCCAATTGGAAACTGTCGACTTCGCCAAGTCCGACATCAGATCTGACTATCTCTTCCCAACCGGAATCATTCCTTGAAGGCGCAGCCTCCAATTCAGAGTGCGAATAGATCGCAAAACTTCTGGCAAAAGATACTTCCCAGCGAATCTTCACGGTGTCAAAGGATAGAAGTGATCCTAAATCGATAATGACGTATTGATTGTCTCCAGCTGATGCGAGTGATGCCCATCTGGTAGTTGCCAAATTATCTGTCATCATTGATTTATTGTGGACAGCTTCGCTCTCGTTACTGGAAACTTCCAAAACCGTCGCACTACTTGCTAGATTCTCGGGTCCATAGACTTCAAAACTGTAAAATGAGTATCCATATTCCAGACCTCTTTCAACACCCAGAAATTTGACAAATCTGGTTTCCAGATATTCGGGAAATACGATTTCATCGATTGTAGGTCCGGTATTTGTAATGTTTGCCACTTCTGTCCAAGTCACGGCATCTAGTGATAACAGTATCTTATACTCTGCAGCGTAGGCTGCTTCAAAGTTAATTACTACTTTCCCAACTTTTTCAATCGAGCCTAAGTCGACATAGAAGAACGCATTATCGATTGCTTCAGCCGCATATCTGGTCGAAAGATTGCCATCGACTGCGTAGATATTCAGATTCGAGTCCAGGCTTGGAGTTGAGACAACTCTTCTGCCATAGGCCAGGTCAACACCATATTCACGGACGGGAGCGTCTGCCAAAATTGTATATTGTCTGGTTGATCCGGCAAGAACTGTCAAAACCCCCAGAAGCACCAGCAAAATGATTTTTTTTCTCATGTCTTTCTCCTTTAGTCCAGATTGACGGATAATACTTCCGTCAGGTACAAATATGCATACAAGGCACAAGGCCAAGTGAAATAATCGCGGGTGTAATTGGTAGGATTGGAAGCATCGAAGGCTTCGTGCATGACATAGGTTCCACCAGTGGTATCAGTCATGTATTCAATCATCAATGCAATTTCTTCCGAATTGGAAGAAGTTATGCCTTGCATTGCCAAAGACATGTGCCAGACAACCGGTAATTCCGGATGATCGTGGATTATACTATCATGCGGGTCGCCGATGCCCGAAGCATAGATTCCTTCATAGTAATATGGATTATCATCACTTAAAATGAAGGCTCTGGTATTTATATAAGTATCATCTGCATTATCTGCATAGCCAATCCAGGGGATTGACAAGAGACTGGGGATGTTTGCTATATCGACCAACAATTTATCATCTGATGAATTGACATCGCTTGTGAAACCAGTGACTTCATAGGCATAGATTATACCATAGACGGGATCGTTATAAACTCCATATGTTTCGATAGCGGTCCTGACTGAGACTGCGAGCGTTTCTGCTTTAGCTTTGATTACAGGATCGAGATCCAAAGTCTCGAACAAGGCAACCATCTTTTCAAGCGTAGAAACACAGAACATATTTCCGGGAATATTGAATTTATAGACGTTGACATCGTCACTTGGACGATACCCGCTCCAAATCAGATTGCTTGCGGTGTTTACATCATGTGAACCGATGGTTCTGTCGGTTTCATTTTCAATCCGATAGTTCAGATCTGAATGGGTCTGTTCTTGAATCAGGGTATCAATAACTATGTCGACGGTCATTTCAAAGAAATAATCAAAGATTGAGGCATCATTTGTGATTTGATAATATTCATTTGCCAGCCATAACGGATAACAAAGTGAATCAAGCTCAAATTTGCGTTCTAAGGTTGATCCGTCGAGATTGAACGCATTGGCGTAGGGATCGCGCCTGATCAGTTCGAATTGTTGTAATAACAGGCCTCTTACCATATATTGAACATCAACGTCTAGTGTCATAAACTGCAAATATGCTAGCACCTGGGCGCTAGAATCCCTTAACCACATCGCATGGATATCACCGGTATAGACGAAGGTTTTGCCGTCCGGCAGATAATTGAGAACACTAGGCCATGTATTGACGTTGTTTTGAATCCCGTCGATAGTCGCATAGAATGTTTTCTCGAAAGTGATCCGTTCTGTTTCGTCTTCGATACCAGTTATCAAAGGATCGACATAATCTCGCATAGCCTGGTAGTCGCGGTCATAATTTATATAATCCAACAAATTCAAGGCAATCTCATCGGTGATTGAAGGCACCTCGCTATAGTAAGTGATAAAGCTTTCCGCAGTAATAAGTCCCCAGTCTTCCCGGGAATTATCGACAAGTTCTATATATAGTGTCTGTTCGTGATATTCACTTAAATCAACGAAATAGAGATGTGTTTTTTCTTCATCAGCTTCAATCCACCTATCGCTATAGGTCCGGAACACTTCTTCGTTCGTTCCGACTTTCTTGATTGAAAGATACGTCAAGTCTTCGTGTTTCGTTCCGCCAAGGCGGAAGGAAATGATATCTTCGCCTCCGACTTTGAAGGCCGAAGACCTTAAGACACCAATTGCCATTTCATTTGGACGATTGCTCAGCCGGTGATTGACATTGATGTGTGAATCAAGGAAGCAGCCTGCTTCTCCGACCACAGTCCAGCCCGAAAGCGTTCCGGTCATGAAAGAACCGTTATAGAGGACATTTGGTGTGCCTGCAAGGGGCACGAAAACTGGTTTGATGTTGGTGGCGAGGATGTCTTCTCCAATTGATGGAATTTCTGGATAATATGTTTCAAAATCATCCAAAGTGATATATCCGGCATTTTGTGTCGCCTGGTCAACAATCAGGAAATAGACGGTTTTACCGAGATGGGCTGATAAATTGACAAAGTAGCGATTTAGTGTAGCGGGATATTCCGACGCATATTGTTCAGTAAGTTCATCATAATATGCTTCATTGGTGATTCTGAATAATTCGAGATTCGTGCCTTCCTCGACAATCGAAATGTAAGTCAGACCTTTGTTCGTGGCTCCGCCCATCAAGAAGGACACATAGCCGCTGCCACTAAGGACAAAAGCCTCTGAACGCATCTGTCCGGTATTGGACTCCGGATACATTCCGTATAGATAGGTTCCGTCTTTTTGATAGGGATAAATCTCATTAACAGGAATATCGTCATCTGAAGTGACGAAGGTGTTGGCAAAAGCCGTGCCGGAGAGTATCGACCACCCGGAGAGATCTCCGGTTTCGAAACCGCCGTTTTCAATCATGAATTCTGCCAACGGATCAGCAGTTGTCGCAAGTGTCGTTAAGGTAGTTGATGCAGATGTGGGAAAGGATGAGTTGGTTGTAGCGTTCGTGGTCTGGGTCGTGGTTTGTGAAGAAGTCGATCCAGAACTCAGGTTTGTGGTCGTAGTCATGGTAGTCGCTTGTGTCGAAGTCGTTGATTCAGTAGTATCCTTGGCACAGCCTGAAACAAATGCTAGCGACAAAATGATTGCCACAGCCGAGATTAATTTGCTTTTCATGTTTCATCCCTCCTTCTTCATATTTTATATTGAAAAAATTATTTTATGCAGGACTGCTGCTTTTAGCGGACACTGTGAACGTGTCGACAATGCTTCCGGACCCGTCAATCGATTCAATCAGAATCTGGTCGTCAGTGATCGAGATCATACTGATGGTACTGACAGTGTCAGCCAGATAAAAATCATAAATATCCGCTTCGCCCGTATCAACCTGATATAGTTTGTGACCTGCGGACCCGCCGATAAAATACAATGTTCCCGTGTCGGGATCAGTGGCTTCAACGCCACCGACAAGCAAACCCGTTCTCGCATAGATGTGATCATGCCCCGAAAGCACCAAATCGACATTAGCTTCATCGAATACATCCAGCCAATCGGTGATCATCTGCTCGGCATCTGAATCATGATATGTCCCATAAGGACTGTAATGCGTTGAGACGATGATAAAGGTTGTCGGGTTGTTTTCAACGACATCCAACAGCCACGCCTGTTGGGAGGCAAGGTTATCTCCGGTTACGACATCGATCATGATGAACAAGGTGTTTTCATAAACGAAATAATAAGAAGTATTCAGATATTCAACCGGTCCGTTCTGGGGATTATTGAAAAAGGTATTGTAATAGTCTGGGGTCGCAATACTCAAAGTATAATCTCTGTAATCATGGTTGCCGGGTACGGTCACTAAGGGCAATTGATTGTTTAGTGATTCATAAAACCATTCCCAGTAAAGCTCGTTTGCGGCCGTCTCAACCAGATCACCCGCGTTGAGACTAAACGAATAATCGTCATAAATTGCATAAGCATTTGCGACCAGGTCTCGGGTGATCATCGCCTGCAGATTGGTTTCGGCCTGAGTGTCGGTCATGTAGAGGAAGCGGAACTGGTCATCACTTCCAGCGGTCGCAAAATCATAGACTGGGGATTTGTTGTAACCATCCCAGATCCGGTAAATATATTCGGTGCCTGGTTCCAATCCGGTTAAGGCAACGCTCGCTACATATCTTGGATCAAAACCGTAGGTAATTCCTCCGACAACATTGATGTCGGTGGAAAAAATGTCACCAGTCACAGTTATTTTTGTCGAGTCCGCAAATAACGAATCGCTTGCAAGCGTGTATTCCACAATCGTAGTTTCCACGCTGGACTGATAATTGATCCTGATTTCATCACTGGGGTCTTCACCCAATGTAGTAATTACAAAATCGGTGTTGGAAAAGGAAACCGGACTCAGGTCTGAAACAGGGATCCTGTTTCCGCCGTCTTCCTGGTCGACATAGGCCAGACCGTAGAACGTGTTGATTGCTTCTTCATTGGCATTGCCATATCCCGTGCTAAGCAGTTGGACATTTCTGATCAAAGCAACGCCCCAGCCTCCGTTAATGTTGTCTACAACTTCAAGATAGTATTCCTTGTCGGGAGACAAATCAGACAAGTCAAACCAATGAACCTGGAAATCACCCGAAGGTGAAAGACTTGAAAGATCAGCTCTTCTAACCAACCTTAATACTTCAAGATTGGTTCCAACTTCTTTTACAATTATGAAAACCTGTTTGTCATAGGCAATCGAACCGGCAAACTCGAAACGGAGATAAACATTGGCCCCATCAATCGTGAAAGCAGGTGAACGCAAAACGCCTAGTCCACTGTCGCCTACAACATTGCTGATGGCTCCGCCATTGGCGATTTGGAACACGCCATTGGGATTTTCCCAAGAAGTCAAATTGCTCGTTAGCGTTCCATTGGGAATCGTATTTGTTGCGCTGCCTACACCTGAAATATTAGGCAAGATGTCATATGCTTCTTGGCTTGAGGTTACTGATGGTGTTTCAGAATAGAAAGTATCAAAACTGTCAAATGATAGAACACCCCATTCATGTGATGCTGCATCAACAATCAGGAAATACAGCTCTTCTCCGAGATACTCACTCAAGTCATAATAATATTGGAACATATAGGCTTCCGCATTCGCGGTGCCGCTAATCGTTGTATTACCAAAATTACGATTTGCAAAACGAGCGACTTCTTCATTTGTTGTGGCGAGTCTTACGGACACATAGGCCGTCCCTGAGTTTTTCCCGCCCCCAAGTTTGAAGGAGATATAACCGCTTCCCGCCAATATGAAATTACTGGATCTCAGCATCCCCATTCTTTCCTGGTTTATATCTTTGTTGGTGTTGTCATATGGCTCGGCATAAACACCGAAATGATACATTCCGTCTTTGTTATATGGATCGGTGTTACTTGATCCATAGTACTGAGTTAAGACGACACGTTCATTGATAAACGATACCAGTCCCGCTTCATCCTTCCACAAAGCATAAGTTGTCCAGCCGAACAAATCTCCGGTTTCAAAACCGCCGTTCACTACTTTGTTCAAAGCGGATTCGTAATCAACCTGCATCACGATATTATTGGCTTCTACAGTTATCAAATCAAAATTATATGTTGTATGTACTGAATCAAAGATGGTGATTAGGAAACTATCTAAGAATGTGATTTGTTTGCTTGTGGAATTATAGGTGTAATCCTCGTCTTCGACAAGATTTGTACCATCATATTTGATGGCTGAGAAAGTATTCCCGCCAAAATCAATCTGGAATGTGACATCGTTTAGGAAATCAATTTGGAAATCGTCACTGATTAGAGTTGCTATCGGCAAGATCACTTCCGGCTCGACTGTGACTTGGAATGAGACATTGCCCCCAGTCGTTACCAAAGTAAAATCAAGCGAAGTTTCACCTGAAGCTATTACTTCCAAATAGTCACCTAAAATAGTCAAGACGTCATTTGTGAAGGTGTAGTTATCGGTGTCTACATCTATTGAGTCATATTTCAGTGAAGTTATTGCTTCATCATATAAATTGAACAAAACTTCTAATGCTTGTTCTGTGCCGCCAAAATATGTGAGACCTGTCGAAATGATGATTGGCACTCTTGAATCGATGACTGTTACAGTGAGTTCTGTATCACCATAGCCATTATTGAAGACAAACACCCTCTCCCCATATCCAAACGTCGCAAGATAATCTGAGGTAAAGATGATTGTGCCTTCCGAAAATTGATAGTTTGCCGAAACGATAATAACCGATGCATATTTTACGTTATTGCACACATTTGGCAAGCCTTCCAAGAAGAAAGACACCGCTTGAGGATTGTGCTTGTCAAAATTCTTGTTTGCTACTGAAGCACTTAAAGCTGCATACACATTGACGATGAAATCTGCGCTGCCTGCCTCAGTCGTCAAGGTGAAAGTATAAATCCCAACTGGTAAACTGATTAAGAAAGCCTGTTTGACGGAAAAGTAGCGTGGATCGCCATCGGTTTTGAAAATTACATTTTCGAGACCGATGGATATATCATCTAGCAATACATCCGTCATTTCAAAGTAAAGCGAACTTGATTCGGTTCCGAAGGTGTCGACCGTCATTATCAGGTCTTCAGAGAGTGTGTCCTTGTTGATGATCTTTTCACCTTGGGAATCATAAATAATTGGATTCACACTCTTATAGATAAGCTCGATATCTTTTGTAGCCGAAGCTCCATATTCATCGGTGATTGTTAAAGTAAAATAGATGCTCCCGACAAACACTGAAGCCGGAGTGAAACTGAATGTCCCATTGCCAAAATCTGTGAAAGAAGCGTAATCGGCTTCGGTTTCGATCTGATACACGAGACTACCGATTTGATTTTGGGCCAAGACACTGAAGTTTTCATTGACAATTGTTTCTCCAGGATATTTGATGAAATCTGTTTTGTCCAATATTTCTGGTGTATCGTTAACAATGAAGAAAAGCGTAGCGCTGCCTCCAAGCGTGGTCACTTCGATCTCATGGCCCAATCCTAGCGAAAGTGTGTCTAGGAAACTGGAGTTGATGGAAATTGAAGTGCCATCGACCGAGTAGTTAGTAACTTCTACGGTTACTTCATCGACTTTGAATGTCAAAAGCGCGGCTCCGTCAAAATCATAGATCAAATCCAGATTGACTGAACTACCAAAGGTATATACATTATTTCCTTCTGGAAAATAGATTACAGGTTCAAGATATGCATTAGTCGTAGTAGTTGTCGTAAACTCGGTGGTTGTAGTAGGGACGGTTGTCACGGTGGTAACAGCCGTTGTAGTGGCTGTAGTTGTTGCAGTGGTTGTAGAAGTAGTTGCTGTAGTTGTAGTTGCTGTAGTTGACGCTGTTGTTGTAGAGGTTGTTGCCGCAGTTGTAGGGATTGTTGTAGCAGTTGTAGCGGCTGTTGTAGTTGTCGTGGGAACTGTTGCAGTTGTAGTAGTTTGAGTAGATGTAGCAGATGTTGGAATCGTTGTCAAGGTCGTAGTGCTACTATTTGACGTCTCGGTTGTTGAAGTGGAAGTCATGGCTGTTGATAAAGTCGTCACAGCCGAGACGGTTGTTGTCTGACTAGTATTGGTCGAAGTTCCTGTGGTTGTTGAATAAGTGGCTGTTGTTGACGAATAGGTAGTCGTAAAAGTGGTTGTCAGCTTGCCACAACCGATGCCAAAAATCAAGAAACCGAACAAAGTGAAAATGATGATTGCGTTTCTTTTCATGATAGCTACCTCCTATTCGTTCAAATTGACAGCCATTTGGCTAAAGTCAAATACCGGTAATTCCTCATAATATGTGATGATGTTATCGACAAAAATCGTATCGTAACTTCCTGTAGCGTTGTCGACGATTTCAATATAACAAATATAATTGAGATATTCTGACAGGTCTACGTAATATTGCACCATGAAGATACCGTCATGATTGCGGTTCGCAAATCTAAATAATTCTCTATTGGTTCCTAATTCTTTAATCGAGACATAAGTATCCTTGTCAAATCTTGTCCCTTGGGCTGCGCCGAGTTCTAAAGTGATGATGCCACTGCCGGTGATTCTAAATAGGGTAGAGCGAATCATTCCAGTTGAAGCATCTCCTGCTTCATTGCTTTTCAAAACTCCAGAGTCGACAAGATACCCTTGGTTTTCGCCTACCGTTGACCAATTCTGAAGGCCTTGGGAAAAGTTACCATTCGCAACTTGATTCGTGAAGTAAGGTTGATTAAACACTGGTTTGATATCGATAGCCAGGATGCCATCATCAGGTTCAGTCTCATGATAAGTTTCGATTTCATCAAAGGTCAGATAATTGCCATCACTAGATCCATAGTCACAAAACTCGAGATATAGATCGGAGCCGATGTATTCAGATATATCGGCTTTATAAATTGTCATCTGTGCCGCATTTTCAATTTCTGTTCTATCTGAATTTTGTCCGAATCTGGCTATTTCCATATCATTTGAAGCATCTCTTACTGACAGGTAAGTCAGATTAGGATTACTGCCTCCGCCAAGATAGAAAGAAATGAATCCAGAGCCTGCAAGCGTGAAGACAGAAGATTGGATAATACCCATTAATTCGTTCCACAAATCGCTTGAAGTATCAGGCGAGATGCCGTAAACAAACTCCCCAACTCCATTATAGAGGGCTTCTGTATCCAAAATGGTCTGATTCGAAATAACACCTTCAGGGACAAAACTTAATAGTTGCCTTTCGCCTTTAAATACCGTATATGTTTTCCAACCGAACAAATCACCGGTTTCAAAACCTTTGTTGATAATTTTGTTAGCCTGGTGTCTTTCCAAAATCAAGACATTGATCTGCTCTGTATCATCAACTCTATAAACTGTGAATTCATATTCGCCAGGTTCCAAATAGGAAAGATAATCTTTACTGATTGTGATCGCATTGGTTTCAGTATTAATTGTACAGTCTGCAGAGGTAATATTGTTTCCCGATACAATCACGAAATCAGACAATGAGTATGCTAGATACTCCAAATCGTTTGTCAGCTCATAATCAAACATCAACCATTGTTTGGCCAAAGTGGTCGCACTGGTGGTTGTCTCAACTGGTGCCGTAGTATAAGTTGTGGTAGTCTGATTGACAGTAGTTGTCTCTTCAGAATCAGAGACACAACCCACAAACATGAAGCCAAGACACAAGATGAAGTTTAGGGCAATGAGCTTTTTCATCAATTAATTACTCCTCATACTCCAAAAATGGATCGGGGATCACGGCCTCGTATGCTTCCGCATCCGAGAGTCCGGTATAAATCGTAGCCATGTTTTTCTTGTTGCGGACAAGTCCGCCAAGGAATACGACATCGTGCAAATCTTCCCGCTTTGCAGGGCCTTTAGGGAAGTCGCTTCTTTCGCAAATGATTTTTATCTTTGATGATTTTTTTGTCACAGGATCGAAACAAAAAACCATACCGTAGTAATGCCTGACGTCGCCCTCACTCATTTTGGCGATGTGTCCAACGATTCCTAACATTCCGTTTTTCAAAGTCAGGATCTGGTTTACACCGCCCCATTCCGATTCGATGAAGTGACTCGTCAACAACTTCGCTTTGGCAATCTTTTCCGTAGTTATTTCTGATAATTCAGAAAAAGATTGATAACCGATTGTTCCTCTTCCGCCGATTTCTCCTTGTGGTCTTGTGAACAGGTGGACTTTGCCTGACTTGTGAAGTCTCACATCTTTCATTTTGTCAGGGGCTTGAAGAAACTCTTTTAGATTCTCAAGTTTATCGCCTTTTAAAAACGTCGTGTGCCAGTTAGTAATTCTTCTATCCAAATCGATTTCAATTCTGGTACCCCCTAAGATTATCTCATTGTCAAAAAATGTGACAAACGGATCTTGCATTAGTGAGAAGGAATGATTGGTGATTTGATAGATATCTTCTTTATCTTTTTGAAATACCCTTACTCCGGAAATTTCGCTGCTTCTTTTTTCGACTCTTCCGGCAATCCAATCAAGACCGGCAAAGGAGAATTCATGACTAATATTATACACATCATAACCCCTCACTCCGGCAAAGCGAAGTTTACTAGTATATAACACTTTTTTACACATTCTTTTTTCAATCAACAGTTCTTCGATTGCTGTTGGCTTGTCAACAAATTTTATTTTCATGCTTTAATCCCCGCCCCCGCAACGCTCTCCATAAACTGTTTCTGCATAAATGCAAACAACAACACCTCAGGAACCAGTGCGATCAAGCTCGCCACTGAAACATAATTCCAAGGCACGATGTATGAGCTTGAACCGCTTCTATAAAGATTCTCGAAGATAACGATGCTGTTTGCCATGACCCAGTTGGATTTTTGCGAAATGTATAGTGCCGGACCATATAGGTCATTGTAAGTACCAATGAAATATAACAATATGACTGTGACGAATACTGGTATGTTAAGTGGAACAACAATCTTGAAGAAAATCCTAAACTCGCCGTAGCCATCCATTCTGGCGGCTTCGATTAAGGGTTTGGGTATCGTCTGGAAAAACTGTCTGAACAAAAAGATCATGAAGACATCTGTCGCAAACCAGGCTGATATCCATAAAGGAATATAGGCTATTTCTTTTAAACCAGTGTTGACCATGAATTCATAGATCGGGATTCCCAATATTTCTCCGGGAATCATCATCGTTGCCAATAAGACAAAGAAAATTATTTTCTTGAACGGAAATTTGTACATGGCAAAACCATAGGCAACCAATGAACAAGTGAAAACTGTTCCACATGTTTTCAAGGCAAATATGAACATCGTGTTAAGGAACATGCGAATAACCTTGTAATCAGGATAGGTCAGGACAAAACGGATATTGTCGATCAGTGCATTTGACTGGGGCCACATTGTGGCCTGCGTCGATGCCTCATCGAAACTTTTGAACGAAGTTATGATTAAATAATATAGTGGTAACAAAGCGATGATAGCGAAGATGACAAGCGGGATATACACCCATTTAGAATCCATCTTCTTTTTTATTTTCATCGGATTTATAGTTATAGTATCCATCTAACTGACATCCTCCTCGACATAATATTTCGAAACGAGGAAGTTAAGTCCTGTTAAAGCCAAGATCAAGAGGAAGAATAGCCACGCCATCGCTGCCGCATAGCCTAGCCTGAATGGCATATTGAAAGCCGTCATGAACATGTAGATTGGGAAAAGCAAAGTGGAATTAGCAGGAAAACCTTGTCCGTTTCCCATGACGAAGGCCAAATTGAAGGCCTTTAACCCATCGATGGTGATTAGTATGACATTGAAAAACAACATTGGGGTAATCAAAGGCAAAGTGATTTTCCTGAACATTTGAAGTTTGGATGCACCTTCGATTTTCGCTACTTCGTAATAATTGTCTGGAATGCCTTGCAAAGCAGAAAGAAAGACCAGCATTTTCACCCCAAAGCCTAATGAACTGATGATAATCATCGTCATAAGTGCTGATTCCGGAGATACATACCACAAAGGCACATTAGTAAAACCCAAGAGATCAAGAATTTTGTTAATAAGTCCGGTCGTCGGATTGAAGACGTTCTTGTAGACAGCACCTACCGCAAATGATGGTATTATGAACGGCAGAAAATAAATCGTTCGAAACATCCCGATGCCCCTGACTTTGGAATTCAAAAGCAGGGCGAGTAAAAGCGATGTGATAAGGACTGCAACTCCGCTAATCGTCGCAAAGATAAGCGACAAGCCAATCGACTTGAAAAACAAAGGATCCTGGGTCAAAGCGTAAATGTAATTTTCCAAACCGACATTATCTGTCGATAAGGAAAAGATCGTTTTATTGGTAAAGCTAAGGATTAAGGTTCTTACAATCGGATAAAGATAGAAGAGCAAAAAACCAAGAATCGAAATTCCTGCGAACATCAGAAAGTATTTGTAGTCTTTGTGAAAGTTCTTCTTCAGAATTTTGGCTTTTTCTGCTTTCATTTCCTATCCTCTATAATTAATTAATCGTATAAACCTGCATAATATGAATCGACATTGGTTTTAATCCTGGTGAGGACTGTCAAAGCATTAGTTTCTGCGCCTCTTCCATCATACATGAGACGATAGATCTCAGTCATCACCATTTCCCGCATAACTTTGGAAAAATCTTTTTCTCTAGGTAGGGTCTCAGCAATCGATGCCGCTTGAAATACCGCCTCGATATTGATTGTCTTTTGTTCATCAATTGGCAAAGCCTCAATCAAATCCTGCATGTTCTTCAGGGCTCCGACTTTGCCGTATTGATACATCTTCAAGGCTCCATCAACGCCAGCCCACATTTTTAGAAACAGAAATGCCTGTTCGATTTTGCTGCTTCTAACGGAAATTCCGAAAGCATCCGAGGAAATCTCTCCGCCTGTTGCATCGGGGTTTGAAGCGGGTGTTGGCAACACTTGAACATCCCAGTTGAGTCCTAAGGCATCATAGCTGTACCAATCGCCCATGTGTCCGCCAAAGATCATCGCGACGTTTCCGCTCATGAAACTGAATGAAGAAGCTGCTTCGACTGCGTCCGGAGCGAACTTCTCTAATTCATCACCCATTGATTTTTCCCGGAAGAACTGTGTCGCCAGTACAGCTTCATTGCTAGTAATAGCTGTCACGTGATTGTCGGTTCCCGCTTGATAAAAGTTTCCGCCCAGTTGATTGAGATAAACCAGCCATTCGCCCCACCAGTTCAGTTGAGTCTCAGCGCCAAATTTAGTATATACTCTGGAATTGTCCGGCAAGGTCGTGTATTCAGAGAGAATTACCCCCGCCTTTTGAAAATCGCCATAGGTCCAATCTGCTTTCGGATAGATATTTTCATCTTGACCAAGTCCGAACGCCAGACGGAGTTCTAGATTCTTTTCATTGAACATGTCCTTATTGTAATACAAAAGCGATGTGTTTATCGATGTTGGCAGAGCATAGATCCTGCCATCAATCGTTAAAGCTTCCATAATTGAATCAATGTAATTGTTTGGATCAACTTCTGGATCAGCTGCAATCATGTCGGTAAGATCATATAGCGAATCCTGCATGGACTGGACAACGACAGTCGAAGTCTTGATGATGTCAGGTTCAGAAGCTGTTCCGACCAGTTTGGAAATATCTTGACCATAGGTAGCTTCAATCTCAATACCCGTCTGTTCCTGAAAATAGGCAAAGAGTTCATCATACCTGTCTTGATCCTCGATATCCAAGGCGATTTTCAGGACATCAGTTTCCTTTTGACATCCGGATAAAAACGGAATACTCCCCATAAGAAACAAAGCCAAAATAAAAAGGATCACACTTCTTCTTGTCTTCACTCACTATCCACTCCCAGATTGTTCCAGATCTCTTGCATGGTTAAATGACACATGGCGATGTTTTCATCGCAAACACCATAGTAGACATAGACATCAGAATTCTTGTTAATCAACCCACAGGTAAAAACGACATTGTTCACAAACCCGCTCAATTCATAGTTCTCAGTCGGTTTGATCAAAGGGCAAATGCTCTTCTTCAAAACAATGTTTGGATCGTCTTGATCAAGCAACATCGCGCTCAGATGATAGTTATGATGTTTATCGGCACTGTGATAGATTACTACAAAGCCCTTATCTGTCAAGAATGGAACTGCTCCGGCTCCGACTCTGATACTTTCCTGATAATTGACTCTCGCACCCGGCATGATCTGATGATTGCCCCAATCGGATAAATTCTCACTCGTTGCCGTCCAGATGTCAAGCTTCCCGAATTGGGAAATGCTCGGACGATGCAATGCAAAATATTTACCACCAATCATTTGCGGAAAGATCACGCAATCCTTATTATCGGAATGGAAGATATTGCCCATTCTTTTGAAAGTGACAAAATCGGTGGTCTTCATTAGTCTGACATTGATACCATTGCTGCTGACAGCGGTAAAAGTTACATAATACGTATCCTCGAGTTTTGTGATCCTTGGATCCTCGATGCCGTATTCTTCATAGATGTTGTCAGGAAATATTACAATCCCATGATCAGTATCGAAATGACTTCCGTCAAGGCTCTTGAAGATTCTAAGATGCGATACCGAAGTCAAAAACGAATCACTGTGATTCTTGATGATCCTCCTGTCCGAATAGTCGAAATCAGGACTATTTTTAGGAAGTTTTGTGATGCAGATGCCATTGTTATGGGAATAATGCGGAATCAGGATGAAGTCTTCCTCTGTTTGCTTGACCTTTTCGGCGACTCTTGCGATCATGACATATTCATCTTTATACCTTGTAATCGCCGGGTTAAAAACTCCGATGACTTCAAAATCGGGTCTGGTTGGTTTTATGGATTTGGCTTCAATGATCAGTTGTTTTTCCATATTGGGTTGTCCTATTCTAAAATCTGGATCTTCATAGATTTGATTTGAATCTGGGCAGCGGCAAACTGAGCGCCGATGTCGGATCCATTTGCGACCAAGTAGATCCGGAAATATTGATAGCTTGGTTCAAAGACAATGCTCTGCATACCGGTCGTATTTCCTGAAGCAAGTTTCAAAGGATTGGAGCTGACAACCATCGTCCCGGAAGCATCATGATAGTAAATGATTTTAACTTCCCACATCGTCTTGACATAGTCGTTCATTTGATTTAATCCTGTCACATCCAAAACGATTTCAACAGCTTTACCGGGAATGCTTGTTAAGATATAGCTGACGATACCTCCGAAACAATATTTGGCTTCAGCGTATTTGTTTTGATTCAGATAAAGTGTGTCACCTATGACACTAAGTGAAGCCGGGCTCAACTGATGCACGACGGGATCGATTGTCTGCAAGGTCCTGTCGGGTATTGTCCATAAATCAGAGTCGGCAAAATCAATTGCCTCGTATTTGTCAATCATTGACAAAGCCATGTGCTTGACTTCGATCTTCTTTACTTCACCTGTATTCCAGACGATGATTATTTGTTCAGAGTATGTTGCTTCTTTTGTAAAGGTTCCATCATAGGTTGCGTAACTTACGTCAAAGAAATTCTGACTTGTCTCTTTATATAATTTTCCATTGAAATTTCGGTAAATAGATGCAGAACTTACACCTTCAAGATTAAATCTGACAAGCGCTTTGTCACCAGTCAAATCAGAATTTGCAGTTGTGATCTGCGAGGCATTGGTATTATCAAAGTAATCTTCCAAGATTACTCCTGAATCACTGTTTCTTAAATCTAAATAACCATGGGGAGAAAGAACTACTTGTTGCGTCAAATCAGCGCCCCAAGTCGTAAAGAATAAATCCATGAAGTATGAGACATCCGTCTCAGAGCCTCCATATGTTAGTAAGTTCAATTGGGTCTTGAGATTAATAGGATTTTCAAATCCAGAAAGCACATTTACCAAAACTTGATTAGATTTGCTTTGATCAATTAAAGATGTTGCCCTTACGTAAGTTGAGCCTACACCGCTAAAAGATAATAAACCTGTATCTGAAACTGTAGCTACTGACTCGTCATCTGTTGACCATATAACTTCATCGTTTAATCCCACACTAGGTGTAAGAAGAGATGACAGTTGCACCTCTGTGCTGTTTTTCAAACGTTCGATCTTATCTCCCACTATTGCATCGGATTGGATTTCCAAACTTTCAACTGCGGTCTGGTCGTTATAGATTGAGATTGACTTAATGACAAGCTCAGCTGTCTGTTTTACTCCATCGGGGCCTTTTGCCAAGATGTGGAAAGAACAGTTTTTGACAACTCCATCATATTTCCATCCGGAAAAATATCCTGGATCGGGTTGAGTTCCTCTAACAATATATTTATCACATAGCATCGAATCGACAACATTGACAGAAACAAGTCCTGTTTTCGGTTCGTCTGACAAAACATAATAATATTCACTTTCACCTTCAACGGCAAGTTTGACGATATATTCAGAATAGACATCGACTACTTCCATCTGGAAGATAACCGCTTTGGAAAAATCAAGGTCCAAGGTCGGAGTCTGGATTCCTCCGTAATTGTCAAGCGAAGCATCAGTGTTCCAGATTATCGCCTGATTATTTATAGAATCATAATTGACCGTTCCTGCAGGTGTACCACTCCCAAAATAGCGAATATTTCCCGCAAGATACGTAATGCTTTGATGATCCCAAATCGGCATTGAGGTCGCAACTGTTGTATTTGAAGTGCTGCCACTTTGGGTTGTAGCTGTAGTATTGGTTATTGAAGTGGTAGTTGTGCTTGTCGTAGAGACTAAGGTATTCGTTGTTGTAGTACTATTTTTACATCCAATCAAAACAACGATCAAAATTGTGATTAGAAATAGGATTGCTACAGTTTTTATCTTGTTCATCTGCATATCACCCTTTTTGTCACGTAATCTTGAAGCCCGTTTTCAGTTGTAATCATAATCTTCATCTCATAATCAGTATTAGGCAATATAGACTTGTCATAGGAGAAAACACTAATTGGTAAGCCATCGTATGCGAGAATGTCACCAAAATAGATCTTCATGTTTTCTACTTCATCTCCAAGTGGAACAAAATAAGTTATTTCAATCTCAGAACTTTCAGTTAGTTCCTGTCTCGAAACAAGATTCATGATATTGACTGAAGCTCTATATTTGGATATCAAATCACTATTTGCATAAATGCTGTCTCCATCGACATAATATTGGCTATTTGGAGGCAGAACGACTAGCACAACGGAACTTTGCGCAGCCAATTCAACATTGATTTCACCAGTTACATTTTTAGCGACCAATGAATTAGAAACCGTGTCGAACAAATCGTAACTGTCGACGGAGCCTGTAAAGCGAATCGTTTTTGTTTCATCATATGGGTTGTAGACAAGAAACTGGGGATAGTCATTGAATCCAAACGAATCGGTATTGTTCAAATTGTATTGAAGAATACCAAACTGGTTGGTTTGGGAAATCATGCCAGCAAATGCTCCAATAAAAGCAGAGCTATAAAGCGAGAGATCGCTTGGTTGTGAAAAAGTGGTTGTAGCATCGCCAATAGCCATACCTCCACTTTGGTTTCTAAAACCTTCGTAACAGATACTTCCGTAACGATCATAGGATAAAAATGAAGACATTGACTGCTCAGCCAAAGTGTTTTCCTGCGGGAAAAATACTTTGGCATTGTTATAAACATTTAACAGGTATTTTCCAATCGAATCAGCATATCTAGTGTCATATTTCACCATCGGTGCCAGTACGCTTGCCAGATGGAAAGTATTCATTGAAAATGCATAATCGCCTGATTGGCCGACCAAACCATCAACAAGGTGGTCGCCAAAACTCCCGGTCATTACGCTCCAGCCGGGACGGAAAGCGGAGTCTTCCTCAAACAAGAAATCGAGGAACTTGCCGATATCATAATTAGTACCATATCTGGTATTTAAGATAGCTGCGACATAGGGAGCATAATCAGTCATGGCTTCATAGTTGGGATTCTTAGTATAAGTTTGAAAATAGTCCAGGACAGTTTTTGCTCCATCAAGATACTTCTCTTCACCAGTCATTTGATAAGCTCCATAGAACAAAAATGCCAAACCGCCGTTTGGCGGTTCGATATGGCCGCCCGTAACTGTTGGCGATTCCAAAACAACATTGAATCCGACAAATTCATAATCAGGTGATCCGTCTGTTTCAAAATATGGCAAGGCCTCAAGCCACTCATCGGCACCATTCAAAACCATCTCGCGCATATATGGAGTATTTGGATACAAGTCATAAAGTCTAGAAAACATGATTTGGGGAACGATATCATACCAAAAGCTCTGGCCCTGGGCACCAATATTGTGCACAAGCTTACTACCGGTATCATATCCGGAAAGTGCCATCTCGACAAAATCATAAAGAGTATCTCCATATGTTTGGTTGCTTTTATCGATATTTGCATATGAACTGCCAAGAACCATGGAAATAGTCGTAATGGGTTCTGAACCTGAAGATAATACTCGGTTATCTCCCAAATAAGTTGGTACGCCAAAAGTTCTTTCCAAATATCCGTTAACAAGCGGGTTGTAATCTGCGGGAAGTCTTGCCTGATCGATCCAAAATCCGATTGGATTCCAAGAGTTCGGATTGGAATTGATATATGCAGGTTGCAATGCATTTGGATTGGAAGCAAAAGAAAAGACGATTTCATCCAGACGCACGGCCTGCATTAGATAGTCATAATCGGAAAAATCGGCAGTGATTCTCGAAAAACCATCGACCTTGAAGATGTTTTTTTGAACAGAATGATTATTCAGAATCAGTGCTCCATCAGTCGGAGATAAAGATTGAGTAGTGGAAGTTGCCGTAGTACTAAAAGACGTCGTCGACGTCTGAAGAGTAGTTGATGTAATTTGGGAACAGCCAATAACTAAGAAGACAAAGCAGGCAATCAATACAATCACTATTTTTTTCATTATCTTCCCTCATAGTAATACTATCATAACAGACAGATAAATTCATCAACATATCCGCTCTTTTTTTATGATAAATTGGTTAATTTTAGTTAACAAAATATTGATTAATGATTAAAATTTAATTTTATCCTTGACGAGGGCAAAAATATATGATAATTTATCAGCATAGAACCGAGGTCAAGCCATGAAAAAAGTGACGCTCCAGACGATAGCCAATGAAATGAATGTCAGCAAAGTTGCAATCCACAAAGCCTTGAACAATCAAAAAGGCGTGAGTGATGAGCTGAGAAAAAAAATTCAGGATTATGCGAAAATGGTTGGCTACAGAACAAAAATCATAACCAGAGAAGTGAGAAACAAGAAGTTTCTATTCTTTGTCAACCAGGATTTCTTCCTCACCCTATCAGAGCAATTTTATTCAACCATCTTCTATTTTCTGAGCGCTGAGTGCAACAAGACCAACAATCTCCTGCAGATTGCCTTTCTTGAGCCGGAAAACACTTTAGATAACATTAAGCATGCTATTACTTCATATAAACCGGATGGTATCTTCTTTGCCGGAGAAGTAAGTGACAAGATCCTGGAATACATGGAAAAGATCAGCATCTCGACAATCTACATTGATTACTTCTCTCCGTTTCATGACTTGAATTTTGTCTATGTGGACAACTATCATCTTTCATATCGATTAACCAGATATCTAATCAATATGGGACACAAGAAAATCGGTTTTGTCGGCAACATCAACAAAACCTCGGCGATTGCGGATCGTTACTTAGGATATCACAAAGCTTTGATCGAAGAGAAGATCCCCGCAAACGAGGAATGGCACATCAATTCCAATATTGAAAAGACGAACGACATGATTGATTTGAAATTGAAAGAATTTCCAACCGCCTTCATCTGCCACTGCGACGCAGCGGCAAGATGGATCTATACCGCACTTGCCAGTAAGGAATTATCGGTTCCAAAAGACATCTCGATCATCAGTTTTGACAATACCCCCTTATGTGAAAGTCTGATGCCAAAACTGACATCGGCAGGGCCTAAAAAAGATGTGTATGCCAAGAAAGCATTTTCAGCCATGATCAACAGTCTGTCAAGTGGTGGAAAACCGCAACAAGTCAAGATAAACGCGGAATTGGTCGAAAGGGAATCAGTGAAAAGAATCGCCTAGAAAATCAAATAATGTTTAGCAATCAAGCTTATTTTCCCTGAGGAGAAAATTACTGAGAAAGCAGTTTCAAAGACATGATGGATAATCATGTTTTTTTGTTTGTATACAAAAAATACCCTGTATTGCTTCACACACAGTTTTTTTTGTGTGTCCACAATACAGGGTACATTTTATTATGATAGCTTTGTCAATGTAAATGTATAAAATATAGCCTTACAATTGTTGCTCTATTTGTTCATATTCAGTTAATCAATAGATAGTTTATCCGCATACGCATATGAAATAATAGAAAAATCTTCAGCTACTTTATATGCAACTTCATCATGCATTTTTTGGACAATTTGGTCAGCATTCAATCTTCCAAAAGAAGTGATTACATCATTCAAAGCTTCTTGTTCTGTTTTGCATAATTCCGAATATTCGAATCCTTGAGTTTGATGAAACTTATAAGCAACTTTCTCACCGTATGTTACTTGTTCAAAACTAACATTTGATAGTCGGATTATAAGTTCATACCCTTCTGGAACTGCTCCCATGGGTAAGGAGCTGTATACCATACCACTTATAGCCTTCCCAGTTCGTTTAAAATGCAAACTATCAGCATACCAAAGCATCTTCAATAATTTTACCAAATGAAGGTTTTTCACATATTTTGCCAAATAATTAATCATTTCAACTACTTTGTCAAGATTTAAATTCACGCCACCGGTGCAGTTGTCATCTTCATATTTAGAGTAAACTGCCAGAATAGTATCTTTCAAATATTGATTTTGATTATTCTCATATTGGTCTCTGGCAACTTTTAAGTATTTTTGAAATGCTTGATCAGAAAGCAGCTTGCGCGCTTTTAATAACATCGATAAAAACCATTTGGGATCATTATCAATTTTTCTTAGTACTTCATCATGGGCTCTATCTTGTACTTGATGATTTTCATATCTGGTGATAGTTGCTTTTCCCCAATCGAGAATTTCAGAAAAATCTTTTTGACTTACTTTGTATTTCTGTCTAACTCGAATTATTTCTTCCGATGTAAGTAATCCTACTTTAGTCCGATATGCATCCTTCATTGCTAAACTGTTGGCTTTTATCATCTCTTCTGTTTCAAGATATTCATCTGAATTAGCACAATATTCATAAGTAGCCTCAAAAGAGAGTTCTTCTCCTTTGAAGATCTCCTCATCTAAAAGTTTTACAGTATCTACCTCATGCTCTTCCATACATAACAAGCATAATTTCTTTTCGCTTTTTATAATATTCATTATTATTTCACTCCACTTTTATTTGTATGGAAAATCGGATTGTTTAAATTTGTGATCAGAAAAATGAAAAGACATTACTAGAATAGAGCTATTACCTTGAGCTTGGAAAAAGTTGAGCAATTCAACTCTGATTTTGATATAAACATCTTTGCCTAGGAGTTCTTTTCCAAAAACTCGCATTTCTGACCTGTTAGTAAATCTCGTGTCTTTTACTGTTTCAATATAGTCTTCGACTCTCAATATACTTAGTTCTCTTCTTATCGCATCAATTTCATCTTCATTCGGAAAAAGAAATCCTAATGTATATCTATTTGTAAATATTTTTTTCCTTTTCTGATCGACTTGTCTTTTTTTAACAACATTGATGCGAGTCGAATTCAAGAGAATTGCATATTTTAAACGGTCCAGATATGTCTGAACCTCCATTTTCGTTTCAATACGTTTTATTTCATCTTTATTGGGCATTTATATTTTACCATCCATCAATATTGCTGTCAATCGATTGGTATCAATTGATACCATAAATATGCAAATAAATCACAAAAAGAACGATTTTCAACTGAATTTATATATAAAATGAATATTTGCTTGCATATATTGTATCATTCAATACGCATATTTAACAGTAAAATTGAAAATTTGCTTTTTTAACTTTATTGTTTTTATAGTTCAATTACTTATTTATCTATAATAAATAAACTTCACCAAGTAAAAGCATAATTGAATTCCAACGATTGACTGGTATTGTCAAGAAAGTTGTGCACTTTCGTTAAGTAAATGATTTTAGAATCCTATGTATTGGCTTATATGTATTTTTTGTCCTTCTTCTGTTTTAGACGAATGATATGACCTTCTGTTCACGATGCTGTCCCATCATCATCTGGATCAGCATCGTCGAAGCAGGAGCAACTAGTCAGTACCTACATCAAACTGGGTTTAGAAATCCGCAGCAATCAGGGCATAAACGGAACATTCAACTTCATGGATTGCCTCAAATTGTTGCATGATATCTTTTCATGGAATATTTTCGATTACTCCTTGACAGCGAAAAAGGAGCATGATATTATATGCTTGTTCAATGCAACCGCTTGCATGAAATATGTGTTATCAACTAAGTCTCTACTTATATTATTGCTTTATACGTGGGTTATACGAGTTTATTTTTATGCAATTGCTTGCATATTTATCTGTAAGGAGGACGTTTATGGCGAATATCAAGGAAGTAGCTAAAGCTGCTGGCGTATCGGTTTCCACTGTTTCACGCACCATCAACAACAGTTCTTTGATCTCCACGGAAACCAAAGATCGGGTCTTCAAGGAGATCAAGCGTCTGAACTATTCGCCCAACTTGATGGCGAAAGGTCTTTCCATGAGCAACTCCTACACCGTGACCCTGCTCGTCGACGTCGACGATGAAAAGTCCTTCCAGAACCCTTTCTTCTATGAAGTGATGCATGGAATCGAAAAGCATGTCTATCAAAATGAGTTTTTGCTCATCGTCGCCAATCTCAATACGACGATGAAGAATAAAAGCGTCTTGGACTGGCTCGTCAACGCCAAACGGACAGAAGGCGTCATATTACCGGCGTCGATTTTGAATTCGAAAATGGTAAACGATTTCGAAAAAGAAGGTATCCCTTTCGTTTCGATCGGCGAACCGATCGATCTGATCGAATCCATCAACTGGGTGGATGTCGACAACAAAAAGGGTGGCGAGTCCGCCACATACATCTTGATGGAGAAAGGTTACAAGACCATCGCCTTTGTAGGTTTGAACCAAGACAAAGTCTTTAGCTCCCGTCGTTTCGAAGGTTATGGGAAGGCGTTGGCCAAGAGCCACATTCCATTTAATCCCGAACTGGTCGTTGCTTGCGACAATACCAAAGAAGACGGGTATTTGGCAACCAAGAGACTTTTGGAACGTGAGACCCGCCCTGATGCCATCATCTGCGCCGACAACTTGCTTTCGTTTGGCGTTTTGAAAGCGATCCGGGAAGCTGATTTGAAAATTCCAGAACAAATCGGCATCATCAGTTTCGACAACCGGCAGATAGCCGAGCTGTCTTATCCGACGATTTCTACGGTAAACGTGGATGTCTTCGAGTTGGGCTACCAGTCCGCAAAACTGCTTTTCGAACAAATCAACAACCTTCAGACACGCAGTCAAGGTCTGTTGATCTCCACAAGCATCGAGGAACGGGAAACCACTCTAAAAACCGAACCCGTCTTGAAATGATTTCGTTTTCAATTTTCACACCAACGTCATCGAGAGGAAGAATCATCTATGCCTAAATCATACTCCAAGATAGGTGCGCACACTCTATGAACTGCACAGCTGTCCGTCATGTCACGTCCCGTGAATTCATCTATCCGACTGATAGAAGATCTTTGATTGTCAAACTGGAATGCCTAGCCACACCCCTGTCAGTGGTGTCGGTCATCGTTTGGCACCGCCAAAGTGATGAACCTCCGATTCGAGTACAGCTTCAACGCTTTTCTGCTTTGGCGACTGATCCTTACTATTTTGCCACGTTGTCCTTTTCTTCCACTGCGAGATATCTGCTTTATTATTTCGAGATTGTCAGCCCCGAAGAAACAAGCTACTATTCACCCATCGGCTTGACTGAAACGCTGCCTAAACGGTTCTTCTCCTACCAATCCACCAATGAGCTCGATGTAATTAGTGTGCCAAAGTGGAGTATGGGTGCCGTTGGTTACCACATTTTCGTCGATCGGTTCTATAATGGCGATAAGTCCAACGATCCCGTGGGCGTCCAGGATTGGAACGCCAAGCCTTCCCGCTTGAACTTTTTTGGCGGTGATCTGCGCGGAATCATCGAGAAAATCGACTATCTTGTCGATTTGGGCATTTCAATCATTTTTCTCACACCGCTGTTCTTGTCGGTGTCCAACCACAAATACGATACTGTCGATTACTTCCAGATCGATCCCAAATTTGGCACCACCGAAGATGTCATCGAGTTGGTTGAAATCTGCCATAGCCATTCGATCAATGTCATACTCGACGGTGTCTTCAACCATATAGGGTATTTTTCCATACCGTTTCAGGATGCAATTCTGCAAGGGAAAGCTTCTAAATACTGGGATTGGTTCTACATCCAAGGCGAAAAGATCGATACCAACACAGTCAATTACGAATGTGTCGGTGATTTCAAATGGATGCCTAAACTTCGCTATGCCAACCAGAAACTGCGAAAATTCATCAAAAGTGTAGGTGAATATTGGGTGAAAAAAGCCCACATCGACGGCTGGCGCCTCGATGTCGCTGACGAAGTGGACTATACCTTTTGGCAAGAGTTCCGGGCTCACCTCAAACAAATCAATCCGGAGTGCCTGTTGGTGGGAGAAACCTGGTCCGACGGTAGAGACCTGATCCGAGGCGACGAGATGGATTCGATCATGAACTACCAATTCCGCGAAAACGTCCTCGACTATTTCGTTTTGGATTCTCTGAAGAAAGAGGCGTTCCAATTACGCATCGAATCGGTTCTGTATTCCTATCCGTTTCCGGTCCACACGCTTTTGTATAATCTTTTGGGCAGTCACGACACGCCCCGAATCAAGACTGTCTGCGGCAATAATTTCGCCCGTTTGAAATTGGCAATCGCCTTTCAGATGACGTTTCCCGGCATGCCTGTCGTCTATTACGGAGATGAGATCGGTTTGGAAGGTGGAACCGATCCGGATTGCCGGACCACCATGAAATGGGACGCCATCGATTTAGACATCTATGGATTTACCAAAAAGCTCATCGCTTTGCGAAACGCCCATCCGGCTTTGCGATTCGGCGACTTTCGTCATCACGAAGTTGACCAAAGCGTCTATGCATTCTCACGGACCTGGGAAGAGACGACGCTGCTTATGCTCTTCAATCCCACCGGCGAGTCCATCCAAGTCAGTATTGATCCGAAACAGTTGGCTGTTTCAAACCGTGTTTCCCGAGGGAAATCGATGAAAGTGACTTTGAACGCTTTCGATATGTTAGTCCTCGAGATTTCCCAAACAGACGAGCAAGAAAGCGTTCAAATCATTTCCTAACAAAGAACCCAAGTTTTTCAGGGGAGAAAAACTTTATTGAATAATAAGATAAAAAAGGAGAAGAAAATGAAATCAAAATTATTAGCAGTATTTTTATTGGTCATCACAGCGTTTTTGTTTGTGGGTTGCGCAGCAGAAACCACTGAAGAGACCACCATCACCTTCTGGCACAACTATGACGCAGGCTCCGGCCAGGTCACAGTGCTGGAAACCTTGATCGGCGAGTTTGAAACCGCCAATCCTGGCATCGTAGTCGATCAGGTCTTCATGGACTGGTCCGGTCTTCATGACAGCGTTGTCTTGGGCGCAACCTCTGGTGTTTTGCCAGATGTGCTCCGTGGAGACATCGCCTTTGTCCCACAGTTCCAAAGTCTGGACGTCTTGCTTAAGATGAGCGACTTTTCCGACTATGCGGATATTGCAGAGACTTTGCTAACCGCTCCGAACTCCTCGAATCTGATGGGGACGGAATACTATGGCATCGCGGCTAACACCAACACGAAGATTCTTTTCTACAACACGACATTATTAACGGCTGCAGACGTTTCCGTTCCTACGACCTTAGACGAAGTCTGGAGCGCGGCTACGGCCCTCACCGACTCACCGGTCATCGGCATGGTCGAACCGTGGACGGGCATTTGGAATGTCGGCCCTTACATCTGGAGCAATGGCGGACAAGTCTTGTCGTCTGACAACTCCAGAGCTACCGGCTACATCAACAGCTCGATCGTCGTCGACGTCATCCAGACATTGGCAGACCTTTATCAAGAAGGATCGCTAGCCGGACCTTCGATGAACCCCGGAGCCACGGGTGACACCGACGGCTGGGCTGCAGGAACCTACGCGATGGAATTGGACGGCCCCTGGAGAGAGGCTTCCAACATCGCTGCCGGCGTTGACTATGAAGCGATTCCGCTTCCTCCCGGACCAGCAGGATCCATCAGCGTGCTGGGCGGCGAGAATTTCATGCAGTTCAACACCTCAGACACCACCCACCAGGAAGCAGCCTGGAAGTTCATCAAGTTTATGCTTACAGAACACTCCCAGGTCGAAATGGCAAAAGTCGGACAGATGCCTGTTAACATCGTCGCCCTGACCAATGCGGAAGCCTTGGCGGCAATGCCGCTACTCCCGGTGTTCGCAGAAGCCTTGCAGACAGCGAAAGCTAGACCGGTCTTAGCGCAGTGGAGTGAAATTGAGAACATTATCGCGACAAAGGTTTCTCTAGCAATCACTGGAGAGAAGACGGTTCAGACGGCACTTGACGAGTGCGCAGCTCAAATCGACGCACTGCTTTCCGGAGACTAAACGAATTCAAGTCATTCTTACATGAAGCGCGGCTCGAAAACACCGATTTGTCTGGCGTTGTTTGGACGCGCTTCTCCCTTTGAAAAGGAGATTTCGCATGACCACAAGTTTGCCACAGAAAATTCATAAGAAAAGAAAGCCCATCTCTTGGCGAATCTGGGTCATCTTTTTGCCCGGTTTGCTTTTCGTTGCGACATTCACTTTCTATCCGATGGCAAAGATGCTTGTCATGAGCTTCTTCGATTGGCATATCGGACTTCATCAGACATCGACGTTTGTCGGGTTGAAAAACTACATCGACGTCTTGAGCGATCCCATTGCGCATATCGCGATCACAAATACCTTGGTCTATGCGCTTGTCACGGTTCCGTTGCAGATGATTATCGGTTTGTTCGTGGCGACCCTTATCCACGGCATAACCCGGTGGAGCGTCTTGTTTCGACTGGCCTATTATCTTCCAGTAATCACTTCGTGGGTCGTGGTTGCATTGTTGTTTCGCTATATCTTTTCCAACTACGGATTACTCAATTATTTTCTTTCCGACATCTTGCATCTTACGGACGGACCCGTTGGATGGTTAAGCACAAGATGGTCCGCTCTTGGCGCGACAATGCTTCTTGGCGTCTGGAAAGGAATCGGCTGGAACATGATCATCTTTTTGGCCGCCTTGCAGGCGGTGCCCAAGCATCTGTATGAGGCCGCCGACATCGATGGAGCCAATCGGTTCCAGAAATTCAGGTTCATCACTTTGCCAGGCATCAAAGGAACGATATTGTTCGCTTTGGTGATGCTGACAATCGGTGCTGTTAACACCTACACCCCCATCGCGGTGTTGACCGCGGGCAATCCCGCGCATCAAACCGAAGTTGTGCTGACCTGGATGTATTTTGAGACGTTTTCCGCCTTGAAATTCGGATATTCTGCCGCGATGTCGATAATCATCGCGTTGACCATCGTAATCTTCACCCTCATCATGTTCCGGGCTTCTTTGGGAAAAAAGGAGGTTCGAAACCCATGAAACGAAAACGTCACCGCCTCCATCAGTTCTTAAAAAAAAGATATCATCTTGACTTCATCATGATTTCTCGCTATGTGTTGCTTGTCGTCGGTTTTTCCATTGTCGTGATTCCGATGCTTTACATGATCATCTCCTCGCTAAAGGACAACAACACCACGTTTCTTTATCCTCCGGTTTTGTTTCCAAAATGGGATGCTATCACTTTTTCCAATTACACCTACATCCTACAAAACGTCGACTTCTTTAAATATCTGTTCAACACCATCCTCGTCGCATCTGCGACGGTTGTGATCTCCGGGGTTTTCTCCACGCTGCTGGCCTATTCGTTTGCCAGGCTCAAGATCCCGGGAAAGAAGATCTTGTTTGCGTTCATCCTCTCGGTAATGTTGATCCCGGGACTGGCGATGATCATCCCCCAGTTTGAGATGGCTGCCCGGATGGGCCTCGTCAACAAACTATGGGGCGTCATCTTGTTTTATTCGGCCTGGGTGATCCCGTTTTCGACATTTCTGCTTAAAGGGTATATTGAAGACAATATTCCGACCGAGTTGGACGAGTCAATCTTCGTCGACGGTGGGAGTGAATTCTCAGTATATGTGCATATCATCTTGCCGATGGCGTCTCCCGCCATCGCTGCCGTCAGCATTTTGAACTTCTTGTTTCCTTTTGAGGAACTTGGCTGGTCACAGGCGATCTTGAAAAACGACAGTATCCGGACAATTCCAGTCGCGATTACGATGTTCTTTCAAGCCCACAACCGAACGGATTGGGGTTACGTGTTCGCCATGACGACGTTGGCCATGATTCCGGTCATCATTGTGTATCTGCTTTTGCAAAAACACTTTGTCTCCGGCCTTACCGCGGGCTCCATCAAAGGCTGACCCGCCTTTGTCATGGATCAAAAGTAGTAACAAATATTGTGTTTTTTCTTGACCATCCTCTTTATTCCCTTTTTAGTTTTTTACAACAAAAACAAAACAGACCTCCGCGTGTACCTCTCGCGTGTTGTCCTGTTTTGTTTTTGTCGGATGGAGGATTCTTGTCATAACCCATGAAACGGCAGGGGATCTTCACTCAAAGCAAGATGTGTCACCGTCTAAGATTTACCTTGGTTATGGTGCTAAAAAAATCAAGATTGCATTTAAATTCTATATAGTGCGGCCAATATCAATAAATTGGCTTTATTCGTTATCAAAACCATTAAGGAAATATTTAAGCTATCCACATCTTTACCGTTTTTATTCGCAATATGATCAAAAAATGACTAAAATAAAAATAAACGACCTTTTGTTTACTCAACTAAGGTCGTTTTGTCTACAGTCTGAGAACTTTCAAATTGAATGTTATTTTTATTTTACAATCTAAAAAATGAATAATATTTTAGAATTCACGTGAAAATATCACATGATCTTCCAGTAATTCTTCGACCGATTTGATATTCAGTCGATATAGCATTTCAATGACATATGGATTGTCTAGAGGTGTCGGATACAAGGATTTTTTGGCATACTCTTCGACTTTCATTTTGGCAAGATCTTTGTCAATCAAGGACCTTGGCCCACCAACGCATCCGCCAACACAACCCATGCCTTCAATAAAATTTGCCTTTAGCAATCCTGATTCAAGATTGTTTAGCAGATTTTTGCATTGAGGAACACCGCTCGCATGAACGGATTTGACTTGTATTGTTTTATTGGGAAGAAGTCTCTTAAGAGTTAAATCCACGGCTTGGCTGACTCCCGAAGCCACGGCATAGATCCTGCCAGCAGTTGAGGAATGTTCCCTGATATCAGTAGAAAGCTGTGAGGCATCGATCCTGGCGGTCTCAAAGAGATCTTTTACCTCCTGGAATGTCAAGACAACATCGATTGCATCCTTGATGTCTTCTTCTCTTGCTTCGGCTTTTTTGGCAAGGCATGGTCCAACAAAGACGGTGTATGCATCGGGAACGATTTTCTTGACAACACGACCCGTCGCGATCATCGGTGATATTGATTTTGGGACATGCGATAAGAGAGCAGGCTTTACTTTCCTAATCATCTGGATCCACATCGGGCAGCAGCAACTTGTCAGTAAATAATCCCCTTCAGTCTGGATTTCTCTGTCAAAGTCTAAAGCTTCTTTTAATGTAAGTATGTCCGCAAAGAGCGATACTTCGACAACTCCCTTGAAACCGAGTTGTTTGAAGGCAGATCTTAGCTGTCCATCGGTAACGACATCGAACTGGCTTAAAAAAGCAGGTGCAATCAGGGCATATACTGGACGGTCGCCTTTATGGATAGCCTCCAGTACTTGCATGACATCTTTTGAAGCCAGTAGTTTCCTGAGTTTTTCTTCATTAAGACAATGGATGCATGTCTCTTTGACAAGAACTGGTTCCAAATCTCCTGATTCATTTCTTTTCAAGTGATTGAAAAGGCAGTTGACGAAATTCTGATCTGATGCTTCACAACTGGGAAAAAAAGTCTTCCAGGCAGTTATTTTCAACTCCGGATTCAAAATGCACTCCAAATGAAAAGGATCGTAATTGAGTTTATCGAGAATCTCGTCGGTTTCTTTTGTTTTAGTAGAGATTTCAATACGTTTATACAAATCGGAAAAGGTATGCATATGTGATTCCTCCTTCTACACATTTATAATATATCATTTTTTGACAAACAAGTTAAAAATCAATAAAATCGATACAAAAAGAACTCCCTCATGAAGTGAGCCCCATTTCGAAGACAGAATAAAAAAAGGGGTAATTAATGTATTAAGATTCTAGAAGACGATAAAAAGTCTTCTAGTTTTTTTGTATTTAATTGCAAGATATCCTGTCTGGCTTGGTATTTTTTAAAAGAAGTGATTTAATTGAGTTATCCACAAAGGAGGGATGAACTTCAACTGTAGGTTACTATGAAACCAATCGCTTAGGAATGTCAATTACTATGAAACTGACCTACGTTGAATATACGTTGAGTTTACATTGAATGTACTTTACTATGAAGTGTGTACTTCATTTGACGCATAAGATCTTTATGAGATTTGTTGTTAATACGTATATATTAGTCTTCCGGTACGGGTGAATAATATGTTATTGCCTCACTTAATGGAAGGATAGGAACTTGGTTTTCAAAGCAATAATCAATTACGTCTTTTAATTTTTGGATTTGATTGACTGAGTTGATATTCACTGAATGAGTTAGTATAATAAGCCAGCCATCAAGTGAAATTGCAGAATCTATAAAGTATTGTATTTCAACAAGAGATAATGTGTCACCATTTACCCGTGCTAGCATCCAGGGATCAAATGGGTAAACGTTTATAAATTTTTTTGAATTTATAGTTACCGCATAATCAAAATACTGTTTTGTTATAGTTAACTTTTCTGCATACTCCGGATTGTTTTCTGCTAAGCCGCCTGGATAGACCAAAATATTTATGAATCCTAATCTATTTAGAGATAGCCATTCCCGAGATAATTGGTATTGCTGTTCAAGTATTTCGACTGTTGTGCTCTCTAAATAGACCGCAGGGTGAGAATATGTATGACTATATATTTCATTTCCTTCCGCTTGTAATTGTGTAAGTTCAAACAATGAAAGATTATTTGTGGTTCCAACCCTCCCTGTAATAACCGCCAAACCAATATTAATGTTCTTTTCATCAAGAATCAGTTTCCATGTAGAAAGAAAAACGCTTGAGCCATCGTCGTCAATAAACGTTACACTTGGTCCAATTTTTTTCCATCTAGCATATAGAACCATATCTCTTGAAACTGGAGTAATATTTGAAAATTGAGCATCATTAATTGTTTGACCAGAAAACCAGCCACAAAAAATAAAATGGGGTTTTGTTGGAATCGGAAGCACAATCGTTGACCCATTTTCTACATTTAGCATATTACTCGATCCATCAGGCATGATTCCACCATTCAATTCAAAAAAGACAGCGTTTTTTATCGGAGCAGGCGTTGAAGCAATGGCCTGATATTCTGATTTGACGCCATTTATTACCCGATATCTTTCCTCATTAATAGAAATTTCCGGAGAAATCCCCGCCACGCCATCGATGCCATTAGTTCCATTAAGTCCAGCTGGCACTTGGCATGCGAAAATGAGCAAACTTAAAGTACAAACAAAAATACAAGACAATACTTTTTTCAAATAAAATAACATTTTGTTCTCCTCCCCAAAAATATGATTTTACTTATTTTATATGATTGTGCAAAAGGGGGGTTTCTTATCCTTTTGATAAATTCAAATCCCATATATGATATTCCGTAAAAAAAACGATTAGAACTTATTATCGAAAAAAACGAATGAATTTCTTTTGCTTATAGTTGATTATAAGCAAATAACTTCTGTAATTTTTCATTGTTATTAGAATAACTGAAAACCAAAATCTCATCTTGCTCCTAAAAACAGATTTCATCAATTGTTAAAATTAAAGTGTTTTCAATCATCATTCCTTGCATTTTTGGATCATCTTTGATGAGAACAACAATTGAGATTGGAATTTTATAATCATTATGAATCACTTGAAGAAGACTATCGGCCACTTCACCGGTGCTATAAGGATGATTCTTTTATATCCCTATGATTTGATTAAAAAAAGCAATAATATTTTTTTCTGCCGACTGATGAAGCTCCTGAGAATCCTTTAAATTGCCATAGTTAAGCAACTTGCCCTGACCCTTTAGATAAGAAATGGACTTTTTTAATATTGGGAAAATCCTCAAAAAATCGACTTCACTTTGAATAAAATTTTCCGATGCCTTAACCCTTTAGATAGGACTGTCGGTTGTTATGAAAGTCACTATTTACAACTGTCGGTTACTATGAAATGGATACCCTTTTCTTACCACATATATTTCAACACACAAGGTTGCGTTTACTAATGGACTTCAAATGTTGGTTTTATGAAACTAGACTTATTAAACCTAAGTTTCTAAATTCAATTATATCTAAATTAAAACATTTTTTTCGAATTAAACTATTTCCAGATTACAATTTCAACTTTGAATTTTCGTAAAAGAATTCGATGACTTAGTCTCGATACGAAAATAATAACCATAGCTTGATTAAATTTACCTTTTCCACGATTGCACAACCATCCCGGGTTATTAATAGAAAAATTAACACCATTTCTATAAATTAAATTGAAAAAAAACCTTAAAAATTTCATTAGTCGGTAATTATATTCAGAAAAAAAAGAACCCAAACTCGGCATTTTTTGATCTTGAAAATTCTTCACAATATCGACTTTCCATTTTATTGACTCAGATATTTGAGTTTTAGTAACTTTTTCAAAACAAAATATAACTTCTATTATTACTAAATTTGAATTTTTAAAAATAGAATTTCTGAAACTAAAATTACACTCATTATGATTATACGTAACAATAATGTTATTTGAAATTGCTATAACTTTTTCTACATAGTCACCAATAAAATGATTCATGTGAATTCCAGAACCCTGTCCAGATCCAGCATTCATTGCTATAGATCCACCAACCAATCCTGGGACTGTTATTAAACTTTCTATACCGCCATAACCCATTTGATTAATTGTCGTAATCAGCTTTTGTAAAGTAAGTGAAGCGCCAACTCTAAATCTACCTTTGCCTAAATGCTCAATTATATTGTTGACTTCTTTTATGTAACAAACATTTTCAAATACTTTTCTATCATTAATGAGTATATTGGATCCATTCCCTATTATTTTAACTTGAGGATCAATCTCTATCACATGAATCAAATCATCAATGTTCTCTGGTACATAGAAGTTTTTAGCTATTCCTCCTATACTAAAAGTGCTATATTCTCTAAGATTTACATTTTGCTTCACCTGCATTCGGCTACCTCCTGTTATATTTTATTTAGAAAATGCATAATTGTATCTTAATAAAATTTCTTATTGAACTTCATTTACATGATAATATTATTATTTGATAGAGAACCAATTCGGATTAAATTCCTTAAGTGTCGGGTTAATCTTATCTTTATCACTTAGTATGATATTGTCAATTCCATCTAGTGGCCATTTAATATTAATATCTGGATCGTTCCACATTAGTCCACCTTCATCATTAGGATGATAAAAATCTGTTACTTTGTAGAAAACCACAGCTATATCAGAAAGTACCAGAAAGCCATGAGCAAAACCTTCTGGAATGTAAAGCTGTTTCATATTTGATTCACTGAGCTCCTCTCCATGCCACTGTGCATATGTAGAGGAACCATTGCGAAGATCCACTGCAACATCAAAAACTGAGCCTTTGATGACACGCACAAGTTTTCCCTGTGGAAAGAGTTTTTGAAAGTGAAGACCACGCAAAACACCATTGGATGACATAGACTGATTGTCCTGCACAAATGTAGTGTCTAGTCCAGCTTCGCACATCTCATTTTGATTATAAGTTTCCACGAAGTATCCGCGTGAATCTCCATGTATAAAAGGTTCAATAATGCAAAGCCCTTCAATGTGAGATTTTGTTATTTTAAATTTAGGCATAAATTACATTTCCTCCAAATAATATGTTTTCATACTTATCTTGCACGCATCAATAAGCTTATCTTATTTTTAAAATATATAAATTCTTTCGTTCTAAATGTCATAAAAACAAACAATATATTTGGAACAATCACACATATCAAAACTTTCAATATAAAGCCTAAAATACCATCCATTCTAATATTTGATACAATTGGATACATTATTGCAGCAATAAAAACGACATTCAAAATAAGAGTAGCGACCTGGCGTAAATATTTTAATGTATATGTTTTTGGGAAAACATTAGAGAATAAAATCTTCACCTCTATTGGAAAGTAGATTACCAACATTACAAAAATTGTTGGTATAAGAACTCCTATAACATTTCGTAATGCAACAATCAATATAAAACTACCTACTGTATTTATTATCATGCCTAGATAGGGCTTATACCAATCTTTTTTCCATAAACCTGCAGCATCTTTAAAAGTCAATCCCATCAAACGAAATTGCCAAGCAAAGTAGTACAAAACTATCACAGAAACTACAGTAAATGGATATGTGTATTCCTCTCCAAGCCAAATTCTAACAAACGGGTTATATAGATACAACAAAGAAATAGAACACCACCCAACTAACCAAATCCACATATAGGATAGCTTTGTAAAGATAAAATATGCTTCTTCTTTTGAATCAGTTATTAGTTTATTTCCTATGCTAGGAAGCAAACTTTGAATTATGATGTTGGTTATAGCAATTATTGAACTGTAAATATAAAAGTAATTGCTATATTTTGCTAAAGCGACTAAACCTAATAATGCTGATATCAGTATACTGCCTATTGACACAATAAAAGTTGCACCAATCTTATGTCCCATTAGAGCAATTACTCTATTATGAAAATCTTTTTTGACTTCTGGAGTTAATTCCCCTTTGCATTCATAATTAGGATAACGCTTTTTAGATAATAAATAAGTGGCTATATTTTGTGGTACCACGGTTAATGCAAAAACTATAATATACAAATAGTAGTTTCTAAACACTAACAATACAATTATCTGTAATATGTATTGCACTAGTGAAATCACTGTTGAAATATTGAAAACAATGTCATTTCGCTGATTAGCTAAAAATATAGAAGTACGATAGGCAAAAAGAAAGTACCCAATTACTGTATTCGACAAATAAATCAAATATAGCAAATACAAATTTATATCTGCAGGCAAATCGCTTTTTATTAATGCTGGTAAAAATGGTATGACAATTGCACCCGCAATAAGAATTACTATTCCAATAACTTTATACATTTTTTGATAATAGTTCAGCAAAGCACTTATATGTGGGACGTCATCTTCAGCAATAGGTTTATACATATAATACACAATTGCACTACCAAAGCCTAATTCTGCCATACTTAAAACAGTAAGGATAGATGTAAATAAGCTGTTCAAACCTACATAACTATCGCCCAAAGTTTTAATAATTATTGTCCGAACAATAAAAGGTAACAATATGCTAACTATTTTGTATAAAAATCCACTTGCAGTGTTAATGGCTGCACGCTTTGTCCGATTAAATTTCAATAGTTGACCTCCATTTGTTCATGTGATTTCAGTATAGCGTTCCCATTTTTTCTAGTCAAATAGTTTATACCGTATTTATCCTAGTTAATTAAATTTGCTTTTATGCATATCTAATCTAATCAAACAACAGAGCACAAAATTGTTAATATAAATTATTACACTCATCATTATTACAAAATTCTAAAATTAGTTGATTAACTCAAATATGAGATGTATTGATAGTTTTAAGAACTTAATCTCAGTGCATAATTTTTTTTAAATTCTTGCAAGAGGTAGGGACAGTGAGATTTTATAGGTAAACTTTCAATTTTCTAACAACAATTTTATAGAATGACATTCATACATATATTCCAGTTTTTGATGAGAAAGATATATATACAGTTATTTTGGTATAATACTTTGCACTAAATTCCTGAAATCAGCCGTATTAAACAACTTGCTACACCATAACATATTAGTTATTTAGTAATCAATTTTCAATTAACTATCTTAATCAACTAGAATTTTAATCCTGCAACTTGATATAGTGAACTAAAAATAGTAAATTCCCACAATTTAAGGAGTTATTTAATCTACTATGGATTTGCATTTTTACAAATTAAATAATTCTCACAAGTGTTAATGTAAATTTGTAGATAAAGAGAACTTCTCCATATTCCAACATTGTACTACTTTTATCATCAAATTAATAACATCCATAACGGATAGCTATATTTTGGAAAAGATTCATAAACCTCATTATATCGATATAACTACTGTAAAGATCGAATAAACCTTTGCAGAGCATCTTGCCACACTGGCAATCTCTTAAAACCATTCTGTTCAAGTTTATCTTTACATAAACGACTATTGCGTGGTCTCTTTGCTTTGACTGTGTAATTCTCGCTACTAACTGGTGTAACTGTCACATCAGTGATTCTTGAAAGCTTAAATATCTCAACAGCAAAATCATACCATGAGATGTAACCTCCTTCATTCGTTACATGATATATTCCGTACTTCTCGGTTTCAATCATGTCAACTAATAATCGAGCAAGATCATAAGTATAAGTAGGAGTACCAATCTGGTCATTTACGACATTAATGTGCTTGATTGTCTTTGTCAAGTTCAGCATAGTGTTTACGAAGTTTTTCCCATTAATGCCAAAAGCCCATGCAATACGAACAATGAAATATTTGTCTATGTAATGTTGAACAAATTGTTCACCCTCATATTTTGTTTGACCGTAAACATTTAAAGGGTTCTCAACTGGATCATCAGGCTCCCAAGGTCTAATTCCCTGCCCATCGAAGACATAGTCTGTGCTAATGTAAACCATTTTACAGTTAAGTTGTTTACATAACTTAGCTATATTCTCCGTACCATAAGCATTTATAAGACGACACTCATCAATATTATCTTCAGCTGCATCAACAGCTGTCCATGCAGCACAATGAATAATTGCATCAGGATTTAATGCAGTAATCAAAGATTCCACTGATTTTGAATCAGTAATATCCATTTCATCAATGTCTACCCCAATTGCAGTATGTTTACGCTTATTCAATTCATTTACAACATCGTAGCCAAGTTGTCCCTTTATACCCGTAACTAATACTCTCATTTTAATCACCTGACTTTTTTTGTTTTACTTACTTCCATACATCTTTTTGTAATAATTCTGGTATTCACCACTGATAATAGTTTCCCACCAATCTCTGTTATTCAGATACCAATCAATTGTTTTTTTGATACCATCATCAAACTTAGTCTCTGGCAACCAACCCAACTCAATGTGAATCTTGGTTGGATCAATTGCATAACGCATATCGTGCCCTTTACGATCCGGCACATAAGTAATAAGACTTTCCGATTTTCCGAGTGCTTTGCAAACTTGCTTGACAATGTCAATATTCTTCATTTCATTGTGACCTCCAACGTTATAAACTTCTCCAATCCTACCTTTATGTAGTATTAGGTCAATAGCCTTACAGTGATCCTCAACATATAACCAGTCCCGTATATTCTCACCAGTTCCATAAACCGGAAGAGGTTTATCATTCAATGCATTAGCAATCATTAAAGGAATTAACTTTTCTGGAAAATGATATGGTCCATAGTTATTGCTACTTCTACTGATAGTTACAGGCAAACCAAAAGTGCGGTTATACGCAAGAACCAGCAGATCTGCGCCTGCTTTTGAAGAAGAATAAGGACTTGATGTATGAATCGGAGTTTCTTCAGTAAAGAGTAAATCAGGTCTGTCAAGTGGAAGATCGCCATAAACTTCATCAGTAGAAATCTGATGGAAACGAATATTTCCATATTGTCGACAAGCATCCATAATCACAGCTGTACCAATTATGTTTGTTTGAAGAAAAATTCCAGGATCTTCAATGGATCGGTCAACATGACTTTCCGCAGCAAAGTTGATAACTGCATCTGGGATTTCCTCTTCAAAAATTTTATAAATAGCCTTTCTATCACATATATTCGTATTGTAAAACTTAAAGTTTGAATTTTGTAATGCTCCTTGAAGTGTAGACATGTTACCCGCATAGGTTAAGCTATCCAAGCATATAATCCTATATTTTGGATATTTTTTAAGAATATGATAGATAAAGTTCGAACCAATAAAACCGGCGCCTCCAGTAATAATTAAATTCATATACTGCCTCCTTCAATATCTGATTTGTCCTTCGGCTACTTTTTTTAAGTAAGCACCGTAAGGAGATTTTACATAACGAGCTGCGGATTCAAGAAGTTTTTCTTTTGAAATCCAACCGTTTATAAATGCTATTTCTTCAGGGGCGGAGATAACAATTCCCTGTCGTGTCTGAACCATCTTTATAAAATCTGAAGCTTCAACCAGACTATCCATTGTTCCAGTATCAAGCCATGCGTAACCACGGCCAAGTATCTTAACGTTTAAGGTTCCATCTTCAAGGTACATTCGGTTAAGATCTGTGATTTCAAGTTCACCTCGACTTGAGGGTTTTATTTTCTTAGCAAAATCCACTACTCGTCTGTCGTAGAAATAGAGGCCTGTGATGCAATAGTTAGACTTTGGACGCGCAGGCTTTTCTTCTACAGAGATAACCTTACCATTTTCATTAAACTCAACAATGCCAAAGCGTTCAGGGTCATTTACATAGTAGCCGAAGACTGTAGCTTGACCATTTTCAGCGTTCTTAACAGCTTCTCTTAAAGTTTTTGTAAAACCGTTGCCATAAAAGATATTATCACCCAAAATCATAGCGCATAAATTATCACCGATAAAATTTTCTCCAAGAAGGAATGCCTGAGCAAGACCATCAGGAGAAGGCTGAACTTTATAAGATAAATTAATACCAAACTGGCTACCATCACCAAGAAGATATTCGAAATTTGGTAAATCCGTAGCAGTAGAAATAATAAGAATATCCAAAATTCCTGCAAGCATAAGTGTAGAAAGCGGATAATAAATCATGGGTTTGTCATACACTGGAAGAAGTTGCTTTGAAGTAACCATAGTTAGTGGAAAAAGACGAGTTCCTGAACCTCCTGCTAAAATAATACCTTTCATATAAAATCACTCCTATTCTGTTTGCTTTTCAGCGAATTTGTAAGAAATTGTTCACCTGTTTGACGATAGATATTTAGTTTGCTTGATACTTCTTTATAATTTATGATATTAGAAAAACTGTCAGCAATATTTTCATCTGAATATATTAAGGTTCCAAGAGTACCACAAGCAGAAAGAAAATCTGCAATTCTTGTATTCCTTGTTGTGTGAGAAACTACGCTAATAGGTTTCTCTAAAATATGAGAAAAAACTGTTCCATGAAATGAATTTGTTATAACATATCTTGCATGATAAATGTAGCTTAAAAAGTCCTTTGGACCAATGTCTGAAACGTGGATATGGTTTGTATCTAATTTAACTGCGATTGGAGACATATCTATAACATCCAATTGCATTTTAGAAGCAACGAACTCTATAGTATTCTTTAGCAATGATGAATTCTCTAATGAGTACACTAATATATATGGCTTTTCTGGTGATTTACTCTCTATGAATTTATTATACTGATTCCGATCAATTAAAACAGTAGGATCGGGAACGGTTGCAACTGTTCGGTGTAAAATATTTGATAACTGCAAAGCTGACTTCTCCTCACGCGTTGAGATATTTATAAAGTCATGCAAAAGAATAGTTAATTCATGGGCATGCTTTGAAATATTGAGTTCCCCCACACTTGCTGCATATGCTATTTTTATTCCCTTAAACCCCTGTGTTTTTGCGAAATAATGTGTATCAAAGGAACCTTTAGTCAAATTAATGTTCCATATTTGATCACTTCCACAAATTATCGCATCATAATTTAATGGAATTGAATCATTCATACTTAACATTTCAGGAGATAAGTGTAAATAATTAATCAAAAAATCTCTAAATTTGTATTGCTGTTTTTTCCGAGATGAGAACTTTCGATTACCAAGAATCGTTTTTATAAATATGCTAAGAGACGTTATGAATTTTTTTGGAGTTTTTTCAGTGGATATTAACCAATTATTGTGTACAAACAAAAATGGATTTCTGATAATTGCATAACGGCCTTTATGGTAATTAGGTTGATAATCAATTACCTCTGGTTCAAATCCCATTTCAATCAATTTTTGCTGCAATGCCCAACATTGTAAAACAGCTCCACTATTATGAGCAAAATGAAAAGTAATAATTCCAACTTTCATATGATATTACCTCCTTTACTATTCTCCTTACACATTCCCTCATTAACTAGTATTCGTTGACTAAAAAAGTGGTTAACATAGCCAGCATCTAATGAACAAATAAACATCAAATAAAAACACAAATAAATAGTACTATACATTTCAGCAGCCACGAATAAAACAGCAAAACAAAAAATTAATAATTTTCCTGCACCAATACTATTTCTGTATCTAACTATAAGAAATAACAACAGTATTGCCATTCCTATATATCCTTGACCATATAACAATTTTATTGCACCATTATAGTATGAATAATACGATACAGGGAAAGTTAAAAATCCATTTCCTAATAATTGAATATTCATGGGAGCATCAAAGAAAAATAACATATTATAGATGCGAGGATAAACTGCACTTGTTCTTATGTCTCCAGTAAAAACTCGATCTACTGCAAATTTTATAACGTCAAATTGAGAGACAACAAATATTATCAATGCTAATCCAAAAATTCCGAAAAAAATCTTTGTAACTTTCTTAATACTAAGTTTATTATTTCTAAATAAACTTAACAATAAAATAGTAAATGCCATACTAATTCCTATACCTGAAGTAGACAAAACAATACCAAATATAATAAAAAGAGATTTCGCTAAATAACCATGTACTTTATTTGGAGAAAACAGCAGCGTAACTAAAGCAACAATAGCAAAAAGAGCAAAGTGAGAAGGTTCAAGGAAAAAACCGGCTGGTCTAAATGAACCATTTGTAATTCCAGAATACAAATATGTTTTATAATGTTCAGCATCAGAGACAAGCCAAGAAGTAACCACTATATTAGCATAAGAGTTAAAAAGATAATGTAAAAGTGCTTGTATTATAATCAATGTAGCGTTAAAAAGCGATACAATTTGAACGGCTCTAGCTGCAATAGTATAGTCGAAAACTCGGCCTAAACCTCCATATAAATTAATAATAAGTATATAAGCCATTATGAGAAGTGCCAATGACGCAGTGCTAGAGTAATTATTAGTATACTTTCCCCATATATAAATACTTGCCGCAGCATCTATCAAAAAGACTACTAAATAAATGTATCCTTTCTTTCCTATTTTGCTACGATAATTCCAGCATTTTAATAATATATATGGTGAAAACAAAAGTAGCAAAATCGTCCCCCATTCAGCAATATTAAGTGGGTCACGATATATTGATAAAATGGGTAACATGGCAATTAATATTGAATATACAATTTTAAATGTAACTTTTGTGTTAGTCATGCACCCTCCTTATGATGCTTCTATATTTAAACTTTTGACCCATATTTTTATACCGAGCATTATAAAGTAATTTTGTAATAAATCTCATAAGAATACTATTAGAATGTTTATGAATAATTAAAGGTTTAATCCAGGATTGAGAATTACAATTTAAGTATTTAGTATAGCCTAAGTCTGGTTCAAACATTAGAGGTCCGAATCTCTTTCTACTTCGATACTCGTTTAGTGCGCTCCGCAAGTTTGATTCTTTCTCAAAAATTTCAATTAAATCGTCAGGTGATCGCATTACTATTCCATTCAGATTTGTGCGAACTTGAATAGAGATATTTCCGCTACTTTCGTTGGTGATAATGAATGCATTTGAAGCTAAAGATTCATAATATGTAAAACTATATGTTTCAGGTTGGATCGAATTAAGTACAACAACATCAACGCCATTTTTACGTATCGCATCTACCATAGCTGTAGGTCCATCTTTTTGAACAGAAACTTCGACATCTTGAATATGTTTCATCTTATGTGTACTATGACCAAAATAGTAGAAACGATAATTATGTGTTTCAAATTCTAAAGTGTCAACAGCTTGAATCCAAAACTCCCATCCTTTATTGTAACTTTGATTACCCACAAAAGCAACTTTCAATGGACTGAGCAAATCTATAGGATTCATGTTTTCAAAATACTCTCCTACGAATTTAAGATGGCCAATAACTGAAAGTCTATCTGAAAATTGTGGAAATGCTTGAATCCAAGTATCAGCCATAAATTTTGATGGTGCAATAAAAAACAAATGACTAATATTTATTTTTAATAGAAAAGACAAAATCAGAGATTTATGCTCTATAGATTTTTCAAAGAAGCTACATGAACTGCATTTATTTTTTTCAAGTATAGCATTACCACAATATTCTTTTCCATTTTTTAATAGATTATATTGCAAACAAGCTGTATAAAAATCATGAAGATACACTATTATATTGCATTCATACAAAGAATTGATTATCGCAAATAATGAATTAAGATCAATATTCATTAAGTGATGAATGAAAAAACCTGTTAGAATTTTCCCTTTAGAATTCCAAAATGTCAAAATTCTTATTATCTGTTCCGTTGTCAAAACATCCACTAATTCTTCATTTATAATCATTCCCCATAGATTAATACCCAGACTTTCTTTTTTTAAAGGAAATAAGCCAACAATATCTATATCTTTTCGGTTTAGTTCGGAAATCTGTTCCAATATGTATTTTTCAGTTCCTGCGCTGTGCAAGTAAAAATTAGTATAAAAAACTTCAATCGCAAATTTGTTTTTCATAATTAAACGTTCCCAATAAGCACATGGATTACGAACCAAAAGTATTTTTTTGCTGATGACATTTTAATATTTCGGTTTAACAGCATTTTCAATTTGCTTAGAGTATTAGTTCTATATTCTGCAAAAATTGCTAAAAGCAGGATTTCATCATCATTAAATTTACTTTTGAAATTATTCAATAGTTCTTGTGCCATATATTCCCTCGGATGATAGTTTTTTCTCTTGAGTTGTTTTTTTCTTTGATTCCATATTTTTTTAAATGTTGGTTTACTGCCAATTTGGTTATTACTATGTTGTCGATATAAAATATGAGTATTATTATCGTAAATAACTGTACCCAAGTATGAACAAATAACAAAAATCCAATGATCATGATAAAGAATTTTATCGAAATTACCTCTCAAAAACATATTTCTAGCGATTTTGTTAAAAATCATTGTGCATCCAGCTGCTCTATTTTCAAGTAGACTCCCAATTTTTCTATTGGTTAGTTGAAGATTTTCATACATTTTACCTAGGGGATTCAATTTTTCGTCAACTAGTTGACAATTACAAAAATATGTATTAGGAGTTTCTTGACATTTGATTTTTTTTAAATTCTCAATGCCAATCAGTAATTTATCGTTATCCCAAACATCATCTTGATCACAAAAAGAAAAATAGTTATAATCACCAGAAAATTTCACAAGTTCATAATAACTTTGGGCAAAACCCAAATTATTCCCTTCTATAATATGGATGACACTATCACCATATTTTTTTCTATATTCTTTTATGATACATATTGTATTATCAGTTGAGCCATCATCACGAATAATAATGTGCACTGAAACCCCTTTTTGATTCAATATGCTGTCTAGTTGTTCACGAATATATATTTCACCGTTGTATGTTGACAGCAACACTTGTATTTTTTGTTCATTCTCTGTTGTTACACAACAATTCATATTATCATTCCTTAATATTCAGTAATAATAGTTTTTTTAAAAGAACAGTATCTTTTATACCATTTTCCAAATCATGTGCTGGTCTCCACATAAACTCATTCATTATTTTGCTCGTGTCAAGTATGATTCGATCAACTCCACTGCTTGTTTTAATATCGTGAGTAGTAAGCAATGGTTTTTCCACATATTTATTGATTAATCGAATAACTTCTTTCAAATTAACTCCAACTCCTGTACCAACATTGTATATGTTTACACCCTCTTTAAAACTCCCTGAAACCATGACAACAGCCTCAGTTACATCATCTAAAAAAATATAGTCCCTTATCACGCTTTCTGCTGAACCCCAAATTGTCACAGGCAGTTCTTCTAAAGCATTTTGAATAAAGATATCTATAGCACATTGCTGTCCTCTACGATAAAGCGGAGATCCATATACATTCCCAATCCTAAAGATACAAGAATTTATACCGTGTTTCATATAATAGAAATTTAAAATCTGTTCACTCAGTATTTTACCTGCTCCATATGCAGTTTTAGGATGTACTAGCATATTTTCCACAGCATAACCTTGCTCAATATCGCCATATACAGCACCACCAGATGATGGAAAAACAAAATTTTTGACATTGAAATTCGTCATCATTTTCAAGACGTAATCTAAGGTAGATAACGTTTTTGATATTTCATTATCTAGATACAAATCATTTGTTTTAGGAATAGTACTTGATATAAAATAAAATACTATATCAATTTTACTTAACGCTGAAGCAAGAACATTTGAATCGTACAAATCTCCAGTCACATATTCAACATTTTCGATTTGCTTCTTTTTATCGATTTCAGCTAGATCAAAACTACGAACGTTCCAGCATTGAATAGCCAATTGTTTTACCATTCCATATCCAAGTAATCCATTACCTCCGATTACCAATGCATTTTTTATTGGATTCATATCAACATTTCTCCATAAGTAATTAGATTTTCTATACAAAACACTCATTAACAATCTTATAAAATTTATTCACGAATTCTTTGTAAGAATAATTTGTTACTGCTTTCTTATAAGCATTTCTACCCATAGTTTCACATAGTGTCGTTGAATTAATAATTTTGAGAATTGCTCGATAAAACCCTTCAGGAGAATATTCATCAGTAATCAATCCATCGTCATCATTATGTATCAAATGAGGTATTCCCGGAACATTTCCTGCAACCACTGGCAGACTAGCATTCATTGCATTCAAAATGATGAGTGGAGTATTTTCGAACTCCGAAGTGCAAGCAAGAATGTCCATTTTTCCCAAAAAATCATAGATATTATCAACAAAACCAATAAACTCAACAGTATTAGAAAGATCATTTTCATCAACGAAATTTCTTATTTCCTTTTTTAAAGAACCTTCTCCAGCCATATAAAATTTTACATTGATACCTGACAACTTAAATAAACGTGCAGTTTTCACAAGTATATCCGGACGTTTTTGTTCAACCATTCTTCCAGCAAAGCATATCTTTAGAGTTGCACCTGAGTTACCATGATAAAAATTGTTTTTTTCTTTGACAATATTCGGCACCCTATTTTCAAGATAAAAAACTTTTTTCTTTGCAAATTTAAATACCTCTTGTTCCAATTCAGGTGATCCCACAACAATACGAGCTGACTTTTTTCCTATATACTGAGCTACAAACTTATAACAAACTTTCTTTGGCCATGACATTCCATCTCTAATAATAGGATTTAGAAGCAAAGATACCACTTTAATATTTGCTGTATGCCTAAAAGAATAGCATGCATAAAAAGATGTCCCAAATAGATACGAATTTACTACACAACTTTCACCTTCACTCCAGGATTCAATTATTTTTTTCATTTTTCTCATATTACGAATATTTACATCCATTATTATTGGTTTAAAACCACTTTCAACGAGTTTTTGTGCTAGATACCCTTCAGGACAAATAATAAGTAAATCAAATCTTTCTTGAAAGTATGGGGTAATATCCAAAAGTAGTTTTTGAGCACCACCGCCAATTGATGACGAAATTGCTAAAACCATTTTTCTTTTGGTATTCGTAGAATTGCTCTTCATTTTTCCATTTTTATTCACCTTTGCGTCTCCCAAGTTGCTTGTTGTTTTTTAAATAAAAAACGAGTGAAACCAACAAATAGAGCTAGATTTACCGAAACAAAATAGTATACAAGGTTAATTCCTTTTATTGATTGTCCTTTTCTCGAATAAAAGTGATAAAACAAAAGAAATAGATAAGAGAACATTTGAATCCCAGCTAAAATTGTGAAATATATATTATTAATTGCCAATATTCCGTTTGTGAAAAAGGCGATAATCATTGCGAAGGGTACAATCCATTTAATAACTCGATGTGAAACATACACAAAACAACCCTTTCTAGGAAAAAGCATTTTCCAAAAAACACCAATTGCTTGATAGTGTCCAGATCCATCTCGAACATGTCGCTTAAATTGGCTTTTAAAATCATCATTGGGTTCTTCATATGCAATTGCGTCTTTATCAAGAATAACATCAAAACCTAATTGAAGAACTAATGTCGATACATAAAAATCATCATTTATAATTCCCTTTCGAATTTGGTTCATCAGTCCATTCCGAATAGCATATATTGCACCATTTGCACCTGAAAGTCGCCCTGTTTTTGATTCCAATGTTTTTATTAAATTTTCGTACTTCCAATAGGCACTTTCAGATTTTGCACCTTGTCCAGAATCAGCATTTAGATTTAATCGTACTTGACCACTTACACAACCAATCCTTTGATCTGCGAAATTCCGAACTAGCTTTTTTATTGCTTGAGGATCAAACATTGTGTTTGCATCAGAAAAAACCAGAATTTCACTTGTTGCTCTTTTTAACAGAAAATTCAGAACATTTACCTTACCACCCCTAGGAAGGTCAAAAACCTTTAAATTTTTAATTTGGGAGAACTTATTTGCAATTTGAACGGTTCTATCTGATGAGCCATCAGATCCAATCAAAAATTCGATTTTATTTTCAGGATAATCTGAAATACAGAGATTTCTAATTTTTTCTGCTATAACTTTTTCTTCGTTGTATGCCGCTATCAGAATTGAGACAGATGGCTGAAATGAATCATCTCTTCTATATCTTTTATGGATAAAAATGTTTAATATTTTCAAAATTAAAGGATAGAGAAAGTATGTATATATTGGGAGAAAAAATACAAGTCCTATTATTATATATAAAGCCAGTTTCATAAATCGTCCTCCATTTGGTTTTACATTTTAGTGTTGTTTTTGTGAATCCGATAATGTTTATTTACTTTTTGTATAGGTTTTTTTTAAAGAGGTATTTTCTAAAAGTCCGAAAAGCTTTTATGGTTCTACGTGCATCTTCTTTGTTTGTTAATACTTGACCTAATTTCATAAAAAGGTACTTGGGACGCAAGTAAAATTTTTTTCTCGCATAATTACAAAAATCGACCATTTCTTCGCCAGTCAAACTATCTGTGGTGAGAATAGAATTGTGCATTCCATCTTTTTTTAACCATTCCGAATAATCTTTTACAGTAATAAAATTGTTTGATTGTGCCCAATTATATGCTTCAGTACCAGGGTACACCATAAGTGGGAAAAATTGAACAGTATCTAGCTTTAATTTTTTCGAAAAATTAAGTGTTTCCATCATAGTTTCTTTTGTTTCTCCAGGATTCCCAACCATAAAACAACCATGAACTCTCAATTTTGCTTTTCTTGCAGATTGATCAAACTTTTTTGATTGTTCCAAGGTTATTCCTTTATGCATATTATCAAGAATTTGTTGGTTTCCACTTTCAAAACCAGCCACTACTAGTTTACATCCAGCCTTTTTCATTAAGACCATTGTTTCATATTTTAAAGTAACGCGAACTTGAACGGTCCATTTCAAAGGAACTTTGTTTTCAATAATCAAATTGCAAAAATCCTTGACATTTTTTTGGTCGACGGCAAAGTTATCATCATCAATTAAAATTTCCTTAACTTCTGGGAAATTTTCTGTGATATAAATGAATTCATCAAAAATGTTCTTCGCACTACGTTTTCTGAATTTTTTCCCGAACATTACCTGAGAATACACACAAAAGATACATTTTGAAGGACACCCTCTGCTAGCGAAAAATGAAATGGTTGGATAACCAACATGTGCATAAAAATAGTCTTTGATATCAAGATGCTTTTTATAGACTTGACTTACAAATGGTAATTCATCTAAATTTTGAATGTATTCTCGGTCTGGATTGTTCACAAGAACCCCATCTAAAACATAACTAATTCCTTTTATTCCACTAAATAATTCAGGTTGGTCAATTTTTTCAGCCAATTCTCTAAGTGTATAATCATATTCATGCCGAGCAATAAAATCTACAAAATCATTCGATGGTAAGATTTCATCTACACAAGCAGAAACATGAGTTCCAACCAAACAAATTTTACATCCAGAGATTTTTTCTTTAATCAAACGTGCAAAAAGTAAATCACTATTTATACTTGGCGTAGAAGTATCAATGACTATCAATTTCGGAGCGAATTTTTCAGTTTCATTTAATGTTTCTTCTCGATTCATACATTTTGCAGGAGCATCTATAATTTTAATTTCATGTCCTTCTTTGTCAAGAACACCAGCTGCATAGGATAACCATAGAGGAAAGTAAATAGTTCCGCTTTTTGCTACTCCTGGGCTTCGAGAACTTTTAGAATATTTGTCTAAATATGGGGGATTAAGTAAAAGAATTTTCATATTTTTTTCTCCAGTTAGTTTAATGATTTTTTGAAAAGGCATTTCACAGATATAAGATATTAATATTAGAAAACAATGTATACATAAATTTTTTCATAAAAGAATCAAATTTTTGGCGATAAATTAAATTTTTAAAGTTTAATTTTCAGTATTTTTGGGATCATCGTCTAGCAAATCAGCTCCGATTCTCGGCGGATTCACTCTATCCTCGACGTCTTTGCAAGAAATAACTAAAATTATGGTTTTAAAAAAAATTTCAAGATCACGTTTTAACCCTATATTTTTCACATAGGCAATTTCATAGTTATACTTTTCTTGGATTGTTAGTGTGTTTCGACCATGAATGGCTGTCCAACTTGTGATTCCCGGTAAAACTTCAAATCGAATCATCTGCTCACTTGAATATGTGTCCATGTCAATTGTTGGAAAAGGGCGAGGACCAATAAAACTCATTTCGCCTTTTATAATATTCAATAATTGTGGAAGTTCATCTATGCTTGTTTTTCTCAATATTTTTCCAGAAAGCGTCACTCTTTGTTTATCTAATAGAGGTCTGCCATCTTTTTCAGTTTCAATTTTCATAGTGCGAAATTTATAAATAGTAAATACACATTGATTTTTTCCAAGACGTTTTTGTTTAAATAAAATAGGACCTTTTGAATCCATTTTCACCCAGATTGATGCGAAGATAATTACAGGTAAAAGAAGAAAAAAGAGAATAACTGCAAAAGAAAAATCACAAAGTCGTTTAAAAATTATATATAATTTCGTTTTATTGTTTTGTCCCATTTTCTCCACCATTCTTTATTGGTGTTCCTTTGCTGGATTTCCCATCACAGTGCAACCATCCTGAACGGATTTTGTAACAACTGATCCCATTCCAATAACAGCTCTATCGCCAATATGTATCCCATTTCGAATTGTAGAATTACCAGAAATATAAACTTGCTTTCCAGTTGATGAACTCCCAAACATAATTGTTTCACCGACTATGAATGTGTCTTCGCCTATATTTACATTATGTGAAATAAAACAACAGTTGTCAATTTTACTGCCGGATTGAATAATAGTATTATCAATAGCTGCTCGAGCTATTACAGTGTTTGCTCCAATTTCAACATTATTTTCAATAATAATACCCCCAAACTGTGGCATTGATATTGCCTTTCCATTTTCATCACGGTCAGTAGTTAATCCATCAGCTCCTATGACAGTATTCTCTCTAATTACAACATTATCACCTATTCTAACATTTCCCAATATCTTGGTCCCAGAGCCTATAAATACACTATCTCCAATAACAACATTCGAATCAATATATACTCCAGGAAATAATACTGTGTTAGATCCTATTTTTGCGTGAACTGAAATAAATGCACCATTCAAAATACGATATTCACATAGCAATGGTTTATTTGTTATTGTATTTGTATGAAAAAATCTACAGAATTCCAAATGTGGGTTGTTGCATTTCATAAATACATGTGAATTAATGATTGCTTCTGGAATTTCGATATTATTCGGCCAATACACTAAACAATTGCTAGCTTTACTAAAGTTAGATACTTTATTCATATTTCCTTCAGTAATAAACATGACAGCATTATCTTTTGGGTTGTCTATTGATGCTGGCCAAAAAACATTAAAGGTATGTTCAGCAGAATACTTGTTCACACAAATCTCAAAAAACTTTATCATGTGCATCCTCCTTTCCAATAATAAAGCAATAATTGGTAGTAGCTGTGCCACCAATATTTAGCATAATTCCATTATTGTGGTTCTTAACTTGATAATTTCCTGCTTTTCCTGTGACTTGTTTATATAGGTCTAAAAACATTCTAGTCCCAGTAGCTCCAACAGGATGTCCTGAACCAATAAGTCCACCACTTGGATTCATAGGTTTTTCTCTATTAAATAATGTTATTCCGTTCTCAATTGCTTCATATTCTTTACCAGGTTCAGTTATTCCAAATGCAGAAATAGCAATATATTCACTTGAAGTAAAACAATCATGTGTTTCAAAGAAGTCCATATCATCAACAGATAAGTTGGCTCTTCTATATGCATCCAGAATACATTGACGGGTCCAGGGAAGAATATAGTTATTATTTGCACTTTCTTCAATCTTCTTATCAAATGTCATTGGAGCTACGCGATGTCCATATCCTTTAACGATTGGTGCTTTTTCTATTAAATTTCTCTTAATATATTTTTCTGAAGCTAAAACCACTACTACAGCACCATCAGTAATTTGAGAACAATCAGATACAGCTAACGACCCACCTACTAATGGGTTGGTAATGGTACCTCTACTTATTGCTTGTTCATAGTTCATAAACCACTTTCTGGTTTGAGAAAGAGGATTTCTTTTGGCATTGTTGTAATTTTTGACTGATATATTTGCTAATGCACCATAAAACCTTTTGGTATCTGTACCATATTTTTTTAGTATTTCATCAGCTAATCTTCCAAATAATTTAGGGAAAGGAAATTCAATATCTTTTGCTTCTTTTTCGTAATATGCGGCTCTACCCAATATATCACCACAAACTTTTGTATCAACTGTTTTCATTAATTCCCATCCAACTACTATAGCTAGATCATATTCCTCAATCTTAACCTTTGTAATTGCAGCGTCTAGTGCTGCAGAACTTGATGCACATGCAGCTTCGTATCTTGCTGAAGGAACACCAAAAAACGCAGGATTTACTTCAGTTAATAAAGCACCTAAATGACCTTGAGATATATAAGATTCTGCAATAAAATTGCCAACAAAACATGCTACTTTATTATCTTGATTCAATCTTTCAATATCTGAATATGATAAATTCGCATCTTTTAATCCATCATCAATAGCTTCCTTTAATAATGCAATGACATTTTTTCCCTCTTTGGTCCAATTTCGCTCAAAATCAGTTTGAGCACCACCTAAAATGTATACTTTACCCATTTTGCACCTCTTATTTTTTCGCTTTGAAATAACGTCTATAATCGTATTTTGATCCAACTACTTTATCTATAATTGCATCAAGGTCAATTTTTTCAAGATACTCTGAACTCAAACGCGAATTTGCAAGTTTCCTAAAGCTCTCTTTTCCTGAAAAGGCATCAACAATCGCCATTGGTGGACACCAATTAAACCCTGTAGCCATAACATCATCAGCAGCATTAACATCAAATCCAACTTCAAGTGATGTAGTGACTGAGTATATTACATATTTAAGTAAAAAATTCAAACAAATATTAGCTTCGATTGATTGATTTGTAATCAATGTCTTTATTGCTAAATCATAGTCACCAATAGATAACGATAGTTTCATAGATTCAGCAAATGGAAATTGATACACCATAACATCTCTATATTCTGATGAAACAATGTCATACACCATATATCTTTTGGACCCATTTTCATGAAGTTCTTGTTTATATAGTCCACCTCGAGTCTTTCTACCCAATCTGCCATTTTTAATAAGATCTATAGCGAATTCAGGTAGAACAAATGAGTCATTTGAGTAGTCATTTGTGTTCTTTAAAATATTATCTACTATAGCTTTATGGACATCCAAACCAACAAAATCGGAAGTTATTAGAGGAGCCATACTTCTGCCGCTGAACTGTCCTAGAATGGAGTCAATATAATCGATGCCACCATTGAATTTATACTTTTCAGCCCAAATGAGCGCTTCATTTATGAAATGGAATCCTATTCTGTTTCCTAGAAATGCAGGGGAATCCTTCACAATTACAACGGTTCGAAACAATTCTTTTTCTAGGTATTTCTTGACTTCTCCAAATAATTTCATGTCTGTATATTTACTAGGTATTATTTCGCATAATATCATACTGTATGGAGGATTATAGAAATGCATTCCCATATAGTTCGCCCTCATTTCAGATGGAAATACCTCAGCAAGATTTGTGACTGATAACCCCGAGGTTCCTGTACATATTAATGTTTCGGGAGTTGCATATTGAGCTATCATAGTATTGATTTGTCGTTTGACTTCAAAATCTTCAGCAGTACTTTCAAATACTAAATCTGACTCTTTAATGCACACTTCAAGTGTGGAATAATCTTGTGGAATTAAGTTTAATCTTACACTATCAGCTTTTACAGACTTAACTACTTTTTCTATAGCCTTAATAGATTTTTCTTTAGTACGACTAACCATATAAACTTTGACATTACCAAATGATGCAAAGATTCCAGAAATATTACTTCCCATTACTCCGTTTGCACCTATCACAGTTATCGTTTTAATTTGCATTACTTTCACCCTTTCATCTATTCAATATTTCGAAACACACACTCAAAAACTTCAGCATACTGTAGGCCGCTTTGTGATCCTCTATAAATAGCAAGTGCTCTAATTGCTTCTTCACTCCTAGGATGGGGATATTCTCTCATGACATTTCTATATTGAGATATTGCTTGTATTTTTTTTGCTAGACCTTCAACCCCAATTTGGATGTATGTGTTTGGTGCAAATTGGTTTAATGATCTATTCAGCGACCAATCTGTTGATGAAGAAATCTCCATAAAATAAAATTCTCTAATTTTATTAATTTTGTGGTTTCTTTGAAACAATCTAACTGCAGCCTGACAGGCTAGAGATGTGTGTAAGTGATCATTATTCAAATCAGAAGGATGATGTGTGAAAACAATATCAGCATCCGAATCTACTATTGCTTTTTCAACAAATTGAACCAATTTTAAATGTGGTACAGTATTAAATTCAATATTGGGAAAATCACCTTTAATCAGATGAGAAACACCAATCATTTTTAGAGCTTTGTCAATATCGCATGCTAATTCTTCATCTAAGGGGCGCTTCTGACGTGCTGAAACAGATCCAGATAACATGCAAATAGTCACAAAGTCTCCATTTTTAATAAGTTTAAATATTGTTGCTCCAGCTCCTAAGACCTCATCATCAGGATGTGCAACTACAAATAAATAATTCATTGATTGTTCTCCTTATTAGTATGAATTAATAGCAATAAATCAAAAATATTAACTAAATTTTGAAAAATTGGATAATTTTCTTGATATTGTATTGCCTAGATACTAATTTTCCATAAATTTTAGAATTATGGGAATAGCTAGATATTAATATAGCATCATGCTCATAATGTGAAATATCATCAAGACTGATAATAGGTTTATTGACAATCAATTGACTTCTTTTATTAATATCATCATCTATGACTCCAATAACTTCGAGAGGAATTTGTTTATTATCATTTATAACTTGAAGCATGATTTCAGCTACTTCTCCTGCTCCATAAAACAATATCTTCTTATAGCCTTTAATAATAATTTGGTCTAAAAATTTAACGATATTGTCTTTAGCTTGAGTATAGATTGCATGTGATGATTCAAGATACCAAATATTCAAAACTTTCTTTCTTTCAATTCCTTTTCTAGTAATATGGTATTCGACGGTTTTGATTGATAAATATATTCTTTTTAAATAGCCTTTTTCTTCATATGAATCTAAGTATGCATTAATCATAGAAACTGATACACTTAAATAATCACTCATAACTCTTTGAGTGATTTTTGAATCTTTTTCAATTAAATCTAATATCATAAATTCCTTATACAGGGGTGTTGGCTTGAAAAAAGAGTTGTTACTCAATAGACTCACCTTCCATTGTTCGTTAATTGAATAATTTTATTATATAATAATGAACTTCATTTTACAAGGACATAACTGACTTTTGTTCTAAAATCGAATGAAAATTAGAAATACATTTTTAAGATTTTCAAAAATATGGGCCTGCGTATTTTAATTGCCCTACCGTACGGTACCCCTTGAACGTCTTAATTGAGCCATGGGGGGGGGTATAAAAACAGAGTTAAAGCTTTCACTCTAACTCTAAAGTCTTGCGCGTGCGCGCGTGTTCATGCCAAGTAATAAGCTTACCAGCTATCTACTGTTCCTTGTAACACTTCTTTATTTTATCCTCCATGATCTTGCAAGCTCTTCTATACTCATAATAACCATTCCAATTATCGACATGTCTATTGTTCAGAATGAAAGAA
>CAZLAQ010000001.1:0-213357 GCA_964557695.1 uncultured Candidatus Izemoplasmatales bacterium | reverse complement strand
AACATCTCTTGGTCATGCGTTTTTATTATGTGTCCACTAAATAGGGTTCACTATACTAAGGGCGAGTTCTCAATCGTATTTGGCTTTGATAAGAGTGGCAATGTCGATGGAAGGATGATTAACGTATTTGATAATATTTCCCTCCCAGGTACGCATTATGAAGTAGTCTTTGCCTCGAGAAATGACATATTCCGGTAAGATTGGGGTTTTGCCTTTTCCTTTTGGCGCATTGACGATATAAGTTGGGATTGCAAGTCCTGAAGTGTACCCGCGCAAGTATTCCATGATCTCAATGCCTTCATCGATCGAAGTCTTAAAATGGGTTGTCCCTTTGACTGTTTTTGCATGAAAAAGATAATAGGGTCTAACCTTGATCTTCAAAAGTTCCTGATTCAGACAGCGCATGACAAACTTGTCGTTGTTGATGCCGTTAAGCAGTACGGCCTGATTGCCTATGGGAATACCAGCTGCCGAAAGTTTCGCACAAGCTTCCAATGCTTCTTTGGTCACTTCCATCGGATGGTTGAAATGGGTGTTGATATATAATGGATGATATTTTTTCAGCATGGCGCAGAGTTTGTCGGTGATTCTTTGGGGCATCGTGACCATAGTTCTCGACCCCAAACGAACGATTTCCACATGAGGAATTTTTTTGAGTTCTTTTAACATCCACTCAAGATTTTGATTCGACATCGTAAACGGATCCCCGCCAGTGATCAAAACATCACGGATCTCGGGATTGTCTTTGATATAGCTAATGGATTCCTCGATTTCTTTTCTTGATCTCGCGGCGTCTTTTTCACCGATGTTTCTTCTTCTCTGGCAATGCCGGCAATACATTGCGCATTCGTTGGTGACGTTGATGATGAGCCTGTCCGGGTATCTCCTTGTGATGCACCCGGCAGGGTTAGTATATTCTTCCGCCATCGGATCAAGGTCGTGAACAGAGTCGCCAAGTTCCAAAATGGAAGGGATCGCCATCAGTTTGATGGGGTCAAATTCCTGTTGTGGATCGATCAAGCTCAAGTAATAGGGGCTGATTGCCCAGCGGTATGTTTTGGATACTTTTTCGATCGCTTTGATTTCTCTTTCTGGAAGCGAAAGAAATTTTGATAACGTAGCAACATCGCGAACCCGGTGTTTAAGTTGCCAATGCCAATCGTTCCAATTTTCTTCGGTAGCATTCAACATTTTCATGATTTTTTGTTTTCTGACATGAATTTCTGTATGTTTTTCCAATCCTTTGGGGATGGATTCACGAATTGCCAAGTAATCGGCTATTCTTGATTTTAACTCAAGTGCCCTATCTAGGGAAATCTGTCTTTTGGATTTACTCATAACAACCTCCTTCTCAAGAAACCCATATTCACCTAATATTATACCATTTTTTGGCCATTTTGCCTAATCGGGACATAAAATGACCAGATTTAGGATGTAATTTTATTGAATCTAAGCTATAATGTATCTAAGGCGGTGACCGTATGAAATCATTTTCCCTATCGACCACTTTTCAGAAAATCAGCTGCATTCTCATCGATTTGTTTTTTATCGCCTTCCATGTGATGATCTTTGTCGGCGCCCAAGCTTCGATTGCGATTTTGCTTCTGTTCTTCTTTTTTACTTTATTTCTCTGCATTTTCTATACTTTGATTGTCTTTTTCTCGGTAATCATCGTCGATGAAGCCAGAGAAATCCTAATCTACAAGATCATCAAGAGTTCCTATTTTGATCTCCGCGATGTCAGGGCAGTTAAATTAGAAAAAAGACCTGTTGGCAAGAAAGAGAAAGAAGTAATCGTCCTTTATAACCACCGCGGCTTCACGATGGGTGAAATCAATCCGTATTTGACAAAAAGATCGCTTCAGATTCTTCCAAAAATCTATGATGAAATCAATCGGGTGATCAACCCATGAAACAACTTTATAAAGGCGGCCGTCTAGCAATTGGCGGTCTTATCAAAACAAGGGATTTTGTCGTTAAAGACGGCAAGTTTTTTTCAATTGAAGCTACAATTGAATGTGATAATTGTGAAGTGGTCCAACTTGATGGACTACTCGTAATGCCTGGTTTGGTCGACATTCATACACACGGAGTATTAGGCATCGACTTCAATCTGTTCGCAAAAGCAGATTTTTCAAGAGTGATATCTTTTTACCATCGTTTTGGCGTAACGTCTCTCTTTCCGACGCTTGTCAGCGATTCTTTCTCCCATACCATCAACCAGATCAGCATCATTTCTGAGCTAAAGAGTCTTTATCCAGAAATCAAGGGCATCCACCTTGAAGGTCCCTACATTTCCAAGCACTTCAAAGGTGCGATTTCCGAAACCTATCTAAAGAACCCCGATATTTCTGAAACAAAAGACTTTATCAAGGCGGCCCAGGGTTTACATCTTCATATGACCTTATCTCCCGAATTGGATAATGCATGCAACTTCATCAAAGCGTTTGCGAGTGATAATATATCTTTTTCTCTCGGACATAGCGGAGCGAGTTACATTCAAACAAAAGCTGCGGTTGAGGCAGGAGCCAAATGCTTTACCCATGCCTTCAACGCCATGAAAGCCTTTAACCATCACGATCCGGGAATTGTCGGCTATATGCTTGAATCAGATAGTTATCTCGAACTGATATCAGACGGACATCATCTTTCCAAAGACACTATCAAGTTGATCTCAACTATTAAAAACCCGGAAAAATTGATCCTGGTTACCGATTCGATCATGGCTACGGGTCTTGAAAACGGAGAGTATTATCTGGGCGAAGCCAAAATCACTGTCAAAAATAACCAGGCCATGCTTTCAGGCAAGAAGGTCCGTGCGGGTTCGACTCTGACAGGATTTGATGCAGTGAATTACTATTCCCGTTTCACAGGAGTTTCTATGGAAGAAGCGTGGAATCTCATGAGTAAGAATCCGGCAAAAATGCTTGACATGGAAAAAAGCTTTGGCAGAATCGCCAAAGGGCTTGATGCGGATTTTATCATCTTGGATGATTGGAATATTAAATCAGTCTTTGTACAAGGCAAATTAAGAATATAAAAACCGATACCTCTAAGAGAAATGTATCGGTTTTATTTTTTTATTTATGCTCGACAATACTAAGCTTTATTTCATTGACTTTTGCTGGAGAGACTGATAACTGATCGATTCCACATTCGAGGAAAAGAGCCAGGAAATCCATGTTTTCGGCCATTTCGCCGCAAAGTGCAACCTTGATTCCCGCTATTTTCGCATTTTGACAAGTCCTCTGGATAAGACGCTTGATTGCCTCATGTTTGTCATCATATAATTCTGCGATTCTGGCGTTTTGCCTATCTGAAGCCAGCGTGTATTGGATCAGGTCATTGGTGCCGATTGAAAAGAAATCAACTTCACTTGCCAACAAATCCGATATTAGGGCAGAGGCAGGAGTCTCGATCATCAAGCCGATCTTGACTTGTGGATCATATTTGAATCCTTCCTTATCCAACTCTGTTTTCACTTCTTCAATAATCTTTTTCGTAAGTTTCACTTGAGCAAGATTGGTAATCATCGGAAACATTATCAAAAGCTTTCCTGAAGTGGATGCTCTATACAATGCTCTTAGCTGGATTTTGAAGGAAGAAACTTCTTTGAGCGAGATTCGAATCCCCCGATAACCCAAAGCGGGGTTATCTTCTTTTTCATAGTTAATGAATTGATTTGGCTTGTCAGTGCTAAAATCGAAAGTTCGGATGATAGTTGGGAGTGGATCCATTTTTTCCAGAAACTGTCTATAGACAATTATTTGTTCTTCTTCAGTAGGGTAGAATTCATTCTCTGAAAACAGATACTCGCTTCTAATCAGGCCAATACCGTCTGCATCCTGTTTTAAAATCATGTCTAGGTCAAAAACATGATTGGCATTTGCCATGACAGAAATGGCAATTCCTGATTTAGTCACCGCCTGCAATTTTTTTCCGGTATTATCAGTAGATTTCTTGCGGATTTGTTTCTTTGCAAGATCCAAAAAGACAGTTGTAGTCATATCATCAGGACATAGATAGACTTCTCCGCTTTTTCCGTCAAGGGCCAGTAAGTCGCCATCAATTATCAGATCGGTGTCCGATTCGAGTCCACAAATATAAGGTATCTCCAAGCTTCTGGCCAGGATTGCAGTATGGGAATAAACAGAACCGTATTTGGACACAAAGCCCAACACATCGTATTTGATCAGCCGCATGATGTCGGATGGATAAATCATTTCGGCGACAGCGATGAAAGGTTCTGCTTTGAAGCTGGGAGCTTCTTTTTTAGAAGTCAGTGCATTTATCAGCCGGTCCTTTACATCAAGCACATCGTCTTTTCTCTGACGCAGGTATTCATCTTCAGATTTTTCCAACAAACGATAGAAATGGTCACAGGCATTTTCGATGGCGAATTCGGCGCTTTTGCCTTGTAAGATCAATGCTTCAACTTTGTCTTGAAGCAAAACATCTCCAATCATCTCCATGTGGGCGGCGAATATCTGATAGTTGAGACTGGACTGAGCTTTCAAATCACTAATAAAATCGGCCAACTCTGATTTGGCACGTAAGGTTGCTTTGGCGAATCTTTCCATTTCCTGATTGGGAAAGACTGAGGCCTCAGTCTGATACAGATGTTTTGGTTTTTCAAGATGCATCGCTTTTCCGATGGCAACTTTACTGGAGGCACCCATGCCTTGTATAATTTTCATAATGAACCTCCCGATACACCATTATTTTATCATGAAGTTCAAGTTTTATTTCGATATTTTCTTGAATTCAACCGAATCTTGCCAAAATTTCCAGTTTACATTCCTTAAATCCAGAGATAAAAATCAAAAAATAGTGTATAATTATTAAGGGTGATATTTATGTATTCCAGAACCAATACCAGAAGTGTCTTAGTCGGAAACCTCCAAATCGGAGGCAATGACCATGTCTATATCCAAAGCATGACCAACACCTCTACAAAGGATGTAATAAGCACAATTGAACAAATCCTCGCCTTGGAAAAAAGCGGTTGCGAACTCGTGAGAGTTGCCGTCTTGGACGAGGAAGATGCCCGATCGATTGGCAAGATCAAGGAAAGCATACATATTCCGGTTGTGGCAGACATTCATTTTGACCATAAACTTGCGCTGATTTGTATCGAACAAGGCATAGACAAGATCAGAATCAATCCCGGAAATATCGGGAGTGTTGCCAACATCAAAGAAGTTGTGGATATGTGCAAGAAATTTAACGTTCCCATCCGGATCGGCATCAATTCCGGTTCTTTGAAAAAACATGTTCTTGATATATATAAAAAACCAACTCCGGAAGCGATGGTGGAGTCGGCTAGATATCATGTATCCATTTTGGAAAATCTAGGCTTCCGCAATATCGTCATCTCGCTTAAATCCACCGATATGCTTGATACCATCAAAGCCAACCGATTAGCCGCAGAAATGTTCCCTTATCCTCTGCATCTGGGCATAACCGAAGCCGGAACCAAATTCACAGGCACCATCCGTTCTTCGATCGGACTTGGAGTATTACTTGAAGAAAATATCGGTTCGACCATCCGCATCTCGCTGACTGACGATCCCGTAGAAGAAATCAATGTTGCCAAAGAAATCCTGGCCAATTTCCATCTTTACAAAAAACCGATTTTAATCAGTTGCCCGACTTGTGGGAGAATTCAATATGACATGATTCCTGTCGCAACTGAAATCGAAAAGTTTTTGATGACTATCAATAAAGAAATCAAAGTCGCCATCATGGGCTGTATTGTAAACGGTCCGGGAGAAGCCAAAGACGCAAACATTGCCGTTGCTGGAGGCAAAGACGAGGCGTTGCTTTACATCGATGGAAAAAAAGTAAAAAAAGTCAAACAAGAACAACTTGTCGAAGTTCTGAAACAGGCGATACTTGAATATTAAAAACCGAGAGCTGGATTTCCAGCTCTCGTTTATTTGATCCGTTTATTCTTGTCGCCCCACATCACTAAAATCGCTCCCGTAAGAACCGTGGGTACTTCGACCATGAGCACAAGTGAAAATTGGGTGAGGAACTGGTCATATGACTTGGCATAAACAAAAAACATCAACGCGAACACAAAAGCGATCAAACCCAGGATAGTCTCTTTTTTTCGGAATATTATCGTCAGAATGATAATCACGATGCCTGGTGCGGCAAGGATGAGGAAGTCAACCATATTTTGCCAGAATGTCCAATGGGTAGCCGAAAACACGTCCAGCGAGATGGCGATAAAGAAAAATCCGACAAAAATCAGGTAACATTTGCATACTATTTTGACAAGGGCCACTTAATCACCTCTCAATCCATAATAACATACATTTACGACAAAGATAGTCTACTAAGAGATTTCTGAGTTTATATAAGTTAAAAATCGCTCTGGATAATAGAATTTGAGAATTTTCAGGGCTTTGAGCGTGTTGAATCTCGACAAATCGTCTCCTTCGATTTCAAAATGAATGAGGCCGCTATACTTTGTTCCCCGGGAAACGTAGCCTTTCTTCATTTTTTTGAACAGCAGATTAAAAGCCGGTTCCATTCTTTCATCAAATGGGAGTCTCACTCCCTGAAAATATTCCAAAGCCCGGAAACAATCATACTTCCACCGCTCCGGATAATGGAATTGAATCATCTGTTCAGAAATGACCTCGCCTTTCCTTTCGGATAGAAACAACCTTTTTTTCAACAAGAACTCTTCACCCAAGGGAATTGCTTTTTGAATTTCTGTCTTTTTATAAGTGTAGCCTCTGTTTAGATAGTGATAAAACGCCTCTAATACAGAAAGTGTCGTATGCAAGGAACTGTGCGTCGGTTTTCTGGATGATTCCCATTCGCAGTTCCACCCACCATCTGGAAACTGATGGTTAAGGATATAATCAACCATTTTGTCTATTTTTTCATCTTGGCTTTTTCCGTAGGCAGCCATCGCTACCATCATCGCGACAACACACATGTCCTGATGATGGATTTTTGTAACCTTACCTTGATTGAACCACATTCTGGCAAGCAGATTTTGCAATCCCCGATGATATTTTTGGTTGTTCGGGTCAATTTCTAAGTATTTGAGTTCCATCAAAGTATAGTGAGTACTGATCCATTTCGGAGAGTAGATGCCGCCTCCCCATTTATTTGTTGATTCGTCAAATAGATCTAAGTATCTGGAAATATATCCATTCTCCTTATCGGGAAGAGTTTCATCAAGCAAATGTCTCCTTACAAGTTTGTTTAGAACCGGATCTCCGGTTTGTAGCCAAGTTTTCAAGTTCATGAACAATCCTCCAAACATAGATGATTTTGCATTTATACACGCCAATTTTATCATATTCGCCTTCTTCTTTCCATAAAGCAAACATAAAAATAATCATCATCTTTTGATTCCCACATTAATTTCTTTATGATTATATTACTCTTTAAACGATCAAACTTGCAGAAAGCGACATGTTTGGTGAAAAAAAAGCATCCCGAAGGATGCTTAATCTAGAAGAAAATATCGATGAATTGCTTCAGGACATTGTTATCGTAAATCCATTTGGATAGCCTAAACTCATCCGTGCCAAGTTGCATGTCCACCGCCAAGAATCCTCCGATGGCGTTATTAATAACCGGAATCGAGATCACAAGCGCCAGCAAGAACATCAGGATATAAATGATTGCGCCGATTTTCAGAAGTCCGAACAAAACACCAAGAACCTTATCAACTTGCTTGATGAATGGAATCGAAGTCACCATCTTTGCCAAAATCTTCAAAAAGAAGAAAACAATCATCGATCCAAAGAACAAGACAAGAAAAGAGATCACCAAGAGCACAAAGCCTTTGATTATCGGTTGGATGGCATCGATTATCGATAAACCGACTTGGTCAAAGTCGATGCCTTTGACAATCCAGTCGATCATGAACGTAGGCAAACTCATGCCCTCAAACGCAGTTCTAACATTCGTTTCGGAAAATCCCGCAGAAAACAGATCCGTCCGGGATAAAAGATATTCGTGAATCCTCAGATTGATTCCGTCTCCGAACCATTTGTCAAGTACGGTTGAAAATGGTCTGGCAAGCAGAATCGAGGCGATCAGGCCGAAAACTCCTGACGCCATTTTGACAATTGTTAACAAAAACCCTTTTTTCCAGCCGATTACGGCAAACAAAGCGATAGCCGCTACGATCAGGACATCAATAACTCCAAAAAATAACAAATCCATGTGTTTCCCCCCTATTCATTCAAATATTTTAAATAATCAGCATATGTAAGAATCATTTTTTTCGCAGCGAAGACTTCGTCGATTCTTCTGACATAAGTATCGTGCGGAGCACTTTTTAGCATTTCCGGGTTTGTTTTAGCTTCTTGTGCGATTTTTTTCATGATTGCGATGAATTTGTCGAGAGTCTGTTTCGATTCTGTTTCTGTTGGTTCAATCATAATTGATTGATGAAATAGAAGCGGAAAATAGATTGTCGGTGCATGCATACCATAGTCCAGAAGCCTTTTGGCGACATCCAACGTCCTGACACCTGTCGTTTGATCGACCAACCCATCAAATACGCACTCATGCATGGAATAACCGGTAAGTGGTGACATATAGTCTTCTTTCAGGGCTTCTCTGATGTAATTGGAATTTAACGTGGCTAATTCTCCGACTTTGCCAAGTTGCTCCCTGCCAAGTGTCAACACATAACAGTAGGCCCGTAGCCAGATCAGGAAGTTCCCGAAATGACTCGAGATTCTTCCGATTGCTTTGGCATCTGACTGGACATAATAATAATCTTCTATTTTCTTAACCCGTGGATTTGGCAACAGGTGAACTAATTCTTCACTAACTCCTACTGGACCAGATCCCGGGCCACCACCACCGTGTGGGGTGGAGAAGGTCTTGTGCAAGTTGATGTGCATGATGTCAAAACCCATGTCCCCAGGTCTTACCTTGCCAAGGATTGCATTAAGATTGGCTCCGTCATAATACATCAGACCACCGTGATCGTGGACGAGTTTGGAGATTTCGCAGATATCTTTTTCGAACATTCCCAAAGTGTTGGGATTGGTAAGCATCATGCCGGCAATCTCATCTGAGAGGACGGCTTTCAATGCCGCGAGATCGACTCTGCCGATTGCATTGGATTTGATTTCAATGACATCCATGCCGCAAACTGCGGTCGAGGCCGGATTCGTGCCGTGAGCTGAATCGGGGACGATTACTTTTCTGCGCAAGAAATCGCCTCTATCCTCATGATACTTTTTCATGATCATGAGTCCGGCGAGTTCTCCATGGGCTCCGGCAAAAGGATTCAGACTGAATTCCTTCAGTCCGGAGATTTCAGAAAGAATCTTTTGCAGCTCGTCATGTATTTTCAATATTCCTTGGACCGTGGATGCCGGTTGCAAGGGATGGATATTGTTAAAAGCTTTCATTGCAGCAATTTCGTCATTGATTTTCGGATTGTATTTCATCGTACAGGACCCTAAAGGATAAAATCCGGTTTCGACTCCGAAATTCTTTTGTGAGATGTTTGAGAAGTGGCGCACCACATCGATTTCGGAAACTTCTGGAAGCAAAGGTGGGGTTTCTCTTTTATACTGAGAATCCATCGTTTCTAGCGAATACTTTGGCGCAAAGTCTTTGGGAAGCGAATAACCGCATCTATCCTTTACAGACTTTTCAAAGATCACAGCATCATAGTAATTTATCATGACAATCCCTCCAAGACCTTTACGAGTCTGTCAATTTCGGCTTTGGTCCTTTTTTCGGTGACGGCAAAGGCAATCAGGTTTTCATATTCTTCGCCAAATTCTCTTAAAGGCAGTCCACCGAGAAAGCCGTTTTTCAACAATGCCTCCTGGATAAGCGAAACATTAATCATTGTCTCAAGCACGAATTCCTTCAGAAAAGGCTTATCAAAGGCAAGTTTAAATTTGCCGGTTTTGACTAGTTTTTCAGCGAGGTAATGAGCTCCCTCATAGGATAGTTCATTGACTCTTGCAAGTCCCAAAGGACCCATTAGCGATAGATAGATCGTCACGTAAAGCGCCATCAAGGATTGGTTGGAACAGATATTGCTGTTGGCCTTCTCGCGTCTGATATGCTGTTCTCTGGCCTGCAGGGTCAGAACAAAGGCTCTCTTGCCGTCAACATCGAAACTCAAGCCACAGATCCTTCCAGGCATTCTCCTGACATATACTTTAAGTGTTGCCATATATCCTAGCGAAGGACCGCCAAACGCCATGGGAATACCAAGGCTTTGACAATCACCGCAAGCGATGTCGGCACCATCATCTCTTGGCGTCTTCAGGATGCCAAGTGTCGATATATCAGCATTTTCAATCAATAAGGCTCCAGCACTGTGAATGATACTTGCTGCAGTCTCAAATGATTCGATCACACCGTAAAAGTTTGGTTTTTGCACTACCAAACAGGCAACATCAGAATTAACCAGTTCATGCAAGGATTCCCAATCGGAGGTACCGTCTTTTTCGGGAACAAATTCGATTTCCAAACCTTTGTAATGGGCATAGGTTCTGATTACATCTGTTGTATAAGGATTGACAGTTTTTGAAATCAAGATCTTTTTGCGTCTGGTAATCGCTTCAGCCATGAAACACGCTTCCGCAGTTGCGGTTGCACCGTCATACATTGAGGCGTTCGAAATATCCATGCCTGTCAAGGCCTGGATCATCGATTGAAATTCGAAGATATACTGAAGCGTCCCTTGGGCTACTTCTGGTTGATAGGGCGTATAGGCCGTCAAAAACTCCTGTCTTGAAGTGAGAAAAGGAATGACTGCCGGAGAGTAATGATCATATGTGCCTAGTCCTGCAAAGCAGACTAGTTCTTTGTTCTCTTTGGCAAGATTCTCGAAATAGGTTCTGATTTCCGTTTCCGACATCATTTCGGGAACCTGATATTGACGACTAAAGAAGACGCCTTTAGGGACGTCTTCAAACAGCTCGTCGATTGAATTAATGTTCAGCGATTTTTTCATCGCCTCAATGTCAGAATCCGTGTGAGGAAAATATTTGAACATTATGCCCCTAGCCGCTGATTTTTAGGTAATCAGCTTTATTTAACAATTCATCCAGTTCCTTGGGATCTGATAGTTTGACTTTCAAAAGCCATGCACCATATGGATCCTGATTTATCAATTCCGGCTCTCCGATCAAATCATCGTTTATTTCTAGAACAGTTCCTGATACCGGGCTGATAAGATCGGAAGCCGCTTTAACGGATTCCACCGCACCAAATTCCTTGTTTAAAGACAATTTAGCCCCAACTTCAGGTAAATCGACAAAGACAATGCTACCCAGTTGTGACTGTGCGAAATCGGAGATTCCCAGTAGAGCTGTGTCACCCTCCAATACTTTAACCCATTCATGACTTTCAGAATAATACAAATCATCCAATACTTTGCTCATAATGATACTCCTCTCACTTTTTGTAATTTTTCTGCAGAAATTTTTTATCGCGAACAAATCCCGGAATCATTTTATTCCTGATTTGTACTGAAACCTCATTGCCTTGCTTGGAATATTCTTGTTTGACTAGCGCCATCGCGATCGGTTTTCCAAGGGTGATTGACAAGTATCCGGTTGTGACGTATCCAATTTCTTCTTCGCCGTGATAGACAATGTATCCTTGTCTGGGGATAGCCTTCTCTTTTAGCTCCAAACCGACAACTCGACGAGTGAGTCCCGCTTCGAGGTCTTTTTCCAGTTTTGCTTTGCCGATAAAATCGGCCTTGTCAAACTTGACGAACATTTTTAGTCCGGCCTCAAGTGGAGTTATGGCATCTGAAATCTCGTGTCCGTATAAAGGCAGACTAGCTTCGAAGCGAAGTGTATCTCTCGCGCCAAGTCCGCAGGGGAGGACGCCATTGTTGTCGAGTGATTCCCAGATTTCCCTGACAGCCAGATGGTCTCCATAAATCTCGAATCCATCTTCTCCGGTATAGCCAGTTCTGGATACGAGCACATGATGTCCTGATATATCAAAATAGTTGAATGTATAAAATAAGAGAGAGCTTAGATCAAGTCCGAAGACTTGATGCAGCTTGCTTTCAGCATTTGGTCCCTGGACGGCAATTTGCGAATAGTCCTCGGACAAATTGGCGAGTGTGACGTCATATTCTTCGGTTTGGTCGACCAGCCAAGCATAATCCTTGCCGGTATTGGAGGCGTTTACAACCAAGAAACACTCCAAATCGGAGACCTTATAAACCAAAAGATCATCGACGATCGTTCCGTTTTCATAAAGCAACATTCCGTATACCACTTTGCCGTTTTCCTTGGAAGTAATCTCGTTGGAAAATACATGGTCGACATATTTAAGGGCGTCTTTGCCTTTGACCAGAATTTCTCCCATGTGCGATACATCGAACATGCCGACATTCTCCCTGACGGCTTTGTGCTCTTCAATAATGGAAGTGTAGACGATTGGCATTTCGTAGCCAGCGAATTCTTCCATACGCGCATCCTTGCTTTTGTGATACTCATAAAGACTCGTAACTTTGATTTCCGCCATTTTTTTACCTCCATACCGATATTATAGCATAACCATTAAGCATTAAAATAAAATTTCCAAAAAATCGGATTCTGTCAAATTGTAGACATATTCTTGCAAATCCAACTTATCCAAAACCGTTTTGAAAGCCACTTTGGTGAAGGGCACGTTCTTGAACTTGTCCAGAAGTATATCGGGATCGCTGATCAAAAAGTAATCACCCAGCATGTTGATTTTCTTCACAATATGGTTTTTAAGTTCGAGGCTGATTTCAATTGTTCCCGCTTGAACTCTTTTCTTTTTGACAATTTCGTAATTGGGATTCTTACCATAGATGAAATCATCTTCCAGATACATGGCCTCAACTTTTTTGATGCCTTCGATATCTTTTTCAGTCAAGACGAGAAAATCATCGCACAGATTCTGTTTCATATAAGCTTTGAACTCCTCGATTGAGATCGAGAGATATTCTTTCAGATTTGTGACGCGTTTTATAACAGAATCGATGCCTTTGGAGATCAGTTTCTCGTTGTCGGGGGTAATCGCCTTGACCATGATCGACAAATCGGTATCGAAAAGCATTGTGCCGTGAACAACACTGCGGTCGTTCACGCGATAAAATGCATTGCCACTCACTTTCATGCCATCCACAAGAATATCGTTACGACCGGAAAATACTGCAGGTAATCCAAGTTTTTTCAATAACTCTACAACTTTATTCAGATAATTATCGAATACAAAATCACGGTTGAAGTTTGGGGTTATGAAAGAAAACATAATATTCGACTGATCAGCATAAACGCAACCTCCACCGGATTTTCTGCGGAAATACTGAATGTTATTCTTTTTTACAAAGTCCAAATTGACTTCATTTTCAATCAATTGGTTGCGGCCAAATATCACAGTCGGCTCTACTTGCCACATAAAAAAGTATTCTTCTTTGGGAAAATTCAGAGCAAGATATTCTTCGGTGGCCAAATAAAAAGACAGCCTTTGTGTCTTAGTGAAAGGATACTCTACATACTTCATAATATCACCCAAAGATATTTTATCATATCTAGGCAAAAAAAAGAGAGTTAATTTACTCTCTTTCCAAGAATTCTTTTATTCTTTTCGCTTCCAGCTTTGCCAGAAACTCAGTGAAAGGTACGATGTCCTTATTGATTTTATATTCGTCGATCGTTTGGAAATATTCATCTCGGTTGCCTTTGGGAACCGATATCGGCAGATATCCTTCAAGCTCGAGTTGATAATTTAACAAAAGTCTTGCCAGACGACCATTGGCGTCCATGAACGGGTAAATCTTTAGTATTTGTAAATGAGCGTAAGCTGCTTTTTTCAACCCTTTTAGTTCGGGATCGTTCAGCTCAGCAAAGTATTGACTCATTTTTTGAAAAATCTTCAAATAGGTCGGTGGTACGTGTTTGGCTCCAAGGATGAAAAGATCTCTCGTCCTGTATACTCCGCCCGGGAGCATGCCTTCTACCAATACCTGATGCAGGTCTTTAACCGTTGATTCATCGAATTCTTGCTTATCCCGGACCAGTTTGTGAACCATCTGGATCGCATGGTAATTGTTGATGATGGCCTTGCGCATGTGTTCGCTTTTGTCTGGGAACAATCTTGAGTGATCATCCAACAAGAAACAAACATCCTTGAAACTGAAATCTCCGTTGTCAAAGCTAGTGGATTCGTAGATATAAAGTCTGTCGAATTCGTCGCAAATCGCCTTTAATTGAGATTCAGTCAGTGTTTCTTTCTTGTTGCCGAGTGCCTGTAAAAGCGCTTCTACCTCTTGAATATACATCATTTATCACCTCATATTTATAATATCATAGAAAGGTATCCCTTTCAATTAATTCACAAAAATATCATGAAAAAAGCAACCGAAAAAGTTGCTTTTTAAGCGTTGACATTGTCATAGGCAGATTTGACGATCTGATAGACAACCTCCTTGGGAAGATCACCATAATTATTGGCTTTGAACCACAATTCTTCTCTGGTGCTCTTGTTTTTTGAAATAGTGGGAAATTTGATAATCAGTCTAATGCCTTTTTCCAGTTCGTATTTAAAAGCCAGACGGTAATAATTACCATAATTCATCATTACCAGGAATGGTTTTCTGTCGATGTAGAAAGTGATTTTCTCATCGCTAAGCTTGGTAACAACTTGTGGCATTTCCCTGACATACTCGACAAGTTGGTCAAAAGTCGGGTCAAGTGGTTTGAACATTTTTGGTTTTTCAATGTAATATTCAATCGAAGAAACCTGTTTTTCCTGATTGGTGGTCTTGGAAAACTCGGGGTCGACGTTGACATCTTCGTAAAGCATATTCGTGGGATCGAGATTTTGGCCTCCTGATACAATGGTCTGTTCCTTGGAAACAATCATTGTCTTCCTGCCATCAGGCGCCTTTGTGGTGACAACTTCACCTTTTTTATGAGGACGAGGCTGAGGCTGAGGTTTTGCATGGGATTCTGAAGGGGATCTTAACTCGTCAATTTCATTTTCAAGTGTCTCTTCTTCAATATTGCGCTTGGATTTTGCTTTTAAAATGATCGCATGGACAATATAGAAAACCAAGGAAACTCCCAAAATACCAATATAGACGAATGTGTATAATGAGTTGTAGAACGAATCTGAAACCAATATTACCCTGACAAAATATCCGGCGCCCATCGCAAGCAGCATCAATTCCAGCATCAGTACAAACATCATGATTCTGCCGAAATTTCTTTGTTTGCGAAAACTTGAAGATAACATATGTCCGAAGCCAATCACGTTAATGATGATTAACCCTGCGGCACCAAGCATGATGAGATTGCTTGAGCTAGGATCTTGTGTGTAAACGAACAATAAAATAACTAGAGAATATACTAAGCCTGCCACTGCATACATGAACATAGGCAGGAACGATGCGTTGGCTGTACTGGGTTTAACATGTCCGTAATCAGTCTGTTCCCGGTTTGAGACGAGAAGGAAAATGAATCCAAAAATCAACAGTAAGCCTCCAACTCCGGCTTTTATATACAATTCATTGTCACTTAGGAAGGGAACTGTTAACCCCCACCATTGCGACAGATGATTCCATGGAATGGCAACAAGTGATACAAGTAACAGAGAGAGAATGATCACTGTGTTTCCGAAAAACTTTTTCATTTCTTTCACCTCTTCTTCTAATATATAAAAATTATATAACGGCAGGTGAGGGTTGTCAACAAAGTTATCGGTTTATTACCAGTATTTTTAACATTTGCTTAATATTAATAAACAACGCAAAAATCTGCATGACAATATTGAATTAATCTATTTCCATCATGCTTTTTTCCTAAAAAAAAGTGCAACATTTGTTATAAAACAGAAAGATTATGCTAATTAAGAAAAAGGTGTTGTTTTATGTTTCCCATTCGTATATAATGAATATGTAAATTATCTATTGGCGTTTCCGGGAAAAACACCTCTGGATTGATTTGCAAATAAAAGGATAATCAAATCCCAAAGGAGGGTCAAGAATGCAAGTACTAAAAGATTCTGTACGCAACGCAATTATTGAAGGAGCAATAGCCGAATTTTTCGAACACGGATATCAAAACGCCAACATGCGCCGGATTGCCGATAGTGCAAACATCACAGTAGGTAACATCTATCGTTATTTCGACAACAAAGAAGCGTTGTTCAATGCTATCTTATTGCCTGCCCAAGAAGCAATCGATGACCTTGAATCTTTTGACAGAAAACTTCACATCACCCACATTGACACGATGAAGGAAGCGACTCAGATTGTGACCTTCGTGATGAACGTTTTGAAACCTTACACAAAAGAAATATTCATCATGATCTTCAACTCTTCTGGCACACATTATCATCAAGTCAAATCACAGCTTGAGTCTTTGGTAATAAATAAAATCAAAGAATTCTATCCCGGTAAATTCAATGATTATTTCTTGAAAATTATTTCTTTCAGCATTATCCAAGCTTTGTTTGTTGTTTTCAAAGACAACGTGAACGATGTCAAAAAAATTCAGGACACAGTAATACAGTTGATCGTTTTCTATTTCAGAGACATCAACAATCGCTTGTTTTAATTCTTTGTTTAAAAAAATGCGACCATTTAATTGGCCGCGTTTTTTTAATATTCTGCTTCAAGTTTTGTCGTGTCGATCTTGCCGATTATAGTTTTGGGCAAGACATCCAGATAGACTATTTCCTTAGGGATTGCATAATTCGAAATCTCAGTTTTAATCAGATTGATATATCCTTCATCGTCATATTTTCGTTCAATTTCCTTGTTTAAGACTAAAAACAGTTTGATTACCGAACCTTTTTCTTGGTCAGTGATGCCAATTGCGGCTACTTCTTTGATTTCATCAAGACTCATAAGCAGATTCTCAATTTCCGATGGCATTACGGGAATGCCATAAACTTTGATAATCCTTTTCAAACGCTGCTTGAAATGCAAATACCCGAAGCTATCAATAAAACCGTAATCGCCCGTCAAGATCCATTTCTTTTTAGAATCATCAGTCAGGAAAGCGGCTTTGGTCGCTTTTTTGTCCATTAGATATCCGTTCATCATAGTATCGCCTGACACGACGATTTCGCCTTGCATATCATTATCGAGAAATGCTCGTGACTCGACATCAACAATCTGAATATCGATTCCTGGCAAGGGTTTTCCGACGCTCATTGGCAGGTGTTCAGATAAGGTGTTGACAGCACAGACGGATACAACTTCAGTCAATCCATACCCTTCCAGAAGTTTTGCTTGGGAAAAGTTGTCTGTCATGACTTTGTCAAAACGGTTTAGCAAGTCCAAAGCCACATAGTCGCCTCCGACATAGGCATGTTTTAATTTGAAAAGATGCGCTCCTGCAAAACCAGGTTGGGAGAGGAGGCTTTCAAACAATGAAGGCACACCAATTATACAGTTGATCTGGTTGTTCTTGATTAGTTTGGTAGTTTTGGCAGCATCAAATTTAGGCATCAAAGTGTCAACGCCTCCTACCATCAGCAAGGCATGGATCCCCATGCAGAGGCCAAACCCGTGAAACATCGGCAAAACGCCAAGCATATGAAAGTCTTTGTAGTTCTCCATTCCCAAAATAAATGGCAGTTTTTTCCCCAGAGAGTTGATAGCAAAACTTGAAAGTTCAATGGTTTTAGGCTCGCCAGACGTTCCTCCGCTATGCAAGTATACCGAAGTATCTTTCGCGTTGACTTCAAACGGTTCCATCACATAGTCTTGAGAAAACAGCTCTGAAAAAGCGATGATGTTGTCATTCGTTTTGTCGATGGAATTCAGGCGGTTTTTATTAATGAGTTTATATGCTATTTTTTTGATGAACCCGAAGCTTCTGACCGGAGACGCAAGGACCATAGTAATCTGTTTGTCTGCCAAGATATCTTTGTAATGCTCATAGAAAGTATCGATGATGATCAAATGGTGGGAATTCGTTGATTTCATAAATCTTTCCATTTGTTTTACCGGTGTGAGGGGATGAACCATATGGCAGATAGCACCAAGTTTGTTTACAGCGTAAAACGCGTAGACTGCCTCGAAAATGTTTGGCATCGCAATCGTCACGACGCTTTTGGGCTTGATACCCAAAGCTTGCAAGCCTGAAGACACCTGATCGATATGTATAATCAGGTCTGTGTATTTAATATATTTTCCCATAAAAAGCAAAGCGTTGTTATCCGGATATTTGAGTGCTGCATTTTTAATGGATAGATAAAGAGACCTGTCTGCCATAATTTATACCTCCATCGATTTAAACTCTATAGCCTATAATATACATAATCGCAAACACAAGAGCGAAGATGATCAATTGATGAGTGACAAATATCACCAACGCGTGTCTGCCGGCAAATTTGAAAGGTTTGTTCCAACGACCGTCCAGCATCGGGACAAGTGATGTGTTTTTCGGATAGATGTATTTGCCGATTGCAGAACCGATCATGATTACACCGGCAAATGGAGCAATACCGAAATAGTCAGCACCGTAGCCTTTATATCCAGCAATCATCGCCAAAAACTTGCCAAAATCCAAAGAATTAAAATATATTAATTTCCAAAATTTGAAATATATTCCAATCACAATCAAAATGGCTCCGATCGTGAAAAGAAAGAAATCATTGTTCCAAATTTTGCGAAGTAACCATGTCAGCAGAGTGCCAACTGCAAACAAATGGATGATGCCAAAATAGATGCCAAACCGATATACTCCTCCAGAAAACAACTCGATTGCGAGAGTAACTGCAGAAATCAACAAGGCGACAGCCAAAAATCTCGTGCCCCTTTTCAAATTGTCCCGGCTAAAATTGAAACTGATTCCAGATACCAACAAAAAGATAGCCACAAAGACATAATGCCCTCCGGCCCGCAAATCCGATGTCCAGTAATCCAGTCCGAACTGATAGGCTGAATGGATGAATGGATTATCAATAAGATAAAAATTACCAAATAGATTGGGAAGACTTTTCAAATCATACATCAAATGGTCAAAGACCATCATGATGATCGCAAATCCTCGCAAAAAATCGAGTTCCCAAATTCGCGTCGGTTTCATTTCTTCCATAAATTCGCTCCCATACTCATGTGCTTTCATTATACCATGTTTTTTCATTTACGAAATATTCTCAAAAAAAATACTTGCCAATAAAAAGGAATCCCCAGTCGTATATTATGTGAGAAATTACAGCTTGACTAATGAATGTGGTTTGGCTTGTGATATAATTGTTTTTGAGGCGGTGAGGTCTATGACTGTCGATTTCGACAAATATATCGATAAGCTGAAAGAAAAAGACAACGAAGCTTTTGCTTTTGTTTACGAAAATACGAAGAATGGTGTTTTCTCAATTATCGTATCCATCGTCAAAAGCAGGGCTGAAACAGAAGATTTGATGCAAGACACCTATATCAAGATGCTTAAAAACATCAATTCATACACAATTGGCAGAAATTTCAACGCCTGGTTGATGCAAATCGCTAAAAATATTGCAATCGACCATTACCGGAAACACAATCGGTTGACTGTCTACGATCCCCAAGAAGATATGTATATCTTTGACAAGCGACAAGCGCCGCAAAAAAGCGATTTGGACATTGATGAAGTCATCAAGAATCTTTCTCCAGAGGAAAAAGAGATTGTCCTCTTAAGAATTGTGGCCAATGAAAAGTTCAAAGACATCGCCAAGGTTGTTAACAAACCCCTTGGAACCGTGTTGTGGATTTATAATAAAGCCGTCAAGAAACTACAAAAAGACTTAGAAAAGGAGGAGAAATCATGAAAAGAAAAGCGCTCTATAAAATCATTCAGGCAAAAGCTATGAACGACATGCCAGACATTCTTTCTAAGATTAATCTGGATTCGATCGAGATCATCCCTGAAACTGTAATACAAAAAAGAGCACATTGGAATCTTACCCATGTTCTCTCCTATTCTGTTTCCTTTGCAGCATTGATCATCATTGCCGTTCTCGGCATAAATGTTATAATAGGCAGTTCACAACCGAACCAAACGCCTTTGGAAAGCGACATCGAACTGATCGGATTTCAAGCTGTTTCCGCAGCATCACTGCTTGAGGGAATGGATATAACTGATTTGAGTTATAATGTTACTCCTTTGGCTTTTACCAATGATGAAATTTCAATCATCGAGTCCGAACTCCCCGCAATCGACCAATATCTCAACATGTTGGAAATTGCTTTGGGTGATTCAAACGCCATTTCCTATGAAGCAATTATCTCCGACCGTGGAGGTTATGCCTTCTGCATCCAGTTTCAGAGCACCGATCTGACTCAAAACACATATGACTTCAAATTCTATTACAATCAGGCAGAAACTCCAAACCAGACCAATATTACCGGGGTCATGGCATATGACGATCGCGAATTCGTGACGACCGGAATCATGTATAAAAACAGCGGAGCCGTAAAATCATCCTTCCGAGCCGAAGTCGATCAAGATACATATGTTTTCGTCGAGGACCGGTCGACAAGTTCTGTCCAGGCCTTCGCCTACAGAATCGTCAAACATGGCATCATCACCAATGAGTCAGTCCTTAACATTGAATCCGTGAAGCATCAATTTCGTGTCAAGATCCATATGAGCGCACAAGGTAAACACCTTTCCTTGCAAGTGCAGAAATCAGCAGGAAACGATGCTTTCACAATCGATTATGAAATCTCTAATGATGTCCTGGAATCTAGCGGACAGATCGATGTAGCTTTAGAATATGACATGATGATGCATAAATATGTATATCGTTATAATGTGCGTAACAATCAAAACACCGAAACAACCCAGTATCAAGGCAATCGCCAGTGGTGGAAAACCACAACAACTACTACCACCGAAAATACGACAACAGCAGGTAACGCGACATCAGGTAACGGCGGGACAGCAGGTACCACGACACAAGATGGCACAACAACAGATGGTGAAACAACGACCGAGCATACCACTCCCGGAAATTGCCCCAGATGCAATGGAATAATCCAAGATATCATTCAAAATTCTTTATAATATAAAAAGACCCAAAATTCATAATCTAATGTAATCTATACCCTATGTCAAGGACTTATTAAAAAAAGACTTTAATAAATTGAATCATTTAAGTAAGATGGTTGTTCTATTTGAGAGCGACCATCTTTTTTATGTTTATTTCATATTTTTCGGGTCACATTCCCCGCCACAACTTTCCATGCCAATCTCAAATTCTAGCGTCGCATGCATGATCCCGATTGTTTTCAGGCTTTCATGAAGGCGTTTTTGCACTTCCGTCAATTCTGTCGGTGTGACCTTATCCAATACGACAATATGGGCAGTAAATAAAGCGATTTCACCTTCAAGACTCCAGTGATGCAAGTGATGAACATCCAACACCTTGGGCTCTGCTTTCAATGTTTTGATAATCGTATCCTGCGTCGGTTCGATTGGTGCTTTTTCCATCATCACCTCGACGATTTCTTTCAAATGCTTGTACACATGGAAGAGAATATAAATTGTGAACCCGATGGAAAGTATACTATCTAGAATAGTTATATTGAAGAAATACATGAGTATCGCGCCTATAAGCAGAACGACCCAGCCGATGACATCTTCAAAGAGATGCAAACTTATAATCTTTTCGTTCTTTGATCTGCCTTTGGACGCATAAATTGCCGCAATTGAATTCACTATGATTCCTGCCAGAGCAAAATACACCAGCATTTTTGTCTCGATTGGTTCAGGGTTAATCAGTCTTTTTATAGATTCAATGATAATGATTGTCGATCCCACTACCAAACTGAAAGCTGCGAACAATCCTCCCAGCAAAGAATAGCGCCTGTAGCCGTAAGTGTAGTTTTCATCCGGCTTTTGCTTTGATTTTTTTTCGAAAAACATTGACAGGCCAATTGTCAATGAATCACCAAAGTCATGGATGCTATCAGTTATCAAAGCGATACTGTTTGTGAGCAACCCCCCGATAAATTCAAAGACAGTGAAACAAAGATTGAGGATAAATGTCAATAGCAGTCTATCCTTCGGTTTGTGATTGTGCATATAATCACTTCTTTCTCGTTATGCCCTGACAAGTTTGTCGATTTCGGCATATTTGTTGCTATTCTCGATAACGGCAATAATGATGAAAAGCAATACCATGAACTGCGGCATCAAGTAGACATTGTCAACCATGCCATGGGCATGGGCGCCAAGTATGGAAATGCATAAAATGATTGTTTGGCTGTTGATTTTGGTCAAAGTAATTTTGAACATCATGAATACTTGAATCAAAAGGCTAATAACGCCGATGATGCCAAAAGACGCCAAAACGTGCAGCACTGTATTGTGGTACATCCGGAAATCACCGAATTCATCAAGCCTCGAGAAAATCCCGGCTCCAAAGAGTGGATGTTCCTTGAAAACCCTCCACGCGTCGGCATAGATTTCCAGCCTGCCTGAATCATCGAAAAGCAAGAGTTTGAACCTTTCATACATGGCAATAAACATGTCATAATTCAGATAGATTACCAACAACAGGATTCCCAGAGTTATGCCAATACTTAAAAGCGTATAACCCCAGTTCTTTTTATTAAACAGATATATAAGCAATATGATGAACACAAACGCAAATGCCGTGATCCCGCCTCTAGAATCGGTAAATAACAACATAATGATTTGAAACACAGCCACCAGGATAAGTGAAATGTTGAACTTCATTTTCTTGGCAAAATAGAATGTGGTCGGAATGAATACGATAAGATACGTTGCAACATAATTGGAAATGCCCCAACCTAAATTGATGGTCTTGTGTTCCAAGGCATAAATGACATCCTCGACCCTCAGATAATACATTAAGACTTCTACTGACACTAAAATTCCGAGAATAAACATCATCTTCAAAAGATATGTTTTATGATCTCCTTCCATCGAATTGACGAAAAAGAGATACACGAAAGCATAGACTATGCCGATGATGACATAGAACAAATAGTTCAAATTGATAATCTCGGCATTGATTGTAGATAGTAGCATCGCGATGAACATGAGAACAATTCCAAATAGCATCTTACCCCGAAAAATATTCACTTTGAATCTGATGATGTGAATCACAATTCCCGCCAACAAAGCAACTGGGGTTAAATATAGATACAACGGTATCGATGACAGACTCCACTCCGTCTGGGAAATCATAAACAAAGCATTTAAGAGAATCGGTACCGCCGGCATAACATCTCTAAACAATACTAAAACCAGAAACAACGCCAAAAGGAATATTGGCAGCCCGTAGCTTTCCAGTTGGAAAAACCAAAAAAAGAGCGTAATCGCGCTAAGCAATGCCAAATATACTGATCCATTAAAAAACTTCTTGTTCTTCATATATTCCCCCGGTTGTCTCTACAAACAATTATATTACATTTTCTTTGATTATTAAATAAAATAAGTTCTTCTAACAAAAATGAGTTTCACTATGAGTTAATATTTTTGCTACCAAGATAGGCTTCGATCAGCAGGTATTTGGCCTTTCTGTTCATCGCGCGGTAGGCATTCTTCCATTCTCCAAGGGAAGAAAGACAGATCGTTTCTCCATCAAGTATGAATTTTTTTTCAATTGAATCTTTGCCAAAAGGAAATACAAATTCTCCACTGTGTTGCTTGACCCTAAAATCGATCATAAAATCTACTTCCACTCTGTTTATTTCCAAAGAGTACAAATGTGCGGTGGCGTATTCGTCATTTCCGCTTTCGCGAGTAAATGTAAAACCCTTGATCGCGTTTCTAAATTTATCCAAGTCATCTATGTCAATCAAAATGTCAATATCGTTGACATCACATTGAATACCGTAATATAAAAGCAGCATTGAGCCACCGAGTCCCCAAGTAATTTTATGTTCGTTCAACAGTTTTGCGATAATGAGCAATGCATTTTTCATATTTGGAACATCTTCAAGATATCTCACAGGCTATATTTTCCCCCTACATCTTTGATTTCATGTACTATCTTACCACCTGAAAATTTTTCCAACAAGATACAACGCAAATAAATGCAATTACTGCATAAATAAAAACGACTATTCTCTCGAATAATCGATCCAAAAATCTATGGTACAGGTGGTCGGACTCGAACCGACACGCTTTTAAGGGCAATGGATTTTGAGTCCAATTGCCGTGAATGCATAATTTATAAGGGGAATATTATGCAAATAAATGACTGTCTTTCGAACTACAAAAAATCAGTTGAAGCAACTTCTTCTGCCGGTAATTATGAATTTGTAAATCGAAATATTTGTATGGTCCAAAAGTTCTTTGATCAAAAACTATATCAAATAACCGAACAAATAACAGTCAATACTATGTATGAGCTTGTCGAGTATTTCAAATCAAGAAACAATGTATCAAATTCGATAAACAAGAAAATAGGTTGTCTGAAACGAGCATTAAAACATAATGCAATCTTAATACCTGGTGTGAATGTTTTTCCGAAAATATCATTTAAGCGTGTATCTTTCAAGACAGATTATGGTTTTTGGAAAACGTCCATGGATTTTATTCTCAAAAATCTTATAACGTGAAATGAAATCATCGATTGTCTTGCAATATGACTTAAAAGGCGGATGAATTTCGATTATTTCAGGATTAGGATTATTACTGACTAAATCAATAATAAAGGTTGCAAATTCCTCAGCCCATTCTTCACTTCGCCAAAGTTGAGGAACCATCCTATTATGACAACTACTGAGAATTGGATACTTCTGCATTAGTTTTGAATTTAGAAGCCTTGCCTTATATGAATACTCTGTATGCAATGAATATGAACCCGATACTTCAATCGACTTTACATCAAAGTGCGCTGGAATTTCAGTGATTTTTGGAATTATCCCACAGGGATAAGTTTTTTTTCCATATTGTACAGGAATAAATCGCGTCATTTTCTTGCCTCCAATAATCTCAAAACTATTATTATTTCTCCGGTTGATTTTAAATTTGTTCTGTGCCTGCACAACCATCTTTGTATGAATTACATCCATAAAATATACCATATTTTCCTTTTCGAACTGCCATATAGTCACCACATATTGGACATTTGATATCCTTTTTGATGTCAATTGCCGCTATATAGGAACAATATGGATAGTTTGAGCAACCGTAAAATGCATTTGTTGCGTTTTGTCGAATGATTAAATGCCCATCGCAACGAGGACATTTCAGTAATTGCTTTTCAGAAAAACCAAAGACATTGATATTTATATTCATTTCCAGTAATTCTTTGATAAAAACGGAAAAATCATTTTGAACCAACAAATGACATGTAAATTTTGCCCTTGTCAAAGCAACATAAAACAATCTTCTTTCTTCTGCGTATGGATATTTATCTTCAGAAGGAAGAACCATTGACAAAACTGGATCATCAGCTATTTTGCTTGGAAAACCTAGAATTGTGTTTCTGTTATTGAGAATTACTACATGCTCGGCTTCTAAACCTTTTGCTCGATGTACAGTACTGAACATAATGGTGATATCAGAAAAGCGAGATTTAAGTATTTTTAATTGTTCTTCAGATAAATCAAAATTATATCTGCCAAGCAATAGGATTTCTTTAGGTTTAAATATAGAAGATATGTTTGTAATAATAAATGAGATTCCATCCAGATAATCATATGATTCTAGATTATAGATGAGTACTGGCTTTGGAAAGGACTTAGATGATTTGACATTTTTTGGTATTTGATCCTTGTTTTGCATAATAAATTTCGAACTCAAGTCAACCAATTCTTGCGAATTTCGATGCGTGGTTTCAATCTTTTTAGTCGTTGCATAGCTAAATTGATTGTGAAAATTGGAAAATAGAGTGATGTCGCTTCCTGCAAAACGGAAAATTGACTGCCAGTCATCCCCCACTGCGAATACTTTGGCTTTTGTCTGCTCGATTATAGCTTTGATTAATTGCGACTTTGATTGTGAAATGTCTTGATATTCATCGATAATTACATATTGATAATCACATAAAATATCATGGTTATTTATGATTTCAGATGCAAGGTTTATCATATCTGAAAAATCAATTTCCTTATTTTGGCGCAACTCTTTTTGATATGAATCAAAGATAGGTTTAACTATTTCCAAGAAATGAGTTGCTCGAGAAATACTTGAGGGAGTTTGTATTCGATGCTTTACAAGCAGTTGATCAGAATCTATACTTGTCTTCCCAGATTCTTTTAGAATTGAAATAAAAGTTGAAATCAATTTTTGAAATTCTTCGAACAAATGTTGATCTCTCTTTATGAGTGTCTCAATGATTGAATTGTCATTTGCAGGCGTAAATTCTACTTGATGTTTGAGAAGTAAATTTTCGAGTGTATACAAAAGCAATCCCTTTTTAGCTTGGTATGAAAAAGTTTCCAGACAGGTCGTTTGATATTTTTTGTGAGTTTCTCTTTTCCAGTTCAGGCTTTGAAGATACTTTCTTTCTTCAAAACGATCCAACCATTTAGCGCGGTTGTTTTCGTCGATTCCATAATGTTCAATATAAATATCATAATCTGAAAGATAAAAATCAGGTCGATATTGTCGATGATCAACGTCAGATACATTGTGCTTATAGTCAGCTTCATATACATAGTTAATTCCGTTTAAAAAAAGAAAATTAGCTATTTGAAGCTCAGCAAGACTTTTAACTTTTTCCCCTTGAATACTCTGCCTTTCTTTTATATCCTCATAACATTTATGTTTTAGTGTTTCCAAATCATAGCCTTTAATTTCGTCAACATAGTCAGTTCTAGATGTATAATCATCCACACTTATAGGTTCATTCAAATAATAAGCAAAATAGTTGATGAACCGATGTAAGGCTTGAGAATTTCCTGTCAAAGAATTTTCAAAATAATCATTGATGATTTCATTTAGAAAATTATCTTTACATATTGACGGCTTGTATCCTTCGAACTGGGAAATAATACGCAATCCTAATTTATGGAAAGTATATGCTTGAATTTTTTGCTCGGCAACTCTTTGAACTCGGTACTCCATTTCTCTTGCTGATTTGTCAGTAAAGGTAATCAAGAGGATTTTTTGTGGGTCAATGTTCCTATATTTTACTAAATAGGCTACTTTTGCAGCAATAGTTAATGTTTTTCCGCTTCCCGCTCCTGCGACAACTATTGTGGAGGTGTCATCAGACAACGCAATCTTTCTTTGCGAAATATCCAATGATACTTTATCAACATCATTGAAAAAATGTCCTATCTCTGATTTTAAGGTATTTTCAAAGAAAAATTCATTAATATCTATTTGATGATTTTCCGTTTTCCAATTCAGAAAATGTTGCATAAATTGGAAGAAAATTGGAGTATTCTTAAGTTTTCTTGCTAATGATTTGTTGATTCGATTTTTTATTGAGCATATATCAGCAAATAGAATTTCATATACTTCTATTGGGAGGTATTCATCGCCTTTCTCCCAAATATCAACTTTTTTCAAGATTTCTTGAATGTCAATTTCTAATTGGGGAAGTAAAATTTCTTCAGTTTTTTTTTGAATTAGATGCCTAAAAAACATTAATACAAAACCTATAATTACTAAATAGGAGGTGCATATTAAAAAAATAGGATCATCCATATTAAGGGAAACACCTCGATTCGTTTATGGATTTTCATTATTTGCGCAATAAACAAAATTAAATTTTATAAAATTAAATGGCGAATCTCCATTACAATTATATCATTTTTGCTATTTTAGGAAACTAAGTTTCAAAAATATACTTTATTGACAAAAGAATGTAGATTCCAGATATATTGTTTATCTTTATATTTTTCACCAAGAATCTTTTTGCTTAACCATAATAATTTATCATAAAGTAACATTGAAAACAATGTTCAAAACCCTAATATATATATTTATTTTTCTCATGATAAAATGTTTTCTGTTAGATAAAATACAATCAAACATATGCAATTACTGCATAAAAAAACGACTATTCTCTCAAATAATCGTTTCAAAATTGTTTTATACCTGTTGTCGGACTCGAACTGATACGCTTTCAATAGCGATGACTTTTGAGTTGTATCATACTAACATTCAATCCATGTGTCATTAGTTCAGTTCTCGCCAGAACCGCCACGAATTCCTAAAACAAGCTATTTATTGACTTTAAATATTTTCATTTTATTTATTTTTCATAATAGGTTGCGACATATGGACTTAAATAGATGAATAATAAAACACACAACAACAAACTTACTTTCTGTTTTTATTATGGTATAATTTTCAATTGAAGGAGATGATTATATGAGGTATGAGAATTTTATGGATATTCCTAAAGAAATAATGAAAATTCCTGATAAGTTCTTGGATTTACAATTTTATTTGAATTATGATAAAAAAGCTAGATCTGATATTGTATTTATAAATATTCCAGAATCTTATCTTGGAGAAATTTACACTAGTTTTAGATACTATTGCTCTGGTTGTGATGTTCAGATGTTAGTGAGTTCTAAGATTTTTGGCTCGACAATCAATGAGTTAGCAAAATCAAAAGTTAATGAAGAATATTGCTGTGATGCATGTGGTTTCAAAGTTATATTTGAGTTTCGAGTTGGTAATGAAAATCTTGGAAAACATCTATCATTTGATAATAATCCATTAAATATGCATGATTAAATAATGAAGAACTATAATATGATTGGTCTGACTTTTAGTAAGTGGGAAGTGATACCATTTGCATGATCAAGATTTGCGGATTCGGGTTCCAAAATTGTTATTGAGCCACGTTTGTTGCCCGCAACTCCATTTAGGTAGAAATAAAGCCTTATTTTGGTTTATTTATTCCTAAAAATCAATTATTTTAGTGATAAGTCTATATGTCGCAAAGTAATTGTGTAATTTATTATATGTTTTCAAAAAAGAATATATCTGTTAGTTATTTTATGATATAATATTTCATATAGAAGGAGGTAGTAAAATGTATGCAGAAAATAATTATGAAACTTTGAGAGGGCTTAATTTTGTTTATGGTTTTAAGGATAAATCAGAAGACTCCGAAAATCCAAAACACCCTGAACACCCTGAACACCCAAAACACCCCGAACACCCCGAACACCCAAACAGACCCGATAGACCTGACAAACCTGAAAAACCATGGATGCCAGCATAGGTTCTGTATATAATTGGAGTTCAAGCAGAATTGTATTACTTAAACAAGAATTAAAAGAAATTATCAACGGAATTATAGAGGTAAAATCAGCTGATTTAATAAAAGAAATTATTGTTAATACTGTAGTTTGGAATATTATTCTAGATATTCAAGGCGGAAAATTAGAGAATAAGTATATAATTAAATTACGTTTGCCTGAAGATTACCCTAATAGTCTACCGGTATGTTTTGAAATGTCGAGAAATTTCCCAAAAACCGGTTCCAAGGCAATGAAACGTCATATAGTCCAAAACGCAAATTATACAAATTTGCCAATTGAAGGATCATTTTGTATGATATCATCTTTTAGAATTAGATCTGTTTTTGGCAATAATGTTATGGATGCATATAACACTATAAACCTTCTATTAATTAAACATTTATTAAATCAAGAATTTTTTACAAGAACTGGGACTTTTATGGGAAATAATGGTTTTTATAAACATGGACCCGAAGGGTTAATTCAATCTTTCAAAGAATTGGTTGATGTTGAAAATGAATCGCTGATTTTAAATATACTTCTTCTAAATAAGAAGAATGCTTTGAGACCAAATGATAAGTGTTATTGTGGAAGTAATAAAGCAATACGATGTTGCCATAGTGATATTTTAAATAAAAAAGAACATTTTAATGTTAACGATGAACATATAGAAAATTTGATTAAATATCTTATCGCTAAATATATCATTGATTGGACAAAAATACACAAAATCAGATATGTTGAGTGGTCCAATGACTATAGAACTAGACAAGAGTATTTTATAATGTTTTTTAATTCTAGCGAAATTAAAACAGTTTGGTTAATAAATACACACTCTTGGAGGATGATATAGTAAGACGATATTTAAATACAATAACATACATATATTTGTGCATGAAACGACCGAAAATCCATTATCTCGAGTTTAATTATCACTGGACTTTCTGCCGAAAATGAAACGAAGCAATCAAAGGATGGCTTTTTTTTTGATTATTGAGCAAATATTTACTATTAAAGTTGTTTATGATATTATTTGTGTATATATTAGTTCATTTTTACTGTTTAATTATTCTTATACAAAATTACACAAAAAAAATTATTAAAAATTGATATGAGGTGTAATATGAAATATAAAAAAATCAATTTGAAATACTTATGGATGCTTCTTTTGTTACTTATATTAATAACAGTCTCCGCGATTCTTAAGTCAAGTATTCAAGTGTCTGCTATTGCTTGGGTTATTATTATTGTTTTTGGCTTGATATATAGCACTTTGTTCAGTATCCTAATAAAATCCCCTTTATATATCTCAAAGTATGAATTTACAGTGCCAAAAGATTACAAAGATCCCTTGCGAATTTCATGCTCTGCATTAGTAAGAATTTATGTGCACGGAAAGTATTTTCTTGTAAATAAGAAAACGAAAACCCTTAAATATCAACCCGTTGGTGGAGCCTATCATTTTTTGACACCAACTTTCACTAATTTCGACTTTATAAAGGATATCACAGGCGAAGCAAACGATCTGAAAATTGAGGGTAGTATAAAAAAGCTCGAAGATTTTATTGCATGGTTTGATCAAAAAAACCCATTTGAGAGAGAGATAAATCCTCATAGAGAGATAAAAGAAAAGTTATTTAATTCAGGTATTCTTAATGAAAATGACTTTGGAGAAATTCGTCCAAAATTCATAAAAAGAGTATATAAGAATAACTCTATATCTTATTCTATTCACTATAAGAAATTTGAGTTAATTATTTTTGAAATATTTAATCTGGATTTATCTGAAAAACAAGTAGAGTTGTTTAAACGTCTTATGATTTCTCCTTCCGATGAGTACATTTTTGTTACTGAAGATGATGTTAAATGTGATGAACAAGAACGCTATTTATTTGCAGACAATGTTAAATATATTTATAATGAGGACGAACAATGATAGATTATAATAATTTTTTGAATCAGGTTGGTGTAAAACTACAACTTCCTGAGAACAAATACAATGAACTAAAGAAAAACTATGATGCATTGACTCAATACATAGATAGTAAACACGTTTTGTCAGATGGTGATGGTGAAATGTATGTCCAGGGATCATTTGCTATTGATACTGCAATCGTTCCTCTAAAAGGAAATGACGTCGATGTAGATATGGTTGCTAGATTTAGCGATTTATGGTTCGCCGGGATTCAAGTGCAACCTTTTTATGATAAACTTGTTGAGGTGTTTAAAGAAGGCAGATATGCAGATATTTATGAAGAGCATAAATCTGTAATCAGAATTAATTATAGTAACGATTATCACTTTGATATAATGCCAGTATTGAAAAAAGATAATTCGCAAGAAAACAAAAGAATCAAAGGGGTTCATATCGAAGAAAATCAAAAAAAATGGGTTGATCGAGCCCCTAAACTATATAAAGATTGGTATGATACAAGGGCTGCATGTTATGCAATTGATAGCCTCTACTATACTCATGATTCTAGAATGAATTTGAGAGAAATGGCAGTGACTGATTTGCCTAAGCCAAATTATTATTCCGACAAACCGCCACTTACTAGAACTATTCAGATAATTAAGAGAGCAAGAGATAGTTTCTTTTATGATTATGATGAATTTATACCTCAAAGTATTGTACTTACTACAATGATAGCAAAAATATATGATAATGAACGAGACATTGACCGTTTTTTAATTAAAGTATGTAATTATTTTTATGGATTAGCAGCTGAGAAAAAGCGGTTTACTGTAGTGAATCCCGCCAATGATCAAGAAGATTTTACAAGTAAATGGAAAGAAAACAATGAATATTACTCGAATTTTAATAAGTTTGCGTATTGGATATATTACAAACTAATAAATCTATTGACTACCGATAACAAGAAGCATTTTCAAAGGCATCTTGAAGATTTATTTGGACAAAGAACTGCAAATCAGTTGTATAACAATAACAAGTATCTATATGGTTTTTGGGAAGACTCGACTTGGAAGCCAAATCAATATTTGTCTCAAGATAAACTAATTGAAGATACATATACACTAAATCTACAATATCCAATTCAAATTAGTAATAGTATTCAACCCATTGAAAATACATTTAACCGTAAAGCAAGAAAGTATATTAGTAGAATTTTAAAAATAGACCCAATTCAATATAATCAAAAACTCGTATTTACAGTTGATGTTGATGGCATCATGGGAAATTATGATATTTATTGGAAAGTGCGCAATTTAGTTGAGTCGGAACAGAAATATGACCAAATTAGAGGAGCTATTAATCAAGGCAAATATTCAATTGAAGAGCATAGTAATTTTAATGGAAATCATTACGTTGAATGTTATATTGTAAGAGACAGAGAAGTCATAGCTGCCGATAGAATAAGCGTTCCAATTCATGAATAAGGAGGATTTATACAACATTAGATACGCATTAAGGAGGACTATTTTTGTGTAAAAAGGATGAAAATTAAAGTGTCGTCACTTTAAGTCAAGACTAGTCTGCAATTAAGATTAAACGAAGCCAATAAAAAATATTCTTGTTGATATTTATTTAATAAACTTAATTAAGAGGTAATAATATGAATAAAGACCGAAAATTGTATGTTTTCCTTGGATTTATTGTCTTAGTAATATTTGCCGTGATAATCTTATTTGCGATGGGTACTATTGAACAGAAATTTGACTCTAGTACAATGGATATATTTAGCAAAATATCTGAAAGTTCGGTATATACATTGTTTGGAATTTTGATTGTTAATCTATTTATAACTAGTTTATCAAAGAAATTAAAAGAAAAATCTCAAACTGTAACTATTTGCTTAGTATACTTATTATTAGCTTTAACTATTATCTCAGTTGATGTTTATATAATTGTCTGGATTATTTCGTTGGCATTGACACTTAGCTTATTGTTGATTTCTATCTTTGATATCATGTCCAAAACACATAAATAATCGTTAAGAAAATATTAGAAATTAATGGAAAATTAACTTTCAAAAGATTTAGTGATATTATTAGTAAAATTAAGGAGGAAAAATTATGAAAATTGATATTTCAGGAATGACAGTAGAATTCAGTAATTGCTCAGGATCTTTTATTGTGGTTGATTATATAGAAAGTGATAAACCAAAAACCGTATTTAAAGAGAACGGGTTTCGTTCTGTTTTCTTAACCCAGTTTCCCGAAGGTATCTTTGATGATGGAGGGATAAGCTTTTATATCGATTTTAGAGGAAGTTCTGTTATTATGGAGGTATGGGATATTGAAAGTATAAGAAAATATGTTGATCAGTTAAAAACGTATACCTATAAAGAAATGGATTGGCATCAGATTTTTGGCGAAATAGAAAAACATTATGCAATATTAAACTGAAGATTCTGTTCAATATATATAAAAATGAAATCTATGATAATGAAATAGAAATTGCATATATAGCAACATGAAAAGGGTTTTAAAGCATTTTATGGCATTCTTTTGAATTGTTATTGAAAAATAATTTACGCCAATGCATGTGTCCCAAGCACGGTTTTTTGTATTTGGCTGAAGTATAATGGATATCCTATTAAAAGAATTCCCTGTAAATTTATTTACCAAAATCAATATATAATTATTCATTTTTCTCTTGACAAAACCTAATCCATAATTTCCAATACAGACAAATAAATGCAATTACTGCATAAATAAAAACGACTATTCTCTCGAATAATCGTTTAAAAATCCTTTGGTACCGGTGGTCGGACTCGAACCGACACGCTTTCAAGGGCAATGGATTTTGAGTCCATCGTGTCTACCTATTTCACCACACCGGCATAGCAATATTTATTATACACTATTTTCTTGAAAAGAAAAGTGTTTTTTTTTGCGTTTATAGAAAAAATACAACCAGCCCGGGGGCTGGTTGCACTATCTTTTGGAAAGTTCCAACATTTCTTCTGAGTACTGATTGGTATAGAGTTGATAATACCGCCCTTGCTTCTGGATCAGTTCCCTATGGGTGCCTTCTTCGATCACTATTCCGCCTTCAAGGACCAGGATACGGTCGCTATGGACTATAGTCGAGAGCCTATGGGCAACAATAAATGAGGTTCTACCCTTTAAGAGCTTGTTGATGGCGGTTTGGATCATTTGTTCCGTTTCTGTGTCCACTGAAGATGTTGCTTCATCCAGAACCAGGATTTTGGGATCAGCCAAGATTGCTCTGGCAAAAGACACCAGTTGTTTTTGACCGACAGACAGTCTTGATCCGCCTTCGCCGCATTCCGTGTCATAGCCTTTTTCAAAACGCATGATGAATTCATGTGCTTCCACCGCTTTGGCAGCCAAGATTACCTCATCATCAGTTGACTCGAGTTTGCCGTAGCGGATATTTTCCATAACGCTTCCTGAAAACAGATGGGGCGCCTGGAGCACATAGCCCAGATTTGAATGGAGCCAGCCTAAACTTCTTTCTTTGTAATCCTTGCCGTCAATAATTATCCTTCCCGATGTCGGTTCGTAGAACCGGCAGATCAAATTGACAATCGTCGTTTTACCCGCGCCGGTGTGTCCGACAAGAGCGATTGACTGTCCTTCTTTCACTTTCAAATTGAAATCGGTCAGGACCTGTTCTCCAACATGGTATTTGAATGACACATTCTCGAATTCCACGTCACCTTTCAAAATCTCGAAATTCTCACGTTTGTATTCGAACAAGGTGCCATATTTGGCGATGACTTCAGGCGTGTCCTCGATATCAGGTTTTGTTTCAATCAGGGACACGATTCTTTCAGCTGAAGCTTGCGCCTGCTGAAATCTTGCAAAAATCGTCGCAATGTTGTTAATTGGGTCAAAAAACTGCCAGGCATAACTTGTGAACAAGTATAGCATACCGACGCTGATCGCCAGTTCGTAGACCATGTTGCCACCGACATAATAAATAACAGCGATGGTGATTGCAATCAAAAATAATACCGTCGGGAAATACATTCCCTGGAACATGGCTGCTCTGATCGATTGATGGCGCATATCTGATGTCAAATCATCGAAATCCGAATAATTGGATTTTTCAAGCACCAATGTTTTTGTCGTTATCGCTCCGGTCAAGCCTTCGTTGTAGGAACCGGTGATCTTGGAATTGACTTTTCTGATCGACCGGTAGGACTTCAAGATGAACTTGCGAAAATACGTAGATACGACCATCAGTACCGGAACGACCGCCAATGTGACAAGGGCCAATTTCCAGTTGACGATAAGCATCACAACTGTCAATACAATCATCATGATCAATCCCCAGGACAAATCAATGATGCCCCAGGATAAAATGTCGCTTAGATTTCTTGAATCAGAAGTCATTCTCGCCATGATCCACCCGGTTCTTGTCCGGTCATAATAGGAAAACGGTAGTTCTTGCAAATGGTGGAACGCTTTTTCCCTGATGTTATACGCCAGTTCAATTTGAACTTTGCCGGCAAATAGGATGAAAAAGTACACCATGACGCCTTGGACGATCATAAAGACAACATAGTACATGATGAACTGAGGCATCTTGGAAAAATCCACTGTGACTGCGCCAAGATTCGGCGTGATGATCTCATCGATCGCATACATCGAAATATACGGATAAATTACATCCGTAGCTGCGAGTACACCGATAAACAAGATACTTAAGATTGCAAATTTTTTTAATGGTTTCATAAATGAGAAAATCTTTTTCCAAACATTAAAATCCAGTTTGTTCGAACTAAAACTTTCCTCATCTAATAATTGATCATTCATGGTCTTCACCTCCCTCGACCTGAAAATCGATCTTGGATTGAATATTCCAAATCGTTTTGTACAGACCATTGAGTTTGATTAGTTCTGCATGGGAGCCAGACTCCTTGATCGTGCCGTGATCCAGCACAAAAATACGATTGGCCTCTTTGGCCGTCGTGATTCTATGCGTGATGATGAACACGGTCGAATTCTTCCACTCTTTCTTCAGGGCATTCCTGATCTGAATGTCAGTTTCGGTATCGACTGCGCTTAGGCTGTCGTCAAAAATAAGAATCGGCTTAGGTTTCAAAAGCATCCTGGCAATTGCCACTCTTTGTTTCTGCCCACCGGATAGTGTGACACCCCGCTCGCCTACAAGTGTTTGGTAACCTAGTTCGAAATGAACGATGTCATCATGGACCTGGGCGATTTTGGCAACTTCCTTGACTCTGTCCTGGTCAAACCGTCTATCGGCAATACCAATATTTTCCTCGACTGTTTTGGAGAATAAGAATGGTTCCTGCAAAATGATGCCAATATTTTGGCGTAAATGGTGTTTATCGATATCTGTAATCAATGTATCATCGACATAAATATGACCTTCCTGATAGTCCAAAAGCCTGACAAGCAGGTTCATCAAAGTCGACTTTCCGGATCCAGTCTTGCCAATAATGGCGATTGTTTCGCCTTTGTTCACTTTGATACTGATGTTTTCCAATTGATGGTAAGTGGAATCGGCAAAGCGGAAAGATACGTTCTCAAAACGAATGTTTCCCGTAATTTCCGGCGTCAACGTTCCCGTTTCGCCCTCATACTCGTCTTTCTGATTCAAAATATAATCCAGTCTCGACACAGCGACCGTAGCTTTGGAGAAATCGCCCATCAATCTTCCCAGCATGCGCATCGGCCAGATGATGTTTCCGGAATATGCCAAAAATGCGGTGTATACACCAATCGAAATGATGCCTTTCGAGGCGTAGATGACTCCGAAGACACCGATCAGGCAAAATTGCGCAAAACAGATAAAATCAGTGCTCGCCCAAAAGAGGGACATTTTCTTCACTAATTTATAATCGGAATCCGTGAATTTGCGGCTCAGTTTTTTGAATTTATCGACTTCATATGCTTCATTGGCGAAGGCTTTCACAACCCGTGCGCCACTAACATTTTCTTGAACGTGAGTAGTCATTTTCGCTTCGTTGGCTTCAATCACCTGAAACATTTTTTCGACTTTTCGGAAATAGATGATTGCAATAGTCAAAATTATCGGTGTGATCACAAGCGAAATCAAGGTCAGGTTGGTATTGAGTTTCGACATCTGCCAAATCGTGAGGCCGACCAACATCACCAATCTCAGGACTTCAATGATCTGATCACTGATAAAATATCTGTATGTTTCCACATCTGTTGTACATCTTTGGATCAAATCGCCCGTTTCCACATGGGAATGAAACGAATAGCCCATGTTTTGAAGTTGACGATAGAGATTGTTTCTGAGTTTGTGAGCCACATTTTCCGAGAAAAATGCAGTAAATGTCCTTCTTACGAATATTGATATCGATCGCAAAAACTGGATTGAAACCAATAGCGCTGCCGCAAGAAGCAATTGTTTCAGAATCGAATCACCCTTGATCAATTCCTGAAAGACCAGCGGCAGGCTTGAACCTCTGTCGCTATAGCCTAAGATCACATCGATGATGTGTTGGCCTATCAAGGGGACGTTGGTTCTTAAATATGTTTCGGTATATAAAATTACCATTGATAATATAAGAAGCGGCCAGAATTTTCCCATCCACCTAAACATCAATTTCAGGGAATGGCCGATTTTATGTTTAGGGTTTGTTGCCTTGGTTTCCATATCGCTCACCTCTTTTCAATGATATGGAATCAGATAGTATTGTGTTACATTCTGTCGATAAGTTGCATGCCAAGAAGCAACATGCCGTCGTTCAACACATTTTTGACCATGGTCAAAAGGTGCAATTTGGTGTTTTTTTCCAAAGTATCGGCGACAAGGATTTTTTCCTTGCCATAAAAACTGTTGAAAAGGCTCGCCAGGTTAAGCAAATATTTGGCAAGCACCGAAGGAGAATATTCCTCCACGCTTTTTCTGATGATGCCCTGATAGAGACTGATCTCCTTGACAATGTCAAAGACATAGTCGACATCAAACCATTCACTGGAAACGACTTTGTCAAATACGAAATCTTCTTCGGAAAGGATCGAATTGATTCTGACGGATGTGTATTGTAAATAAGGTCCTGTCTGGCCGAAGAAATTGACCATGTCCTCGAGATTGAATTCAAAATCGTTGACCCGGTAGTTTTTAAGATCGTTGAAGACGATGGCGCTGACGCCGATTTTTCTGGCAATTTCATCCTTGTTTTCCAGATCGGGGTTTTTGTCCTCGATGTATTGTTTGCTGAGGAGGATGGCTTCGTTCAAAACATCACCCAATTTTACAATTTTGCCTTTTCTGGTCGACATTTTTTTGCCATCTTGCAGCACCAGACCGAAGTTAATATGAACAATCTCTTCCTTGTAGGGGTATCCCATTTTGTCGATGACTTGGCGCAGCTGTTCGAAATGCAGTTTTTGCTCATTCCCGACAACGTAAAGCGCCTTGTCAAAATGATACGTGTTTTTGCGGTAAAACAGCGCAGCAAGGTCACGGGTAATATATAGCGTCGATCCATCTGATTTCTGGATCAGTGCCGGGGGGATATCTTTCCCCAAATCGACAATCATAGCGCCCTCGTCTAATTTAAGCAGACCTTTGGCTTTCAGCTCATCGATTACCGGTTGCATTTTATCATTGTAGAACGCCTCTCCGTCATAAGTGTCGAAGTCAACATTCAACAATTTGTAAATTTGCATGTAATCTTTCAACGACTCATCGCGGAACCATTGCCAAAGTTTCACATATTTAGGATTGTTAAGTTCAAGTTCTTTGAATATCTCTCTAGCTGCATCTTCCATCTCTGGATGTTCTTTTGCCAATTCATGAAACTCGACATACAATTTTACGAGTTCTTCAATCGGGTTTTCCTTGACAAGTTCCTCGGACCCGAAATTCAAGTAGGCATAGATTATTTTGCCAAATTGGGTTCCGAAGTCGCCAAGATGGTTGATTCTCACTACTTTGTAACCACATTTTTCGAGCAGGTTCCCAAGCGAATGGCCGATGATCGTCGAGCGAAGATGGCCGATAGAAAATGGTTTTGCAATATTAGGCGAAGAGTAATCGATGCAAACGACTTGCCCTTTACCGAAATCCCAAGCTCCATAATTGGCTTGTCTTGTTTGGAAATCATCCAGCACAGCGAGGGAAAACACTCGTTTTTTAAGGGTTATGTTGATAAAGCCTCCTATTGAGGAAATTGATTGAATAAACTTGGCGTTCTTACCTTGTTCAATCAGGGCTTTGACTAACAAGGAAATTTCGGGAAGCGGCTTTTTGACTGTTTTTACAATCGAAAACACCGGGACTGATATATCGCCCTGTCCGGCCTTTTTCGGTTCCTCGATCGTTACGAGGATTTCTTCCTTGAATAGTTCTTTTAATTTGGCTTCCAATTCCTCTTGTAAAGCTTTTTTTATCTTTTCGATCATATTACTCACCTCTTAAAAAATCTCTTCGGAATCAGATTCCAAACCGATTTTTAATATATTTTAGCACTTCTGTTTGCGTGTGATAGAAAGTGATTTTCCCATCATCAGCGCTTTCAATTTGGGCAGTGTTCGTACTGATTGCTTCATCAATACCTACCCACATGGGGATAAGCCCCATTTCTTCTTCATATTCTTCCAAATTAGGCGTAGTGAATTCCAAAACTTCAACTTGATAGTAATCGGAGATGATTCGAATCGTCTGTCCAGGTACCGACATCGATTCGCGAATCTCCTCGACATTGCCAATGTGAGAGATGATTTTTGCTTTTATCGCGCCAGTTTCTTCTTGTAGTTCGCGTTTAAGCGTATCCAGCAATCCCTCATCCAAAATCACGCCTCCCCCAGGGGTTCCATACATCTTGTCTTGTTCGGAAAACATGAGAAGGATTTGCTTATCTTTGATGGCAACAGCCCTGACGACGTTCCGGGTTTGGATCTTTGGTGGAATTTCGATTAGGCTGTCGGTAATTATCATGAATGGTCTCATCAAATCACCCCTTGGAAGCATCCAACAAGTATTTTAGCACAAACACATGTAAATGTCGCTATTAATCCTGAGTTTCAACAACGAATTCCTCGATTTTGTCTAAAAGGATTTCTGACTCTAATTCATACTCCGATATTTTCTTTGATGTTTCCTTGTACCGGTTTTTATCCTCATAGATTTCAGGTGAAAACAGCGAGGCTTTCATTTTAGAGACCTCAAGAGAAATCTCATCGATTCTTTTTTCCAGTCTTTCGATTTCTTTTGTCTGATTGATAGGCCTTGGTCGTTTGTTCTTCTTTTGCGATTCTGTTTTTTGGCTATCCAGCATGAGTTTATATTCGTCGTAATTGCCATCAAAAATCGTCCAACTATCATTGGCAAACGCTAAAATCTTCGTTGCCACTTTGTTGATGAAGTAACGGTCATGGGAAATAAAGATCATCGGGCCATCGTATTCTTCGAAGACATCCTCGACGATTGTTTTTGTGTCAATGTCCAAATGGTTGGTAGGCTCGTCAAGCACAAGAAATTCCGGACGTTCCAACATCAGCATCAACAATCTCAGTCTAACAAGTTCGCCACCGCTCAAAATTGAAATTTCCTTGAACACATCGTCGCCTATGAATAAAAAATGGGCCAGGATGCTTCTAATTTCCAAGAGCGTTTTTTTTGGGTATAAATCATGGATGACATTTAACAACACACCTGACAATCTGTTCTCGGTCACAAGTTGGTCGAAATATCCGATCTTCAGCTGCTTGTGAAATAGGATTCTGCCTTTTAATGGTTCAATTTCACCCAGCAATGTTTTTACAAAAGTCGATTTGCCAACTCCGTTTGGACCGATGATACCGATTTTTTCAAATCCACGCATTGAAAATGTTATAGGATTCAATAGCGGTTCGTCATAACCGATGGAAAGATCCTTTATATCCAAAATCTCCGCTTCCGTGGGTCGTTTATTTCCAAAAGCGACAGTCACTTTCCGATTGCTTTTTGACGGCTTATTTATTTTTTCAATTCGATCAATCTTCTTGACCCGGTCTTGGGCAGATTTGGCTTTTGAAGCCTTATACCTGAACCTGTCGACAAAGCTTTGCAGATGGGCAATTTCTTTTTGTTGTTTCGTAAATTGCTTCAATAACAGCTCATATCGCTGTTCTTTTTCAATTTCATACATCTCGTAGGTTCCGGTGTATTTTTCCAAAGTCTCCTGGTCGATTTCAAAAATCTTCGTCACGACCTTATTGATGAAGTACTTGTCATGAGTGATGATGACTACTGCACCTTGATATTTTTTTAAATAATCCTCGAGCCATTCGATGATCTCGATATCCATATGGTTGGTAGGTTCGTCAAGTAACAAGATATCCGGTTTCATAAGCAACAGTTTCGCGAACGCGATCCTTGTTTTTTCGCCTCCGGAAAAGCTTGACACCAGCCTGTCATAATCCGCTTTGGTAAAACCGAATCTTGAAAGCATCATATCGATCAATGTCTGGTATTCATATCCGCCTTTTTGCCGGTAAAGATCTTCAAGTGAACTATATCTTTTTAGCACTGATTCCGAATGGTCTTTTGTCATCTTGTCCATGACATCTCGAAGCTTTTCCCCGAGGGTGATCACTTCATCAAATACCAAGAGCATCTCGTCATATAGAGTCAAATCAAGACGACTTAAAACATCCTGGCTGAGATAACCGATCCGTGCTTGCCTAGAAATAAAAATTTCCCCAGAATCTGGGGAAATCTCACCTAAAATAATTTTGAACAGAGTCGATTTGCCAACCCCATTTTTTCCGATGATCACGACTTTGTCATCGTCGTTGATCTCGAAAGAAACATGTTCAAAAAGCAGTGTGCCACCAAATGTCTTTTGTATGTTGTTTAGTCTAATTAGATTCATCGGTTCACACCCCTTCGTCAGACATTAGTTGGCTCTTTTTTGCCACGTCCTGCAAAATATATTGTATCATTGGTGAATCAATAATACAACAAAAAATTATTTAAATTTATTGGAGAAAGATTTCCGGGAAAAATGACAGGACTGCATAGATGGTAAAATACAGCCCGATAAGCATCAGCAAAGCGCCGATGATTTTCGCAAAAATAATCTCCTGTTTTCTTGGAACAGCGGTTTTTTGATATTTATATCTTTGGATTCCCTGGATGATTCTTTCACTACGAAAGAAAAACCGGATGCCAATAAATACAAATATAAGACCGATGCAAATGCCTAATATTTTCATGAAAGGATCCATTATTTACCTCTTCCAATGTGTAAGTTTTTTTGCATTATGTTACATCATATCGGCAACTTTTTCTTCAAGACCCGTTTCCAAAGCTGATGGATTTTCCATTAGTTTGACAAACTCGCGAAGCGATAGGGAGTTGTACAAGCCATCACAGATTCTTTCGTCGATAACCATGCCGGCTTTCATGATTTTTACAGCTTCAATCCTGCCTTCTTCAGCATTTACGACCACTGGTTGATATTTCTCCTTACCCATGGAAATAAAGATGCTGGTGGTACCAAAATTATAGATATGATGATAAACATAATCCATCTTGATCGATTTCATGTTGGTAAGAAATAAAGATGTGTGGAACGGACTGGCATTGATAAGGCTTTTTGGCAACATGCCATGTTTGTCAAGCCATTTGAGAAACCAGACTGCGAATTTGATGAAAAAATTAGGGATGTTTGTCAGCATTTTCGCGGTTTTATCGGTTTCGTTATAAGCTGATTGCTTGGTATTGGCTTGGACTTCACGGTCGATAATCTCCTTGACTTCAAAGATGTTTTCCTTGCCGGTGAAGGTCAGTTTGATCGTGGTTTCATCGGCACTGTCCTTTAAAGCTTTTTTCACGGCAACCGAAATCTGGATGTTGTTTCGTTTATAAATCCTGCTGTTCATGATGAAACGGTTGAGTCTGGGACGAAGCGCCAGCACCCGAGTCATCGAGGCAATCAAGATATCCATGTATGTGAAACGAATATTGCCGTTGTGGCGTTTTTCAAAGATGTATTCGTCCATGCCTTTGCAATCGATCTCATATAAAGCCATTACCTGAGCATCGTTTCTTTCCGGCATAATGTGCGGTGTCATTTTCATCAAGGGGTCGATCGTTTTGATCTTCTTTCCATCACTTCTTAGTCCAAACATAATAGTCCTCCCAGGTTATGAATTACCTTGATTTTATCACAATTTTATGCGGTTTTCAAGAATTAAAAAAGGTTTTGGACAAACAACCGCTTTTTCTTGTTTTTTGCCAGTTTGTAAGGTATAATTGGGGAGAACAAAATTTGCTTATGGGGTACATGTATGAATATAAAACGGATTACTCACGCGATCATTCCTTTTGTGGTCGTCGTCATAATGCTTCTAATCAGTTATTGGGGGAACCAATGGTATTCTGAAGCATTCAATATTCAGGGCGCTGATCTGAGCGTTGTCTTTCTCAGTTTCAATGAATGGGTGCCTTTTGTACCAATCAGTATCTATCCTTACATCCTTTCGTATCCATTTTGGGCGTTAAGCTTCTTCTACATTGGCTATCGTTCGAAAAAGAATATGTATGTAATACTTCTGTTTGTACTAATTACTTTCACAATTTGCGGGCTGTTTTATTTCTTTTGGCAAACGGATGTCCAGGGATGGAGAGAAACTTCCGGATTATTTGCAAGAACAGATCTGAATTTCAGTGAATCGATCGTCATGTGGATCTATAACTCAGCAGGAGCGAGAAACGCCAATCCCTCGATGCATGTAGTGATGAGCTGGCTTTGCCTGATTGGTATCAGAATGGATAAAAAGATGCCTAAACTCGCAAAAATCATCATCTGGACCTTAACTATTTCCATCTGTATTTCAACCCAGACTCTGAAACAGCACTATATCATCGATTTGATTAGCGCGATTGCCTTGGTCGAAGTGACCTACTGGATCTTCAGAAAGTCAAAAGTTGCACTAGCCTTACAAAACTTCTTCACGAAAATTAACAAGAAACTAAAATGGGATTGGGAAGATTCCACTGAATAAAAACTTAAACAAACAAAAAGCAGCCCTGAATTTCAGAGCTGCTTTTTTTGACTATTCTTGATTAAATATGAAACAATTTTGTTTATTCACCAGGAACGAATGTCAGATCAACACTGATGATATCAAATGATCCGCTCACTCCCGGAGTTCCGCCTTCAGCGAACAGCAATAGTTTTGTAAACCCAGTAGCAGTGTATGTGAATGTCTGTTCCGTGCCATTGAATGTGATCGTTTCTTCCATTGCGCCGCTGTCGTTTGGTTTAACCAGCAGCGTCTTGCCTGCAGTTCCTTGAAGAACGATTGTCAATGTGTTCAAACCGATTACTTTGTCTAAATCAAAATTATTGATTATGTATACATATTCTTGTGAAGCAGTTTTAGTGTAATCGATTGTGAATGTGTCGTCAAGGTTATCTGTAATAGTGTAGACAACAGGGTCGTCACCAATATTTAGTTCCCAACCAGAGACAACTGAAAGTGGAACTGGTTCCCACGATACTTCAGCACTAATAATAGTAAATGTTCCTGAAGCAGGAGCAACTCCGCCTTCAGCGAAGATCAAAACTGATTCTGGTCCGACAGGTGAGGTAATTATTACTGTCTGCTCTGTTCCATCAAGATTCACCCATGTTTCATAAGCATTGTTGATTTTGATCATAATCTGTTTTCCAGCTGTTCCCTGTACAACAAACGTGAGTGTATTATGGTTTGTCAAAGTATCTGTGAAGGTATATTTCATTGTTGACCATTCTTGTCCAGCGATTTTGGCGTATGTAACCAAAGTTTCTCCACCCGTTTCGTCGAATGTATAAACAGAATCGCCATTGTCTACCCAACCGGTAGTGAAGTCCACTACCACATCCCTTTCAAGGGCAGCCGGTTTGACATATGACAAGTAGACACCCATTATTTCAAAAGCACCCATAATGTTTTCCTCGCCAGGCGCTGCGAATATCAGCAATTTCGTGAATTCATCTGCGCTGACATAGATAACAACGGGTTTGTTGTTTTCGAAGGTGACCCAATGTTCTAACGCGCCACTGTCATTCGGTTTGAGAAGCACTGATGATCCGGGATTTCCTCTCAAAATGATCATCATTGTGTTCATATCTTCTGTCATTTCAGGAGCAAAAGTGTTCTTCATGAAAATCCATGACTGGCCGGCTTGTTTGTCGTATCCGACAAAAATCTGGCCATTGTCTTCTGTAGTGAAATAATAGGTTCCGGGATCGTTTTCTACCCATCCGGATGTTACATCGTTTCCTTCAGGAGTATAAATAACTTTTAAGTCAAGAATTTCAAAGCTGCCGGTCAAACCGCCAATAATCGGGTCAATGAACATCAGAATTGATGTTGGAACTGTACCCATCTGGAAATATATTGTCTGTTCTTCTCCGGTAAAGGTAACGGTCCTTTCGAAAGCACCATCGCCGTTTGGTTTAAGAATGATTTGTTCTCCTAAAGTTCCTAGGACAGTAATCATTAGGCCATTGTGATTGCCATAATATTCTGGCAAGACAAACTTAACCAATTCCCACTCGTCACCTAACGCACGATCGAAATCAACGGTTAGAACACCTTCAGCCAATGTGAAATCATAGATGTCAGGCTTTTCAGTATTCCAGGTCCAATCTTCGCTCAAAATGTCCGCTTCTACCCAACGACTTGCGGAAGGAGCTACATAAGATAGCTCAATGCTAACAATCGTGAAGGTTCCTGTTCCAGCAGTTCCGACATTCGGCTCCGCAAAGAAAACCAGGTTTGTGAACGCTTTTGAATTGACGGTGTAAGTAATTTCGCCTGAGACAGGGAAAGTGAATGTCTTTTCAAAAGCTCCGCTATCGTTTGGTTTCAACATGATAGTATCGCCTTCAGTTCCCTGAATGACAATCGTCAAGGTGTTCATTCCAACTGCAGTTTCGGCATCGAATGTTGTTTTTGCAAAGACCCAGGCTTCGCCTTCGGCTTTGTCATAATCAACTTTGATGGATCCATCGAGTTGTTCTGTGAAAGTATATGCTAATTCATCGCCTTGAATCCAACTGTCTGTAAGTGCATCTACAGGTTCCGGAACTTCAACTTCTAAAACCGTTCCGTAAGCTGTGCCTTCGTCAAACTGGAATTGTGAGAAAATGACTTCACCTTTAGCATCGGCTTGGCCAGGTGCCAAGCAAACACGGACTCTGACCAATTCTCCCAAAAATGTATCGAGATCGCGCAAGTTGACTTGATTCATGACATTTCCGGCAGTGAGGTTCACTCTGACTTGATAAGTCTCGGAGTCACTTTCGAAAGTCACAAGCATCGATCCTTCGCCTCTAACTGTGAAAACCAGTTTGTTGAAACGCGAAAGATCTGTTGTTTCTGGAACCAGATACTCGAACTCTGCCCAGTTTTGGTCGTGCTTGTTGAACGAAACAACGGCTTCATCTTCTACTACTGATAACGTGTAGATGCCGTCTTGTCCCATATCCAAGTCTCCCAAAATACTGAGTGTTGGCGGTAACGTGGTTGTAGGAACTGCAGTTGTCGCAGCTGTGGTAGCGGCTGTTGTCGCCGTTGTCGCAGCTGTAGTAGTCGCCGCAGCTGTTGTTGTTGCTGCTGTTGTTGTTGCTGTTGTGGCTGCAGTGGTGGTTGCAGTGGTGGTTGCTGCTGTAGTCGCGGCTGTTGTCGTTACACCGGTACAAGCAGAAATTGCGAATGCAAATCCAATTGCTAGCAATAACATGATACTTCTTTTTAACTTCATTTCTTGATTCCCTCCTTATATTTTTAATTCTAAATCTCTTATTTTGACAATTCAATGTATGAATTGCTAAAACCTTAATTAACTTCGGTAAAGCCAAGTTCTGTCATGCCTTTTTGTGCAATGTCACTTTGCATGAAGTAATACCAAATCAGTGAGGAACGATAATTCTCGATCATCAAGACCGTTACACCTTTATCAATGCCAATGACATCGGTCGAATACCAGCCATTTGTAGGGATAGGTGCCTGGGGCATAATCGTGTTCACGGGAGCTACTTCTTCGATCCCGAGATGGAAACTGTCGCGAAAACCGTATCGGCTTTGCAGTAATGCAATATTCGCGTAATACTCCATTGTAGGAATCGTCAGATCTGGAACAAAAGCAATCGATCCGATCGCTCCCGATGGACCCAAGGTTCCGTCGACATAAATCGTTCCCGCAGCCGGCAAGTTACCATAAGCGCGGTATCCGTCGGGACCATCCGATGCCGTCATTCCCCAGGAAGTTGCATTCAAAGATTTATAACGTTTCGACATGTCTTGAGCATAATCATATGCCGCAATCGAGGCATTGACCGAATTCTCAAACCAGTTGACACCATCCTCGTCTTCATAACTGTTGAAATCAAAGAAGGCATGTGAATACTGGTAGATGAATAGCGGTCCGGGATAAGACACATAGAATAAGTCTGAAGTTCCGTAGGATTTTAACTGAGAATGGTTTTTCATGACATCATAGGCAATCTTTCCTACAGAGTGTTCGTCTGAAGCCGCGGCAAGAAAATAAAGCATCAGTTGTTCGTTAGCCATGTCCCAGTGTCCACCAAATCCAGACTCCGGAGAATAGCCCATATAAAACATGTTCCATACCGGGTCATAATACCAGTCCCATTCAATTGCCTGATAAATGGCATCGACTTTATCTCTGATCTCGCCACCGAAATATTCTCCGGCAACAATCGCACCACAAATCAGAATCGCTGTGTCAATGATTGACACTTCGGAATAACCGCTCCGAAATCCTGACGACATACCGACGAAGTGGTAATAGAATCCGTGCGTCCTTTGCATGCCCTCCAGGGTAATAAGCGTATTCAGTACCCGGTCATAGCCTTCCTGATAGCCAATCCAATCATTTTCGATACCCGCTGGGATTGAAGCCAGTCCAAATCCGACTGAGGCAATCGAAGCATCGGCTTTTTGCATGGTATCAACGTTGACTCTGTCGGCTATTAGTCCGTATCCCGGACTATCGATATCACCATTTACAACTTCCCAGAAAAACTTGAAGGACAATCTTTCCTCCTCTAGGACGTAATCCGCTACTTCGAGTGGGTCATATATATATGGTGTTTCGGTAGTAGTAATTAATTGGGTAGTGCTTTGTGAAGTCGTCGCTTCCGATGTTGTGGTTATTGATGACGAAGTCGTAAAATTAATAGTTGTTGTCAATAACCCGGAAGTAGTCGATTGTGTAGATGTCACACTTTCGCAAGCAAATAACACCATTGCAAAGAATAAAAATAAACTCAGTAAGATTCCTTTTTTCATTCAATCCCCCCTATTCTCCGGTGACACCGGTCCTGTCAATGCCTTCGACAAACCATTTCTGCATGACGATATAGACAATCAGTACCGGCAAGATGATCAAAATAGTGGCTGCGAAACGTATGGATTCGTTTATCATGGTCTGGCTAATTCCTTGAGCCAAGTTGAACTGTGACGAGAAATTCAACAGTTTCAGCTGCAAGGTATAAAGATCGGTTCCCAGGAACAAAGATGAAATGTAGGTTTCATTCCAATACCAGACAAATGAGAACAAAAATGATGTCAGATATGCAGGCAGTGCCAAAGGTATTCCGATTTTTGTGAAGATCTGCATCGGGTTTGCACCATCGATTTCCGCAGATTCATCCAATACTTTCGGTTGCATCCTGAAGAATTGATAGAAAATCAGGATGAAGATCGCCGAAGACAGGCCCTGTCCGAATGTTGCCGGCAAAATGATCGCCCAAGCGGTTTGCAAGATTCCCATTTGATTGAACAGAACATATTTTGGAATCATGTAGATCTGGCTTGGAACCAAGTATGTCAGCAATATCAAGAAGAAGACAACGCTTTTGAAGCGCATTTTGAATTTAGCCAAGGCATATCCTGCGATACTGGTCGTGACCGTTTGGAGCAAGGCCGGTATCAAAGTCACCGACAGCGAGAAAAGCAAGGTCTTCCAGTAATCCAGTACTACGAAAGAAGTCTGATAATTAGTCAGGTAGATTTTCGTCGGAATCCACTGGACGATAGGGTTGACGAGATCCTCCAAATCCTTGATGCTGTAGGTGAACATTTTGATCAGCGGGAACAAATATATAAACCCAATGATTATCAACAAGCCATAAAGGAAAAACTTGCCGAGAAAGCCTTCCGTCAGTTTCTTTCCCAAAAGGAAGTGACGAATCTTGTTTTTAGTCTCCATCTTCATCAGCGTCTCACCTTCTCTTTCGAAAAAGCTCTCAGCAGTATAAAGACGATAAATAAAATAATAGCGAGAGCGACAAAATACACCCAGGCGATCGCTGATGAGAAACCGAAACCGGTTTCCAGCGCAAACATGTTGTTCTTGATATGGGCGATGGCTTTGTTCTCGGAGAACGTGGCCAGATTGATGATTGTGAAGATTACTGAAACCAATACCATGCTTTTCAGGGACGGCATCGTTATCTTCCAAAATGATTCCCATGCTCCTGCTCCATCGATCATGGCCGCCTCATAGGTCGACCTGTCGATTTTTTGCAAAGCGGCGATGAAAAGGAGAATCTGCACTCCGGAGAACCAGAGAATCACGATCAGCTCCGAAAAGATGGTGGCGATTGGCCTGGCCAGATTTTCCGTGAATGTGTTGTTGATAAAATCAATCAGACCCATTTGCTCGACAAGCGGGATTGTTGCAGCCCCCTGGTTCACGAGTTGGTTGATGACCGGTCCCGAGGCAATGATGACCGGCAAGAAATAGATTCCCCGGAAGAAGCCCCTGGCTTTGATGTCCTGATTCAACATCACGGCGATAATAATCGCAAAAACAGTGATGATCGGTACTTTAAACAAAATCTCAAAGGCAAAGTCACCGACCGATTGCAGGAATGAGAACCCCTGCGTGCTTGAGAAAATCTGACGGTAATTTTGAAATCCCTCAAACGAAACCTGGATGCCCTCGCCACTAAGTGTCACTTTGGAAAGGCTGTAATAAAATGACATGAACAGCGGATACATTGTGAAGACAATAAAGCCGATTACCCAAACAGATAAAAACATCCATCCGGCCAGATTTTCCCTAGTCTTTCTTTTCATCGGTTTTTTAGACATCTGGCATCACCACCAGATAATTGTTCGGACTAATGACATTCCTGGAATCTACGTAACTTTGATTCGTATAATTGACATAGAGTATGACTCCATTCGAATATGAGTTCTTATATACGCCCGTTGTGATTACTTCCCTGCTCGTGATGGAAGCGTCGTAGACAACGCTAAGCGCATTGTTCAGGAATTGATAGTCAGTTTGAATCTTGTCTTTCCATATTCCATAACTTGAAGAATAGATCTGTCTCAGTTCCGTGTCTTGAAGTTTGTATGCCGATTCATTGGTCAAAATATAGGATGGGTAGAGGCCGTAGTCAATCATTTTTAGGAGTGCCAAACGTTGATTGGCAATAAAATTGGCAAACGGTGCGAAGGCCTCGATCGTTCCGTGAAACAGCTCAGCCATGAACGGCACGGTGTCGGTATAGATTCTGAAGTTGCTCGATGTCATCGGCGTCATCAGATATTTCTTGGCATAGGGAAGCAGATACAGATTCGGCCGGTATAGCAACAAATCTCCCGTGTATGCAGCTAGAGCCGACCGATAAAGCGATACTACTTCTTTTCGGTCAAGATCGTTTGCCTTGTCATTATAGTCGGAATAGAACTTGTTGCCAATCGTTCCCAGCGCAAGCGCATCGATACCTAACTTGCCAAGACTATCCACATTGTCGGAAAACGCACTTGCCACTCTTGACGGTGACACATAATAATAATATTTGGTTAAGCCCGCAAGCATAAGCAGGTTGTTGTTGATTTTTTGCGAGATATCATTATAAAGACTGTAATTGGCATCAGTATATATCTTCATCACATCGATGTAAAAATACAGCTCGACCAATTCAGTTTGATATTTTTGAATCATGTCCTTGAACTCTTCCGAAGAGCCTAGATTGCTAAGATATTTCTTATTTATTAGACCGCTCGAGGAGAAACCTCCCGCGAAAAATCCCTTCATCACGACTGTCATGTTATCGACATATGTCGTCAATTCATCGATCATGCTTTCAGCGGATGCAACATCAGTCATAACCATGGTCTCATCAAAGATGAATCCCGGTTTTTTTTCAGCCCCGATGATCTCCAAATACAGCGGAACACTATTTGTATCACTCAGATTTTCAATCAGGTACCCTTGATCGATAAGATAGTCACGATAGATTCCGGCCATGCCGACATAATTTGCTTCGGCTCCTGCCAAAAACTGATATGTCATCTTGACATTGCAGGAATTGAGATCTTCCTGGATCACCAGTCTTCCAGATCCTGAGGATGCCTGTGACTCGCTTGTTGGAGTCTGATAAAGACTTCGATATTGGAATTCATTATGGGAATAGTAGTACTTGAGGTTGTTCTTCGCCGGGTTGACAATGAAACTAGCGAACATTTCGCCATCATCGATCATCGTTATAAATCCATGCTGGTCGATGCCATGTACCATTCCGGAGACTGGAAGCAACAGCTGAGCTTCACCGGGACTTTCAGCCCTGATTCCCAAATCCAATCCATAATAGACGAATTCGTAAATTTCCGTGTTGACATCAATCGGTTGATATCGGATTAAAGCTCCGGACCCGTCCGGAACAAAGATATAGCCCGGTACTGAATTGGAATAGACTGCACCGAGGAACGGATAAATCTTGATGCTCCTCAGTTTGTAGGTATCGCCTTCACTGATTTTATCGCGAGGAACTTCTACTTTCAGCTGGTCGCCTTCAAGGTAGACCCTAAGTTCCAAACCGATCCCGGATCTTCCGTAAGTAATATCCACACTAAATCCATTGGTGATCAGGCTATAGGATGTGGTCGTGTCTGGGCTCGTGAACATGCTTTCCTCAACCGTCGTATAGACTCCAGTTGATTCTCCATAGGAGTAATACTTGATCGTGACTGCGGAATTGACGATTCCTTCCCAAGTGGAACCAAAGTATTGCAAGTCATCGTCTTTTGACATAATCGATGATCCATAGATGAAGCCGTCTTCCTTATTGACAACGCGAATCGCAAAGCTGTCAGTTTCCATATAAAGTAGCAATGTGTCTGTTTCACCAACTAGTGAAAACGTTGTCGGAATATCGAGAAAGTTGTCGACTACCGTCAAATCATCAGCTTGAGTAAATTGGTTTGAACTGAACAAAGTGTCATCCAGAACCACGGTTTCATCGCTGAAGGAATCCAATCTTTTTGGCAGGGAAGATCTAGCCTCGATAACGATGGCAAGCGGTAAAAAAGCGGCTAAAACAAGGCAAATCAAAATCTTTTTGATAATGTTAGCCGAATACACGATAGACCACCTCCTTCACCCAGGATGAGAGGAAGTTCCACAGTTGCGAACCGAAAACGTAGATGATGAAGATGATCAATACGATTATCAGCATGACAAACGCGGTCATCAAAAGGTTCTTGATCGTTTCCTTGATTTCATAGTTGTGAATTTCCTTGATTGCTAAAAAGACAAGTACGAGCGTCCAGGAAATCATGACGAACACATATAGATCATAGATCACCGATTCATTCAATGTAAGAACATTTGATAAAAAAATCAGGGGTAGGATCCCGATGACCAGCGGACTCAAAGCATAAGTCGAGGAAATGAAGACATCCTTTAACCAGCCTTCGCCATCAAATAAAGTCGAGATCAGATAATTGGAAAAGACGAACAATCCGAAGACACCGAAGAATTTGACAAACTCCAAACCTAGGTTGATCTGTTCCGGGAAGGTGTTGTAGATGAAACCAGTATATCTTTGAAGCAGTAAGTACTCGATAAACAGGAAACCAAGAATGATGAAACTAGTCAACAGATCCGACCTTTTCGTCCGTTTGATATCGTAATAGCTGTCAATCGGATGCCTGCAGACTGAGAAAATCAATGAAAACTTTCTGACTTCCCGGTTTTCCTTGATTTTTTTGACTTTGTTGTTGATGTTCGCAAAGACCAAGGTTTTCTTGTTTACAATTATTATAGTTTGCAACAAAACAAACAGACCGATGAATGTTATGAACAACCAGGTCAAGTTCGCATTCAGCCATCCGTCACGGATTTTCCAAAATGTTTCTGAATATCCCGGGACATCGTTGGCTAGTTTGTATTCATTCAAAGCGTCCGATAAGGTGTCATTCTGGTAATAAGCTTTGCCAAGTGCGCTGTGCGCAAGTGCAAAGTTGGAATTTTGTCTTAGAATCTCTTCAAACATCAAAGTGCTATCAGTATAGTTGCCCGCATTGTATAAATCGATTGCCTGGTGCACCAAATCCGCAAACGAGGATGGTTGATAGACAATAATCTGATTGGCGCTGCTATCGGCAACAAACAAATTGCCGAGCTCATCGATCTGAATCGCACTCGGAGCCTGGATCAGCCCCAACGTATTCGAATTGCCAGACATAATATCGAAGGCAAAGAGCAAGTTACCCGATTCATCGTATTCCACGACAAATCCATCATCATAGATTCCGTATAAATATCCCGAGTCATTCACTGACAGATCGACCACACTGTGTTCATCGTTGTAATTTTTCGCGACAAGAATATTATTTCCGTTAACATCGAGCTTTTTCAATGCCGTTACGGTATTAGGTGTCGATGTGAAGACAAGCGATTTCGAATTGATTGCGATATTTGTCGGTGATGGCGGAATATTTCTGGCATATGCGCCAGGTTGGACGAAAGCATCCGCGATTTTCTGGACGAAGGATTTTTCGGAAAGATTCACGCCGAAATAACCTAGGAATGAACCGTCATAGTTGAGCTGGATCACACCGCTTGTCGAACCGTCACCGATTACATAGATGTTTTCCCCGGAACCGACGACGACTTTGATGGGCACAAACAAAGAAGCACTCCCGAACAGCGGTTCCGTCGGTCTGCCGAAAGTATGGATCAACGTACCGGAAAGATCAAATTTGTAGACAAGCTGATTGCCTTTGTCCGCGACATATACATAGTCTTCAAGCGAGACAAAAACTCCGGTTGGCTCATTCAATGTTCCTTGTCCGATTTCTCGCACCAACACTCCCTGGTAATTTAACACTGCGATTCTGCCATTGCCAGAATCGGCGACATAGACGAGACCATCTTTAATGTAGATGTCTTCAGGAGTATCCAAAATCTCGACTCTGTTAAGCACGCCAACAGGGGTATAGGCGGTCTGAGTAAAAGTAAGATTGCCTTCATAATCAACCGTGAAAGTTGAATATGGGTATTCGTTTTCATAATAGGATGTATCGGCTAGTACATCTTTCAGTGGATATGCGGCGATAAACAACAGAAGCATCACAATTACAAAGAGGTATTTTTTCATATTATCCCCCCTACTTGATGCCGGAGTGGGCCATGGTATCCATGACTTTGCTCTGCATTACAATAAAGATGAGTAAGTTTGGCAAGAACATGATCAAGGAGGCCGCCGCAGCCATTCCCTGACCGGCCACACCATTGGTGTTGGCCGTCAATGTTCCCATATAAAAGGCAAATGTTTTCAAGACATCATTGTTGATGTAGACTGTCGATGTGTCAGCCGAATTCCAAACCGCCTGGAAAGAAAGGATTACGATCGTCGCGATCGCCGGTTTGATGAGCGGTAGAATGATCTTGGTATAGATCTGCCATTCGTTGGCCCCGTCGACTCTTGAGGCATCGATCAATTCATTGGGAATCTGGTCGATGAATTGCTTGACCAGGAACAATCCGACCGGAACGGCCAAGTAGGGCAGAACATGCGCAAAGAAACTGTCGATAAGGCCGAGTTTCTCCACGACTAAGTATCTGGGTATCATCACAGCTACCCCGACAAACATCAGGGCGAGCGTGTTGATTTCATTGATGACTTTCTTCATTTTGAAATTGAGTTTGCTCAAAGCATACCCTGCCATCGTCGAGATGACAACCGAAGCGAACAGCACAAGAACTGTAACGATGATACTGTTGAAAAGATACCTGGACATCGGGATTCCGGATGAACCGGTAACTTTGAACAACCGGACGAAATTGGCCAGAGTCGGTTGAATCACAAAGAAGCGCGGGGGATAATAGAACAACTCTTCCAAAGGCTTGAAAGCATGGTTGAAAATATAAATCAAAGGCAAAATCATAAATAACGCAATGGGGGTTATGAAAAGCAGATAACGGATTTGGCTGGGATGGAAACGTTTCGGATTGATTTTAGTCGCTTGGAATTTCTGTCTTTTTTTCATTCGTCTTTACTTCCAAATAACTTGAATGCAAAGCGACTGAGCAGATAGACAAACAATAATAAAATCACCGAAAGTGCCGCAGCGTATCCCATTTCATACTTGTTGAAACCGTAATATTCGATATGGTTGACAATCAGTTGGCCCGCGTATTGCGGTGTCGGGTTCGATCCCGACAACGTCACCCCGATACCCGAAGCTCCAAACGTTCCGACAATCGCCATGACGGCTCCGAAGAGCATTTGTGGTTTGATCGAGGGAATCGTGATATAGATCATCTCCTGGAATTTGTTTTTGATTCCATCGATGTATCCCGCCTCGTATAAATCCTGATTGACATTCAATATTCCGGCAAGCATTGCCAGGAATCCTACCCCCATAGAACTCCACAATGTCACTACAATCATAATGATTAACAAAGACTCCTTGGATTGAAGCCAGATGACAGGTTCGACTATCAAGCCAAGGTTCAATAAAACACTGTTTAGGTAGCCGGTGTTGTCACCGGCAAAAATGACTTTCCACAAAACTCCCATTGTGATACCTGCAGTCATGGAAGGTGAATAGATGATGAGAGCCAACACCGTTCTGAGTTTGCTCGGAAGCTGTGCTAACATCCAAGCCAGGAGGAAGGAGAGAATATATCCTCCTGGCCCGACGATTAACGCATATTTAAGTGTGTTGGGAATTACATATTGCATGAATACATCATCGTTTGTCAAAACGTTGATATAATTGGCAAACCCGATGAATGAAGGACTTCTGACTGTGTCAAAATATGTGAATGATAGAAAGATAGCCGCAATAACAGGAATGACAATGAAAATCATGAACATCAAAAGATAGGGCAGGACAAACAAATATGCGATTGGTTGACGTTCTCTTACCTTGGATTTGTTTTTCTTGAAAGCGAAAAGTCTAGCCATCTTGACCAGCCTCACTTTCCGCAATCCAAGCTTCGATTTGGGAAATTGAAGCCGCAATAAAAGGCTTCAAGATATTGCCATATTCATCCACAAAATCAAATTCCGACATCTTTCGTTGGATTTCCTTGTTCATCTTGATGATTCCATCGTTTAAACCAACTCGCAGATTGGCTCTGTCAAGCACGACACTGTTCCATAAATTGGATATTTCCAATTCGACTTGGTAGGATCCCGGAACTTTAGGCAGCTCGCGAAGCCAAGTCCATTGTTCAAGTACAATCGAGATATCATCCTCATTCAAATTTGACAACTTGAAAGCATCGAGATTGGCACTGTTCCACATGTATTCCTTGCCAAGGGTTGAAAGCAAAAGCGAAGCAAATGTCGCCTGTGTGTCCGTAGAAGACCACCATTTGAGAAACGCCCAGGCTTCTTCTTGCATATCGGAATTGGCAAAGATCATATTGGCAGTCTGTGCTCCAGGAGCACTCCTGTCAATTGTATCCCCTTTGTCAACTCCAGGAAGTAAGGCAACCTGCCATAATCCCTGAATATCGGGAGCTGCATTCAATAAAGTGATATACATTCCAAAATCACCGACTCCGATCGGGGACAAACCCAGACGGAAGTCGTTGTAGAAACTGGAAACCTGCACGTCCATGCTATAGATGGTATATAGTTCCGTCATCATCGTCATAGCCTGCACTGTTTCCTCGTTGTCCATGTTAACGGTGAATGCTGGTTCGTTATAAATACTTGATCCGTATTGAAATAAAAACGGTAACGTCGAATCAAACGATTTAAGCGAAGTCGCACTTGAAAGCGGAATATAGAAATTCATTCCATATCGCTTTAAAATCGGCAAGATATCGATCACGTCGTCCCACGTCTCGGGAACAGCGATATTTAGCGCAGTGAAGATGTCTGTCCGATAAAACAGCACATAAAAGTTCTCTGTATCTGGCAATCCATAAAGTCCGTTATCATACATCATGGGAATCAACGATTCACGTTGATAATAATTCAATACCTGTACAAATTCCGGATCATCGATAAAAACAGTCAGATCCTGGATTGCTCCTCTTATACCCATATCAAATGGCAACCAGGAAGCGATACCCAAGGCAACATCGGGATTTTGTTTGGCAGAATTGGCCAGAATCAATTTTCCTTCCGAAGCCATGACCGAAGCCTTGACGCTGATTCCAGTTTCAGAAGTAAATGAATCATCCGCCATCTTTTGGATCAAATCAACATATTGTTTTGGTCGGTTGATCCAGATGTCAAGTTCGTTGGCACTGGCCGGGTCCGAAAAACGCTTGTCAAAAAATGAAATCACAAAACGTTCGATAGCGACCCAAATCCTTGTGAAAAAATTTCCATCTGCTTTATCAATTTCCATAGTTGTGTGCACATAAAATTTATCAATCGACAAAGGACTGTTCAGTACCAAGCCCACTGAGTTGCCAAGCGTTGCGGCAATCGATGATGTCGAAGTTGAAAGCAAAGCGATGTTCTTTGGGATCTCGTCAGGAGTATCCGCAAGGAAACGCAAATTCCTGACAGCGATTTTCAAACTTGACTCCGCTTCCGACAATTTGTCGGTTTTAGATAAGGAGGCAAGGTATGCTTGCATCAGGCTCAAAGTGTCGGCCATATCATTCAAATCCGAGACGATGTCAGGAAGATATTCTTCAATTTGCCAGTCCCGGTTCTCGTCAACTTGGTTTCCAGTCAGTTTGCGGATTTCAAGTGAGATTTTATTGACGCTTTTCAACACTTTTTGCAATTCGTAATAGACATCTCTGTATGGACTAAGATTGACTTGCAAGCTGATTATGTTTTCGCCTTCATTTAAATAAAACAGATAAGGCACGCCTTCATCATTCTGGAGAGTGACATATTGCCATGACGAATCATATTCAAACGGAATGGTTTTAGCTTCCGCAAACGGAATTTCACCATTTATCTTAAGAGTCCTGAAAATGACGCCATTGACAAGCCCTTCCTGCAAGACTTTGAAAGTCAGATGATAATAACCTGCATTTTCAACGTTGACAGCATATGATACCATTTCCCGCTCCGAATTGAAGGAATCCCCGGAAAGCGTGTTGAGTTTCAGATACCTGATTGAAAACGGAGTGACCCCAACACTTCTTGAAACTCCAGCCTGGATCGAACTGGTATTTTTGTACAAAGGTATTTCTGCTTCATAGGCAAGAGAAACGTCATCCGTGTAGGCTTCGTTTTGACCAATATATTCTTCATAAGTAATTTCAGGAACCAATCCGGATATTATCACGTCACCAAGTAACAGTTTGCCTTTGACCTTTTCTAAAGTGATAATATTCGTTCCTGCTTCAAGGAGAAAACAGAGTGGCTCGACAAAGAGTCCCATCGGATCAAGCAGATCTTGCCTGGTCCAGGAAAAGATTTGATCCTGAAGTCCGTAATAATCGTTTCCGTACCGGTCCAGGGTGAATTCCTGGTCACGATTCTCCCATAGTTTATATAAGATCAACTGTTGCGATTCCAAATACTGGATCTCGCCGTTAATCGTGGCAGCTATTTCCAAATCAAGATAATCATCAGACAGCGAATAATAATCAAGAGCGATATTATATAACCCTGTTGTTGGAATTGTCACGTCGAATTCGACCAGAGACTCATCAACCCAGGAATAGACACCCGTATGGTAATTTTCGCTATCAACTTGGGGTAATAATTCCAAATTTTTGAAAGAGTCTGGCGAGATCGAAGTCAAAAAACCGGAATTGGCGGCGTAGGCATTTTCTGCCCAGGCCTTTTTGACGGAGTCATAATTTCCGCTCAAAATTTCCGGATTGTCCGAGCCTGAAGTTTCAGCTTTGACGATGAATTGTGTTTTTGCGCTTTGTACAATAAGCAACAAAAATGACAGAAAAAGAATTAGACACTTCTTCGTCTTCAAAATCCATCCTCCCTCCCTAGAAAATCAGTATCATATCAAGAATTACGGAGTCACACCCAGTTTGGTATATACGGCATTCTGGGCATTTGTAAGTTGTACATTGGCCAAATTGTTCCACTGCGTCTTGACATCGGCGTAGTTTAGGTCTCCCAAGCGTACCATGTCAAAGACTTGACCCAATGTAGTTTCCGCCATATATGTTCCTGTCCAACGAGCTTTGATGTATCCCGGGACATATTTGTTGGGTTCGATGATGTAATTGTCGTATTCGACAACGGATCTCAATTCATCGAATGTGTAATAAATATCGAAGAATGCGTCTAGCAAATCTTGATCAGGTTGCAGCGGTGTCATATTAAGTGTCGCCAAATCAGGATAATCACCAGAGGTGCAGATTTCAATACGCTTCAAATAGCCGTCTTTGCCAAATGACATCCATTTTGCCAACAGATAGGCTTCCTCAAGATGAGTGGTTTGGGATGAGATACCCATCAAGTCCAATATGATTGGAATCTGGTGAACAGTTGCGTTTCCGGGAGTGCCGACAAAATCAACTTCAAATTCATAATCCATCATCGATCCGATGCTCGGCGTGTAATCCCAAAATGCGGCAAGTTGGCTCGATTCCCAAGTGTTAAGAGTTCCAAAAGCTGCAAGTTGTTCCTCAGCTGTCAAAGCATCATAGACAAATGATTTGTCTGCCATCAAAGTCTGATACAACGTCAATGTATCTTCAAATTCCTGACCAGCCAAATGTAAAATTGACCCGTCGTATGTGAACCAGCCTAAGTCTTCGTTAAGTTGTGAGGGATACCATTCGAGCATCCTGTCGATGCCAACGATGCCTGCAGTTCCGGTTCCATTAGTGACATTATGATTTGCCACTTCTTTGATTTTGTCGCAGAACTCATCGAAGGTGTCTTCGAATGTCGGGAGATCGGCATTGGCATTGTCAAAAATCGTTTTGTTGATATAATATCCGAAATAATACACCGCATATGGCAGAGCCATCAATTTGCCGCCATAGTTGGCTGCGTTTCTGATGTCTGAGGAAACATTCAAGAATTCTGGGTCGGCATTAGCGATTGCTGTCATGTCTTTGGCCCAGTTGTTCATAATAATCGTTTCAGTTGAATCAGTGAAATAGACATCCGGCAATTCGCCCAAAGCAGCCTTGGCACCCAAGAATTCATTCCAGTTTTGGTCAATTTCGCCAATGCCGGAAGAATCGGGAACTTTCGGACGTTCAGTGATTTCCACGGTAATCCAGGGATATTCGTCCATGAACGCTTCAATCATCAGTCTTTCCAGATTCAGCGAATCAATCGCGCCAAGATTCCATGCAGCATATGTGATTGTCACAGGCGTATGCGAAACAGTGGTTAAAGTACCAGTCGATTCGGTGGTTGCGCCAGTGGTCCCGGATACAGTTGTGGAAGTGGCCGTTCCTGTTGTGGTGATGGCGGTGGTTCCAGATTGTGTGGTTGTCGTTGTCTGGGTAGTCTGAGCCGTTGTTTGTGTCTGACAACCGACGATTGCGAAAGCAAACAAAGTCAGTACTAGCATACTCATTATTTTTTTCATCTATTCTCTCTCCTTTATTCTTTTTATCCTATTTATAATTTATTTAATAGTCACGAATATTTTATGGGTCTTTCCGTCATGAAAATCAGGTATAAGTTTACCTTTGATTGTTGAGCCATCAACAACAAGCGTTGGTTTATTTGCTCTCTTGACTTCGATATCATAGATTGCATCACGAAAATGACGGGAATATTTATAGCCTTCCCAAGCTTTGGGAAGCGATGGTTCAACCAATAACCCTTCATACGTGGCCTTGACTCCCAAAATATCCCTTACCGCCACTCGATGTAACCATTGGGCTGAACCGGTATACCAGCTCCAACCACCACGGCCATAATATGGGGAGATGGGTCCATCGGAATTTCCGCAGGTGACATATGGTTCGGCAAGATATCGGTCCGGATCCTTAGTGCGGTTGGGTGGGCAGATTCCGGCATAAGCCTTATAGGCAAGTTCCGGATACCCAGCCATGGCAAACGCCTGGACCGCCCAGGTTGCAGCGTGAGTATAGACGCCTCCGTTTTCCCTAAGTCCCGGCGCATAACGTGTGACATAACCAACGTCGGTTCTCACTTTGGTAAAAGCGGGGAAATTTAATAAGGTACCATATTCTTTCAAAAGCAATTCATCAATCGATTTGACAATCGTTTTTTTTCTGTCTTCTGTGGTTATATCGGTGATGATCGCCCAAGCATTAGGCATTAGGAAGATCTTGCCTTCATCGTTTTCAATCGAACCCAACGGTAATCCTGCGTCGGTTGTCGCTTGTAAAAACCAATTGCCATCCCAGCCAAATTCATTGAAAGTAGTTTTGATTTTGACCATGGCATCATCAATTTCATGTAAAAATTCGATTTCATTTTTTCTTTCAGCCAATTTGCGGAAACGTTTCAGGACTTCATAGAGAAAACATGACATCCAGAAAGACTCGCCTTTCATTTTGGGCCCGACTGCACTCAATCCGTCATTCCAGTCGTGCGCTCCCATCAAAGGAACCCCACGGTCGGAAAAACTTGTCAAAGATTTCTTGATTGCTCGTTTGGAGTGTTCATATACTGAGCCTTCATCTTTGTCCGCAAAGGGGATGACTTCATCAATAAATGCAAAATCCAAAGTCTCCTCCAAGTAATGATCAAGAATATACGGAAGCCACAAAAGATCGTCAGAACAAGTGCCTGTCGCTCCCCAGCCCTGATAAGTCACGAACCAGTGATAAACATCACCGGCGGAAAACTGTTTCCCGGCATGAAGCCTCAGCTGGGCTTTCGTGAGTTCAGGTTTGGCTTCAAGGAATATCAGGGAATCCTGAAGCTGATCCCGGTATCCATAACCGCCGCTGGTTTGATAATATGCGCTTTTTCCCCAGATGCGGCTGCTGATGGCCTGATATTTGCTGAAAGTATTGGTCATGATGTCAAAAGCTTTATCCGGCGTCTCCACCAGGTCGCCGCCAAGTAATTCTTCCCAGAATGTTTTCAGATTGGCGAACTCGTGTTTGGCAGCTTCGACATTAGTATATTTTCTGATAAATTCATCCGGATCTTCATAGGTTTGGATAATATTTGGAATCTCATTTTTGCCGATTGATGCTGCTCCGATCGTATATACAATCGTGATTTTTTCACCCGGTTTCAAACTGAATCCGTTTTGAAGCGATGCTACCGGATCTCCGAAACGACCTTGGTTTTCTGCTAAAGATTTTATTTTCATCGCCTTCGGTGTTTTTTCACAGCCATACATACCTAGAAACGATTCTTTGTCAGTATCAAACGATTTTACCGGGATCGACACCGCATGAAAGCCGACAAAATCCCAGTCGACATTATTAGCGAGCCCATTTTTATCACCAAAATTCCATTGGTATTTCTTTAATTTGATTGCATTTAACTTAACATCAAAACTTGTATCCATGAACAACTTGTGAAATTCCCTGTGTTCGTCTGGGTGAACGCTCGCCTCCCATTCAAAATAGGAAGTGATATCCAATTCCTTGAATTCGTTTCCCTGGTTTTCAATAGTTATTTCGATGATTTCCAATGGTTTTCCAGGGACAACAAACATTTTCATTTTCGATAAGACATCTTCTACCTTGTAAGTGAAAATGGAATAACCAATGCCATGCCTAACTTCAAACTCCTGATAGTATGCTTGAACCGGTTGATAAGAAAGCGACCAGTAATTATTAGTTTTTATATTGCGCAAATAAAAGTATTTGCCAAAATTGTCCTTGATAAGATCCTGATAAAGTCTTGTCAATCGGTTTTGTCCAGAGTTTCCCCGCCAAGAACAACCTCCGCCTGTTTGAGAGACCATGAAAGAATATTCGCCGTTCGAAACAACATTGATCCACGGCTTTGGGGTCACAGGGTTGGTAATGACATATTCTCTTCCATCCTCAGAAAAAAAGCCGTATTTGTTTTTGAACATGCGAGCCATCCCCTTTTATCGAAACGTTTCTATGATTTTCATATTCATATTATAGCACAAGGCTTTTTCTCGTGCAAGCGTTTTCATTAAGAAAACGAGAAAAAATAATCAGAAATAACCGATTATTTTAAACTGATTCGCGAAGTACGATTACTCCTTGTTGTTTTTCTATATGCACTGATTTTTGTTGCATTAATCTGACTAATGTATCGGCAATCGACTTTCCCCAGTCAAAGTGATTAATCTTGATTGTAGATAGCCTAGGATTGAAATATGCAGCAAGCAGAATGTCATCAAATCCAGATACGCCGAAGTCATCAGGAATCTTGAATCCTCTTGCCTGAAACGATTCCATCATGCCAATCGCCGTTTCATCGTTTGCACATATATAGATATCGGGAAATTCTTCCTTGTTATCCATAATGCTGTCGGCGATGAGCCTGCCGGTGTTTTCCGTAAAATCTCCGTAATATTCTTTAAACACCGCTATTTTTTGCGCTTCCAAGGCATTTCGAAAGCCCGAATACCTTGTCAAATTGTCATAAGTGTTATTCACTCCATGGACATAAACAAATTTCTGATAGCCTTTTTCAATCATCAATGTTACGAAACTTTTCATGACATCATGATTGTTGATGGTCATGTTGTAAATATTCTCCGCACTCAGACTTCTGTCCAAAACAATTATTGGGGAAAAATTTCTTGCCAGTCGCAACAAAAAATCATCGCTGATGTGAATATCAGTGATTACTGCTCCATCAGCTGATCTTTCTCGCAAAAGATTTTCCGAGGAAACTCCCGTTGAAACAATCATCGTATAGTTGTGTTTGGCCAGTTGATACTGGATTCCGTTAAGGAGTTCATGGTAAACCGGACCACCAAAATCAGAAATCGCAATAATTACGGTATCTGTGTTCTTCTTCTTGAGTCTTCTCGCCGCGGCTAGAGGAAAATATCCGATTTCGTGGGCGATTTCTTTGATCCTGTTCGCCGTTTTCTCCGGGATTCTGGTGTCGTTGTTCATGACATATGATACTGTTGATATCGAACAACTTGCCGCTTTCGCTACGTCTTTTATAGTTGCCATATACTCACTTCTTTCTGAAGCTCAGTTTATCTATCGCGGATATGATTATTGGATGGCTCATGAAATACTTCCAGGTGGTCTGATGGAGATAGTTATCAATCATCAAGAGAGTGACTCCCTTATTGATGCCAATATAGTCTTGACTGATCCATAATTTATTGTGCTCTTTCACCATGAATCCGTCAGTAAAACCGTATTTTTGAAATGTATTGGGATATGTCTCATAGATGTATTTAAGGGATTTTTTTGCAGCAGCAGGAAGAAATGGAAGCGACCCTGCAACTCCGCTTGGTGGAATGACGCCAAAGACATGTTCCTCATCTTTTTGCAAATCATTGGGATCAATGCACTGGTTTCTGTATCCAATTGGTGTCAGACAGGCAGTCAGTCCCCAAGTCAATTCTCCCAAGGAAGGATATTGATTGCGATGATCGATGCACCACTTTCTATTCGCCATCGTGGCAATCCGGGAATTTTCAAACCAATCGATGCCGTCAACACCGATTATTCCGGAAAAGTCAACCCAAGCGTGAGAAAACTGATAGATAAAAAGTGCGTTTGTTGGTGAATAATAATATTCATATCCAGCGTATTTCCCAAGTTTTCTTTCAAAACCGGAAAACAAGGCTTTTGCTTCTGCTTCAGTGATATCATCCGATCCGGCAGCGAGGAAATACATCGAGAGTTGCTCTGCAAACATGTGCCATTGGTAAATCCAAGGATCATCTGATTGTTGGCGATAGTCACCCCCAACATTCGGGTTGTATGCCATGCGCATTACCAATTTGCCATTATATGTATGAAAAAAAGCCCGCCAGTTGATTCTTTGGAATATTTTCATGAATAATGAATGAATCTCATCTTCTTGGAAATAACTATCGGCAGTGATTGCGCCATTAAGGAAAATGACAGTATCGATGGTGGAATATTCAGCTTTTTTATATGGCTTTGCGGAAAAGAAATTCAAATAATGGACAAAAAAGCCCTCAAAATGATCGACGTTATTAAGAAAGGTTTTCAGCGTCCGTTTGACTCGGTCAATTCCAACTTGTCTGGTAATAAACTTGTTTTCAACACCGATCACCTGCGAAGACAACCCAAAACCAACACTAGCGATTGAAGCCCTGTCGATGCGTCTTGTGCTGTCTTTCACAAGACCGTATCCGGGACTGTTAATATTCAGATTAGCTTCATTTTGAAAATACAAAAAACTTCTGTAGAGTTCCTCAGCAAGTACGTTCATAAATTCCTCCGAAACGTTTCAATATCTACATCTATATTCTATGCCACTTTAATCCATAAAGCAAGACCGTATTTGATTAAGTATGGTGAAAGCACAAAAAATAAAACAGAAATCGGTGACTACCGATTTCTGAGTGTTTGAAAATATTTATTTTGGATGTACAACCAATTCCGGTATGTCGATGATTCTCATCGTATTGGTCGACCCATGTTCTTGTCCCCAGCCGGAAGTGATAATCAGCGTGGCTCCCGGAAGATATCCGAAGTCTTTGGCCACCTCGATAGCGTATTGGTCATAGAGTTTGTAATCAGTAACGTTCTTTTTCAAAGTAGCAAATACTCCCCAGTAATAGGAAAGTCTCTGACAGGTTTCGATGCTGTCGGTAATCGCAATGATTGGAACTCCGGGACGGAATTTGCACATTCTTTTTGCCGTACCACCGGTTTCCGTAAAAGCAACAATAACTTCCGCTTTTGGGAGCGATATAACTGTTTGACTGACAGCGATCCCAATCGCATCATTGATTGTTTTGTGGGAAGTAATTATCGATCTCTGAAGCCGTTCTTCATAAGGAATGATGTCTTCAATTGCCTTAGCGATCGTATCCATCGTCAACACCGCTTCAATCGGGTATTCACCTGCGGCCGTTTCTCCAGAAAGCATGATTGCATCCGAACCGTCAAGGATCGCGTTCGCGACATCGGATGCTTCGGCTCTGGTAGGACGGGGAGATGACATCATCGATTCCAACATATGTGTCGCGGTAATGACCGGTTTGCCAACTTCATTGGCTTTTTTGATCAATTTCTTTTGATAAATCGGGACAAGAGCAGTCGACACTTCGACACCAAGATCACCTCTGGCAACCATTATGCCATCCGACACTCCCAAAATTTCTGAAAGGTTGTCGACACCTTCCTGATTTTCAATTTTAGCTATAAGTTCGATCTTTTCTGCGCCAACGGTTTTAAGTAATTCCCTGATTGCCACAACATCTTCTTTTCTTCTTACAAATGACATGGCAATCATGTCTACTTTGTTGCTAGCGGCAAAAAGAATGTCTTCTTTGTCTTTTTCCGAAAGAAAAGGCATCGATAATTTGACATTTGGGACATTGACTCCTTTTCTGCTTTTGATGATTCCGGAATTATTTACGACACATTGCAGTTTTTCTTTGGCAACTGCTTGGACTGTGAGACGCATTTTCCCGTCATCAATCAAAATGTAATCGCCAACTTTGATATCGTCAAAAAGCTCGGGTGTGGAGATGTGGAATCCCTTATCGTTTCCCAGCATTTCTTTTCTAAAAATCTCGACAATGCTATCTTTTTTGAAATATGCCTGTTGATTTTCAAACATGCCCGTGCGGATTTCCGGGCCTTTGGTATCTGCCATGATGCCGATATAGCGGTTCAGTTTTTTCGCTTGGCGCCTGATCATTTCAATCCGTTTTTTATGTTCTTCCTGCGTTCCGTGCGAAAAATTAATCCGTCCGACATTCATTCCGGCGTTGATTATTTTCTCGATCATTTTGTCCGAATCGATCGCCGGACCGATTGTGCAGATGATTTTTGTTTTTCTTTTCATGAAAGATTCCTCCTTCGGAGTTCTCGAGTATTATTATACACTGTTTAGCATAAACTTGCATTAACTAATCATCAATCATTCAGCCATTTTTGGAAATCATCGGGCAGCGGACTTGATACTTCAAGGATATTTTTAGTCAAAGGATGAAGGAAAGAAATTTTAGCAGAGTGAAGCAAGATTCTGCCATCGTATTTACCTTTGGCTCCATAAATCTTGTCACCAAGAAGCGGGTGTCCTGAATAAGCCATGTGCACCCGGATTTGATGAGTTCTGCCTGTTTCAAGCCAAAGCCTTATCAAAGAGTAATTGCCATATTCAGTCACAATTTCATAGCGGGTTACAGCGTTTTTCCCGCCTCGATATACAATATATTTGTTGTTATGATGTCGATCCTTGCCAATTGGCAAATCGATCTTTCCTTGCGTTTTATCGATTTTGCCTTCGACAAGAGCTAAATATTCTCGCGAGACATCAATGTGGTTCCAGTGGTAGTCAATAAAGCTGTGCGCAAGAAAATGCTTGGCAAACAAGATTGCACCAGATGTGTCCTTGTCAAGGCGATGCAAATATCTCACTTGTCTGTCGATGTTTCTTGCCTCGAGAAAAGCCGCAGCGAGATTGGCTATTGTACCGGTTCCGGTTTTGAATTCCGGATGGATGATAATTCCTGGAGGTTTGTCCAATATATACACCCAGTCGTCTTCATATAAACAGGTTATTTTTCCATATTCTGGAATATAATCGAGTTTTTCTTCGGAAGCAATATCGATTTCCAGTTTGTCTCCCAATGATAAACTTTCTGTCAAACTGGCATTCTTTCCATTTAAAAACAAAGCGTTGGCAATTTCCAAAGCTTTGATTTTCTTATGCGAAATGTGAAATGAAGCAAGTAGCATTTCGATCGACTGCGATTCGTTAAACTTATCAATCGGGATTATAATCAAATCCATGGGTTTCACCTTAATTTCCTGATCATTCATAATTTTGTTTATCAGGAAATACGCCCCTGACGCCACCCCTCGGATTCGGAGTATCGCCAAAATGCCTGGGAATCATGTGCACATGGAGATGCATCACGCTTTGACCCGAGGCCAAGCCTTGATTTATACCGAGGTTGTACCCATCGGGATGAATTGAATCGTCAAGAATTTTTTTTACATTTTTCAAAGCATCATCGATTGCCATAAGTTCAGCTTGCGATGCTTCAAAAAAAGATTCGAAATGTCTTTTGGAAATAATGAGAGCGTGACCTTTCGTGACCGGATAATTATCAAAGATGGCATAAGCCAGATCGTTTTCGTAAATTATCTTATCTCTTTTCAACAATATGTCGCAAAATAGACACATGATCAGCGCTTTCTGAGAATGAAGTATAAACCGAACAGGATCAAAATTGCCGGCATGAACAGGCCTTTGAAATTCCAGCCTCTTTCATCGATAAAGAAATAAAGTCCTATCGTCAGTACGATTGCGTTTCCGACAGAAACTCCCTGTTTTGACATTGAAATGAGTGCTGGGATGATCAAAAGCAATGTCCACCAGCCGTCAAAGAAAATGTTGATGGGGATGATATCAAGCCTATCAAGTAAAAAGACAACGCCGAAAATCACTAAAAGAACTCCTAAAATAAGTCGGTTGTTTGATTTCATATTATATACCTCCGTTTGATATTGTACATAAAAATTTGTTATAAGTCAATTTACAAAAGAAAAGTGGCAGAATACTGCCACGTAAAAAAACTTTAGAAATTCATTCGGGCTTCTCCCAAGTGACAAATGCATTCGTACTTGTTACTTTTACGCTTGCAAGCCTGCTTTTGACAAAGACATTGAAGTGGATTTCTTTGATTTTGCTGGTAAGTCTGGTATCAGCGGTGATCAAATAGTTATGATGCTTCAATCCGCAGAATCCATAGACCAAGGAAATATAGGCTCCACCGCATGCGGCAAGGTGGGTGCCGCCGATATAGAGACCTCCGGCAAACTGTTTGCCAGTCCCTTCTAGATCAATGGTAGCACTCTTCATGAAATGAGGATACGCATAATTTGGTTTACCGACATCACAGGCTAACAATGCATGCATCGAGGCGCTAAGACTCGATCCATGTTCTGTCTTGAGCTCATAATACGCAAAATTAGCTTTTTTAACTACTCTAGTGAATTTATTAGGCAACATTGCCATGAGCGACACAATATCTGCCTGTTTGATGATTTTAGTTGGGGTAGCCAAGCCTGTTTCTCCACCCAAGTATTCATTGGGATGTTTGGTTTTCTTTTTCAATTCCTCGACTGTTGTATCTTCCAAATCAAAATAACCGGAGAACTGCTCGATGACATGATCCGCGTTTGGCAATGGCAGATACAGTTTTTCCCGCATGGTTCTGATTTTGACTATGTCTTGAGTCCAGTCTTTTTCCTTGATAAACTGAGCTATTTTTTTGGAATCGTGACTTCTTGCATAATCAAGTAAGATATCTGTTTGTTCAAACAGGTAATCGATCATATAATTCGTATAGGCGTTGTTGTCAACTTTTTCGTGATATTCGTCCGGTCCGATCACAGACAACGCTTCATACATTTTAGTATCCCGGTTATAGGTAAGGTAGTCTAGATAAAATCTGGCGCATTCGATGACCATTTCCATACCACCCGCAAACAACACGGAGGCATCATCGGTTCTTTCAAGATATTTGACCAAGGCGTAAACCATAGCCCCATTGATGTGAATTTGTTTTTCCTTAAAATATGTTCTGACCGGCTCTCCCGTCATGGCATCTGTCATATTATAGTCACTACACGCATCAAAGCCATGTTCTTGGCTTTCCCAAGCGTAAAAGGCTCCAAGGTAACCATATTGCTTTGCCTTCTTCATAGCGCCTTCAAGGCCTAATATGCGATACATTATCATATGTCTAGCTGCTTCGGGATCCGTGTTCAGGTAAAACGGCAACATGAATATTTCCGCATACCAAAACACTGCACCTTTGAAAACTTGTCCGGAAAGCCCTCTGGCAGGACTGGATACATTGTCTGAATATGGCCTGGCACTGATTAGTTGGTAAATAGAGAAGTTTGTGCCGGTGTTGGCTTCTTCGTCTCCTGTGATCTCGATCCGGGCTACATTCCATCTGGCACGCCAGAAATCCTCATTTTCAGCATATCGCTTTTTGTAGCCGATTTTTTGTGCTTTCGTAATCAGGGTGTCAAGATATTCATAACTGTCATCCCGGGTATGGCACACTCCCGCGAATTTATAAATGATATATTCCTTTTTCGCTTCGAGCTCCAAATGGTAATGGCGTAATAGTTTGCGATTTTGGATGATAGGAGTTCCTTCTGCCGAAAAGTTTCTTGTCGATGTTTCTCCGACGATTACAGGAAGCCCCAATTCTTTGGTTCTTGCCTTGACAAAATAAAAGTCGGCCTCATCAATCGTATCTTCAATCTCCAGATGATTCCCGGAAAGGTTGTAGATATCCAGATCGATACCGGAGTAGATATCGACTTTGACATTCAACTCCGCTAAAATCGTATATTTTTCATAAAGCAGTTCTTTGTTTTTCTGATCCGCAAATCGTTCCGAACTGATAGTGATTTGATTGTCTTTGATGGTGAATGCCGTTTGGCGGTAAAACATCCCTTTTTCAATATCAATACCGATTTTATGGGAGGTAGGCTTGATTTTCGTTGGATTCAGTTCGACATCCTTGACACGGACAATTGTATAGAGCGGATTGAAAGCATTCACGGATTCCCGCCACAAATCTCCCATTTGGTCGTAAATTCCGTTGAGGTTCAGCGCTACCATTTCCGCTTTCGTGTATTCGCTCAATGTTCCCCGGTATCCAAAATAACCGTTTCCGATCAGATATCTCACGCCATCAAGAATAATGTCGTTCTTTCGATATGACTTCTGTTCGATTTTTTTCATCCGTAGTCCTCCTACTAAAATCAGACAAAGTGATAATGATTAAATATCTCAAAGAAAAATCCTTTTAATATATCATCACAAATCGATAAATATTCTAACAAATAGATTATACTTGTTTTTCCCAGGCTTTTTCAAGTAGTTTAGCACTTTTAATGACAATCATGCCGGAAATATGCGGATTTTCAGGAATAGTGGAGTTGATATCGGGCAAATAGCTAACAAGTGGATTTTGTCAGCTCTTGAACTAGAAAAATCAATTTAAAAAATTACTGATTTGAATTTAAAAATCCCTGAAGTGTCAATAATGTTTTGAAAAAGGCTGTGCGAAAAATAATTAAATATCATAGTTGCTTTTTTGCTCATAATTTGATAAAATATTACCGCTGATGTTAATGGAGGTGATACTATGGCAAATATCAAATCGCAAATGAAACGCATTCTAACCAATGAGAAAAGACGTTCGGCCAACGCCTCGTTCAAATCCTCTTTGAAGACCGCGCTCAAAAACGTGGAAACAGCTGTTCAAAATAAGGACAAAGAAGCCGCTGTCGAAGCATTGAATTTTGCGTTCAAGAAATTGGACAAGTCGGTTTCAAAAGGAATTCATCATAAAAACTATGCATCCCGACAAAAATCGCGTTTATCACTAGACGTGAAAAATCTATAAGAAAAAAAGCCTTTTGGCTTTTTTCTTTATATCTAAAGCAGTTACTGATACATCCTCAAGATAAATAGTTCCAATCCAATCTGCTTGTCAATCTGGCCGGTTTTAATTTGGGAATCAAGAATTTCAAGTTTGGTCAAGAAAAATTCGAGTTGATTTTCTGTTATCTGATTGGCATTTTTCATAATGTAATATGTCCGGCCCTTGCTGGCGGCAAAATAGTGCATTATGTCTTCGTATTTGTAGTTCATCCGGATCAATTCTTTTGTGTAAAGAATTTCCTGGAATTTGGAGATGATGGCGCTAATCATCCACATTGGATCGATGTTTGATTCAAGCAATTCACGGTAGATGGCAATCATCATCTGTTTGTCATCCTCGATAACGGCATTGACAAGCTGATAAATATGGTCTTCAGGATTCTTGTATACGACCTCTTTGATCATTTCAACCGAAATCGTGTCATATCCATAAGCGTAATTGATTAGTTTATCAAGTTCGTTGAACATCATTTCCCGGTCGTTTCCGGCTCTGCTCACAAACACTTGCAAGGCATTCGCATCAATTTTAAGAAGATGTTTGGCGAGCATATCCTTTATTTCCTGGAATACATCTTTGTTTTTGTCCGGATTGCAGGAAATCACTTCAAAGTGATCCATGATCAGCTTGACGATTTTTCTTCTCACATCAAGTTTTTCATACGGAGCCAAAATAATCAAAAGCGTGGTGGGATTGGGATTCTTGATATAATCTTCCAAACGAGTGAAATCATGCTCCAATTCTTTATTTGGTTTTACGGCAGACATAAACGAGGCATTGGTGAGAACCACTGCCTTTTTTTCCGAAAGGAAAGGAATCGTCATCGCATTGTCGATGGCATCTTGTAAAAAAGACTCTTCCATATCGTAGGTTTCCAAATCCATCCGGTCGATCTTGAATTTTGTCAATAGTTCATCTGTCTTCTGCTTGAGCAAATAATGATCGGTTCCGGAAAGCACAAACAATATCTGTTCCAATATTATCACCAAGGAATATTTTAACATATTTTTGCATCTTTATAAATAGGTAGTTATTATTCACAGTCCGAAAAAAGAATATATCTGTTTTGGCCAAATCTTTGCATTGTTCGGCAAACGAACAAACGGCTTGGTGAAAAAAGGATAGTACAAGAAAGATATCGTTCCAGAGCTCTTGGTTATAATAACGTCCGTTCCTTGATTTTTCCAGAGAGCGATTACCCCAAGACTGGGATGACCAAAAGCGTTCTTGCCTGCAGAAATTAAAGCATACCTGGCGTTAATCGTTTCCACGAACCGATTTGAAGATGATGAATCACTGCCGTGGTGGCCGACTTTTACAATGTCAAAAGCCAATTCATAATTGTTTAGCATTTCAGTTTCAATCGGAATCTCCGCATCACCCATGAATAGCCATTTATCAGTTCCAATCATTCCTGATAGCACAATCGAGTTGTTGTTCTCGTTTGCATAGCCCTGATAAGCGTTTAAAACATCAAATTCAAGATTCCCACAGACAAGCTTGTCGCCAAGTTTCGGTATTATTGTCTTATCATGGAATATAAGATTTGACTCTTTGTTTATTACAAGTGTATTAATCGATAGTACTTCCAACAAGTCATTGGCCTCGCCATAATGATCTTCATGCATGTGAGTAATCACCAAGAGATCCAACTTGTGGATGTTCTCACCCTTAAAATATGCCAAAAGACTATCGTAATCATCACCAGGCCCAGTGTCGATAAGCATTTTGCACCCTCCTGAATTTATGTAGATTCCATCACCTTGTCCGATGTCGAAGACCAATACTTCGCTGACAAAAGGATTATTGATCAGAGACATGACAATTACACACACTGACAATAGCAAATATTTTGCCATTTTTTCTTTATTTCTCCAACCGGAAAAGAATCCGAAAAGACATAAATAGAACAGCATTTTACTAATAGTCCCAGGGAAGTTGAATTCAATAAGCATATTTATCGATGAACAAAACTCTACGCAATTTTCGAACAATTGACATGCGAAAATATAGCTTTGGGAAAAAAGTGGAAAGAACAGCGCCACAAAAGATACAGGCAAAAAAATAATCTGCACAAATTCGATAAAAAAAAGATTGGCTGGAATGGTCAAAATACCAAAGCTTTTATTGATTTCCAAAATGACAGGCATTGCAAAAAGGTTCGCCAGCACTGTCAGCTTCAGGATCTGCATGAACCTGTTCTCGTGGGCAATGAAATCACGTCCGAGCAAAATACAGAAACTGATCAAATAGCTTAGCGTAAAGCCAACTTGATTCAAATAAAATGGATTGATTACCAGCATGCAAACCAACAACAAACTCAAAACATCCAATCGGGAGAGACCATTTTCCTTGTCTGCCAAAAAGAAAATGGAGATGGTTTGGATCGTTGCCCTCACAATCGAAACTTTGAACCCGGTTATCAAATTGTATAAGATTAGAAAAATTCCGATTGATGTCTGATGGTGTTTCTTTTGCAGATACAGTTTTTTGAAAAGCTTGTCCAAAAAGAGCACCAGCATGCCGACATGCATTCCCGAAATTGCGAACAAATGCGAGATGCCAAGGTTAGTCAGATTTGTTATTTCCGAATCCTGAAGCGCTGAATCATCGCCCAAAATCATTAAATATAAATACTTTTTCGCAGTTTCGGGAAATTTTTGGTCAAGATATTTCTTCGCTTGATATTCGAAAAAGCCCAGATGAAACTTATGATTTGTTACCACGATAGAATCTACCATGAAATTACCCTTGATTCCCTTGGCTTCAAGATATTGATCATAATTGAAAGCATGGGGAATCTCTTTCGACTCGAACGAAAAAAACCTTCCTCTCACCTCGACTACATCACCGGGTTTCAAGGAAGGCATATCTGAAAAGTATAAATAGAATTTGTATTTGGCATTGATCAGGGTTCGATTAGTCTCAACCTCAGAAATTGTACCGCTAAGTGAGGTTGAAGTATTATCGAAACTTTGGCTATTTTGCCAAATCAATCTCGCACCGACAAACATTGCCATGATTAGACCCAGATACAATAATTTGCGTTCTTGTTTCCATAAAAACAACAAATCAATCAAGAACAAAATAAAAAATACAAAATCGGTCAATCCTTTTACAAACAGCACAAGAAAGATTGCTGTGTGGATAAATTTACCAGTTTCCGACTTTAATATGGTCTTTGATATTTTCATAGATAGATTCCTTGATTCCGGAAACAAACATGATATCCTCTTTAGCGGAAAATCCTCCATATTCAGCCCGATAATCGATGATTCTTTGTCCCAGGACCATACCGATACCTTTCAACGACATCAATTCATCCAGGTTGGCGGAATTAATATCAATTAAATCATCATTGATATCCGTCAGTTTTGAATCAGTTTCCTCTCCTAGAGCCGAGTATTTTTCGTAGGCAGGAATCTCAATGCTGTATCCAGAACAAAGTGTCGCAGAAAAGTTCAGTTTGGAAATATCAGCCGCGTCTGTCAATCCGCCTGCTAAATTAATCAAATTCGCTAAAGTCGAAGCTTCAGGAATGTAATACACTTTCGGATTTTTGACTTCACCTCTGATTTGCACACAAATCGTGCTGCTACTTTCAGTTGTTTGTGTTATTTTCGATAAGACTTCCGGAACATAGATGACCATTTCGTCAAAGACTTCCTGAGACAGATTGATACTGGATGTATCGGCGTTTGCTTTTACACCTCCTGCTAGTATCAATGCTTGGAAAATTCTGGTTCCTGAATCCAAGATGTATACTCCAGGACTTACAACCGCACCTTTGATATCGACATAAACCACGCTGTAAGTTGTATTTCTTGTTTGAGCAAGTTCACCCACCGCAATTTGCTTTGATGTTGTCGTAGTGCTAAATGTAGTGAAGTTTGTCGACACAGACACATCTTCACCGGCGTTGGTTTTGACCAGGTTGATCGCGCCAATGCCAATAATGCCACCAAACAACAAAAAAAAGCCGACGTATTTTTTTATGAACGGGAACACATGTATCACCTCGAACATATTATACGTTGGCTAACTATATTTTCTTTATTCTGATTTATGCATTACGAAGATTGTTCTTTCAGGCAAACATAACGTCTCCAAAACCTGAAAACCGATTTTTTTGGCGATTTGTTCGTATAAGAGCGCATCGTGGGTTTCTTCGAAAATCTTGACCTCATGTAATTCCTCGTCCAGAGTCATTGTAATCGTATGGATAATACTGTGTTCCTTTTCACCTTTGTTCGATTCCCAGTGAAAATTAAATTCTTCGTCATCTTCCTTATAGCCGTCAAGCATATCAATGTATTCCGCACTTAAGATGTCAAAAATGAAAACACCGTTTTGATTCAAAGCATCGTATATATTTGTAAACCCAAATTCGACATCTTCAAGATCGGCCAAATGGTTGATAACATCCATCGAGGCCACGACCGTGTCGAATTTCATCGTGATTGGATCCAGCATGTCATATACACCGATTTCTAAGTCAACTTTTTCTTTCCTAGCACGCATATTGACAATTTGCAACATTTCCTCGGAAAGATCGGTTGCCATCACTTTAAATCCGATTTTTGCCAATTTTAAAGATAATGCGCCTGTTCCGCATCCAATATCAAGAAGTGTCCCTTTGGATGTGTATTTGTCAAGTAATCGTAAATACTTCTGGTAAACCAAAGGATCGATGAACGCGTCGTAAAACGTTGCCAATAAATCATAATCCATGGTTACAAGTCCTCTGCAAGGATTTCTTCCCTGCCCATGAACAGTTTTTCAAATTGATAGTATTCCCGTTCTTCCTTGTGCATCACATGCACAATGATGTCGCCAAAATCAAACAACAACCACCGGTTTGATTCCTGACCTTCGACCTGAAAATATTTCTGATCGGAAAGTGCATGCTTCAAATGGTCGATTGCGGCGTGAACCTGTCGCTCATTGCTGGCGGAAGCAATGATTTGATAATCAAAAAAAGGAGAAAAACCGCGAAAATCATATATGCGGATATCCTTCAAAATAAGATTTTGTAAGGCATCGACAACTTTTTTAAGTCGTTCGCTCATTAATGCCCTCCTTCTTGGTTTTTATAGTATTGGATCGCATCTTCAGTCAAAGATACGACTTTCATTCCTTTTGCTTTCAGATAATGATACTTGGCGTCCATGTTTTGAAGAAGTGCACGGTCGAGATCTTTCATGGCCAATTCCCGCATGGCCTCAGTCACATGTGTTCTTCCCGGTTCAATATTGTCACTCACATAAACAATTTTTTCGACAAGTGACATGTTGGGACGTCCGGTGGCATGATAGAGAATCGCATTCAGGATATCCTCATCTTGAACGTTGCACACCTCTTTCGCATAGCAAACTGCGCTAAGCGAATGCCAAAGTTTTTTCGGATATTTATGTTGATAAGCTTCTCCGAAACAGCGTTTGATTGCCTCGACTTGATCCTGTTCGCTATCAAGCTTTGTCACGTCGTGAAGCAGAGCAGCAATTCTGACCTTGTCACGGTCCGCATGATGGACTTTCGCAAGGTTTTCGGCTGTTTTACAACACATCTCCACATGTTCAAGCCGGGAAGGATCCTTTGAAAGTCTGCCTTTGACTAATAAATATATTTCATCAAAGTCCATAGATCAAATGATTGCGGGTCTTGTGAAGATCCCGACGACAAACGGAGCGTAGGCCCTGACATAGAACGGAGCCCTGATTGTGACGAATCCAAGTCCGGAAAACACGATGTCATATTTCATATTATCGCGAATTTTGAATTCATGGAAAACCCACTTGGGAACCCCTTCTTCTTCGTTGAACGGCGGCGTAAGCAGCGAATACAATTTTGTTTCATAGAGCTCATCCGCTTTTTGTGTTTTGGTCCGGTGGATATTCAAGGTATTTGCAAAGTATGTGACGACATTGACTCTGTCACCGGTTTCACCATTGATGATGTCTAGTCTCGCCAAACCGCCAAAAAACAAGGTCTGACCTTCGTTCAGTTGAAAGACAAGTGGTTTAATCTCTTTTTTTGGAACGGTGATCTTATATGAAGGTCTTGTCAGATAATATGTGTATTGATGCTTGTTGATAACTCCGGGAGTATCGAAAATCATCGTGCCGTCAAGCAAAGGAAATCCGATTAACCCGATTGTCGTACCGGGACTTGAAGACACAGTGATGACATCAGTTGGATATCCTAAGTAGCGTTTCAAAATCTGATTGATGATTTTTGATTTGCCCACATTAGAAGATCCAACGATATAGACGTTGCGTTTGCCTTTGTATTTTTCGATTAGATCCATCAATTCATCAAGGTTCTGACCGTATTTGGCTGAAATCAAGATGCTGTCAAGAACCGTGAAGCCTTCAAAAGCAAGCATCTGCTTCAACCAGTTGAGAATCCGTTCCGGTTTGACGTTTTTTGGCAACAGGTCCATTTTGTTGCCGACAAGGATTACGTCCTCGTTTCCTGTCAATCGCTTGATAGCCGGCACAAAGGAACCGGTAAAATCAAAAATATCGACGATTTTAACAATCAAGGCATTTTCCTTGCTGATTTTATTGATCACGGTCAAATATTCGTCGTTTGAGAGACTGGGAGTTATAACATCGCTGTAATTACGAAGCCGGAAACATCTTTGGCATAATAGTTGTTTCGAATCGTCCGTTTCCAAAATAACATCGGAAATATAGCCGGGTAAAGTTTTATTCTCATGTTGAATTAAAGCTCCACAACCCTTGCAATATAATTCCGTCATTATTTTTTACCTCTTTTCTTCTAAGTGTAGTTGTTGATAAAATGCATTATGAAATTTCTTCATTCTAGATAAAACTCTTTTTTCCAGTCTACGGTTGATCCTAGTATACCATTTCTCTGCTTTGCGTTTTATGGCGTCGACAACGATAACCATCAACCCGCTTCTTTTGGCGCCAAGAACATCTGTCATGAATTGGTCGCCGATTACACAAACTTCATTTTTTTTGATTTCCGGGAAGAACAACAAAGCCTTAATAAAACCTGATTTCAAAGGTTTTTTTGCGCTCGCGATATAAGGCGATTTCAGTTTATCGGAAAAATACTTGACTCTGGGAAGATGATTATTGGAAATGATTACCGATTTAAAACCTAATGTCTCGATTTGTTTGAACAAATCGTATATTTTTTCGTTTGGTTCTGATTCATCATACGGAATCAAGGTATTATCCAAATCGATTAGAATCAATTTTATGCCTTTATCAAGCAAAACGGGATAATCGATATCATATACCGTTTTTTGGTAATCATCCGGATAAAAGCACTCATTTTTAAAAAGCCAATCCATACAAGTAATACCTCCGAACTTTAACTATTATTATACTGGATTTTTCCGAAAAAGTCCATTTTTTTTGTTTTGCATCATTAATATTGGACAATCCGCAAATATCTGTTTACAAAATAACCTATGCAGAAATTAATATTTAAATCTTCCTCTTCTTGGCGGTGTCTGTCTAATCAGACATTCCGTTTTGAGCCCGATCAAATCCTGCCGATCACATTTGACAAGTGCTTCTTTTACCAAAGCCCAGTTTTTTGGATTTTTATATTGAATAAGAGCTCTTTGCATTGCTTTGTCATGGGACTTTTTTGCCACATACAATGGCTCCATTGTCCGCGGATCAAGTTCTGTATAGAACATGGCGGTCGCCAAAGTCATCGGTGTAGGATAAAAGTCCTGCACTTGTTCAGGAGTGTAACCCATGTCACGGATATACTCAGCCAGCATCACGGCGTCTTTAAGCGTCGAACCGGGATGAGAGCTCATGAAGTAAGGGACAAGATATTGGTTTTTGCCATATATATCATTCAATTTGTTATATTCTTTGACAAAAGCATCGAATAATTCCTGTTTCGGTTTGGACATTTTTTCCAGAACATTTGGGGATACATGTTCCGGGGCGACTTTCAGTTGCCCGGAAATGTGATGCTGGACCAATTCCTTAAAGAAAGTTTTGTCTGGGTCATACATCAGATAATCATATCTGATTCCACTGCGTATGAAGACTTTCTTTACACCTTCGATTTGTCTGAGAGATTGCAAAATATCAAGATAGTTTTCATGACTTATCTCAAGTTGTGGACAGGCAATGTCTCCGATACATTGGCGAGACTGACATACTCCATATTTGTCTTGCTTCTGACATGCTTTCTCATAGAAATTGGCAGTAGGTCCGCCAACATCATGGATATAACCTTTAAATTCCGGGTCAGAGACAATCTTTTTTGCCTCGGAAATGATTGATTGTTTGCTTCTAGACTGGATGATCCGGCCTTGATGCATCGTTAATGCACAGAACGAACAGCCGCCATAACAGCCTCTGTTGGCTGTAATACTGAATTTGATCTCATCCATTGCGCCGATATGTCCCTGCTTTTCAAGCAACGGATGTGCCTCGCGCATGAAAGGAAGCTCATAGACCTGGTCCAACTCAAATCTTGACAAGGGCGGCTGAGGAGGATTTCCTACAACATATATGTCATCATAATTTTCAACTAGGATATTGGCATTGATATAATCTGTGTTTTCTGATTGAATCATAAAACTTTTGGCATAGGCTTGCTTGGAGGAATTGATTTCCTTGTAGCTTGGTAACATTATTGCGCTTTGAGGCAACGTTTCAAAAGATTTTGTCCTAAACACCGTACCCCTGATAAAGACCAAATCGGATACATCGAGTCCGCTGTCAAGGCTGTCAGCAATCTCGACAATTGCTTTCTCGCCCATTCCGTATACGATTATATCAGCCAAAGAATCAAGCAAAACGCTTTTCATGACCTTGTTTGACCAATAGTCGTAATGTGCAAATCTGCGCAGCGAAGCCTCGATGCCTCCAAGGATAATCGTGGCAGATTCATCAATAAGCCTTATGATGTTGGCATATTTGATAACTGCCCTGTCTGGCCTTTTGCCAATCTTTCCTCCTGGAGTGTATGAATCAGTCTGTCGTCTTCTTTTGCTGACTGAATAATGATTGACCATCGAGTCGATGTTACCGCTGGAAACAAGCCATCCGAGTCTCGGAATGCCGAACTCCAGAAACGCTTCCGGATTTATGAAATCAGGTTGAGAGAGTATACATACCGAATATCCATGTCGGTTGAGCATTCTGGCAATTATCGCAGTACCAAAGGAAGGATGGTCGCAATAGGCATCTCCGGAAACAAAGACAAAATCGGGTTTTTCAATCCCTGAATTAATCATTTCGTCTCGATTAATTGGTAAAAAACCCATTTTCACACCTCGCTTTGCTTCAATATCGCAACCAATTCTCTTTTTATTGATCTATAGTTTGGAACATATTTCAATAACAGTCGGTAAAAGTTCGCCTGATGTCCGGAAACATTCAAATGTACCAATTCATGAATCAAAATTGCTTCAAGATATTTCATCTCATACCTGGCAAGAACGCTGTTCAGTTTGATAGTACGCTTGATGCGATTGCAATTGCCAAGCATGCTTTTCATCCTCTGGCTTTTTATCTTTATACTTTGGAAATCAATGTCGTGATTCATCAACGAATGCAACTTGAGAAGAAGTGTGTTTGCCGTTTGTATGACTTGCTTCTGGTAAAACTTTTCCAAGGCTCTGATTTGCAAATCAAATCTTTGTCCATATACTTTAATGCAGTTATCTTCAAGAATGACTTTGCTTCTGGAGGCAACAAATTTTTCAATTGGATAGATAACTCCGAATAGAGTCGTTTTATCATAAGTATAAACCGGTTTATTCTCAACCGATTCCAGCATTCTCACGATTTTTTGTTTGTTTTTTTCCAACAGTTGAACAATATCCGAATCCAGAGCCTTTTTGCTCGTTGAAACGAGCAGATGGTTTTTGTCCTTAACACGGATATATGTGTGTTTGATTGGTTTTTTGATTATTTCCAAAACCACTTCCTTGTTTCCAAGCAATATATTATTCATTTTGTTCCTCGAGAAAAGCTAGTACGAACCTAATCGTGTTCTTGGCTACATCTCTGACGGACACTCTGAATTTCTCCCCTTGGTCGGAATCATCTAAAACATCGCTGATTCCGCGAACGGAAAGAAAAGGAATCTTGAATTTGTGACACACCATGGCTACCGCCATACCTTCCATCTCACAAGCTTGGATGTCATCGACTTCGCTCATAATGTCGGAAAGAACATTTTTGTTAACAACAAATCTGTCACCAGTTACAACGTTACCGATTTGAAAAGGAATATTATGTTTCATGAATACTCGTTTCGCCTTGGCAAATAACAGTCTATCAGTTTCTAGCAACAAAGGATCATTTCCCATTTTGCCAAAAGGAATTTCATCGATGTCTGTCAAGGATACATCAAAATAGGCAATGCCGTTGGCCAAAACGATATCGCCTGTTTTTGTTTTGTCTAATCCGCCTGCGACACCGATGTTGATAATATAATCCGGTTTGTAAAGCGAACAGACCAAAGTTGTCGTCAAAGCTGCGTTCACTTTGCCAATGCCTGATTTGGCAATAATCACTTCTTGGTTAAACATCTTGCCTGAATAAATCGTTTTGTCAGCTATTGTTTCGGTTTTATCCAAACTAAAATTCGAGAATAAAAACTCCAGTTCGACGTCTAATGCGCCAATAATTCCGATCATTTTACCACTCCCAAAAGAAAAAAGAGAAAATTCTCATTTTCTCGTTATTTAATATCGATTATTTCAACGGAAATTTCCGTACCGGTTTCAGCTTTATAGTTGATTACTTGGCCTTTTTTGCGGCCAATAAGAGCTTTTCCGATTGGCGATTCATTTGAGATCTTCCCATGTAAAGGATTAGCTTCTAAATGACCAACGATCGTGAATTCCCGTTCAAGGTTATTTTCAATGAATTTAATTCTGACGGTTTTGCCGATCAAGATGGTTTTGGAATTGTTGGAATTGCTGATGATTTCGGAATGTTTCAGAATGTTTTCGACTTCTTTGATCCTGGCTTCGATCCTGGCTTGTTCATCTCGCGCAGCATCATAATCGGCATTTTCAGTCAAATCGCCCTGAGCTCTGGCTTCTTTTAAAGCCTCAAGGTTCTGTTTTCTGTCAACATCTTTTAAATGTGTCAATTCCTCTTTTAATTTTTCAAATCCCTGTTCTGTGAGTTTATAAGTGTTTTCCATGTTTCTTGTCTCCTAACGTTTAGTGGTATTTATTATAGCATATATTATTTGTTTAAGATAGATAATATTTTTGCTTTGATTAAATCAACGGCGACGTCATGATAATAGTCGTTGGGGATGATTATATCGGCATAACGTTTCGTCGGTTTCACGAAGGCAAAGTGCATTGGTTTGACGGTGGTTATATACTGTTCAATAACGCTTTCCTGGGTCCTTCCACGCTCTTTTGTATCTCGGTTAAGTCTGCGGATAAATCTTAAATCATCGTCGGCTTCGACAAATATTTTGATGTCGGCGAGATTTCGGATTCTTTCGTCTTCCAAGATCAAGATTCCCTCCAAAATAATGATTTTCGCTGGTTTGATGATTTCGGTCTTTTCTGCCCGGGTAAGCAGCACAAAATCATATGTAGGTTTCTCAACCGATTCTCCCTGGATTAGTTTAGTTAGATGTTCAAAGAACAAATCGTTATCAAGCGATAGGGGATGGTCATAATTGACCTTTCTTCTTGCTTCCAAACTCATTTCGGATTGGTCTTTATAGTAATCATCATGTTTGATGACTATGATAGGATAATCGCCAATATTATCCAGAATCTTGTTCACCACAGTGGTTTTTCCGGAAGATGAACCTCCGGCTACTGCGATTATGACAGGTTTTTTCATTCTATCACCCTTCTTAACAAATCATATGGTTTCAATGGTATATCGGAATCAATGATAATTTTTTGCAATGGATGTCTAGCAGCATCAAGTTCTTCTTTGTTTTCTGACTGGATGCTACCGATTTTGATTTGCATCGTCTCGCGGTCAGGACTAAAGATTTCGATGGTGTCATTGATGGTAAAGAAATTTCTTTGTTCAATTAGTGCTTTTTTGTGTAAATGATCATATGAGATTACAATACCGCAAAATTCTTTGACATGTTCTTCCTGATGTACTTTATACAGTTGTTGTTCCGATGAAGAACCTGATTTTAGAAATCCAGATCCAGTAGGTCTGTGCTCGGCTTTCTTAATCTCGTTTTCATATATTTCCATCGGCTGAAGGCTGTCTTTTAGATAATCATCGATTAATCTTCTATAGGCGTGGACGATAGTCGCAATATAATGGATGGATTTCATCCTGCCTTCAATTTTCAAGGAATCAACCCCAATGTCAATCAGGCGCGGAACAAACTCGATAGCCGCAAGGTCCTTTGAAGCCATTTGAAAGTCAGATGCAATCAGTTCCTGATTTTTTAATAATTCATATTCCCATCTGCAACTGTGAGCGCAGCCGCCGCGGTTCGCATCACGGAGTGACATGACATTCGATAATGTACATCTGCCCGAATAGGAAACACACATGCCTCCATGGATAAACACTTCCAGTTCTGCATTAGTCTTTTCTTTTATACTGGCGATTTCCTCAACTGTAAGCTCTCTTGCCAATACAATTCTTTTTGCGCCGTTTGAAAACCAATATTCACATTCTATGCTATTTGTGACTGATTGCTGAGTGGAGACATGGATTTCCAAATCGGTCAATTCCTGAGCCCGTTTGAGCACATAAGGATTAGATACGATAATGGCATCCACATTGATCCTTTCGAGATCAAGCAGATAATCATCAAGCTCTTTCAAATCTTCACTGTGGGGAACAATATTGCATGTAACATAGATTTTTTTCTTAAGCTTATGGGCGAAGTTTACTGCTTCAAAGATATCGTTAACACCGAATTTGGAAGCTCTGGCACGAAGCGAGAATGTTTTTCCGCCGATATAGACTGCGTCGGCTCCATACAACAAGGCGATTTTGACTTTTTCCAAGTCACCGGCTGGTGCCAGCAATTCAGGCTTCATCAGAGATCACCCTTGATCTTTTCGGTTTTTTGCATGAAGAATCCGGTATCGTATTCACTGCCATATTCTTTGGTGAATGGAACATAATCTTTCAGAGCATAAGCTTTGATTGAAGCGTAATATTCCTGATCGGAAATAAATCTTCTTTCAATGAAAAAATCTTGTATATAAGGTTCCATCCACTCGATAAAATCAAATGAAGCCAACTTTTTCCCGCGATATATCTGGGTGCCGAATCCATCTTCGAAAATCGGAAAGTATGAATCGGGTCGCATTTTTTCTCTGATTTGGAAAAAAGCGTCTGGAATGACCCCAAATTCATGTTTTTTTTGAGAAAGCATGAAAGACTCAAGCAATTTTCGTTTGGAATAGAACATTTCCTGATAGCCGTGTCCGGACAGTGAAAGTTCCAATTTTTCGTTTTCCTGGAAAAACTCACAGATTTCCGCAAAGGTGATTTCTCGGGAAATAGTAATCCCTTTGATTCCCAAATCTTTGAAGATGGCCATGTCTTTCGGGTGAGTATTCATCGTTCCAGGCTGATAGATGATCTTTTGTTCCATGTTCAGTTCTTTCGCGATAATGATCAAACTAAAATCATAACATACGAAAGCTTCAACTTTAGACTTGTCTAGCGCACTTAGAAAAGATCTGATGCCCTCGATGTCTTGTTCATGGATGAAAGTGTTCAGTAATATATAGGTTTTTTTCTTTTTTTTGTGGATTGTTTTTGCAATATCAATGATTTCTTCGAGTGAGAAAGGATATTTTGCCGCCCTGGTATATGTATTTGACTCAAGCAAAAATACATCCGCACCGAGATGGATGAGTTCAGGAATCTCTTCAATATTTTTCAGAGTAACGACAATTTTCATGATAACCCCTTATAATTTAATCGAGATGGCGATACCATCGCCAATTTCGTAAAAATACGTTAGAAATCCGGTTTTGTCCTTTAACCAGGAATTATATTTCTTGATTTTATTTACCAGTTGTTTTCGGTTTCTGGAAATGATTGTTTCTGGTCTTTCGACCTGTCCGCGAAATAACAAGTTGTCAGAGACAATGATGCCTCCCTTGTTAACTGAGTGTTCATACTTTTCAAAGTATTTCTGGTATTGCGCTTTGGCAGCATCAATAAATATAAGATCGAATTTCCCCAGCATTTCCGGGTTAAAATTCAAAGCATCAGTGTTCACAATTTTCACTTGTTCAAGTAAACCAGCCTCAGAGATGTTCCGTTTGGCAATTTCTGTAATTTCTGGATCAATCTCCAAGGTAACCACTTGCACTTTCGCTAGCAGTGCCACGGCAATAGCAAAATATCCGATTGCGCTGCCAAGCTCCAAAACTGTTTTGGCATTTGACGCTATCAAGAGTTGGACCAAAAGGTGCATTCCGTCTTCCTGAATAATCGGGATTTGTTTTTCAGTTGCGTAAAGTCTCAGTTTAGCTAGAATCGGAGGATCTTGTTTGATGTTTAGATCTGATAAATATGATTGTTCCACTTACCTCACCAACATATTCTTACTTTGCTTCTAATTCTTCGTCTTCCTCATCGTCTACTTCATCTTCTTCGGTTTCGACTTCGTCTTCTTCTTCGTCTTTTTCTTCGCCGTCTTCAAGAAAACTTTCCAAAACTTCTTCGATCAAGTCCCATTCCTTGTCTGACTCGACTTCCAAGAGTTTGCCTTCATCATCGTCTTCAGGGTTGTAGCTGGCTGCGTAATATTCGCCTGATTCGTCGTCTTTGATTTGATATACAACATATGATTTGTTGAACTCATCCGAAGAGAAAGTCATGATAATTTCGCATTCGATTTCATTTCCGTTTTCGTCTGTCACCAACAAATATTCTTTTTCATTTTCCATAACATCCTACTTTCCGCTATCTAAATAGCTTTGTAATAACACAGTCGCCGCCAATTGATCGACTTTATGTTTTTTATCTTTGCGTTTTGTTTTTGTTTGGAACATCGTCTGGTTTGCGATCCTGGTAGTAAGTCTTTCATCCCACAACACAATTGGAACAGTTGTGTTATTTTCAAGCTCCAACTTGAAGTTTTCGGATATTTTTGCCTGAAATCCGCTTGATCCATCCATGTTTTTCGGATGACCGAGGACGACTTTGCCAACCTTTTGGCTGATGATCAAGCCTAGTGTATGATTGATAGCTTCCTGATAGGCACCATCTGAAAATGTGAAAGTCCCATAGGCGTTGGCAATGATGCCACTTGGATCTGAAAACGAAATTCCCAGTGTTTTTGACCCGAGGTCAAGTCCCATGTATCTCATTTGACTTGCTCCCGGACTTTTGTTAAGGCTTCGTCGACCTTGGATATGTCTTTTCCCCCCGCTTGGGCGAAATCGGGACGTCCGCCGCCATTTCCACCAGTGATCACAGCTGCCAGTTTGACCATATTACCGGCATGGATTGATGGTTCGGAGCTTTTTGCGACAAATAATACTTTATTTTCAAGAATCGAAGCTACAAGCACGAATCCATTCTTCAATTCATTCATCAGATTGTCAACCAATTGTTTCAATTGGTCAATCTCAATATTTTCCGCTTTGGCGATGATCACATTGTTTTTTGCCAGTGCCAGAAAATCAGCAGTGTCGACCTCTTTCACTTTTTGCATAAGTCTAAGGTATTCTTTTTCAAACTCTTTTGCGGCAAGTTGCGTTTGCGTGAATTGATTTCTTTTATTGATGACATCTTGATAACTGCCAATAAAGGACTCGGACTCAGGTAAATCATATGACAAAACTATTCCTTCAGACACGGCAGAATTATGTAAAATCTCAAGCTTTTTCTTGATATTGTCAATGTCCTGGTCAGTGTTTATAAATGCATCCTTGAGATTATTGACACTCGTATTTGCCAGGCCTTCGATTCGATAGATTCCTGAACCGATTGAATACAAAGCCCGAATCGCAAAATCACCTATATCATGAAGATCTTTGACATGGGTTCCGCCACAAAGATCCAATGTGTATTTCAGGTCGACAGCGCGAACCAAGTCTTCGTATTTCTCACCAAATTCAGCAATAGCACCTTTTTTTACCGCTTCTTCGACGGTCATGATTTCAGTTTTCGTTTCGTAGTGTTTAGCAATCATTTTTCTAACTGTAAACTCGAGTTGCAGAATTATTTCATCAGAGATCATTTCATAGTGATTAAAATCGAATCGCAAAGATTCGTTTGACACTTGGCTTCCTTGTTGGGATACGTGCGGTCCCAAAAGATCCCGCATTGCCTTAAACAAAAGATGTGTGACCGAGTGATGGTAAGTTATCAGTTTTCGTCTTTGTTCATCAACCTTGGCAATGACTATGGCATTTTCTTCCACTTCGCCCTCAATTGTCTCAACCACATGTAAAAACTGACCGTTGGGTAGTTTTGTTACATCGATGACATTTAACGAGAAAGCTTCATTAAATACTACGCCCGTGTCAGCTACTTGTCCACCGGAAGTCGCGTAAAATGGCGTTTTTTCCAACACTATTCCCTTGTCAAAAACTTTAATGATTTTAGTTTCTTGTAAGAGCGTTTCGTACCCGACAAATTCACTTTTTACCAAGAAATCGATGTACTCTTCATTTTGCGATTTCATTGATTGAATGTCTTTTCGAGCGTTCCTCGCCCGGTTTTTCTGCTTTTCCATTTTCAGCGCGAACCCTGTTACATCGACATTATATCCGATTTCTTCAGCGTACTCCAATGTTAATTCGATTGGAAACCCAAAAGTATCATATAGCAGGAAAGCATCTGCTCCGGAAATCAACTTGTCCTTGCTTGAAAGCGCGATTGTTTCAAAACGCTTTTCACCAAAGGACAAGGTTTCAAGAAATTTGGTTTCTTCCTGGGAGATGATTTTCTTGATAATTTCTAATTGATCATTGATATAGGGATAGAAATCTTTCATTACCTTGATTACTATTTCTACAAGTCGATCCATGAATGGTTTTTCTATACCAAGTTTTTTACCATATTTCACAGCTCTCCTGAGAAGTCTTCTCAAAACGTAGCCTCTGCCTTCATTTGACAGAATTGCGCCATCCGCGATAGCGAAAGTAACGGTTCTGATATGATCGGCAATGACCTTGAAAGCCATTTGGCCATGATAGTCGATACCCGAGATTGCTTCGATTTTTTTGATGATTGGCATGAACAGATCGGTTTCATAGTTGGTTTTGGCGTTTTGGATCACTGAAGTGATTCTTTCCAAGCCGCAGCCGGTATCAATGTTTTTGTTTGGCAGTTCAGGATATTCAGAACGTCCATAACCTTGTTTGGCATTATATTGTGAGAACACAATATTCCAGATCTCGATATAGCGTTCGTTTTCGATATTATCTCTAATCGCATCAACTCCGAAATCTCCGTATTCCTCACCTCTGTCATAAAAAATCTCAGTGCATGGTCCGCAAGGACCTTCACCGATTTCCCAAAAATTGTTTTCTTCGGTTTTAACAACGTGAGTTGGGTCGATGCCTAGAGAAATCCAAAGATCTTTGGTTTCTTCATCATCAGGATAGACTGTCATATATAACAGATTCTTGTCAAATCCGAACCATTTCTCATCTGTCAACAGCTCGAATCCCCAGGTTACCGCTTCTTTGCGGAAGTAGTCTCCAATCGAAAAGTTGCCAAGCATCTCAAAAAAGGTGTGATGTCTTGCGGTTTTTCCCACAAACTCGATATCATTGGTCCGGATGCATTTTTGGACGTTGACGATGCGTGGATTCTTGGGAATCACGGAACCATCAAAATATTTTTTTAACGCCGCAACTCCGGCATTCATCCATAACAAAGTCGGATCGTCATTCGGAATCAGCGACGCGCCCTTTTCAATGGAATGGCCTTTTGTTTTGAAAAAATCAAGCCACATTTTTCTGATTTCGTTGCCACTCATGTATTTCATAATTACTCCTCCACACAAAAAAGAAAATCATCCTTTATAAGTAAAGGACGATTGTTGATCGCGGTACCACCTTTGTTCTAGATATCTAGCACTCTTCATCCATAACGCAGAATTGCGGATGTTTTTCACATCTCTTGAAAGGAGCTTCGAAGTCGTTTTTCCACCCGGTCTCACCAATCCCGGGCTCTCTGAAGAAGAAACAATCTTCTACTTATCTTTCGCATCGATTTATACGGGTATTATACAACATTATTTTTTCTTTTGCAATCAATTACCGCGTTTTACAAAAAATCTTCGATTGTGAGAAATTTATCTTCTGGAGTTGTTTCAATTTCCTGCAAAAATTGTTTCATCCAAGTTTTTCTTGGCGGTTCTTTTCCATAAATTCCGCGTTGTAAAGCTTCTTTTTCTCCGATCATAATCAAAGTCTCCTTGGCTCTTGTAATCGCTGTATAGATGAGTTTTCGCTTCAGCATGATGGTATAGCTCCTGACAAGTGGCAAGATTACTACTTTGAATTCGCTCCCTTGCGATTTGTGGATGCTGATGGCATATGCAAGAGTGATATTGTCAAAATCTTTGACATTGTACTTCACGCTCCGGCCCGAAAAATCGACAAGAATTTCTTTGTCTTCAATGATCCCGGTAACAACCCCCAAGTCTCCGTTCATGATCCCGTCTTCTGGTTGGTTCACTAGTTGCATAACTTTATCCTGAAAGCGGAATGTCTTGTCCTTATATGCAATCTGGAAAGCTTCATTCACGCGATTGAAGCGTTCCTGAATCAATTGGTTGATCCGATCGATTCCGTTCATGCCTTTATAGATAGGAATCAGTACCTGGATATCTTCTAACAAGGAATACCCCAAATGGATCTGGTTGCGGATTGATTTCAAAATGTAGTCTGAAACCATGTTTTCTCTGGTTTGAATGAACATACGGTCATCTTTTTGTTCAAACATATGTTCGTTAAGGTTTTGGCTCAATACATCATATGCCAAGGATATAATCGATGAATCGATAGCTTGGCGATGGATCTTCTCCAATTTCACGACCGTGAACAAATCAGACTCGATCAAGTCGCAAAGCACTTGCCCAGGACCGACTGAAGGCAATTGGTTTTCGTCTCCTACTATCACCAATTTTGTTCTTGGAGACAGCGCCTGAAACAAGTGATTCGCCAAGGATATGTCCATCATCGAAGTTTCATCGATGATTATCAGCGAAGCGTCGATTTTTTCATGTTGAGAATAGGCGAAATGGCCTTCATAATCATATCCCAATAGGCGATGGATGGTCGTTGCTTCCAATCCGGTCGCTTCAATTAGTCTTTTCGCGGCTTTTCCTGTCGGTGCAACCAATTTGATTTTGGAGGCAATTGATTTGTTGGCTTGATGTATTAGTCTGTATACATGAGTGATGGCATCGATAATTGTAGTTTTTCCTGTTCCCGGTCCTCCGGTAATGATAACCAAATGTTCTTTCAAGGCTTTGATGATGGCCTTTCTTTGCATCGTAGTATATGCGATATTCCGGATTTTTTCTAACTGGTTCAAATAATCTTCGATCAAAGTGTCATCGATTGGTTCGTCTTCATACTGGGAGTGCTTATAAAGGATAGAAGCCACAGCTTTTTCCGAGAAATAGATACCTCTTAGGCTGATTTTTTCATCGACATCGATTATCTTGCCTTCGATTGACAAAAGCTCTAATCTATCAATCACCTGAGATTCCTCAATGTAAAAGTCTTCATTGACATTCAGATAGCTCATCGTGTATTCGAGTAATTTGTCTTTTTCCAGATAAGTATCCCCGTATTTGTTCATGTATTCGGATAACAAATACATGATCACGGCTTTAAGCCGTAGCGGATGGTTATAGGCAAAGCCGATTTTTAGTCCGATCTCATCTGCACGTTTGAAACCGATTCCTTCGACTTCATCGATTAGGACATATGGATCACTTTTGATTATATCGATCGTTTCATACCCGTATTTTTGATAAATCTTCATCGCCATCCTGGGAGATATTTCAAATCCATATAGCCATACAAGTGTCGATTCCATTTGCCTATTGTCGTGAAGTGTCTCAGCGATTAAGTCTTTTTTTTGTTGATTCATTCTCGGAATTTCATCCAACACATTCCTGTTATTGGCGATTTTGTTTAAAGCATCAAGTCCCAGACTGTCAACGATTGCCTCCGCAGTTTTCGGACCAATGCCTTTAAACAGATCGGAGGAGAGATAGTCGATAATTCCCGTTCTTGTCGATTCCATGATCCGCTCAAATCTCGAAGCGCTGTACTGGATTCCGTATTTGGGATGATTAGTCACTTCGCCATAGAATTTGTAAGTCTGGTACTGTTCCAGACGCGGAAAAAACCCACAAACAACAATCGTGGGTTCGAAATGAATCAATTCATTTTCAGCCGTATCCTTTATTTCCACGCGGATTACGGAATACGAGCTTTCCTCATTGTAAAACAAATACTGTTTGATAGTACCCTCAAGAAAATTCATCTTTTTTCCTTTCAAAGATTGAACTTCATCAATTCCTCTATGTCAGTTACCTCTTTAATGATCTTCTCGCTTAAATTCCTGTATCCGTCTTTTGTCACAAGCACGTTGTCTTCGATCCTGATGCCGATTTCCTCTGCTTCGATATAGACACCTGGTTCAATCGTCAAAACCACTCCAGCTTCCAAAGGAACCTGATATGATCCAACATCATGTACATCAAGCCCCAGATAGTGGCTTACATTGTGATAATAATATTTATCGACTTCGCCAAGATCCTTGATGATATCTAAATCCTGTAACCCTTTGGCGATTTCTTGTTTGGCAAACAGATTCAAGTCAGCCACCATGATTCCAGGTTTGACAAGTTCCATTGTGCGTTTGTTCACCGATAAGACGAGTTCATATAAGGCTTTCTGCCTATCTGTGAATCTTCCATCCACAGGAAAAGTACGGCTGATATCGGCCGAATAAACTCCGCTCATTGCGCCAAGATCCACCAAAATCATCTTTCCGGATTCAACCTCCTGATTATTGGCCTCATAATGTAAAATAGTTGCGTTCTTGCCTCCGGCAACGATTGAATCAAAACCAATCCCTTCGCTGTTTCTCAGACGGATCGTAAAATCAAACAAAGCATCAAGCTGGTGCTCGTTTACTCCTGGTTTGGCATTTTGCATCATTGCATCGATTCCTGATAATGTGTACTCGATTGCTTGTTCGATTAGGGCTATTTCCTCGTCAGTTTTTTTCATTCTTAACAAATCAAGAATCTCATTGGCATTCTTGATCTTGATTTCCGGATAATTCTTGATGATATGATCAACTTTTTCCAGACTGACAGGTTTTGACAACGGTTGGCTGTGATACAAGTCTAAATAACATGCCTTTGGCATTCCAATCACAGATTTTCGGGAATCAGTTAAAACATACTGGCTGATAAAATCAGTAAATTCCTGACTGAAACGAATATTTAATTCATCGATTCCGCTAATTTCAGCCGTTTCGGCCTTCGTCAAGCGGCGGCCTAGCCATTTATTGGCATAATCGCTTGGTTCGTCAATAAATAGATACTCTTTGGTAGTGTTCTTTCCTTTTACCAAAAGCAAAATCATGTTTTCCCGTTTGATTCCACTCAGATAATAGAAATTCCGGTTAGGAACATATTTATAAGATTGATCTCCGGTTTTATGGGGAGGATTGCCGGAAAAAAACAATGCAAATGATTGTTCTTTTGCCTTCTCCAAAAAATCGTTACGGTGTTTCACAAATACGCTTTTATCCATTTTTCTCACCTCAAAATCTTTTTAAACATTATATCATAATAAGCAGAAAAAAAGCACCATTTACGTGCTTTTTGCTTAATGAAAATATATTTATATTAATCATTCTGAAGTTTTATTTTTATGGAACCGATACCATAAGTACCAAAAACCAAACAAAACAAAATAGAATAGCAACAGCCAAAGCAGGTTCAAAGGATGATTTTGAATATCAAAGATACTGCCAAGAAATACCAGAAACAAAACAATGATCAACCTTGAGGTGATGGTCAGAAACAAATATCTGGACACTTTTGTCTTTGTAAGCGACAATGCATAGTTGAGGATCGACGAAGGCAGAAACGGATTACTCATGATCAGTAGCACGGGTATCACTTTAGGACCATCGACAACATTCAAAAACATCTTACCGTATTTATTCGCTTCGACTTTTTTGAAAAAGAACGGCGCGAAGGTTAACCTGATAATTGCAAAGATGAAAATCATTCCTAAAAATGAGCCCAAGGTCGATAAGATGATTGTTAGAACCGTTCCCTGGACCGCTCCATAGACACTTGACATGATATTGAGATTGAATGCAATCAAAACAGTCAAAGGCAAAGATGGCAAAATCGCTTCGATAAATGGTAAAAGCACTGCTAAAAGCGGTGCGAACCAGAGATTATTTACTACAAATTCTTCCAGTCTTGCCAAAATTTCATATAGAAAATTCAAATGTGAGACCATCCTTCTTGAAAAAAGCATCCAAATGGATGCTTTGGGTTAAATCAGTTCCGCGAAATGCTTGAGAGTACGGACCATCTGTGCGGTAAATGAGTACTCATTGTCATACCAAGATAACACTTTAACAAGTTGTCTTCCATCAGCTGTTTCCAATACTGTCGTGCTTTGAGCATCGAACATCGTGCCTTGGGAAATACCGATTACATCACTGGATACGATTGGATCTTCAGTATAACCAACTACTTCTGAAACAGCGTTTTTTACAGCCAGATTGACTTCTTCTTTTGTTACTTTCTTTCCCAGTTCAACTACAAGGTCGACAATCGATCCGGTAATGACAGGAACACGAAGTGCTAAACCATCCAGTTTGCCTTTTAGTTGCGGCAATACCAATGCGACAGCCTTGGCGGCTCCCGTGGTGGTAGGTACGATGTTGGCGGCAGCTGCTCTGCCTCTTCTGGCGTCGATTCCTTTTGAATGGGGAATGTCAAGTGTTGCCTGATCGTTGGTATAGGCATGAACAGTTGTCATGAAACCTCTCACGATTGTAAAATTATCGTCAAGGATTTTGGCAATTGGTGCCAAGCAGTTGGTGGTGCATGAAGCTGCAGAGATGATTGTCTCGCTGCCAGTCAGAGAATTCTCATTTACTCCAAATACGACAGTCGGAATATCTTTTTCTTTTGCTGGAGCACTGATGATGACTTTTTTCGCTCCCGCTTGAATATGTAATGAAGCTTTGTCGCGTGAAGTAAAAAAACCTGTGCACTCTAAAACCACATCAACTTTGTAATCTTTCCAAGGAAGTTCCGCAGGGTTCTTCTGTGCGAATACAGGAATCTTTGAACCTTCGACCACTAACAAGCCTTCTTCAAATGATACTTCTTTTTTGTATCTTCCTTGACTGCTGTCATATTTCAACAGATAAGCCAGTTGTCTCGCATCCGTCAAATCGTTGATTGCGACAATTTCAAAATCTTTCTTACCGAACATTTCCCTGAAGGCGAGACGTCCGATTCTTCCAAATCCATTTATTGCTACTCTTACAGCCATATTTTTATCCTCCTAATAATATTTACCATGTATATTCTACATGATTTAAACTTATTTATCAAGAAATCTAGACAATAAAACGCTTTCAATGTCGAATCGTTGCCAATCATATCAACAATTGGCAAGTTATCTGTTTTAATTCTCCGTATTTGATATAAAAAGGGCGGAAATCAACTGATTCCCGCCCTTTGAAAATGTTATAGAGTTCTCATTGTCTTGTTTTTTTGCATTGCGTTTTTCACACAGCGTTTGTATTCGCAGTTCTCATCGCATTCTTCACAAATGATGTTATCACGAAATCTTCTGGGAATAAATGCGCGGATCTCATCTTCATTGTAACCCGTCTGCATGATCATGTCATTGATAATTATCGGACGTTTCAAAATTGTGGGATTGTCGATTATGAAATCGGCAAGTTCACCAAAACGCATTTCATCGGTATCCAGATTGCTTTCTTTAAATATTTTCGAACGTGTCGAGATAATATCTTCAAAGCCATTGTCTGAAAATTTCAACATATTTATGATGTCATCTCTTGTCAAACGAATTCCTATGATGTTTTTTTCTTTGAATGGAATCCGGTTTTCTTCTAACCATTTCTTAGCTTTTCGACAAGAAGAGCAACTTGAACTAGTGTATAAAGTTATCATGTAAATACCTCACTTTCGCCAATATATTATATCATATATGAATAATTTTGTATTCATTTTTTACAATTAGATGTTATAATATTTTCATATGAACATCCATATAGGGAGGTGTGATTAATTATGAAATGGGATCTTACATATCTTTTTCCAAATCTAGATGCATACGATAAGGCATATCATGAAACACTAGATATTATCAATCAACTTTCCGGCTACAAAGGAAAACTTAATGAAGAAGCACAATTCAAAGCTTACTACCTTTTGCAAAAACGGCTACAAAAGACTGGTTTACGGGTCTATCAATACGCAAGTCTACTAAGCGATCTTGATAAGAAAAACACAGAAAACGCCGGACGGCATCAGCTGGTTCAACTGGCATTTTTCCAACTGCAAGAAGCAGTGTCATTCGAAGAACCGGAATTGATTCAAATCGGTAAAGAAACCGTGATGGGTTTCGTAGCCAAAAATCCTGAACTTAATGAATTCCGTTTCGGATTCGAAAAACTCTTCCGTCGCCAGGAACATATCCTTGATGATAAGTCGGAAGCTTTGCTTGCGAATTTCAACAAACTTGCCGATGCGGGCAGAGATCTATATGGTTCATTAACAGTAGCCGACATAGAAAACCAGGATGTAATGCTTGACAACGGTGAAATCGTCACCATAACCAATAGCAATTATCGCGCTTTTATCCAAAAAAGCGACAGCCCCTCGGAAAGAAAAGACATCTTTGAAGCTGTGTTCTCATATTACGAAGTCCACAAAAATACCTATTCGACGATCTATAAAACCATTCTTGACTATGACCTAGCGCTGATGAAAGCGAGAAAATACCAAAACACATTGGAAAGCTATCTGTTCAAGAATGCGATTCCTCTGGAAGTATACTATTCATTATGCAATGTTGCCAGGAAAAATACGAACGCTGTCAAAAAATATCTGGCTCTTCGCAGAGAAGCCTTAGGCCTTGAGGAATACCACACCTATGACCGTTTCCTAGAACTGGCGAAATCGGACAAGGAATACGAGTATAAAGACGCCAAGGAACTGTTTTTCAATTCCATAAAACGCTTCCCAGAAGATTTTCAAAACAAAGCCAGGGTAGTACTGGAGGATGGTTTTGTCGATGTCTATGAACAACCGGGAAAACAAACCGGAGCCTATTCTTCGTCAATGCCAGATACGCACCCATTCATTTTACTGAATTATGCGAAAACTTTGGCTGATGTTTTCACTGTCGCACACGAAGCGGGCCATTCAATCCACTATTTATATGCCCAAACTCAACCACCAGGATTACAGGACTACACGATTTTTGTCGCAGAAGTTGCATCTACCTTCAACGAACATAATCTGCTTGATTATTTCATCAACAAAAGCAAGGCAACAAAAAATGAAAAAATCATGTTGCTGCAGCGTTCTATCGATGATATCATGTCGACTTTCCATCGTCAGACATTATTCGCAATATACGAACTTGAAGCCCACAAATTGGCTGAACAGGGCGAAGCGATCACTACAGATGTCTTGTCAAAAATCATGATTGATTTGTATAAAGAATTTTATGACATGGATATCACCAAAGAGGAAGTCAAACAATTCGTTTGGGCCTACATTTCCCACCTGTTTTATAGTCCATTTTATGTCTACCAATACTCAACAAGTTTTGCTGCCTCTTTGAAAATCTATGAAGATGTAAAAAACAATGTCCCAGGAGCTTTTGACAAATACATTGGCTTGCTTAGTTCTGGAGGCAGTGACTTCCCCGTCAAGCAACTGATCGAAGCCGGAGTGGATCTCACCAAGGAAGATGCTTTTTACGCAGTGGTCAACAGACTTGAAGATTTAGTTAATCAATTAGAGGTTGTGCTTAAACAAAAATAGTGATATAATGTTTCAAAACAATGATTTAGAATAGTAATCCTTCTTTTTGAAACAGAGACCTTGTGTATGGTGTAAACAAGGCAAGAAGAACGATGAATGGCCTAATGAGTGATGCTAACAACATCCGTTTCCCGCGTTAAGGGGTTAAGTGCCGGCAATGCCGGAACAAAGGTGGCACCGCGATCAATCGTCCTTTTCTAAGGGCGATTTTTATTTACTCGCAAGATCAAAAACGCAAAAGAAAGAACACAGTTTTTAGGAAAGGAGAGTATAGTCAGTAAAAAGGATCAGACTATACAACATTATTTATGAAACGAATCTTATCGGGAATCCAACCCACAGGAACTTTGACACTAGGAAACTACATCGGTGCCATAATGCGCTTTGTCCAGCTACAAAAATCAACGGAAGATACTGAGTTTTACATGTTCGTCGCCGATCTTCACGCGATTACTACAGAACAAAACCCAGCCGAACTTAGACAGCGGACCAAACAAGTGGCAGCCATGTATCTCGCAGCCGGATTGGAAAAGGAAAAAACCATTCTCTTCATCCAATCGGAAATCAAAGAACATGCCGAACTCGGTTATCTTTTGCAATGCTTTACCTATATCGGTGAACTTGAAAGAATGACTCAGTTCAAAGACAAGTCCAAAAAACAAGAATCCGGAATAACGTCCGCGTTGTTCACATATCCGGCACTGATGGCTGCCGATATTTTGTTATATGATGCCGACTTCGTTCCTGTAGGCGATGACCAGAAACAGCATATTGAACTCACAAGGGATGTCGCGAATCGCTTCAATAACCGTTTTGGCGAATTTTTTAAAGTCCCAGAACCATTCATTCCCAAAGTTGGGGCGAGAATCATGGATCTACAAAACCCAAACCAGAAAATGAGCAAATCCGATTCTTCTGACAAAGGCTATATCGCCTTGCTTGATGATGAAGCAACAATCATCAAAAAAATCAAATCGGCTGTGACGGATTCAATCGGGATTGTCAAATATGACCCGGATAACCAACCGGGCGTAGCCAATCTATTAAGCATCTATTCAGCACTCACAAACGAAAACATCGATGAAATCGTCACGAAATACCATGGACTGGGCTACAAAGAATTCAAGGAAGATTTGGCAGAAATTGTTGTAAGCACTCTTAAGCCTTTGCAACAAAGGTATTACGCAATCATCAATTCGAAAGAGCTTGATGACATCTTGGATTCCGGACGTGAAATCGCTCAGGCGTATGCCTTCAAAAAACTGGCGAAATGCAAACAGAAACTTGGCTTAGGCAGAAAAAAATAAACCATCGTCAGATGGTTTATCCACAGTCAAAAACAATGTATTTATATGATAGTTAATAACGGTCTATTCCAGATCGTTGATATCGTTGATCACTCTGGTGATCGCTTTGAAAGCATCTTCTTCATCCCGGCCGTTAAAAGAAATTTTGAAAGTCTTGTTGCTGGGTACGCCTAGCGACAAAACACCCATGATCGATTTTAGGTTGACTTTTCTATCATCAAACTCGATGATCATTTCTGTTTGATAACTGTTGGCTTTGCTGACAAGCATGGTTGCCGGTCTTGCATGAAGACCAAAAGGGTAAACGATTTTGTATTTATACTCTATCACTCTATCCTCTCCTTCTTTTTTGCTTGAATTAGGTTTAGAAGTTGGCTTGCAGATTTGGGTAACATAAACTTGATATGTTTACCGGAGACAAATATTCCCATGGCTCCATGTTCCTTTAGAGCTGCATATTCGCATTTCTTTAGATTTTTTAGTAAAACTTTCAACCTTGAGCCTTCCAACGAGATGGCTTCAATGTTGTCTATGCCGCCTAGAACCTGTATCATCTTCTCGATTTCTGAAATATCGATTTCTGGTGTAGCATTCTTTTTTTTGCCTTTATAAAGAAAATAGACTAAGGCAAACACTAAGGCTATGACAAGCAGTCCAATCCACCACCAATTGGTGGCTAGCCAACTTGCCATGATGATTCCCTCTAAAGAATTCCGGATTATGTCAAACCAGGCAAACACAGATTGCATCACCGGTTGGAAAGGCATTTCAATCACCTCTTTAAATATATTTTATCATATTTTTACAAATTAAAGCCAGTATACATAAATTTCAAAACAAAACACTTGAAAACGAAGACGCGATAGTCTATAATCTCAAACGAGAATAAAGGTGGAAACTATGACAAGAGTAATTGAAGCAATCATCGAAATCCCCATGGGGACGCAAAACAAATACGAAGTTGACAAGAAGAAAAACAGAATTAAATTAAACCGGGTACTCTATTCCAAGATGACATATCCAGCGGAGTATGGTTTTATTGAAAACACTCTGGCAGAAGATGGTGATCCACTAGATATTCTGGTTCTAGCAACTACCTCAACCTTCCCAGGCTGTATCGTCGACGCTAGAGTCGTGGGTTATCTTGACATGTATGATTCTGGAGAACATGATGAAAAAATCATCGCTGTTGTTGACGCCGATCCAAGGTTTGAGGATATTAACGACATCTATGACATCAAGGATCTGCAACTTCGGGAAATCAAACTCTTTTTCCGTACTTATAAGGAATTGTTGCCAGGACATCATGTTGAAGTGCTCGATTATTATCCCAAAGCCGACGCTTTGAGACTGATCGAGACCTATGAACTCGCTTTTAAAAACAAGTAAGAGTGACATCTAGGCCTGATTCGGATTGTATCCGATATCAGGCCTTTATTAAAATTATGCATCAATTGCTTCAATGCATTCTGGGAGATCATTTGCTGCGTTGTTCACAGTCGAAGACACTTCATAATAATATAGTGCCTCATCATCTGTTGGTACTAACAAATTGGTCAACATACGCAAATCGGTCATTTCAGGGTCAAGCCAAATTTTGCGCATTTCTTCTGAAAGAATAACAGGCATCCGGTCATGGATTTTTTCAACCGTTTTGTTTGCAGAGGTAGTGATTATTGTACAGGAATACATCTTCGTTCCATCAGGTTTTGTATATGTGCTCCATAGTCCTGCCATGGGAAATATCGCCTTCTCCTTGTGTGCAATCCTGTATGGAGTCTTTTTTTTGCCTTCTCTGTGCCATTCGAAAAAGCCATCGGCAAGCACGACGCATCGCCGATGTTTGAATGAATTGATGAAGGCACGCTTTTCTGTCAATGTTTCCGCCTTGGCATTGATCATCCTATTTCCGATACTTTCGTTTTTTGCGAAACTTGGCACAAAGCCCCATTTCAGAAGCCCTGCGTGGTATTTGTTTTCGTAATAGATGACGGAGAGGACATTTTGTCCGGGAGCCACATTATACCTTGGCAATTCAATCGAGTCAGGGTATTTTTCGATATCGTAGAATTCTTCCAGATACTTACTCATTTCGACTTTGTTTACACTCAAGGAAAATCTTCCGCACATGGTCTCACCTTCTTTTTTGGATTACTAAATATTATATCATGATTTCAATATATGAAAAACCCCTTCAAAAAAACTGCTTGAAGAGGAATATATTCAGGCTTTCTTATGTGCAATTTCTCCGTTCACAAACACATACTCCGGTTTGGTCATATAATGGAAAGGATGCCCGTCCCAGATTACTATGTCAGCGTCTTTGCCAACTTCGATACTGCCAACGCGGTTGTCGATGCCGTTGATTTTAGCCGCATTGATTGTGACTGCCTTGAACCCTTCCAACTCGGGCAATCCTTCTCTGACGAAGATTGCAACTTGGGTGAGGGCGTTTGCTAGGTGAATGACTGGATGGTCGGTCATGATTGCGAAATTAATGCCATTTTCAAAAAGGATTTTCGCAGCTTTGAAACTTTTGTTTCGCAATTCATATTTCGATTTTGAACCCAAAGTCGGTCCAATAATGACGCTTTGGTTATGCTGTTTCAAATAATCGACGATCAGATGGCCTTCAGTGGCGTGTTCAATCGTGGCCTTCAAACCGAATTCTTCGATAATCCTGATTGCGGTGACGATGTCATCTTGCTGGTGAGCATGGATCTTTACCGGAAATCCGGAAAAAACCCGAGAAAGCGATTCCCATTTCATGTTGAACTCAGGTTTGGTTGTTTCTTTACCCGAAGCGAGATCATCCTGATATTTTTGTTTCTTTGCCACATATTCTTTTGCTTTGGACAAAGCCTCACGAATCATGGCAGCGGAAGCCATTCTGGTTGAAGGTGCCTGGCTTTTGCCGTTGTAGACACGTTTGGGATTTTCGCCTAATGCCATCTTCATCGAAGACTCCTCGACAAGTTGCATGTCATCAATGGTTTTTCCTTTGGTTTTCAGCACACAGAACGTGCCGCCGATAACGTTAGCACTTCCTGGTCCGGTACAAACAGTTGTGACCCCGGATGCAAGTGCTTCTTCGAAAGCGACATCCTGGGGTTTAATCGCATCGATTGCACGCAATTCTGGGAATACAGGATTTGTAGCTTCGTTCCCGTCAGCGCCTTCGAAACCGATTGCTTCTTCGAAAATTCCGATGTGACAATGTGGATCGACAATCCCTGGTGTAACGAATTTTCCCTGGGCATTTATTACTTTTGCTTCTGGATAATCTGATTTCTTGATTTGGCCGATTAGTTTAATTGTTCTCTCATCGAACAAAATATCAGCTGGTTCATAATTGATATCTTTCATGCTGATGAGATTTGCATTTTTAATCAGATACATTAGCTTCACTCCTTCGAAAGTTGATTACAAGATTTATCAGTTGCGTTGTTCCATATATCAATGCATCCTCATCAATGTTGAATTTAGGATGATGAAGACCGAATCCGGTTGTTTCGTCCTTTCTTGTGCCGAGCCAAGCAATACAGCCTTGTTTCAAATTTGTGTACCGGTAGAAATCTTCTCCACCCATGGACGGTTTGAAAAGTTCTTGAAAACTGTTTTCGCCGAAAGTTGATATTGCCACGTCTTTGAAATAATCGAATGCTGAAGAACTATTGGATACAGTATCATATTGCTCGATGAAATCGAAATCATAACTGCCTTGATGTTTTGCTGTTACAGAATCCAATATTCTTGTCATTTCTGATTTTATCAGTTGTTTAGTCTTAGAATTATAATACCTTATTGTTCCTTCCAAGTATGCCTTGTCGGGAATGATGTTGTGGGTAGTTCCCGCATGGACTTGGGTGACGCTTAACACCGCTTTTTCAAGCGGTGACAGTTTATGGGAAATTATGGTTTGAAGGGCTTGGATAACTTCTGATTGCATAATGATCGGATTAATTCCCAAATGCGGATATGCTGCATGGCAGCCGATGCCTTTCAACGTAATCATAAATGTTACGACTGCAGCGAAGGCATTTCCTTTTTTCATAGCGAATTGTTTGGATGGAAAATTAGGCGAGACATGCAACGCGAAAAATGTCGAGACATCATCTAATTCTCGGGAATCGACAATCGCCTTGGCACCGCCAGGATCGGGACCTTCTTCTGCTTCCTGAAAAATTAATTTGACAGTTCCTCTCCATAAATCACGGTTTTCAGACAAAAACTTGGCCGCACCCAAAAGCATCGAAGTATGCGCATCATGCCCGCAAGCGTGCATGAACCCGGGGTTTTGCGAAACGTATGGCAAATCAGTGTTTTGTTCTTCCAAAGGAAGGGCATCGATATCGGCTCTGAGGCCGATTATGGGACCCTTTTGATTGGTGATGATTCCGACAAGTGAGTTTTTTCCGATATGAGGGAGCACTTTGATGTTATGTGATTCAAGTTCATGCAAAATGTAGTTATGCGTCCTGATTGTATTGAAACCCGACTCTGGATATTGGTGGATGGCACGTCTATGATTGATGACATATTTTGCGAGTGGCATTACTTGTTCTACAAAGATCATTTTATATCCTCCTAGTCGTATATGTATTTATATTTAAGATTTTCCTTGTTCATGTATGCAATGATTTCTTCTCTCAGATTATCATAAAAAGTATGATTATGATGCAAAAAGATATCTTCAAATTTTTTCTTTAGTTCAGGATGATATGTGCTTACATAGTTCAATATGCTTTTGAAATTATCCGGATGTTTCAAATTCAAGGAATCGAACATGAAATAATCGGCGTGGTTTTTCGCTGCTTCGATGATTGAGAATACATCAGTGATGTAGGGAATGATTGGCGCAATGAAGACAAAGGTTTGGATATTTTTAGTCTTCAAGGTTTTCAAAGCCGATAGCCTCTCAGATGGCTTAGAGGCGAAAGGCTCCATCACGCTTGCCAATTCATCATTAATAGCAATGCTGAAGCCAATTTCGATTGATTTCATCGTTTTGAACAAATCCAGATCGCGAAGCACATGTTTTGATTTCGTCAATATTGTGACTTTAAGATTGCTTTCTTTTACAGCTTCAAGAACTTTTCTGGTAGCGTTTGCTTCCAGTTCCAATGGTTGGTAACAGTCTGTGACTGTCGACAGATATAATCCCGCTTCTCCGGTATTTCTGGGAATCGAATAATTGGGGAACTCCTTGATGTCGACAAATTTGCCCCAAATATCAGCTTTATCCCTGCCTCTTAACATGAATTTGGCGAAACAATATATACAGCCATGCATGCATCCGACATAAGGATTGCATGTGAAGCCGCCTGTCAAATTCGATTTGTTCATAAAGTTTTTTGCCGGTACGGTGTTAATTTTCATCTTGCTTTGGCGTTTCCTCAATTGCAACAAATTTGTAGGCTACTATGAAGCCGGCAGCCAATGTCACAATTCCGATTACAGTGGAAAGGACGTTGTTTTTTATATATGCGAAGAAATCAAGGTAAACCGGAGTCTGTTCTGTATATACGCTTGCAGTCCCCGGATCACGGATTTCCAAAAAGATCACGATTGCGGATGCCATGATGAATCCGATAATTGCCGCAAAAGTTGTTACTTTGTACTTTCTGAGGAGATATTCGATTATTTTGCTAAAAAGGATGATGCCGATTGCAACGCCAACAGCAAAGGGAATTGCCACGAAAAGGTTATATCCTATCAGAGTAAAATCCAAAATATTTCCTATAACGTTAGTTACAATGGCTGAGTAAAAACCAAGCGTCATTAGTAAAGCCGAACCTGAGATTCCCGGTACAATCATCGTCATTGAAGAAATCATGCCAAGTAAAAGGATTAAAATGACGTTAGCCCCATTCATTGGAAACTGGGTGACTCCGGCTTCGGATCCGACACTTTTACCGATGAAAAGCATCAAAACAAGCAAGAATGAAATCATAAAAGCAATGATTGTGCTTGCCTTGAATGGCTTGACTCCGAGTTTTTTCCATAAACTTGGAATGCCTCCCGCAATCAGGCCGATAAACAGCATCAAAGTCACGAGTGAATTCCAGTCGAGCATAAGTCCTATCAGTTTTGCCAAAGCAACTACTGAGACGGCAATACCGATAATAATCGGGATTAGGAAAGCGATGCTTTTTTTGAATTCCGTAAACACATTCCCGATCGCGTGTAGCAATTTATCATATACCCCGAGATAGATAGCAACTGTTCCGCCACTGACACCAGGTATTATAAATGCGATTCCGATTAGGAATCCCTTTAAGGCCAAGATTATAAAAGCCACTTATCTCACCTCGCTAAATGCATCCCCGATCAGATCGTATCTGATCGAGTCTTTTATCAATACGTAAGTGACGTCTCCAATACTTAGAGGCACCACACTTTGAAAAACAATGTATCCGTCAATATCATCCGGAGCGAAAGCATAACTTCTTCCGTAATAGAATTTTGATTCTTCATCATAAGCTTCGACCAAAACCAAATGGGTTTTACTGATTTGTTCCCTATTTTTTTTCCAGGCAATCTTGCTTTGGACTTTCATGATTGTATCCAAACGTTTTTGTTTGACTTCTTCTTGTACTTGATCAGGAAAATCATATGCCAGTGTGTCATCCTCTTTCGAATAAGAAAATGCGCCTAGTCTGTCGAATTGGAACCCTTTAATTAACTCGACAAGTTTCTCAAAATCCTGTTCCGTTTCTCCTGGAAATCCAACGATCAACGTTGTCCTGAAGATAGCTTCTGGAATCATGTTCCTGATTTTTAATAGTAAAGCAGATAGAAACGCTTCATCTCCCCGTCTGTTCATTCTTTTTAAAATAGGAGTGCAGATATGCTGTATCGGAATATCAAAATATTTGGCAACTTTAGGGTTATTCCTGATTTCATCAAGCAATGGATCGGTGATCTCATCCGGATATAAATACAACACTCTGACAAGAAACACTCCGGGGATAACTGTGATCTCCCTGATTAAGTCCTCAAGCAATTTGCCTTCAGGCAAATCCGTGCCGTATTTGGAAGTATCCTGACCAATTAGGTTGATTTCCTTCGCTCCATCTTGCACCAATTTCTTGCACTCGTCAATAATCTCTTGATAATTTCTTGATCTGAATTTGCCTCTAATCAAAGGAATGGCACAATATGTGCATCGATTATCACAGCCTTCGCTGATTTTTACATAGGGCGAATATACCGAACCAGTAAGGATTCTGGATTCATATCGCAATGGTTGAAATTTCAAATCAGGATCGTGGAACAGGTCAGAAAGTATTAAATGGATTTTCGGATATTCCTGTAACGTGATGATTCTATCAATAAATGGCATTTCCACCATTAGTTTATCTTTGTATCTTTGGGCGTAACAACCACATACGACCAGTTTTTTACCGTATTCTTTCATTTCACGGATCGTCTCGATTGTTTCTTGTTTAGCAGCTTCAATGAATCCGCACGTGTTGATGATAATCGCATCGGCTTCATCTGGATCGCTGACAATTTGGCATCCTGCCGTTTTGAGAATGCCTAAAATGAATTCTGAATCCACGAGATTCTTGGCACACCCAAGCGAAATCAGGCCAACATTCATTGCAATGCCTCATCAGGCAAACTAATCGTCAACAAGGACAGATTACCATAAACATTGATATTTTCGTTGGTGCTTGCCGCCATGAAAGCGTCGCCTTGTTTTACTTCATGCAAATTTACGATTCCCTCACCTTCCAACACGACAAAGAAAAACACATGTTTGCGAAAATTGTAATAATTGATCGCCTTGTTGGTTTTCCATTTATCGACTTGAAAATCGGCCGTCTTGAACAAGTTCACTATGCCAGTGGAATTGGCGTAATTTTTTATTTTTGGAACTGGTGCAGGAACAATAGTCACATCCAAGGCCTCAGACACGCTTAACTTTCTTGGCTTGCCTGAATCATCGAGCCTTGAATAATCATAAACTCTGTATGTGATATCGCTAGGTTGTTGGACTTCAACAAGTCTTACGCCGGCTCCGATCGCATGGATAGTACCAGCTGGAATATAGATAAAGTCGTCTTTTTTAATTGGCGTTTTTCTCAGCAAAGAATCAAAGTCATTATTGATGATTTTTGATTTTAATTCTGCTTTAGTCAAGGCATTATGTCCGGTAATCAAGTAACTATCAGGGGTTGCATCGATCACATACCAGCATTCATTCTTCCCTTTAGCATTTTCATGTTTCAATGCATAACTATCATTGGGATGGACTTGAACACTCAATTTGTCAACGGCGTCAATCAATTTCACCAACAGGGGAAAATCAGAAATTTTCGCATTGGAAAAAAATTCAGGAAACGTTGCAAAAAACTTGTCGAGCCTGAAGTTCTGGAATGGCGAACTGAGGATTTTGGAGCTATTGTTTTCCATTCCCGAGATTAGCCAAGCCTCACCGACAGGATAAGACAAGTCTGTTTTACCGTATAGTTTTTTTAAGAAATCCCCGCCCCAGATTCTTTTTGCCAAAACTGGTTCAAAGAAGAAAATATCTTTATTCATGCCTTCACCGTTTCTAGTTTGTGATATTTCATATTATACGATGTTTTCTCATAAATTGAAAGCAAAAAGAGGATTTGCATCCTCTTCTAAATTAATGGTTTTAAAAATTGGCTTTGATACAATTCGCTATACGCACCATTTCGTGCCAGCAATTCTTCATGAGTGCCCTGTTCGACTATTTCTCCATGCTCCATGACTAGGATAGTCGAAGCCCGTTTGATTGTTGAAAGCCTATGGGCGATGACAAAACTAGTTCGGCCTTGGATCATGTAATCCATGGCATTTTGGATATACGATTCGGTCCTTGTATCAACTGAAGAGGTCGCTTCATCCAAAATCAAAATCTTGGGATTGAAGAGAATCGCCCTGGCAATCGTCAGAAGCTGTTTTTGTCCCTGGCTGATATTGGCGGCGTCTTCATTCAAATAAGTGTCATATCCTTCCGGAAGGGTTTCGATAAAATGATGGACATGAGCTTCTTTACAGGCTTTGATGACTTCTTCCAAAGTTGCGTCTTCTTTTCCGTATGCGACATTTTCTTTGATTGTTCCAGCAAACAGCCAAGTATCCTGAAGCACCATTCCAAACTGCTTTCTCAATTCTTCTCTAGGAACATCCGTTGTTTTGATACCGTCAACGGTAATCACGCCTTTGTCGATTTCATAAAAGCGCATCAGCAAGTTGACAAGTGTCGTTTTGCCTGCACCTGTCGGACCAACGATAGCAATCTGTTTTCCTGATTCGACGGAAAGATTGAGATTCTTAATCAGATCTTTTTCCTTCACATAAGAGAAATCGACGTCCTTGAATTCAACATTTCCTGAAAAATCATTGTCCAAAAACGAATTTATGCGTTGTTCTAAGACTTCTTCCGGGGCATCAAGCAATTCGAAAATCCGTTCCGCGCCAGCAACAGTCGATTGCAAGGCGTTGGCGATATTGGCCAAATTCAAGATGGGATTCACGAAACTGCGTTGGTAATTTATGAAGATCGTAATGTCACCAATCAAAAGCGGGTTTACCGCACCAGCCAAGATGCCACCGACGATAACTACTAAAACATAACCAATATTGGAGATGAAGTTCATAATCGGAAAGATCAGACCACTCAAAAATTGGGCACCTTTCATTGCGCCGGCATATTCCTTGTTAATATCTTGGAATTCCCCGTAAGATTTTTTTTCTTTGCCGAATAGTTTTACAATCTTATGGGCCGTAAACATTTCTTCGACATAGCCATTCATTTTGCCAAGTTCTTTTTGCTGGCGAATGAATTTTGATTGACTTCTTTTTGCAATCTGGGAAACGGAGATCACATAGATAGGCAAAATCAATAATGATATAAGCGTCAACTTCCAGGAAATATAGAACATCATTCCCAATACGCCAATAATCATCAAAAACGATTGGATAACCTGAATCAGACTTTGTTGAATCGAATTAGTGACGACGTCGACGTCGTTTGAGAATATCGATAGCATGTTGCCAGTTTGATTTTCATCATAATGTTTGATTGGCAATCTCTCAAGTTTTTCCCGAAGCATATTGCGGTAGTTTCTCCCGATTGAAGCAGAAACGATATTACCAATCCAATAAGAGATGGTTTCAAGAACAAAGCGGGCCAAATAAAGCACTAGGGTGATGATAAACAACCTGATGACGACAGACCCGGCATCACTTGCTGCCGTTCCGACGATCATTGCTTGGATCGTATTCATTATTTTCCTTGAAAGATCCGGTGCATAGACTGCGATTGCAGTCATGATCACCGTGAAAAAGATCATAATACCAAGCTGAACTCGTTGTGGTTTGAGAAATCTTATTAATCTGGCAGTGGTACCTTTAAAATCCTTGGCTTTTTCCGCAGGGCGTCCAAATGACATTCCCGGACCGCCACCGGATCCACGTCCGCTGGGTCTGCCGGGTCTCATTGAAGGTTGAGAAGGTGTCTGTTGCTTGCTTTGAGTGTTGTCTTTCATGCCAACTCCTCCTTCGAAAACTGCGAATAGGCGATTTCTTGATATACATCGCATGAATCCAATAGTTCTTTATGTGTGCCAATGCCAACGATTCTGCCCTCATGGACAACGATAATCTGATCAGCGTCCATGATTGTGCCCATACGTTGAGCGACAATGAATACGGTAGATTCTTTGGTAACTTTATGCAAGGCATTTCTTAGCGACGCATCAGTCTTAAAATCCAGTGCTGAAAAGCTGTCGTCAAAAATATAGATTTTGGGCTTTCTGACAATTGCTCTGGCAATCGAAAGTCTTTGTTTCTGACCTCCGGAGAAATTGACTCCGCCCTGATCGATCAAGGAATCATATTTAAGTTCCATATCTTCGATAAATTCTTCTGCCTGCGCGATTTGAGCGGCATCGATGATATCTTCCATCGAGGCGTCGACTTTTCCAAAAGCGATATTATCCTTGATAGTTCCGGAAAAGAGGGTTGCCGTCTGAGGCACAAATCCGATCATAGACCTTAATTTATTCAGCGTGAGGTCATGAATATCAATGCCATCGATGGTAATCTTTCCACACGTCGCATCAAATAATCTGGGCATCAGATTGACAATAGTAGATTTTCCGGATCCGGTTGAACCGATAATGGCGATTGTTTGTCCCGGCTTCGCTTTGAAAGAAATATTATCCAGCACATTAAGTTCGGCATCGCCGTACTTGAAACACACGTCTTTGAATTCAACTAAACCTTTAAGATCTGCTTCATCGTATTCTTTGTTTCCGCTTTCTTTAACCATTATTTCCTTATCCAAAATCTCAGTGATCCGTTTGGCAGATACTTGCGCACGAGGAAACACGATGAATGACATCGTCAGCATCAACAGACTGAACATAATCTGGGATGAATATTGAATGACTGCCGAGACGTTGCCTAAACTTTGGAAATTGGTGAAGGTCGTCTTTGTAATCAAAACATAGAAGAAATACAAAATGGCTACCATAACGAGATTGAAAATCAAATTTACAGCTGGATTCAATGTTGCCATGACCTTTCCGGTCTTGATGACAGTGTCAGTGAGATCATCGTTGACCTTGCTAAAACGCTTAACTTCACGTTTTCCCTGTCCAAAAGCACGAATGACCCTGACACCATTGATTCCTTCTCTAGTAACGCGCGTCATATTGTCGATCTTCTTTTGCATCGCGCGGAATAGTGGCAACACCAGTACAAACGTCACCGATACCAATGCAATCAGAATCAGAACGCTACCCATCAATACATAAAGCAATTGATTAGTGTCGGTCATTTCTCTGATATTCTTGATGCTCAAAATGGTCGCACCGATAAAGATTATCGGGACACGCAAAAGCATCCTTAATGCCATCAACAAAAAATTCTGCACTTGCATGACGTCATTAGTTGATCTAGTTATCAAAGACGAGATGCCGAATGAATCTGTCTCGGCTGATGAATATTCACTAACCTTTTTAAATAGGTCCCTCCGGATATCTTTCCCGGCATTGGCTCCAACATGGCTAGATACATATGAAAGAATAATGGCTGCAATCGACGACAATAAAGTAACACCTAGCATCAAGCCGCCATATTTCAAAATCACGCCCATATCGCTTGTCTGAACGATGGTACAGGCATCGCCTGCACTTTCACACACAACTTGGGGAACAAGAGTATAAGCTCCGGTTGTGAAATCAGTCGTAAGCCGGTATTCGGCACGAATTCCCTGACCGATGATTTTGGACATGTAATCAGGTAACAGCAATTGGCCAAGAGCCGTGATGCTCACGAGAACAAATACTAACAGAACATACCATTTGTATGGTTTAAGATAACTAAAGATTTTTTTCATCCGGAAGGTCCTCCTCAAAGTATTTTTTCAAGTGATTGTAAATTTTTTCTCTGATTCTCGCTACTGAATCCAACTCTTCCTGATTTAAAGGTTCGTTTAAAAGCTCATTCCATTCATTCAAGCCCTTCTTCACTTCTTCGGCAATCTTTTCTCCTGCTGGAGTGATCTCCAATATATAACCGCGCAAATCATTAGGATCAGGGGTTTTGTTGAGATAATTCAGTTCAAAGAGTCTGTCAACAGCGCGTGTCACATGTGATTTATGAAACGGAAATTCATTGATAATCTGCGCCATTTTAATTGTTTTGGCATCGTTTACCCTAACCAATAATACTGCATCGGGAGTTTTCAAGTGAAGGTGACCAAACTTCTCTTCAAAAAACCGTTGTCGGTATTTATTGATTGAATGATCATACTGTAGCAACATACATTTCTACCTCATAATTTAGTCGTCTTTAGCAATATATCATAAATTAGTTGTCAAGTCAACTAAAAAAAGAAAACTCGTGAAATTCACAAGTTTTTCGGTTAATTTCAATATGTAAAGTATACCGATCGTTCCTTTTCCGCAATGGCTGGATATGACACATTCAGCATTTGTCTCATAGATGTTTTTAACCCCGATTTTTCCGTTTAATTCCTGTTTAATATATTCTGCGCTCTCGTGCGCGAGTGATTGCGTGATCATCAGGAAATCATCATCGATCTCACTTTTTTGTTCAAGCGCTTCCTGAATCAGGATCTTAACTCCGGTAAGAATGTTTCCTCTTGCTTTTTTGCCGACACACATGACTCCGTCCCTGACTTTGATGATAGGTTTGATTTTTTCAATCAAATCACCACTAGGCTTGATTATGCAAAAAGAGTCAACAATGTAAAGAACAGGCGGATTTTTCTTTTTATTGTCATGACTTTTATCAGTCAGAAATGATATAATATTTTTTGAGGTGGTATTATGCTTTCAATTCCAAAAGGCAAACTTATTAAAAGGGTTAAAAAAATGGTTCTCGAAGCTAATTTTTCACTGGACAAGTCTGTGATTAATTTCTTGAAATCAGGTCTTGGCAAAGAAACTTCAGCTTTGGCGATAAACGTTTTAGAAAACATCCTGCACAATGCGGATGTCGCTCAAAAAGAAGACATTCCTTTGTGCCAGGATACTGGTGTAGCTGTATTTTTTTTGGAGATTGGAAATGAACTGTGTTTTGACTATTCTCTTGAAGACGCCGTAAACGAGGCTGTGGCTTTGGCATATAAAGAAGGCTACTTAAGAAAATCGATAGTCAGTCATCCTCTAAGACGTATCAATACATTGGATAACACTCCATCAGTAATCCATATCAAACTGGTAATGGGTGACGCCCTTGCGATCCATTTCGCCCCCAAAGGCGGAGGGAGCGAAAACATGAGCACCTTGAAAATGATGACACCAGCTTCAGGTATTGAGGGAATTAAACAATTCGTTATCGATACAGTCATCGCTGCCGGAGGCAAACCATGTCCGCCAATTATCGTCGGTGTAGGTATCGGTGGCAATTTTGAAAAATCCGCCTTGCTTGCTAAAGAAGCTTTATTCCGTCCTTTGGAAGACGAGGCAAAAGACCCCTTGGACAGCTCCTTAGAAAAAGAGCTATTACTAGAAATTAACAAATTGAATATCGGACCGATGGGGCTTGGAGGCAATACAACCTGTTTGGCTGTCAAAGTCAACTCATATCCTTGTCATATTGCATCCTTGCCTGTGGCGGTGAACTTGCAATGCCATTCCGCAAGGAAAAGCCATATCATTTTAAGGGGTGAGTCGATATGATCAGATTACAGACACCAATCTTGGAAAGCACCAGACTTAAACTTAGGGCAGGCGAAGAACTACTGCTTACAGGAATCATCTACACCGCCAGAGACCAAGCACACAAAAACATTGTCGAGGCGCTGAAAAACAACCAAGAACTTCCATTCGAATTTGAAAACCAAGTCGTGTATTATGTTGGTCCCGCACCTGCGAAACCTGGAATGCCAATTGGGGCTTGCGGGCCGACAACAAGTTACAGGATGGACCCATACAGTATAATCCTGATGCCAAAAGGTTTGAAAATCATGATTGGAAAAGGGGACCGGTCAGATAGTTTTATACAAGCCCTCAAAAAGGAAAAGGCTGTCTATTTAATTGCTATCGGTGGTATTGGCGCCTTACTCTCAAAAACCGTAAAGAGTTCTACATTGGTTGCATATCCTGAACTTCAAAGTGAAGCAGTCTACAAACTTGAAGTTGAAGATTTCCCTTGTATTGTCGCATATGATTCTTTGGGAAATGACGTATTTCAAACATCTAAAGTCTAGTAAATGCTGCATGAATATGCATTCAAAAGCCGAGTAAAGTAGGAGGTTTGATTATAATGAATGCAAGTCTATATTATAATTATTGGGCAAAAGATATCAGAGACATATATGTTTTCAATTTGAGAACCGGAATGGATGAAGTCGAAGCTTTTTCAAATTTATTTGCTAAGTTTGTTGAATTCGCCGAGACCGATTCTGAAGGGCATCTTTTTTGGCTGGTACTGGCAGATACTCAGTGGAAATATGGCCGTCTTGATCCTTTTGTCAAGGAAAAAGCCATCGAGATAATCGAAACCGGTATTGATGACATATATTGGCAATCTGTATCGCCTGAGAATCTTGATATAAGACAAAAAAACATTAATGAAATATATATCAAGCTCAAAACCACTAATCCAGAACCAGTTAAACTGAGCAAGTTCAATCCATATATATGTCCATGGAAAGATGGAGATGTTTTTGCCTATCATCTTACTTCGGAACAATCCAAACAATATGGTCTTTTCAACAAGTACATTCTATTTCGAAAAATAAAAAATACCAGTTACGGAATGGTGGATCAGATTCCGATGATTACGATATTCAATTGGTATGGAGACTTTCCGCCTAACAATGCAACTATGGTAGAAAAAACGAGGGTGATTCCTCTATTTTCCATATGCAGAATCAAACATTATTCTAAGGTAATTACTAACAGAAGAAAAGAAAAGATTCCAAAAGAGAAAATAACCTATATTGGAAATGTACAATCGACAATATATCCTTTGACTAAGGTCGTTGACGGCGAAATAGAAATCCAATCTCTCGCTTGGAGCGATTTTGAACAATACTTTTTTATGTTGTTCGAACATTTTCTTAAATGTGGATACACTTTTCAGTTATCTGAACACAAAATATTAAGAGAAGACAAAGAATGGTAGTAAAAATTTGGTAAATATATATGTTAGCCAGATATATCGTGTTTAAGTATAATATCCGCCTTTTAATTGATATAAAATATATTTATATGCACTTGTTTTTAATATATGTTTAAAAAGCGCATAATCAAATGCTATCTTAAACAAAAGAAGGATAATATGAACATAGAAAATATCGAAGAATGCAAAATATTGATTATTCATAGAAAGCAATTCTATGTATTTCATCCGAAAATTAAAGTAGTTGTTTTGAATCGAAAATATGTATTTGAGTATAATAAACCGCTTGAAATTTCGGTTCTAAAAGGCATGCAAACAATAATTCTTACTGAAATGTATCAAAAAGTAATTGTGGAGCTTAATGTTCAAGAAGATACTGTGTTAGAGTTGTATACTAATAGATATAATGGAATGCTAAATGCGTCAGCACAACCACAAACGGATATTTCTGTTTCAAAAAATATGATACAGATTATTATCAATATTGCTTCAATTCTATTGTTAATATTCGCACTTGTTTTGTGGTTAAATAGATTTATTTTTAGATTCCTATAAGAGGTAATAATATGACCAAAAAAAAGTTTGTATTGATTTCCATTCTTGTTTTTTTGGTATTTTCAGCAATTCTTGTTTCTATTTTAATAAAACCTTCTTCAAGCTTTTTCGAACTTACTTTGGAGATTAACAATACTACTTTTGAAGTTGGAGATGAAGTTGAAGTAAGTGCCAAATTCATAAATCATTCTTTTGGCACTTATACTGGTACTTTTAATTCAATGATAGTAGTGATTTTGATGTATAGGGAAGGGCTAGACTCTCCAATATATACTCTGCTAGCTACCGATCGAATAATATTGCCTTTTGGAACAATGAAAGTACAAAGAAATTTTAATCCTTATGAGGCAGACAATTATATTGTGAAAGCTATTTGTTCGGTTATAATAGAAGGAGAAGACTATGATTTGATAAAAACAGAGCTAATTGTAGTTGAATAAAAAGGTGTTTATCATCAATAGAATTCGATATAAATAAAGGTCACTACTTGTATTTTAGTGGCCTTTTCTTTATTCAACATACTTATGCTATATATACAATATAAACAATACAAAGTCCCATGCCAAATGGGCAATAATAGCGGGTATTATACTATTATATTTTTTGCATAGCAAATAAAATAAGCAATGCAAACAGAATAAACTTAACAAATTTGATGATCTTAAAATAATCAACTCAATTAATGTTCCTTGGGTACTTGATGCAAAAGAAAAGATATGAAGAAAAGCAAACATAATACCTACTAGTATAATGGCGATAATTTTACTCTTAATCCCATTCAAGAATACATTTTGCATGAATCCTCTAAATACTACTTCTTCATATATTCCTACAAATATCAAAATATATAGGAAATATAAAATGTAATCCTTAGTGCTTCGCAAAGGTATTTCTGTGTTGGATTCAAGTATATAAAACTTAATTAATAGCAACAACACAATAATAACACTTACTATGACTCCTAATAATAATGATTTTTTATTATTGGTCAATGTCATATTAAAATCAATCAGTTTATACTTTCTGATTTTTATATAGCAAAAAATAGCAACAAAAATAAGCAGATCAAAGATGATAAACACACCCGTACTATTAACGGTAATATCAAAAATCATGAAATTGGGATTATCAAAAAATAGACTCATTATTAAAAATGAGCCAAAAAACAATATTAAATATATTACGATGGCAAAGATAATATCTTTTCTTTTTGCGCTTTTTACGCTTTCCATAGTATACCTGTATTATAGCAAATTATCGTTTCTCTAGCCTATTACTATTAAGCGACATGTTGTATTCATAATTCTAGGAAGATATTATTTTTCGATAAATGCAAAACTTCTATTTAATTTTTTTTATTGCAAAAGGATTGATATTTTGATTAAAATAGCGTTTTTTCCCGACAGTCATTTTTTTATAGTTGATAGCTTGAACTGGACAGATGTTAAGACATCCGAGGCATCCGGAACAGTTATGTTTGAAAAATACTGAGGTTCCATCAAATACTATATTTTCCATTGGGCATAGTTTAACACATTTCATACAACCGTTGCAGTTTGTGACGATAAAATGCTTATCTGTACTGGTTGCGAGCTTGCCAGCCAATTTGATAATCGGTCTCAACCATCCAAAAAAATGCGGTTTGATGCGAACCGGATGATTATTAATTAGATTGTCTATTATTTCAGTAATTTTAATCTCTGCTTTTGCCAGTATTCTTGTATTCGCTTCATCGTTTATGCTATAGATGATCAAATAGTTGTCAGGCATTGTGACATACATTGCATTGTTAAGCCTGAGATGCTTTCTTTTGAGTGCCGACTTGAGAATATGAGCGCTAAGAAACGGCCCGCCACCAGAGTTAATCACGGTGAAGAGTTCGACATTTTCGTTGAAACCGAGTCCCTTGATAAAATCAAGCACGACAAGTGGTGGTCCGAACCAGTATGTAGGAAACAAAAATCCGATCCGATCATATTCCTTAAGCTGTTCCTTTTGAATGGTGGGAATGAACAATAAGTCGGATTCAGGCAATGCTTTCTTTAGTCTCTTGGCAATATAGAAAGTGTTGCCGGTGCCGCTGAAATAGCATAGTGCTGTTTTCATTAGTTAATAGGCTTTGGCAAAATAGATCAACATTTTTGCTTTTTTGCCGCAGACCGGGCATGTGTCTGTCAAATGTTCCTGATGGAAAGGGATGCACCTGGCAGTGGCGGTAGTCTCTTCTTTGATCTGGTCTTCGCAGGCCTGGTTTCCGCACCACATCATTTTGACATAGCCGCCCTTGTCTGCCATCAGACTCTTGAATTCTTCGTATGTGAAAGCCGGTCTGGTGTTTTCCTTGACATATTGTTCAGCTTTTTCGTACATGTCGTTATGGATTTTTCTTAGCATTTCCGGAATCAAAGTACTGATTTCTGAAAGTTTTTCCACGGTTTTTTCGCTGTTATGTCTTTTGACAACGATACATTCGCCTTTTTCTAAGTCTCTAGGTCCGATTTCAATTCTGATGGGAATTCCCTTCATCTCTGATTCGGAGAATTTCCATCCGGGAGACTTTTCAGAATCATCGATTTTTACTCGAATCGATGAGGCATCCAGTTCGTTCTTGAGTTCAATACATTTTTCCATCACGCCAGCTTTTAGTTGTTGGATGGGGATGATGATTACCTGGATCGGCGCAACGTATGGAGGTAACACGAGCCCTGAATCATCACCATGTACCATGATGATCGCTCCGATCAGCCTGGTCGAAACTCCCCACGATGTCTGGAAGACGTATTTAAGTTGTTTGTCACGATCTTGGAACTGAATATTGAAGGCCTTGGCAAATCCGGTACCGAAATAATGGGTGGTTCCGCTTTGTAAGGCTTTGTTATCGTGCATCAAGGCTTCAATAGCATAGGTTTCCTCAGCTCCGGCAAATTTTTCCTTGTCAGTTTTTTTGCCCATGATAAAAGGAATCGCCAGCAAGTCTTTGCCAAGATTGTTATAAATATCAAGCATGCCCAAAACTTCATCCCTGGCTTCTTGTTCGGTTGCGTGGATTGTATGGCCTTCCTGCCATAAAAATTCGGATCCGCGTAAAAACGGACGGGTGGTTTTTTCCCAACGGACAACGCTTGCCCATTGGTTGTATTTTTTCGGCAAGTCTCGATATGACGAGACAATTTTGGCATAATGGTCGCAAAACAGCACTTCTGAAGTTGGGCGGATGATCAGTCTTTCACTCAAAATCTCCTTGCCTCCGATCGTGACAATCGCAGTTTCCGGAGCGAAGCCTTTAACGTGTTCGGCTTCTTTCATGAAAAGTGACTCAGGAATCACAAGCGGAAAATAGACATTTTCATGTCCGGTTTTCTTGAATTCCCTGTCCAGATATTGTTGGATATTCTCCCATAAATTGTAGCCATAGGGCCGATAGATGATAAAACCTTTGGCATCGGAATAATCCATTAATTCTGCTTTTTTGCAGACGTCTGTGTACCACTGGGCGAAATCTTCGTCCCGTCCAGTAATCGATTTGACGAGTTTGTCTTTGTTAATTGTCATAAATTCACCTCTTGTTGATTATCTTATTATATCATGTTTTGCAATCGGGACAATATCAATATATGGCTTCTTCCACAAACTTCAAGAATGCCTTCTGGTCTTTTCTTTTGAAGACTCCACAGTCCTCTATCACTGCTTCGAAGACTTGACCAACCTGGTTTTCCAGAAATTTTTCCAAATCATCAGTATTTTGTGCCTCGGCCCTGAATGTTTCAATCCAAGGCAGATGTTTTTTTAAATCCGGTTCTAAAGCAAAGTCCAAATTCTCCTGAAAACACTTTTTGATCAGATCAAGTTCAAGTCGTAATCTCCCTGGCAAAATCGCCAGGCCCATGACTTCGATTAACCCGATGTTTTCTTTTTTGATGTGAAACAATTCCTCGCGCGGATGAAAGATTCCATATGGTCTTTCAGCGGTTGCGCGGTTGTTTCTCAATACAATGTAGAAGTGATATTTGGATCCATCAAGTTTGACGATCGGCGTAATGGTGTTATGAGGTAAATCTGTTTTTGAGAGAATATCAAGTTTTGGATTAGAATATTGTTTCCAATACTCGAAAATCTGTTCCGCCATGTCCAAAATCGCATTCTCGTTGTTTCCGACGATTCGCATCACAGAAAGCGGCCAATCTAGAACTTCAATTTCGACTTTACGCTTTTTATAACTTTTGATTACTTTAGCTTTTTCGATCGGGAAAGTGTATCTTCCGCCCTGAAAATGATAATGGGATAAAATCGAACCACCGACAATCGGCAAACCCGCATTCGAACCGATAGTGTAGTGGGGGAACTTGTTGATGAAATCGACCAATTCCTTGAAAGTGTCATTGTCGACTTTCATGGGCACATGGTCTTTTGTGAGCACGATGCAATGTTCATTGAAATAGGAATACGGAGAATACTGGAATCCCCATCGGTTTAATTCGTGGTTCAGGGTCAGATTGATGACTCTGTGATTGCTTCTTGGCGCTTTGTCTGCAGCACCATAAAACCCGACGTTTTCCATGCACAGTGCGCATTTGGGATAACCGTCTTCAATAGAAGTCTTTTTCATGGCGATCAATTTCGGATCTTTCTCTGGTTTGGATAGGTTGATTGTGATTTCCAAAGGTGCATACTTGCCCAGATATTGAAACGAGATATTTTTCTTGATCCGCTCGGTTTTTATGTAATTTGTAGCTTTGGATAAATTATAAAAATAATTGGTGGCGGTCATCGGACCGGTTTTATAATATTGGAAGAATTTACGGTTAAGTTCAGTCGGTCTTGGCATCAAGGAATCCATGATTTTTGCTTCATAAGCGTCCAAGGCATCAATATCATCAGCCACTAATCTCTTCTTGAGTGCAAAGGCCAAAATCGTAGTCATGACTTCAAAGAAATCAACCGGTTCGAGAATTTCTATTTTTTCAAACGAATCCAGATGCAACAAATACAGGATTTGATTGACAGCGTAATCGCAGTCGTCCTGATCCAGAATGGAGTTCTCAAGCGCATACTTCAACAGTTTGTTAATGGCAATGTTCACAATATCACTCCTTGAATCCTTCCGGATGTTTTTGGTAAAATTTCCAGGCAGAATCGATTACATCATGCAAATCTTTTTTCGGCGTCCAATTCAAAATCCGCTTGGCTTTATCATTTGATGCGACAAGCTTGTCAGGATCACCTGGCCGCCTGGAACCGATTTTGATGGGGATGGGATGATTGGTAATTGATCTTGCCGTCTCAACGATTTCCAAATTTGAATAACCGTTTTGACTTCCAAGGTTGAAAATATTCGAGGTGTTGTTTGCTTCTAAATACTGCACTGCTTTAAGATGAGCGTCGACGAGGTCATCGATATGGATGTAATCTCGGACGCAGGTTCCATCAAGCGTATCATAATCATTGCCAAAGATTGTTATTTGTGCACGTTTATTGAGTGGGACCTGTAAAACATTAGGAATCAGATGGGTTTCTGGTCTGTGGTCTTCGCCGATAGAGGCATCAGACGTGGCCCCTGCCACATTGAAATATCTCAGAGAGACATAATGGATACCATGAGCTATGTCAGCCCATTTCATGATTTTTTCCATCATCAGTTTTGATTCTCCATATGGATTTGTCGGATTAGGGATTACCTCTTCTGTAATCGGCATTTCCTTTCTGGCTCCATAAACAGCCGCGGATGAGGAAAAAACAATTTTTTTCACACCAAATTCGGTCATTGTCTCCAATAAGACGATGGTGCCAAAAACATTGTTATCAAAATATAATAACGGTTTTTCCATCGATTCGCCAACGAGCGAATTGGCCGCGAAATGCACGCAAACATCAATAGGCTGTTTGATAAAAACAGACCGCATAAAGTCCTTGTCCCTGATATCTCCCTGATGAAACTGGGCTTGTCTATCGATTGCTTCCTTGTGCCCGGTCTGAAGATTGTCGATAACGATTACGGCATGGTTTTCTTTAATTGCTTGCTTAACGAAATGGCTACCGATGTATCCAGCGCCGCCAAGAACCAAAATATTCATCTTATTCCTCCACTCTGTAATTGATTGTATGCTGGTAGATTTTATTTTTTTCAAGCAGATACCCCGCAAAGCGTTTATCATTTACGGCATTTGACTGGAAATGTGGTTCCATGGCTACAGCACCGTGGAACGCCATTCTTTCTCCGTTATGCAACACGTTGTCTTTTGGCATGTTTGTCGTGTAGACGGTTATGCCGGGGTAGGTGCTCGTGATAAAGAGTTTCCGGTTTGATTTGGAAGAATATAGCATTGTATCAAACGGCCTCGCATCATTTAGCAAGAAATAATGATCCAGTCCGTTTGTGCCTTCATCCTTCAGTGTCGAGTTATCGAGGACATCTGGCAGAAAGACTTGTTTTTGAAAATCAAAGATTGTATTCTCAACATTGATGATATCTTTTCCAATCAAATCAGCGTCAACCGTAACGACTTTGTCGGCATTAATGATCAAATAATGGTTATCTAATCCTTTGGAAAAATCACCATCCAGATTGAAATAGGAATGACTCGTGAGGTTTGCCAGAGTATCTTCTGTTGCTTGGACCAGAAATTCTATTTCCAGATAGCCACTTGAAATCCTGTAATTGACGACCACAAGTAATTCTCCCGGTAATGATGGATGGCTGTAGGTTGTATGAAAAGACACGAGGAAGACATCCTCCTCGGCGCGAATTTCTTTGATTTGAAAATTTCTAAATGACAATCCGAGGTGTCCGCTATGCAAGAAATTCGGGACTTTGTCGTTAACTTTGAAGTGATTGCCAGAGATTTCCAATATATCGCTTGAAATTCTGCCTGTTATCGGCCCGATAATTGTGCCAAGATACATTCCCGGTTGATAATAGTCATTATAGTCTTTGTAGGCACAAACGATTTCCGTTCCATCGGGACGACACCATTTGGTCAAAGCTGCGCCAATGGTCAAAAAGGAAAAAACCTCATTTTCTGGAGTTTTTACCGTTACTTCCGAGACATCAGCAAATACATTGTTTATTTCTACCACTATGGTCACCTCGAGTAAAGAAAATTTAGATATTGATATTCAAAAATTCCTTGAAACAACTGAAACACCCATTACTGGGATAGGAGAGAAAGACCATGTTTTCTCTGGTTGTAGGATGGGGAAAAATCAACCTGTAAGCCCATAATCCGATTTGAGAACTTTCACATTTTATTTTGGATCCATATTTTTTATCTCCAAGCAGCGGATGGTTCCGGCTGGAAAACTGGATTCTGATTTGATGGAACCTGCCGGTCTTAAGTTCAACTTCAAGTAAGGATACTGGCATTTTGTCAAGATTGGCAAGTGCAAGGGTCTTATAGGACAAGACCGCTTCTTTGCCTGATGTTATATCAGTTATCGAGCCAGTTCGTGTTTCTTCGTCTTTTTCAATAAAATCGATAATGTCGATGAAATCCGGTTCAATCACTTCTCCTTCAACTATGGCCAGATATGTTTTTTTGAATTCTTTATTTCTGATCGACGCTGACAATCTGCTTGCGGCCTTTGAAGTCCTGGCAAACACCATTACGCCACCAACATTGAGATCGAGCCGATGAACAAGGCCTAAAAAAACATCTCCCGGTTTTTGATATTTTATCTTGACATGTTCCTTGAGCAAGGAAAGCATATCATCTAGTTGCTTCTCTCCTGATTGGGATAGTACACCCGGAGGTTTTACACAGACAATGATGTGATTGTCTTCAAAGATTATCTCTAAAGGTTTCATGGATAAATCAACCTAACGCAACGTCGAGGATCATCATGATTACGAAGCCGATCATCACCGCAATCGTTCCAACATTCGAATGTTCTCCGAGTCTTGCCTCGGGAATGAGTTCTTCGACAACGACATAAATCATCGCGCCGGCCGCAAAGGCCAAGAACCAAGGCATGATGACTGTTAACTGCGTTGCCAGTAAAATTCCAATAACTGCCGCAACCGGTTCAACAGCTCCACTCAACACTCCTGCCAAGAAAGATTTTCCTGTCGACATTTTTTCCTGTTTTAAAGGCAATGAAATTGCAGCTCCTTCAGGAAAGTTCTGAAGCCCGATGCCAAGCGCCAATCCAAAAGCCGAAGCAATCGCAATGGCAGACGGGTTAACCAAGGCAAACCCAAAAGCAAGACCAACCGCCAGGCCTTCAGGAATATTATGCAAAGTAACTGCGAAAACCAACATCGTTGTGCGTTTTAAAGATGATTTCACACCTTCAGGTTTATCAGCACCGATATGCATATGAGGCAAAATATTGTCGACCACCAACAAGAACAAACCTCCGGCAAGAAAGCCGATGGCTGCGGGAATCCACCCTGGCAGGCCCATGTTTTTTGCTTCTTCGATCGAAGGGATCAAAAGTGACCAAACCGAAGCAGCGATCATTACTCCGGCCGCAAAGCCAAGAAAGATTTGTTTTGCCAAAGTACCCATCGCGTTGCGAAAGAAAAACACCATGGCAGAACCAGCCGATGTCATCACGAAAATGAAGGCGATTCCTATGACCGTGACTGTGGAATCAGGCAAATTAAACATCTCTAATCCTCCTTATTGATAATTTAAATTGTTAGTCCAGACAAAGGGAATCGGAAAAATATCTTTCAAAAGACTAGTCATTCCCAATTTGTCAAGCAGCTCTTTGTTTGGACCGAAAACCAGTTTGTGAAGTTCATGGAAATCAGCCAGTTCACAAAGACTGCCATTCACTGAGACTGTCGGATGCGCTTTGTCAAGAAAAAGCGAAATTTTACCTAATGGTTTAAAATAAGGTGCTAAATCAGCGAAAAAACCAAACCAATCGATTACTTTGAAACTAGCGTGCTGGTCAGTTTCCTGACTCGGAAATCCTTTCAGGAATTGATTGAGTGGGTCATGACAATCAAGCGGAACCAGACAGTAACTCCGTTTATGTTTCCTTATAAGCGCTGGCAAGGCTTTACAAATAGCTTCTCTGTTGCCACCTACTTCCCTTATAAGCAACTCTTCTGAATTATAAGGTTTCTTCACAAAAATATAGGCGATAATTTCTTTGTTTTTTTGAACCAGTTCCAAATGGCACAAAGCAATAGTTCCTGGATATGTCTGGCCTTTAATCAAGGCTTTGAATTCGTCGTCTGATCGCAAATATTTGATTTCTTCCTGTTTATAAATTTTTTTCAGTGTCTCAAAATTCTTATCTTCGTATGTGTGCAACTCGTATTCATTGTCTGGCGTTGTATTATCCAAGTCAAGCCGATAGCCTATGACATTGCCAACTCTTGTAGCCCCGAAATGTTTGTATAAGTGGCCTTCTCCGGAAATGATTGCCAAACTTATTTTTTCCTGGGTCATTTTCGCTTCAGCCATTATCAAAAGTTTTGTGGCAATATTCCTGTTTCTGAAAACGGGTTCAGTACAGACAGAGCCGATTGATCCGACTAAAATATGGCTTTTATCAATTTTGATCGTCGATGGGTAATAATTTACCATCGATCTAACACTTTGAGCCAAGGATGCGACAAACATCCGTTCTTGGTTTGAAATTCCTAGCAACAAGGGAAACTCTTCAAGCATGTTCTCGTTGAAAATAGTTTGACAGAGCCTGATGGCACTGTCGTGTTCGTCGCTTTGGAGCTGGTGGTATGAGAGATTTTTCAGCGATTCGACATATTGGGTAAAATCTACAACTTGAGCTGTGTTCCTGGAGAGCTCGGCCGCAAACGCCAAAAGATGACTGTCGACAGAGTCCGCAAAACTAGCTTTTTCCAATAAAGCATCAGAGTCAATCAACTTGACAAAATCCTGCATGATGCCTAAATCGCCGCCTCCGTGTCCGGACTCTGCTGGTATAAATGTTTTTGTTTCAACAGGGCTTTCGCCAAAACGAATTAGTTCCAATTCGTTCTTTTCGAGATGACCTCTGATTTCGCCCTTTGTTCCCATAAGTTTGATTGTGCGAGTGTTTTCTTTTGTAAAAGCCGTCATCGTAAAGGCGACAGTGACATCATTTTCAAACTCGACAATCGTTACCTGATGATCGACAACGTCATTATCGCAGTGGTAGACGCAGCGTCCGTATGGTCCTTGTTTCAAAGCTTTTAGCAGGCTTTCATCAGACATGTCATTAGAGACTGGAAGTTTCATCCAAATCGGGGCATTGAGGTAAACCTTGGGCGCGTAATATAGACAAGTAGCTGCTTCATGACATCCATCCAAGCAATACTTGGGAGTGTTTTTCGGGGATTCAGAAGTTTTAAAATGTGACAGTTCGCCAAAAGAGGCGACTTTTTTTGCCTTGGAATTTACTAGCCAAAGCATCAAGTCCAAATCATGACAGGATTTTGCCAGGATCATCGGACTGGATTGGGCTTTGTTTCTCCAATTGCCCCTCACATAGCTGTGTGCCTGATGCCAATAGGCTACATTTTCATTGTGCTGTATCGACATCAATCTGCCGATTTTATCATCATCGAGCCATTGCTTGATTTGGGCAAAGAACGGTGTATATCTCAAAACATGACCGATCATGATTTTTACTCGGTATTTTTTTGCCATTTCTTCTAACATGATGCAATCTTCGGGAGTAACCGCCATCGGTTTTTCCAAAAAAACATGATAACCTTTTTCCATCGCCATGATGGCCGGTTCGACATGCATATTGTCCTGAGTGCAGATAAAGCAGGCATCACACATTTTATCCTGCGCCAAAATCTCTAAATAGTCACTGAATTGATGATCGGGTTTGATACTATGCTGGAAGGAAAAATATAGTCTTCTTTCCGAGTCCGGTTCCGCGACTCCGATAAATTTGATTTCGTCTTGATGATGGAGCGAATATTCGCCATAAACACCTATGCCTCTGGCTCCGGCCCCAATCATGATTGCCTGAAACATACAATCACCCACTTAATATTTATTTTATCACAAAACCACAAAAATAATAACAACAGCGAAAAAAACCAGGCATAATCGCCCGGTTTCTTCGTCTTTATGGATTGACCCTGTTGGGACCGCGGTAAAGGAATGTGACGTCCCTGATCGATTCCTGTTCGAAAAAGCGCATGAGGAATCTGGTAAGTCCGTAGCCATAGCCGCCATGAGGGGGAACGCCATATCGGAAGAAGTTCAGATAAAAATCGATCGACTCCAGACTGAGGCCTTTTTCAGTAGCCTGACGCTCGAGAACTTCGATCCGATGTTCTCTTTGCGCTCCGGTTGTGATTTCGACCCCACGATAGAGCAAATCAAAGCTTTTCGTAAGTCCGTTTTCACCAATCATATGGTAAAACGGTCTGGCTTCGAAGGGATAATCAATCACGAACACATAATCGGATTTGAATTCTTTTTTTGCATAAATTCCGATTAGTTCTTCTTCGCGTCTGTCAAAATCATGTTCTTTTTCGCCTGTATAATGATATTTCTCCTGAATAATTTTTTTAGCTTCGAAAAATGGAATTCTGGGAAAATCCACAAGCACATCGTCAATCGGTTTATTAAATAGGTTCTTGTATTCCTCATCGATTTCAGCTTTCAATTTTCTGATTACAGCCTTGCAGACAGCTTCTTCCATATCCATGACATCGTGATGGGAATCGATCCAGCTAATTTCACAGTCGATGCTGGTAAACTCGGTCGCATGGTAAGCGGTATGGGAGTTTTCCGCTCGGAAAGCAGGAGCAATTTCAAACACGTTGTTAAATCCCGCAGCCATTGCCATTTGTTTGTAGAACTGGGGTGATTGTGCAAGGTAGACAGTCTTGCCAAAATAATCAAGTTTGAACACTTCTGCACCAGATTCAGAGGCAGTCCCCAATATCTTTGGAGTATGAATCTCGATGAAATTATGGGTTGTCCAATATTCTCTCATTGCCATTTCTGCCAATGTTTGCGCCTTGAATATCAAATAGTTCTTGTCTAGACGCAAATCCAAAAAACGATTGTCAAGTCTCAATTCTTTATTTGATTTATTTGTATAATCCAGAATATCGATGGGAAGTTCTTCTTGACTCAGACTGGTAACGACAAAACTTGAAGGAATCAATTCCATTCCCCTGAGTTTGACATTCCCCCTTTCATAAAGAATCCCCTTAACCAAAACAGTGCTTTCCTTGGTCAGTTTGGATACAGTATCGTTCATCTCTTTGAAAGCATCAGTCTTCTCGATAGTCACCTGGACTTTACCCGAAGAATCACGTAAAATGATGAACTGGACATATTGCAAGTCTCTGATTTTATCAACAAATCCGTGCAATTCGATTTCTTGATTATAATATTTCGGTAATTCGTTAAAATAGATTTTCTTCATATCAACACGCTCCATCAATTCTTTAAGTATTATATCATATGCATTTGGTGAATTCAATTGTCAACTCGACAAATAGTCAAGAATAAAGAAAGCGGCAGATTTGCCGCTTTTGATTAGTCTGCTTTCGGTTTATGTACTACTACTTGCGGGAAAGGAATCTCGATATTGTTGGCATCAAGAATCTCTTTGATTCTTTGCCTTGTCAATCGTTCGACAGCGTAATGTTTCTCAGTCATGGTCTTCACTATTACACGCAGGTTAACGCCACTGTTGGCCAATTCAATAACTCCCATAACTTGAGGTTCTTCAATGATTTCTGCAACCTCGTTCTTGAGTTTTGGAAGTTCGGCTCTCAAAATTGCAATTGTTTTTTCAATATCTTCCTTGTATGCAATGCCAAATTCAATGATGGCAGTGGAAGGATTTCTTGAAAAATTTGTTACCGGAGAAGCCGATCCGTTGGGAAATATTTTCACTTCGCCTTTCCAGTTGCGGATTTTGGTCGTCTTCAGTCCGATGTCAGTGACTTCTCCCTTGAACCCGTCAACTTCAATTATATCTCCAACATCGAAATGCTGCTCGAATATGATGAAAAAGCCGCTGATAAGATCATTGATGAATTTTTGTGCCCCGAAACCAATTACCAATCCAGCGATGCCAAGCCCAGCAAGGGCAGGAAGAACATTCACACCCCATAAAGCCAGAGCACCCAAAATTGCAATGATACCGACCACGTATTTGATAATACTTTGGGTAACCTTGGCAATGGTCTTCTTGCGTTTTTGGGTAGGCCCTTGCTTCGTGCCAACACGCAAGAAAGCCAGTTTGGCAACTTTGGTGATTGCAAAATAAGCAAACATGATTACAATCGTTCCAATGAAGGATCCGATATTGGTGACAAATAAAGTTTCTAGATTAGCCAGAAAATTAGTTGTGAACACTGAAAAATCAAATTCCCACAAAAACAGGATGCCAACAAGCGCACAGAAAAAAAGAATCAAATCCGCTAAATAAATCAGTAGAATTTTCCATTGTTTTATATTTTCCTGATATTTTTTTACTAGTTTTCTCTGAATAAGAAACAAAAACAACAATAAAGCAACAATCAACACCATTAGAATGTAATTGACCCAAATTGGTAAATTGAATATTGATAAAGTCACTTGTACCACTCCTTATACTATCAAATGATATTATAGCATAATCGCATCAAATTGGCATGCTTATCGATAAAATTATGCCGGAATTCATCTATGCCTTGGACTCAATCCGTTCATTTAAGCATGAATCCTGAAGGATTATTCTCGTAATGAAACAATATCCTTTTTTATGAAAAAAAAGATTGAAAGCTCTTTTCCGTCTTGGCGTCAATGCATCACATGTGTCTATTATGTTAATAAGTCATTATTACTACTAATGATTTTGCAAAGAAAAAGCACATTTCCTAAGAAAAGTGCCTCATAATAATATAACTGGTCGAGATGATGGGATTCGAACCCACGACCTCTTAGTCCCGAACCAAGCAATGCACTACTATATAAGCAGCCAAAACTCGCCATTTGTGACCGTCTCTCTTTGCGTTTGACACACATTTTGACACACAATTTAATCAAGTTAATGAAAAAAAAGTCAATAACGACCTTTTTGTACGAGTCCAATTAACTACATATTGAATCAATTTCAATAAGGAAATTTCATACTGCGGATCAAATCCATCATTGTAATCCAAGCTACTAAAGTATCTCTTATACTATCAATCGTTTCTTTTGATAATAGCATTAACGATGTATGAGCTCCAAGATGAAGTGTCGAAATGTGTGTCAAACACAAAGATAGACACAGTTTATATTGAGGCGCTATACTTTAATGATTTTATATAGTATTCCATGTATTAAAAATCAGGATTTCCATTTTTATCTGGAAGTTTAATTATTGATTTTCGGAGCGCACTTTGACTACATTTTCTGCCATAATTATATCTATATTGCTCCATGTTCAGTATTGTATTGGAATTAAGCCCTTTTTTTTATTATTTTCAGAAAATCAAAAGATTGTGAAGCATATTTATAATAATAAATTGAAAAGAAAATGTTTTTTTTATATTCCAAAACTATGTGATTTCGCTAACTACCGCGTTTATACAATATATATCAAAATAGATGATAAAAATAAAATGCATATTTACTATTGACAAATGCTCGTTTGGCCTTTATCATCATAATCGGAAGCGCCACATTCATTTATTTTCAAAAAAAAGAACACAAAGAAACCTCTAATTTCTTTGTGCTCAACTACTTTGAAATGCATAATTCATTGTATACAATTTCATGAATCATGTCAAGTATTGAATGTAAAAAGGAGGTGATTAATTGAAAAGAACATTGAAAGTCATAAAAGAAACACCTGGAGGCAAAAATATAATGTTTGAGGACTCGTTCACAAAAGAAAGAATATTAGTTCCAGAAGCGGTTCGCAGAACAAAGCAAGGGATATATCCCAATTTATATGTCAAGAACACTTCTAACGGAAAAATCGTTGTCAGCAAACCGAATAATAGTAAAATAGATAATTTAGGATAACACTTCAAAAATGATTGTGACGCTTCACATCATTATGAAGGAGGTGAAAAACATGCCAAGAAATAGAAACACTAATATTAATGGCATCCCTTTTGGCGCCAGTACTAAAGATCAAGTTTGGAACAAGGGTAAAATAATCCCTGAAATTGATCCAAATTATAGAAGAAAAGATATTTGTGAAACTATAATTCAAAAGTCAGCATATGGAGATATTGGCAGTAAATTTGGTTGGGAAATTGACCACATTCAACCCGTTTCAAAAAATGGATCTGACAACATTAATAATCTCCAACCATTGTACTGGGAAACAAATCGAGACAAGGCAGACAAATGGCCTTGGAAATGCGGAATGTAGTTAACAATGTTGGAAAAGCGCTCATCCTAAGATGGGGGCTTTTTTTTGTCATTTTTTTGTTAAATACCATAATAAATGCACTCTAATATCTAGAGTGCAAATTATTAATTAGACTTTGTTCAAATTCTTTTTTTTGTGAATTATAACAAATTCTTTATTCATCGAAGAAACAGGTTTATTGTATACACAAGAAGTGTTTATTGCAATTCTTTTTTTCGGAATGTTTCTTTCAAGGGATTCAATATTAACAAATAGATTTTTTTCAAGATATTCTTTGGTGATTTCAGTAAGATTAATTTTTATTCCATCAACAGTTCTGTTTCCAAGCGTCATAACAATATAATCTTTAGTTACTCTACAAATTTCTCTCAATACTTTAAAATAATCTTGCATAAAAATCAATACTTTATGCCGTTTTCTTTCTGCTATTTTATCAAGATATGGCTGAATTAACTTTTTTTCAAAAACATTCATTTCTTCTAAAATTTTTAATCCACCCATGCTTCTTGAATCAATTGCAGAATATGTCTCATTTTCCCATCCGTCAAGCTCTAGATCTCCTTGAGAAATCCAACGGATAGCAAGTGATGAAAATTCACCATATGGTACAGTTGTTTTATTATCTCCATATGGAGGAGATGTAATAGTAATATCAAAAAAATCATTTTTTTCTAATTTTATTTGACTAAGAGTATCACATTTTAATAATAGCCAATTCGAAAAATGTTTGTCAAAAAAAGATGCATACTCTCTGGCTTGACGCAAAAAATCGATATAAGTATTATCTATCATTGATTCAATTCTTGAAGATGGTTTAATGTGTAACTTAAATGTCGAACTTCGAGAATTGGAATACTTCCGAACAATATCGGTAAAAATACACCATAAATATAACCGATTATTTTGGCTCTTAATTTGGTCAATTGAATATTTAATTTTTGACAAACTGTCGATGATATCTTCCCTATACCATTTTTCTATGCCTATAAACCATATGATTGGATACTGAAAATCACTCGAGAGCATAGTTTCAATTTGATTAATATCTAAATTAATATCAGCGTTAACTCCCAATAATTTTGACTTTGTTATTAAATTTGCCAGAGGATTAATATCATAACCATAAACAAAAATATTTGCAGATGTTTCCGCAGCTTCGTATAAGGCAATTCCAGACCCATGAAAAGGGTCAAAAATAGTTGTATATTTTCTAAGATTTATCAACTCCATTAAAATATCTTTTTGGATTGGAGCAATCATAGGAGCCGGATATAACACAGCGCCATGTATCCCGCCTTTTTTTGTATAGTAAGTATAAGAAATATCAATATCCATGGCTTTCACTCCTTTATCAAAATATTATCGAAAATAACTTAAAAAAACAAAAATCTTTTGTATTACGGAATATCAACATTATTAATTAATTCATTAATAATAACAACAAAATTTGCTGCTTGAAGCTGAATTTCACATATTCTTTCATCAGATAAAAATCTGGTAGAACCGTGAGATCCAAAATTAGAATCTTTAACTGCTCTGGCTATTGCATCACTCAATAATATAGATTGCCATGTCTCAATTTTGATTTTTGTATTGTCACTAATTTTAGAAATTACCTCTTTTGAATGTGCAAAATAGACTACTTTTTTCACTTTTGCTAATAAATTCTCATTTGGATGGTATTTAGCTCTGTCTTTCCCCAATTCAGTTAAAGAAAAAATTCCCAATTCAAATAAAACACGCAAACAACAAGCTTTAACTGCATTATAATTATTACTACCACCAAGTTGACATAAATCATTATATTGAGATATAAGTTCGTTCATGCTTACAGAAATACTAATCTCATATCCATCATAAGCTGGATATTTTAAAGGTCTCGACATCAAAGGAATTACTTTAAAAGTTCTTTGCGGTTCATAGAAACTAATTTCTAAAGTTTGTGAAGTTCTTCCAGTAAAAGAATCTTCATAACGAAATTCAACATTCATTACTTGTATTTCTGGAACAGAAGGAATGATATGATTTATATTTTTTACTCCGTCAATCCACATTTCCACGTCATTCTTACTTACAACAACATTTTTGCTATTTGATATTTGAACAATGAAATCATAAAGATTGATTTGTGAACCATCAATTGGATGTTCAAGCGATTTAGTTGAAAGAATAATTTTGGCACTAGTTAAAGTTGCTTCGCGTAAAAAATCATCATTTGTTTTTTCGAAATTATTAATTTGAAATACGGATATTTTATCAAGAAAATTAAAAGATATCTCACCTTCAGAAATGTTGATTTGAACACATTCTTTAAAGAAAAATGTTGATTTGATGCACGAAATTGCATCATCTTCAGTTATTCCTGCGCCAAATTCGCAAAGTTTTTCCTCATCAACATAATCATTTTTTATAAGATGAGCTTTCATTTTCGAGCCTTCGCTTTGGATTAATTTATTGAACTGTAATAAAAAAATTGCAATTGAGTCAGTATAGTAATTCTGTGTAAAATGGGTTCTGTCTGAATTAAAACTAACATTACTATCATTAGAAATAATATTAATTTTCCCTATAATTTGATTTAACACTTCGCCAGTTTTAACTTTTATATTTATATTGGGATCAAATAAATTAGTATTATTAAAAATGTTGTCATTAACAAAAATCAAAGGTCTCAGATCATCTTGATTATCCCAATATAATTTAGAAACAAGTTTTTTTTGATGCGAATTCAGACTAAACACAATCAAATCTATATTAATTGAACTATTATCTATCGAATAAGGGAAAAACGTCTTTGCTAGCACATGATTGTTATGATTAAATTTAATATATTTTGAATTTGAATCATATGTGATTCTGTATAATTGCCGAGAAGGAAGCATGTCAGATTCAATAACTATTTCTGAATTTGTATATGTTTTTTCGTCAATATAAATGTTAATAATAATATCATTTTTGTAGAATGAGTAAAGCACTTTTAAAGAATTTTTATCGTCTTCAAAAAAAGACTGTAAAGAAACAATGTTATAATCATCCAACATAATGGTTATTTTTGTGCCTTTTTCAATTGAATCTTTTTCATCAATATCTACGGGAAAATCCGAAATATTATACACTTTAATTAAATCATCATATTGAACAGAAAAATTATATCCTTTTTCGCGTTTGGTTTCCCAAGTGACTAGTCCTTGACCAAATTTAAATACAGACAGAAATCCTAAACCTTTTGATCCCTGAACATACCTATTTTTCAATCCAATTGACCCATATTTTTTTTCGCTATCCGCAATATGAAATAATCTTTTTATCCCAGGAAGATCAAATCCTGTTCCATCATCCTTGATTATTAAAGTTTTTCTTTTTGTATCAAGATATATATTGACCTCATCAGCTCCAGCATCATATGAGTTTTTTATTAATTCGTTCAAAGCAATAATATTAGTAGGAATTTTCTCAGATAACTCACTAATTATTTTTCCGCTAACTGTTAACTTCTCGGTTGGCATATGGGGAATCTCCTTTACTATCTTTTTATTATTTAATAATACTCCTATTCTAGTACGATGTAAATAGCATTCATGATTTCCCTAATTATTAAAATAAACAATATTATAATTAACTCACAGAGAAAATTGATTCACCATCACAACATCCAAGCAGACTTAAAATAAACATGAATTCTTATTTTTTAAACCAACCTTTCTTTTATATTTTTTTATAAAACAAAATTCACTTGACCACTACATTTGTAATAGACTAAAGAAGCTGCTTTGAAACGATATTGAACAAACGGATTTTCTACGGAATGACAATAAATAAGGTTTTCAAAATACTATGTTTGGTATATACATAATCACCAACAGAAAGTTTCAAATCAGATCACTCTTCTCTCTTATAATCTTTTGATAAAATAGAAGCTTCTTTTAATGCAAATTCAAACTTTTTGAAAAACTTTTCAAACGAATCGCATTTATATCTTTTCATATATAAATCATGACCATCATAAAAAAAATCAGAAGAAATTGTAAAATAAATGACATTTTTATCTAAAAACCTCAAATATAACTCATAATGATTAAAGAAAAAATAAATCCGGTCATGCACATTGCTATATGAAAAACCAATCCAAGAATATATTTTATTAAGAATCTCACAAAGCAAATAATAATCCATTTCAATAGAAATAGTTTTCCCTGTCATATTATTCCTTTCTAATACGGAAGATCTTCATTTTTTAGAGCTTCAATCCTTTGATCATGCGATTGGTTTTGCTCAATTAAAGATTTAGCAAGATTCAAAAACTGATCATCACTAACTACATTTTCACCACGATCAAGAAGCATTTTATTAATAGCTTCCTTTTGATCAGGTTTCAAACGCAAAATTCCTTTTCCAGCAAGAAGATTAAATTTAGTCTGAAAATCAGGATAAGCAATCATAAAAGAACCAAGAAGAGCAGACATAGATTCATCAAGCCAAGCCCATTTTTGATCTAAACTTCTATCCGGCGGTTTATTAGAATGAAATAAAACAGGAATTTCTGAACCAAAAAAATTTGACCATTGAGAATCCAAAGGCGAAAACTTATAATTTTTTCTTTGGGTACCCTCTTTGGGATTCACAAAACGAACCAAACCACCAAGAAGTTTTCGCATAAGCATACCTAAATCATAAGCAGGATCAGAGGAATGATCCATCAAAAGAATATATTCACTAACAAACTGATCGGCTTTTTCATCAGTCAGCCTAACCTCAAATCTATACCAAATATTTGTTCCACGATTATTTTCTTGATTCGCACGTCTTTCAGCATTTTTATCATAAATTTGAAATACAGTTCCCGGCCCAGACAAGACGAAAGAGGGTTTAATAAAAAAAATAACTAAAATAGTTCATGGATTTTCTCCCTAGAAAAACCAAAACCATATGAGTAAATTTTTACTAAATCGTGTCCGCTTGGGAATCGAGATACTACATGAGATTGAAGAATATTTACTTGGAATGGATGACCTCGAGGGAGAAAAAAAGGGAGCTAAAAATGCTTCACCTTTTAGTTCATTCAAAATCGACAAAAAATCAATAAAAAACACTACACTAGTGAAAAATCACGATTACAAAAATGATCCTAAGGACAATTGTCCAATATGTCCTGACAATATGGATCCTGATGAATTTCTAAAAATTATTGAAGGCCAAACACAAAGAGAGACGGCCATTGTGACGAGTGAGGTAAAACCATTAAAGGAGATACCAGAAATGCCGTCACTAAAAGAAGGAAATATCATAAAACGAAAAGACGGCCGCTGGATGGGTCGTTATCGTATCAACGGAGAAACAAAATCAGTCTATGCTCATACGAAGCCAGCAATCATTGAAAAAATAAATGCGCTCGTGCATGAACGCAACAATGATGAAAAAAATTCCGGAATATCAAAAAAAATGACCCTATTATATTGGGTCAATACATGGTTTGAAGAATACAAAATTGCAAAAAGCAGATCAAGACCTTTAAAACCATCTACGATTGAAAACGTGAAATATACATTAATCCAAAGTACAAAACATTCAAAGATTGGAAAAAAATTGTCTCAAACTTGTCTGCAAAAGACGTTGACGATTTTTTGGATGAAATTCCAACTAAATCAATGCAAGCAAGGGTATATAGTTTACTTCACATGGTCATGGATAAACTAATTAAAAAAAGAATTTTGAAAGACAATATCTGTGATCAAGTAGAATACCGCTCTCGTCCTGATGCAAAAAAGAAATATATTCCAGACTATGAGACAATGCATGAATTCTTAGATTGGCTAAAAGTACGTAGTTTTAATACATTCCTATTCGCAAAATTTCTCGCAGCAACTGGAATGCGAAAAGGCGAAGCGCTAGCATTGACCTGGAATGACATTGACTTAGATAATAAAAAAAATTCTGTGAACAAGGTATATGATACTCGTTCCAGACAAATCCTGGATGATCCAAAAACACCAGCTGCAATCCGAGATGTTCCAATGTTTGATGAAGCTTATGAAGTCCTTACAGAAATCGACAAAAAACCAGGAGAGATCTTCTACTTCATCAGCAAATCAAACATCACTCATTTGTTTCCAAGAATAGCTACAGAGTACGGAATAAAACTTCCGCTGCATAATCTAAGGCACTATTTTTCAACCCAATGTTTGGAAAGAAATGTTGATTCAAAAACAGCTTCAAAATGGATGGGCCATGCTAGTTTTGACCTCAGAATCAACACTTATAACCACATTAATCACGACTTTGAACAACAACAAATCCTAAAGTTAGCCAAACAAGGGCATAAGAAAGAAAAAAAATGACACACATTTTGACACACATTTTAAGCTAAAAGTAAATGTTTTACTAAAAATCAAGCAAAATTAATGAAAGAAATACAAAAAAATGGCCCTTACACGTATGTGTAAGGACCAAATCGACATAATGGTCGAGATGATGGGATTCGAACCCACGACCTCTTAGTCCCGAACCAAGCGCGCTACCAAACTGCGCCACATCTCGACCTGGCGGAAGAGGTGGGATTCGAACCCACGCGCCCTTGCGGACGACTGCATTTCGAGTGCAGCTCGTTACAGCCTCTTCGATACTCTTCCTTAAAGCAAAGCCCTATGGTTCGCATAGGGCTTTTCTGATTTTTGGAGCAGGTAAAGGGAATCGAACCCTCATAATCAGCTTGGAAGGCTGATGTTCTACCATTGAACTATACCTGCCCTAGTCAAGCAAGCGCCTAATAAATCATTGAATTTTGAAAATGGAGCAGGTAAAGGGAATCGAACCCTCATAATCAGCTTGGAAGGCTGATGTTCTACCATTGAACTATACCTGCACAAATCGCAAAAGTATGATATCACAAACAACCTGTGCTGTCAACAAAAAAAACTTTGTCTAAAATGTTTTCTCAGCCTCTCTTAGCTTGGCGCTGTGAGCACGATTATTCACCAAAATTCACAAAATTGAAGTTATTAATGGATTATAAAAAAAGGATTCCTTCGAATTCACAAAAACAAAGTTATAAGATTGAAATGCTATTGCATTTTAGTGCTCTTTTAGAGTTGAAAAATACGTGGTTTTCAAAATCAGTATATAAAAGACATCTAAACCATAGATGTCTTATTTGGTAATTGTGATTTTCTTAATTCCTCTTGGACTATCGGGATTCATTCCTTTTTTCTCAGAGATTCGGCATGCAAGCAACTGACCGACACATGCAAATATAAAAGGGCGGATAAAATCGCAGACTTCAGGAACAACAATTTTTTCGCCTACATCTAATTTTGAATCATCAGTTATTGCTACTAATCGGCAACCTTCTTGACGAAGTTTTTTAGCCATGGCAAGACTTTCGGAATGAGTCCCATCGTTCGGAACAAGAAGTAAAATGATTGAATTGGAATCAATAAGAGCGAATGGACCATGTAAAAAATCGCTTAATGCAAAACCAAATGCTTTGATATAAGAAGTCTCTTGCAATTTCAGAGCTATCTCTCTTGTTACGGCATCCACCAATCCTCGACCAAGCACAAAGCATGTCTGAATATCTGTCATCGTAGATGCTATCATAGATATTATTTCATCATCTTGCAATACACTTGAAAGTATTTCGGGAAGGCCCTGCAACCCAATATTCAAATCTGCATTATTAGATATTGAGGCTACAATGAGCGCTAAATTATACATTTCTAATACAAACGTTTTTGTTGCAGCAACACTGATTTCTTCACCTGCACAAAGGTCGAGATGGAAATCAGAAATTTGTGCTAAAGGCGAATCACAGTGATTCGTCACAGATACAGTAATTGAATTTTGACTCTTGGCTTTTTCCAAAATAGCCAAAACATCCTCTGCTTCACCACTTTGAGAAACGCCAATTGTAAGCGTATTAGACAAATCCAATTTGCCTTCATACACTGTTAAAACGCTTGGAGCCGCTAGAGTAACCGGTATGCCTGTTATTATTTCACAAAGGTATTTAAAATAAATTCCCGCATGGTCAGAAGATCCCCTCCCAGACAGAATAATGTGTCTAATATTACGTTCTTTGACTTTTTGTGCAATTTTATTTGATACTTGCCAGTTGGTCTTATGGGCAACGCTAAGTAGCGAAGGTTCTTCACGGATTTCCTTTTCCATCACAAACATTTTGCTGTGTCCTCTCCATATAGAGTCGGTTATTTAAATAAATACAGTAAATTATTTCTCGAAAAAGCGATCGCAGATTATTCCAGTTGCATCACGCATTTCAATTCCGTGAACATATTTGGCAATCGTTGGCAAAAGATCAATTGAGCTTACTGAGTCATCTAGAGTACCCCATTTTGCCACATTGCTACCAAAAAGCAATCCGAAAACGTGCCGAGATGTCTCATCGAAGGAATCATGAGAAGCTCCAAATTGCCCTTGCAAAATATCTTTGCGATAAAAGTGCCCAAATGGTTTCGGAGATAACAAATAATCGGGGCATCTATCATCCATTCCGAACTTCGAAAGTAACTTATATCTGTCGAAATATACATCCAAATATTCGAGACCGTTGAACAAACCAACTAATTTTTCTCGCTTTTCTTGTGACATTTTTTGCATACAATACACTGCACATTCGATTACATACGGAAGTAAAACAACTTCAGTATCCTCATCGGCGTCTTCCGCACTAGAGGCTCTAATTCCAATTGCCTTAATGCTATTAAGAAGATTAGGAAACAAAGATGGTCCTTCAAATCTTGTCATGCCATGATCTGAAGTAATCAAAAACACGATGTCGTCATTTTTTCGAGTCAGTTTACACAATTCCACTGACTCCTTCAATTTTCTTTGAATTTGTTCGAGGCGATACAAAATATCATTCTGTCGTTCGCTAAAAGAATTGCGTATCGGAATCTTCTCATATTCCTGACTGTTATGTCCGATTGCATCAAGATCATCGATGTATACTGCAATAAAAGCGGGCAACTCATCATATACAATATATTGATCGCCGGAAATAACTGGCTGACGAAGGATGATTTTGTCAAGAATATTCAACCTGTCAAGATAGTTGCTTGGCATCGATAGAGTGCGAAAATACGCTCTGTCCTTGACTCCAAGGATACAGGGGTTGTCTTCTAACATAAACTGATGAATGGAAATTGCCGATAATCCGTTTCTTATGTACGCTTCCGCTATGTTCTCCGCATCGTTTCTTCGATAATGTTTGATAACCTGTCTCTTTATTGGATCATAATGTTGGTAAAAATTGTGAGTCTTGTGGCTCCATGCGCCCGACAGAATGGCAGCCTGCATAGGATTAGTAATCGAAACAATGCCACAATTCAGATTGCTAAACAGAAAACCGTTAGATGCGAACTCATCGAAAATAGCTGTCTTACCCTGCTTTTTTGCCTCTAAGTAATAAGAATAGGAAAAGCCATCCAGATTAATATAAATTATTGTTTTCATATTGACCTCGATTCAAATGCTGTCAATGTTACTGATAGTTGCCGGAAGATCGAACGGAAACCAAGATTTTATCAAACTTGACTTTGGATGTTCTGTATGATAAATACAAAAATCATCAAACAATAGGACAAGGAACTCTCTATCAGTCAAGATCAAATCATATTTGTTTTTACATAGATTTTCATTGATACTAACGTTCTCTCCAACTGAAATAGTGAAGTTATGACCTGAATTCAGTTGGATGGAAAGCTGTCCATGCATAAGATTTGTTTTTACAGAAAAGAGTTTTTGAAGAAGTTTAGTATAATTGCTGACGCGGAGATTTGCAATTTGGGTAATCTGAGATCGCTCTGCCAAGCGATATAGCTCAACAATATCAGGATCATGGATACTGGTCTCCCAATTCACATCCTGACAGTTTCTAGTAGCCATAAGGCTGATGATCGCATCAAGTATAGAAATGCCGTTCAATACTGCCTCAACAACACAATTATGGATTACATCGAAGACCAAGTATCCTTTATCAGCAGAGGGGTCGATCAAGTATATGATGTTGCCGTGAGTTCTCAATATTTGACCAAAACATGTTGAATCTCGACTTACCGCATTGATATTCTTATTGTACAAGTCATAGAGTCTACGATCAACAGATTGAGTGCTAACATCATAACGCAATAAAGAGTAGAGTATATAGTCCTTATCATTGAAAAAATCCTTTTTGATGTGAAAACTGACCTTTCTACCTCCCACATAATATCCGAACCTTTCATACCTTCTTTTGCTGCCAAGAAGATATAGAATATCATAATCTTCAGCAAAATGTTGATGAAGATATGTGATCATTTCTTCCATGACGCCAAGATTGCGAAATTTGACATCAACACATACAGTGCCGATGCCGAGAAGGTCCAAATTATTGAATTTGACCGGATAGGTCCCTATCACACCTATGATTCTGTTATTTTGTTCGTATACTAGATGATATGGACCATATCGGTCTGGATGAAGGTATATTTTGGGCTGAAATTGTCTGAAATCGATCTTTTTTCGATTGCGTGAAAATTCTCGGTTGGCAAAATCAACTAATTTATCGAAATTCTCGGGTTTTAGAGTTGTAATCATAGAAAACCTATATTGTGCTCTGATATGATTTTTTGATCACTATTGTGCCTGCGACAAGATCATGGATTGATCGCGAATCTTTGCGAAATATGACCATCGCTGCGGAAACTATGAAAGGGATGATGAGCATCGATTCCAATAGATTGCGGATGATGAATTCTCTCAAGATGAGTTTTATCGGGATTATTTCATTTCCTGTTTTTAAATCGACAACACTTATCCCAAACAAAAGTTTTCCAATTGTTTTTCCATCTCCGACGATTGCTGGAGGGAATACAAAAATTATAGTGCTGACAAAGATCCATTTGAAGACGAATTTGACATATAGTTGGAACAGATTTTCTACAAACAGGGAAAACGCATTTTCTGCTTGGGGATCAAGCGTCTCCATGATAGTGTTAAAAGATGCCATATCCTTAATGGTCAAAAAATACCATACTAAAAAAATGAAAAGGGTATCAATGAGATATGCGCCAAGTCTTCTGCCAAAAGTCGCCATTTCATATTCCAAGCTATTCACCGTCCAGACAAACTGCTAATTCAGTCTTGTTTCATATATATTTCTTTCATAATGGCTTCTATTTCTTTTACTTGTCCATTGTCAAGCCTTGATCTTTCTGCCAAAAAAGCCATTACATGCGATTCAATCGAATTAATAAGCGATGATGAAAAATCTTCACCATTTCCGTATTGATGCATGAATTCGATTATAAAGTTTTCGTCTCCACCACCATGGCCTCGCTGCATTATGTTTAAATCAAGTGTCTCTATACTGTCATTCAAAAAATCGTGCACTTCTATCAAGTAAGGCTTTTCGATCGCTCTAATTTCACCTTTTTCTCCCATAATCTTTATTGATCGGCTTACTTTGGAAGTAAACGCCGATAAATTAAAAGTTGCAGTGACTCCATTCTCAAATTCAATGATCGAAACTTGATGGTCAACCGCATCATTGTCACAGTTAAATACGCATTTTCCATATTGTGACTTCCGAAGATCTTCTTCAAAGCGGGTAACTGATGACAAATCGAACAGCACTGATTTAATTTTATCTCCAGAATATATCTTTTTTGCTGAATACGGACAACTTGTTTCTATCGAACAGTCCAGACAAGAATCTGCCATTTTGCTCTCATCGAAATTTGCGTGGCAAAAATACGATAGACTTCCGAATGAAGAGATTTTTCTAGCGTGCAATCCATCAAGTAAATAAAGAAGAATATCCATGTCATGACAGCTTTTAGCAACAATCAAAGGGCTGCTTTTTGCGGTGTTTCGCCATGGTCCCCGGACATAGCTGTGAGCAAAATGATAGTATCCGATGTTTTCATTATGCTGTATGTTGATTATTTTTCCGATCCGTCCGCTCTTAATCTGGGTTCTAATAGTTTGGAAAAACTTGGTATATCGAAGAACATGACATACTGCAATTCTGCATTCGGGATGAAGTCTTGCAACTTGGTATAACGCGATTGTTTCTTCAAGAGATGATGCAATCGGCTTTTCAAGAATAATATCGTATCCTTTTTCGACTAAACATTTTACTTCTTTGAAATGCAACTGATCTTGTGTAGAGACTATAGCGATATCAGAAAGCTTATTGCGCATAAGAAAAGCCGTGTCAGAATCAAAAACTAGTTCAGTGGGAATATTGCATCTGCGCCGGAATTTGTCTTGTTTCTGTCTGTCCGGATCAGCAATAGCCACAATCTGAAATTTCCCGGGAAAATGTTTCTCCAAAGCAGAAAGGTAGACGTTTGCTCGTCCACCTAATCCGATTATGGAGAAAGTAATCTTTCTATCCTTAGTTGTTTGCATCAATTTCGTATTGAGCTTCCGAAATCATTTCACTTACGATATCTGAAATGGATTTTTCTGGTTCTGACCATATCTGTTTGGAATATGCATTGATTTTTGAATCAACGGCAGGCTTGGCGATTCCTTGAGGAGAGCGAACTCCAAACATCATGTAGTCGCACACTGTCCGTAGCATCGGATATTCAGCGTAAACAGCAAGAAGCGAAGCAGCTTGGGCAGCAGCGTTACTGATAGGCAGGTATCCGGTTTGTGAAGATAGATATGCATTTTGAGTAGGCTCATTCAGCCATCTCAAGAATTCGGCAGCAGCTTCAATTTCAGCTTGTGGTTTATTGTCGAAAATCATTATGCCTGATCCGCCTTGATTAACGAAAAATTCAGTGTTTTTCGGAAAAGGCAATACCTCGACTTCAAAGCCTCCAAGAATTGCGTTATCGGTGATGTTCTTCAAGTTTGAAGAAGTCGTGAATAACATACCCACTTTTCCGGAATAGAATTCCGAAACAATAAGGGTTCCGTGGTTCGAGCGTGAGTTAGGACTACGCATTGCATTATCAGTCACAAGGGATCGCCAGAAAGTCAATCCTGTTTCCATCATGTCGTTACCATCAAAGAGCAGTTGTGTAATTGTATCATTGTATAGTCTTCCGCCTTGTTCGATCATGATTCCTGTAGGATCGGCACTATTAGCAGCAAATCCATAGATGCTCTCTTCATCAACCTCATTGATTGTGGTCACTCCGACAGCAATCTGCTTGAACTCGTTCCAAGTCCAGGTCGACTCGCCTGAATCTGACACGATAGATTCTGGGGTTGGCAAAGTGTATTCTTTGGATTCGATCAATGTCTTGTTTGCAACAAGGATATTACTTGCACTTGGAAAATATGGATTGAGCATTAATTTCCCGTTAAAGAGCGAGTATTGCATCAAACCCAGATTTTGCTGTCCTATCTCATCATATGTGAAAATGGTCCGTAAGTCAATGGCTTTTTCCTCATATAAAGGTACCGATGATACTCCAATAGCTGAAATAACTGGATTGTTCCCTGCAAGAATTGCAGCTTGCATTTTTGTATTCAAATTTGAGGAAGTTCCTTGAAATTCAACAATGACAGAAATGTTACTCCCCGGATACGTCAATGCTTGTTCCATGTTAAACAGATTTATCAATTCCGTAATTGCCATTCCCATGGAAGATGTCGCTGAGTTAGGAATCCACATCGTGATTTCTACAGCTTCTTCATGATCATTACTGAGCATGGCCCATTCCTGATCAGGGAAAAGATCAAGATCAACTTCTTCGGTTGTAACCGTTGTTGAAGCTGTTGTTGGAACTGTTGTTGAAGCTGTTGTCTGAGATGTTGTCTGACTACTGACAGTAGTCCCAGGTTGCGTTGTGGTCTGTGCGCCTGTAGTTGTTGTCGTTTGTTGAGTTGTAGTTGGAAGTGTCGTAACGGATTCAACACAGCCGACAACCATAAAAACAAAGAAAAATGTTACTAACCCTAAAATAATTTTTTTCATATTTCTATTCTCCTTTTTTTATTTTCATGAAATGCTTACATGATGAAGCACCTTCATAATTTAAATTAAAATTTTGATCATTTGCGTCCTGGAGTCCAGCCAACCATTATGCTTTTTACTTTTTTACTTGCAAAGATGTACATCAGCATTACTGGCGCAACTTGAATCATGGTGCCGGCCATGACAACATTCCAATTAGGTATTCCTTCATCAACCTGTATCAATCCTCGAAGTGCAACTGGCAGAGTTCTTACCGCCTCAGAGTTGGTCATGACAAGAACCCAGTAGTACTCATTCCAGTTACTTATGAACGTAATCAGCAAATGAGTTATTATGACAGGAGCAATCATTGGTATCATGATTTTGATCAATAGGATGCGATTCTTGGCCTTATCCATTCTGGCGGACTCGATTACTTCTTTTGGAATCTGTCTAAACGCCCCCATAAACATATAAATACCAAACATCGCTACAAGAGAAGGAAGAATCAATCCGCCCCAAGTATCGACAATCCCCAATTTACAGTAGAAAAAATACACAGGAATAAGCGTTGCCTCGGCAGGAAGTATCATACCTAGATATTTAATTCCCCAAAGTAGTTTTTTGCCCTTAAATTCAAGATATGCAAAAGCATAAGCTGCTGGTATGATCGTAATATACTGAAGCGATAGTACTAGCAGGGAGTACGTGACCGAATTACCAACGTAGTGTGAGATTTGCGCCTGGTTCCAAGCATAAAGATAATTTCCCCACTGCGGGTCAGATACAATCAGCCCCGGTGAAAAGGACAATGCTTCGATCAGTGGACGGAGGGACATTGAAGCCATCCAAGTAAAAGGATAGACAAAAAACAGTCCGACTCCTATTAATAAAAGATAGTTGATAATCTTTAAAATATATTTTACTCGTCTTTTCAGACGATTCAGAAACAGGAATCTGTTCCTGTCAACGGAAATCTTAGCCTTGTATGCTTCAGTAAATGTATTCTCGCTATTCATTATCAGTACACCACTTTTTTGTTGAACAGTTTATAGGCGAGTATTGTAAACGTTGAAACCATCAAGGTCAGGACAACTGCTCCCACCATTGAGAAACCATAATTAAATTTTACACGACCAGCAGTATAGATCCAGTATCCTAAAACCATTGAAGAACCCTGGGGACCTCCTTGTGTCATCAAGTCAATTGAGGCAAAGGATTTGAAGGAATTGATCAGTTTGATCATGAAAACGAACATTAACGTCGGTGAAAGCAGGGGAATAGTGATTTTTCGAAATATCGTGAAACTGCTGGCTTTATCTAATTTTGCAGCCTCATATACATAGGCAGGAATTGATTGAAGTCCTGCAATAATTAACAAGACATAATAACCTATCGATTTCCAAACCGCTACTAAACCGACCGAAATGAGAGAGGTCTTCGAGTTCATCAGCCAGTTTGGACCTACAATGCCAAATAACGCTAGTGCCTGGTTAATGATACCTTGCGGATCTAGCATTAGTGTCCAAAGAATGGCTACGGAAACCATAGAAGCGATATGGGGCGTAAAGATCATCGTTTGCGACAAATTGTGTATTCGTGAGTTTTTCCGCAACCACGTTGCCATAAACAAAGTAACAACCATAAGAACACCAACTGTAAAGAATGAGTAGATAATCGTGTTCCAAAAGGCTTTTCGAAACTCTGTATCCCTAGTAAAGATCATCTGGTAATTCCAAAGTCCGACAAAACTGGAACGCTCAATACTAACAAGATTGACTTTGAAAAACGATCCGATTAGCATAAATATTCCAGGGAGCACAGTAAACAAAATGGCTCCAAGAGCTGCTGGAAGAATGTAAATGTATGCAGGATTCACTTTCCGGAAGATCTTTTTTTCCCATGAATCCAATTTCTTCTGAAATGAGCACTTTTTGACATCAAATTGTTTTTTTTGGCAATTTCGAAATGCATGTCTTTCTTCCTGGTTAAGCGATTGGAAATACTCTCTTTTCTTTTTGCGTATGGCTACAAGTTCATTTTTCCCAACCATGATTCCGATCCGATCCCGTTTTTGCCTGCTGAAGCGGATTGTATTCAGGGCTTGTTCAATTTGTGCGGAAAAAGACTCGTAGTTAACGACAACTTTTTTTGAAAATTCCATATTCTTCTCCAATCAAAACTGCGTTATATATTCTTTTTCCTTCTTTGTCGAACAAATAAAAATCATCTTCGTCCACTGCAAAAGCAACTTGTGAATATATCTTTCGGCTTGTTTTGGAAAATTCTTTGATAAATAGTCGCGAACCAAGGAATTGTAGAGAATACAAAAATTCCGAACCATGGTTTTCCACACCGTCAATTGTACCCGAAATAATACAAGAAGATTCGTCTCCCTTTTCCGGATCAATATGGACATCCCGTGGACGAAAGCCGATCTGATAATTTCCGATCGGGATAATGTTCATTCCTGGATCACCGACAAATTGGGCTACGAAAACGCAATTGGGATCATTATGGATTTCGGACGGAGTTCCCTGTTGGATAATCATTCCTTCATTCATAACCACGATGTTGTTTCCCATGGTCATGGCTTCGATTTGGTCGTGCGTTACATATACAAATGTTGAGGCGAGTTCATTATGAAGGAGAATTAGATCTGTACGCATTTCGGAACGTAGCTTGGCATCTAAGTTGGATAACGGCTCATCCATAAGAAAGCACTGTGGTTTTTTAGAGATCGCCCTAGCCAATGCTACTCTCTGTCTTTGACCACCTGATAAATATGCTGGCCTCCGGTTCTGTAATTCTAATAACTCAACTATCTCTAAAGCTTCGTCAGTTCGCTGTTTTATCTCACTTTTCGGAATTCTTGCATTAACTAGTCCAAATTCAATATTATCTCGCACAGACATATGCGGATATAGTGCGTAACTTTGAAATACCATAGCTAGTCCTCGATCACCAGGTTCGAAATTTGTGATATCTACTCCATCAATTTTAATAGTTCCGGAAGTAATTTCTTCGAGCCCTGCTATCATACGGAGAAGTGTAGTTTTCCCACACCCACTAGGACCTACCAACACTGTGAAACTCCCACTGGGTATAACAAAAGAAATGTCATTAATTGCCCGAATACCTTCGGGAATTTTGTCGCTCTTTTTGTTTTTTTTAACATCGTATATTTTGATGATGTGATCAAGCTCAATTGATGCCATGTCATTCACCTTCAATATCTTTAAAACTCTTCAATTCTATTCCGTTCTCATATAAAAAGGTCATGATATCTGGAGAAAATAAAGTGCTGAATTCAATATTTCGTTGGTAGCTGTACGATGAACTCCGCAATAATTCGCTGTCACATATTCCCGGATGAACCATCAATTCCACCCAATCGTCATCTTTGTGCCTGATTACTAGCGTCTTGAACTTGAGAATCATGCTTTTTATGTCATCGGCAGGAAGCGCTTTGAAGCCTTTTTCAAAAGCAACCGGTTTGAAAGATCCATACCCATATTCCCTAACTGGAATAGAGAGTGTTTCGGCAAGTCGAATGATTTGCCGCCTCGCCTTGGGAAATCGTTGATGAACGTAAAGATGAGAGTCAAGGTGTGTCGGTATTTTGTTGACCAAATCGACAAATCTTTTATACTGATGAAAATACTCATTGTATATTTCTTCTTCATCATAGGAATCACCTGTGATTAATTCATCCGGCTTGATAAAAAGCCCATTTGCCCCGACCAAAGAAGGACATTGTGTAAGTGGCTTGCCAAAACTGATGTTTAGGTGCAGTCCAACGTTTATTTCGGGATGTCTAATTACTAAGTTTGCGGCCAAAATGGTCGCGCCAGTATTAATCAACATTGTTGTTGAAGATACAATGCCATATTGAATCGCCTCAAAAATGCCATTTGTGACTCCATTCGTTAAGCCGAAGTCATCAGCATTCACAATCAGCTTCATATTATTTAAGAAGAGGCCAAAAGCCTTGGTTTGCTTCCATCAAGTCATCAAGAATCGCCTTGGCTTTAAAACCGTCAACAACGGTTCGATTCAAAGTTAATGCTTGGACAAGCTTGTCAGATGATCTTTCAAAGAAAGCCTGACAGACTAGATTTTCAAATGCATATTGCTGTTCAATCATGCCTTTGTAAAAAGACGAAATCTTTCCCACAGGAATTGCAACAGCACCACGTTTCCCAACTATCGTGTTGATTTCGACCATCGCATCGTCGCTTAGATTCGGAATACAGCCATTGTTTTGAACAATCATCACGAATTGTTCCTTGGTATTACCCATGATTGCAATAGCCAGATTGACTATTAATTCCGCGTGAGTGTCGTTAACAGCAAGAAAAGATCCTTTTGCGCTTCCTGTTTCTGCAACACGTATGCATTCGGCAAATACTTTTTTTTCTCTACCATCCATTACTTCATTAGCACGCGTATAGTTTTTATTCATTTGACTTACTTTATATTCTGGAAACAAGTAATATTGCAAATAAGTATTCGGCAAATATTCTGGAAAAAGCGTAATAATATCTTTTACCATTGAATATGTCATTAACCAAGATGGATCGCGATCTGCCTTGTTTTCCGGCTCAAAACCATGTTGAAGAATATGTTTTTTGATTCTAGGCAATAGGTCAATTTTGTCTCGATCATAAATATGAGTGAACCATCCGAAATGATTAAGGCCAAAATATACAGGCGTCAAGGAGCGATAATCAGCTCCGACAACTTTGGCATATGATTTCAACATGTTGATTGGCTGGTCACAGATATTTAAAATTCGATAATCATCAGGATATTTTTTTTGGATAGCAATCGACAAAATTGCAGTGGGATTTGTATAATTAAGAATCCAAGCCTTTGGAGAAAACTCCCGAATGTCTTTTATTATTTCGAGCATATCTGGAATTGATCGCATGGCGTACGCAAGGCCCCCTGCTCCGCAAGTTTCCTGGCCAATACACCCATGTTTCAAAGGTATTTTTTCATCTTGCTCTCTCATTTTCATTCCGCCAGTACGAATTTGACAAAAGACTAAGTCAACATTTTCATATGCTTTTTGCTTATCTGACGTACATATCAATCTTAACCCGGGATATTCTTCTTTCAACAATACGGATGCAAATCTGCCAACTTTTTCCTGGCGATTTTCGTCTATATCATACAAGACTATCTCGTATAATGAGAGGAGATTTTTCTTTAGGCACAAGCTCTTAAGCAAGCCTGGGGTCCAAGTGCTCCCTCCCCCAACAATAACCAATTTATAAGTGTTTTTGTACATGCAATTCACCTCTACTGTGACTATCTTATCATATGAAAGAAATTGTATGCAAGCCTTTTCAGTGACAATAAATGTCATATATTACAACATAATAAATATCCACATAGCAATAAAATAAAAAGAATTCTGGACGGATCCGGAATTCTCTTTGCATATTGAATTTATTCATTATAAAAAATTAGATATAGGTGATAGTCATCAAAGACTGTGCTTTTCATTGATTTTTGATTGGCTAAGTTTCTCAATGTAGCCTGTAATAATCACATTCAGAACGAACATCATAGGCAAACGCGAAGAAACATCAAAGAGACTATCCTCGTTCTCTTCAGCGTAAACGGAAAAAACATAATCTCCTAATTCTGATAATTCATTTTCTCGGTTACGTGAAATCGTGATGATCTTGGCTTTGCGGCTTTTTGCAATCTGAGTCATTCGAATAACTTGATGAGTCTTCCCGGATAGACTACAAGCAAACAGAACGTCATTCTCATCCATGTTTTCAGCCGCCAAGTATGCGATATGAGTGTCTTGATAGAGAAAATTGGATCGGTTGTAGGTTAGTAACTGCTTTGAAGCATATTCGAGGACAGATGCTGTCAGACCCTTACCAAAAAAATGGATCCTTGTCGGTTTCATTAACAGATTGATCACTTCGTTCACTTTATTCTCCTCGATGTGGCTCGAAGTATTGCATATCAAGTCAACATTATAATCTAATATCTCTTTGAATGATGTGCTTTTCTTTTTTTTACTTGAAGAGTCTAATTCTTCCTTCAAACGGTATTTCAGTTCAGAAAAACCAGATATCCCCAATTTTTTGCACAACCGCATAATCGTTGCTGTCGAAGTAAAACTAGCTTTTGACAGCTTTTGAATGCTCATCTCAATCACTGTTCTCTTATTGTTGTCGATATAGCGCAATACATCAAGTTCAGATATCGTCAGAGATTTAATGATATCAAGACTTATTTTTTCTAGCATTTGTACTCACTTTCTGAGAAGTAATTGCCCGTTAACATAGGAAACGTTCCTAGGCTGGTTTATTATATCATCTCAATTTAAAAACATCAACATACGCACATAAAATTACTCGGCTTGATTTCTTATGAGTAGCAAAATTTTATTAGGAAAACTGATTATTATAATAAAGATTATTTGCATTTCTGAGAAGTTTATTTATAATAAATCTGACATCTGACTTTTTTCCAAAGTATATAATACTTTTTAGTTACCGAAACTTATTTTTTGAGTGTTTTGGCTCAAAGACATACGTCAAGATTTGTATGAAAGTCAAGAAAAATGGATTTAATTTAGGGGGAAATCGAGAAGTAAATGTTTTCTATTTTAGCAAAAAAAACTTTGCTTAAAGTGTTTTCTCAACCGCTCTTAACTTGGCGCTGTGGGCGCGATTATTGGCCAAAACTTCCGATTCCTGAGGTTTGACGACATGCTTCGTCACCAAACGTAAAACAGGAATTTCGTCGACCAATATCGGTACTCCCTTCGGGATGTCGATAGTCGCGTAATTACGGAAAACAGTTTTGCAGATCCTGTCCTCCAAAGAATGAAAAGTGATAGTCACTAGTCGTCCACCTAGTTTCAGCAAACCGATGGAATCATGAAGCGCTTTTTCAAGAACTCCAAGTTCGTCATTAACAGCTATTCTTAATGCCTGGAAAGTTTGCTTTGCAGGATGCCCTTTCTTCCGTAGAATCTTATTTGGGAGCGCACCTTTGATGATATCGACCAACTCGAAAGTGGTTTCAATCGGTTTATGAAACCTGTATTCCACGATTTTTTTGGCTATGACTCTTGCAAAAGGTTCTTCTCCATAGCGGAATAGAATCTCAGCGATTTTATCTTGGGTATAAGTATTCACGATCGTCATTGCATTTTCAGATTGATTTAGATCCATCCTCATATCAAGAGGGTTGTCAGTTTGATAGGAAAAACCACGTTCGGGGATGTCGAACTGAAAGGAAGAAACCCCCAGGTCAAATAAAATCCCGTCGACTTGAATAATTCCTTTTTCTTTAAGTCTTGCCGCTGCGTTGACGAAATTGTCTTTTATGAAAGTCACATTGGAAAATTTTGCGAGTCGTTTTTTGGCATACTCAAGCGCATATTCATCCTGATCAAAACAAAACAGGGTTCCCTCGGGAATCCTTTCTAGGATTAATTCACTATGACCGCCTCCGCCCAAAGTCATGTCGACGTAGGTTCCGGAAGGCTTGATGTCAAGATACTCTATCGCCTCGTCAAGCAAGACGGGAACATGGTTTGCCAAATTTTATCACCAAGTGTATTATATCACAGCCCCGGATGATTGAAAAAGAAAAACGCTGATTATCTCAGCGCTTCTTTTCTTTTATTCTTTTTCTGTTTTTTCCGGTTTTGGTTCTTTAACCAACACGCCCTTGTAATATCCGCACTTCTTGCATACTTGATGCGATAAAGTCAGTTCGCCGCAGTTTGGGCAAACAACCATTGAAGGTGCACTCAACTTAAAATGTGTCCGTCTTTTTCTTTTTACTGCTTTACTCGTTTTACGAAATGGTACTGCCATGTTTTCACCTCCTGTATTATTTGATTATTGTTGTTTCAGTTTTGCAAACGGGTTGTTATCAATCAGTTCTTCCAGGTCAAGCTTGACTATGTCTTCTTGATAGTGATCATAGGCATGCTTGCTGACGACTTTCATCGGTTTTTCAATCAGAATCTCCGCCCAAATATATGGGTCAAGGTCGATTGTTACACCTTCGATCAGGATCGTATTGTCATCAAAAATCTCCTGGGCGAATTCTAAGGTGGTCGAGAATGACAGCGGTACTTCCACCTCTTCCAAAGTAATCGCACATAGCATGGTGCATACGCATTGTATTTTTAGTTCAAAAAGATAAATTTTGTCCTGTTGAATCCAAGAAAATAATCCTTGGATGTTAACCGGAGAAATATCTACCAAATCATCAGCGTCGTCACCCAAATACTGATTGCAGTCTAGCACGTATTCAAAGCTGTTATTTGTGCGATGATGCTTCCTCAGTTCGTGAATGGTCCATTTCATGATATCACCTCAGCGCAGCAAACCAATTATACTTTTTTTTAGATTATAAGTCAAGAATTATCAATCAATAAAAGTTGACTTCCGGGAAGCAATGTTGTTGCAGGCTGCCCCTGACAAAGTAGCCCTCTTTGCCTCTTTTTCCAAGTGATCCGAAGATTTTTCCCCTGATAGCCATGTATCGATATATCACGGATAATTCTTCAGGGTTTGAAAATTGGCTAAGGTGTTTTTCAATCGCCTTTTTTTGCATATCTATATCTTCTTTTTTCAAAGACACGTACTGGTTAGGCCTGTGCGTAAAATAAAGAGCAATGGTTCTGGGATTGAAATTCTGCTTGTTTTCTTGAGGAATTTCACCGATATTTTGCTTATAAATCAGCGGATACTGACTCATCAAAATCGAGGTCTCGCTTGCGCTTCCGGTTTTGATGTGGTCTGGATGAATTTCTGATGGCATCTTCGCATCAGGTGCAAAGATTATCTCCGGATCAATTTCGATGCATATTTTGGCCACTGCTTTGGCCACGTCCCACACTCTGTAGTCTCCCCCATCAGGAAAACCCAAAAAAAAGACATCTTTGACTCCCCAGACAGTCTTGGCTTCCAGTGATTCTTTTTTTCTGGTTTGGACCAGTTGTTCTTGGTTGATGTTTTGGTCGAAACTTCCGGCTCCGCCATCTGTAACAATTGCGAAATAGATTTCTTTTCCGGTCTTTGATAGCTTGCTGATAAGCCCGCCACAGCCAACTTCGATATCATCAGGATGCGGGCCAATAAACAAATAGCGTTTGAATTTGGTGATATCAGGAAGCGGTACGGCCAACTTTAATATTTTTCTGTACATCTTAATCCACCTATTTTCTAAGTGTATTATAACGCGAGGATTATCGAGTGTAAATAAGCGAATGAAAATTGAAAAGTGATATCGTTGGCTTTTTTCTGAATATTAGATATAATAGTTTTGGATATATCATCTGAAAAGAGGCTGAAATCATGGATAAACTTGAACAAATACGTCAAAACATTGAAAACATCATCGATCCAAGTCGTAATCGTTCTTTAAAAGACTTGGGAGCGATCAAACACATCGGTATCGACGAAGAAAAAGATAATGCCGTTCTTCTTATTGAAGTAGGCAAGAAGATTACAGAGATTACTTCACAGATTACCAGACAAATCGCAAAGATCATTAAACTTGACATGGGCTTTAAAGGCTTGACACTCGATTATGAACAAATGAGGCCAAAAGCATTGACAAAGTCCGTGAAAATCATTGGCATTGTTTCCGGAAAAGGCGGTGTCGGAAAATCAACAATAACTGCGAATCTGGCATATGCGATGACTTCTCTCGGGAAAAAAGTCGGCGTGATCGACGCAGACATTTATGGAGCGAATATGCCGAAAATATTTGAATGTGAAGATCTTGAATTGGCCGGAACTCCCAATGAAAAAATCTATCCTATGGTTATTGACGGCATAGAGATGGTGTCAACGGAATTTTTGGTTGAAAAAGACAGGGCCTTGATGTGGCGCGGCCCATTGCTAAACAAAGTTTTGAAAATATTCTTTGAGGATACGCTTTGGAGCAAGGAGCTTGATTATCTATTGATTGACCTTCCTCCAGGAACCGGCGATGTGATGATCGATGTCAAAAACTTTGTTCCGGACGCTAAAATGATCCTCATCACCACACCTCATCCCAGCGCTTCTCACATCGCCATTAAAGCCGGGTTCGCAGCGAAAAGTCTTCAACATGATATTCTTGGCGTCATCGAGAATATGTCATATTACGATATTTTAGAACAAAAACATAGAATCTTTGGTGAAGGTGGCGGAGAAATCGTCGCTGACAAACTGACAGTTCCATTTTTAGGTCAAATTCCTATCGGTCAACCTTCTTCCGGAAAACATTCGATTTTCCCAGAGACTGACAAAATCGGCATTATTTATCTTGGTCTGGCCAAACGAATCATGGATGCATATGACAGAAGTTAAATGGTTAATCCCACTTAACTTCTTTTATTGTCTGAAACTTCAAGACAGTTTTCTGATATTTATCCTCGAATGCCAGAGCATCTTTGTATCTCTTCTTTGATCTTAGAATTGAAACAATCTCATCTGTTGTTTTTCTCATCAAGAAAAGACTTTGAAGCGAGGCATGATATGGCCATACGACATTAATCAAATACTCTTTGTAGGCAAGATTGTTTTTGCTTTCCCCAAGCGCCAAATATTGAAGAAAATCGATTGGAGACTTGATTCGATAATGAAGCGCAGAAATTTCCGATTTTACCGCTTCATATTCATTTTGAAGATTCTTCTCCCGAAATGAGGCACCAAGCAAATACAAGTAATCAATATAGTATCTTTCGTCTTTATCAAATAAATCCCAGTAAATTTCCGGCTTTTTATCATCGACAGAAAGTAGCATGAGGTAATAGTTATTCTGATAACTTGTCAGATATTTAAGTTGATCTTTCTCAAAATCGACGCGCTCTTGATTGTTGTTGAAAAGATGGAAGATGTTTTTATACACCATCAATTCGGCAATCCGAGCCAGATTATTTGTTTCCATAAAGTGATTCTTGGCTAGATCGAATCCGTTTCTGGCGATAGTGAAGAGTTGAATGTTTCCGAAAATCACATACTGCAACAAAGCATACATCGATTTTGTATCTTCGTTGAAAAATGCTATTTTCTCTGCCATAAAATATAGATTTTTTGCACACTCGTAATCGGAGATGGTAATATTGTACCAACAAGCATAGATTACAAAAACCATGATTCCATATTCTTCCAGTGAACTCAAATATCGATACATTTCCTTATATAAAGGTTTTGCGGAAATAAAGTCGCCTATCAAAACGTGATAACCCAACCTGGCGATGAATATCAGAATTCCATACTCATATTTGGCGATGGAATTGAATAAATCTTGATATCCTTTCACATCTTTCCTAACGAAATAGTAAAGAGATTTTTCGAGAATATCAATCATTTCCTCGGGAAATCCTATGGCATCCAACGGTAATTTCATTCTTTCCATGATCAGATACAGATTTTCCTTGTTTACAACGATGGCATTGTTTTCGATTTTGGAAATATACGTGTTCGAACAGATTCCTTTGGCTAAAGATTCCTGAGTCAAATTAAGTTCAAGTCGTTTTTTCTTGATTGATATTCCGATGCCTTGGTAATAGAATTGATACATTCCTTCTTTCCTTCTAAGCAAGTCATTATGCAGTTTGTTAAGCATTAATTTGTTCTCCTTTTCTTCAAGTGTCTCCATTATAAAAAAGAAAATCAAAAATGAAAAGAGTTATTATTTGAAAAATTTTACCACTTTATTTCACTGTTGGTCAAATTGCGCCAATTTTGGCGAAAAAAAAGCCTTTTATAAAAAAGGCTTCAAACATTGATTTATTAAAGAACATTCACTGCATCTCGGTTTTTTTGCCTTGCAAAAATATCTGCCAAAAAATAGAAACTGGTGATGGGTCTTGATCCATTGGTCCGGAACATATAATTTCATGAGGATGTTTTCGACAACCAACACTGAGTCTAGTTCTTTAGCCAGACCAAGGCGGGTTGCCACCCTTTTAACATGAGTGTCCACTGCAATTCTTGGTTCGTGATACCACTCGGCAAGGAATACATTGGCTGTTTTCCGTCCGACTCCCGGCAATCTTTCCAATTTATCTTGATCGTTTGGAAAAATGCCCAAATATTCTTTTTTTACAATCAAAGCCGTGGCTTTGATATTTTTCGCTTTGTTTTTGTAGAGCCCGATGTGATGGAGATCAGCTTCAAGTTTTGATAAGGGGATATTGATATAGTCATCTAAAGACGTATACTCTTTAAACAAAGTTTTTGTCAGTTTGTTGATTGATATATCGGTTGATTGTTGACTGAGCATGACTGCGACCAGTAATTCAAGTGCGGAAGTGTAATTGAGTTCGCATTGAGCTTCTGGATAAAGAATTTCCATTTCTCTTTGGATGATTTCCGCCTTGATGGCAAGCTTTATTTTTTGTCCCATGAATCGAAAAACACCTTCAAAGCTTCTGATTTCTGTGGATCGTAATTGACCTCAGAGGCATTTTTTGCCTTTTGACGCCTTTTGATTAGAATGCCATCCACATAACTTAAGGAAGTCTTATTGGCTTTGATCGCATCTAAAAGCGCTTTTTTAATGTCCAAGAAATCGAATTTATCCTCATCCAACCATTTTTGGATAATTTCTATCTCCAACGGAGTAAGCTGCTTTTGAAATTGACTTTCGATCAGGTCAACGATTTCCTCTGCATTGGTCGCAAATTTTTTGGGTTGATTGATCATTTCATTTTTTATTGTTAACTGATAATTTACAAGAATTTTTTGGATTGTGTCGTCAAGCAAAAATATTTCCGTTTCCTTGCCGCTTTTGGTTTTTTTCAACCGGATGGAAAGATATTGTCTCTTGATCAGTCCATCAAGAATTATCAATAAATCGTCTTTGGTTATGGTAATATTTTTGATTATTTTCGTCGGATTCAAAAACGTATTCCCTTGCTTCATCTGTTGATGAAGTTCGAGGATGATAAACGCTTCGACTTCCGATAAGCCGATTGCTTTGTAATTTTTTATAATCATTTTGTCGAAATCGATGATTCCATCATCAATCAATTTCTTGACCAACAAATAATCCATATTTCTCACTCCTCTGGAAGAAACTCTTTTTTATCGGTTTCAGCAAGTTTGTCCAAGGTTATTCTTGCCGCATTTTGCTCTGCCTCTTTTTTTGTTTTTCCGATGCCTTCGCCCATGATGATGACATCATCCATGTAGACTCTCGCCACGAATTCTTTTTCGTGAGCAGGTCCTGATTCGGATACAATTACGTAATTCAAGGTGCGTTTGTCAGATTGAACTAATTCTTGGAGTTTGCTTTTATAATCATTGTCTTCCTCATTCATTGTTTTTCTGATGATGGGAAAGACAACTTTGTTCAATACTTTATAAACTTCTTCGAAGTTCTTGTCGAGAAATATCGCACCGATAAAAGCTTCAAAAGCATCTGCCAGCAACGCTGGCTTTTCACGACCGAAACTTTTTTCTTCGCCTTTTCCGAGTAAAAGATATTGTCCCAAATTGAAACTTTTGGCATATTCGTAAAGACTTGATTCGCAAACGTCCTGAGCGCGTTTTTTTGTCAAGACGCCTTCATCTTCATCAATGTGTTCAAAAAGATATTTTCCGACAGCAAGATCCAATACAGCATCGCCGACAAATTCAAGGCGCTCATTGCTTTCAGTATTGTGTTCATTGGCAAATGAGGCATGGGTCATCGAGCGAATCAGCAAATCGAAATCATTGAATTTCAAATTGAAATATTGTTCCAATTCATGTAATTTATTACTCATCATGCTCTTTGACCTTTGTCTCTTGAACGAATTTTTCAACTTTAGGGAATACTTCGTTTCTAACGATTGTCGCCCCTTGGCGGATGGCATTATAGAACCCGTATGCTTTCGATGCGCCTTGTGCTTTGATGACGGGACGGTATAATCCATAAATCAATGCTCCGCCTATTTCTTCAGCTGACATGGTTTTTTTAAATATGTTAAGATTTTTTTTAGCAAACACTGCACCGATTTTACCAAGGATTGAACTTGTGAGCGACTGCTTCAGAATCAAACCCATGCCTTTGGCGGTTCCTTCCATCGTCTTCATGACAATATTGGCGGTAAAACCGTCGGTGATCAGAATATCGCAGGGTGGGTCCAAAATCATTTTTGGTTCCACGTTTCCATAGAAACGAAATAAGTTTGTGTTTTTGAAAAGTTCGAAGACTTCCCGATCGAATTCTCTGCCTTTTCCCTCTTCGGTTCCAATATTGATCAGACCGACAATCGGATCTGCAACTCCCAATACTTCCTTAGAGTATACTTTGGCGAAATACGCCTGTTGCAGCATGTGTTCGGGGCGGACTTCAAGATTGGCACCGCAGTCGAGCAAAATGGTGGGGTTGCCTGAAACAGATGGAATTACCGGTGCGATTGCGGTTCTTTTGAACCCTGGCATTCTCTTGACGAGAATGTGGGCCCCGGCAATCAGGGCTTGTGTTGCTCCACCGCTTACCACAGCGTCGCTTTCGCCTTTTCTGAGACTTGAAAGCGCAGTGGCCATCGAAGAGTCCGGATGCTCCTTAATCGCTTTAATCGGGTTTTTTTCGCCCATATCAATCACATATGCAGTGTTGATGATATTGATTCTTTCTGTGGATGTGAGATATTTTTTGATTTCAGTCTCATTTCCATAGAGATTGATTTCAATGTCGGGGATTTTCTTGATTGCAAGCATCACTCCCGCAATTTGTTCTTTGGGTGCATAATCGCCACCCATTGCGTCTACGGCTATTCTAATCATGCTTTCACCTCTGTCATAATAAAGTATACCATATTTCAATTCAAATTATAAGAATCGATTGACGGAATGATTTGGTTGACCAGTTTTCTTGATGTATTGTCATTCGACAAAATTATTTCCTGAGCGTCATCAATTGCTTGTTCCAGCAGTTCCTGGTCAACTACAATATTAGCCATGATGAATCGGGGAATACCGGTTTGTTCTTCCCCGAACACTTCTCCCGGCCCTCGCATTCTGAGATCGGCTTCGCTGATTTCAAAGCCGTCGGTAGTTTTTTCTAGGATTTCAAGTTTGTCAAAGCCTTCCAAAGCGTCATCGGTGACAAAATAACAATATGCTTGGTCTTTGTCGCGCCCGACTCTGCCTCTTAGTTGATGCAATTGCGACAAACCAAACCGCGATGCGTTCATTACGACCATTATGGTCGCATTCGGAACATTCAAGCCGACTTCGACGACGGTTGTCGAAACAAGCACGGAAAGTTTATTATGGTAAAAAGCATTCAAGACTTCAGCCTTTTCTTCGCTTTTCATTTTTCCGTGCAGCAAACCAATCTTGTAAAGTTTTGGCAGATGATTCTGGATTTCTTGGAAAAATTCTTTTGCGGATATAAGTGAAGATTTGTCGGATTCATCAATCAAAGGCACGATAAAATAAGCTTGATGTCCTTTTTCAAGTTCAGTGATAGTTCTTTGATAGACTTTTTCCATCATCTCGTAATCGAGCACTTTAGTGAGTATCTGTTTTCTCCCGGCGGGAATAGTCTTGATTGAACTGATATCCATATCGCCAAACATCGTTATCGCAAGCGTTCTGGGAATCGGTGTTGCGCTCATGAACAATACATCCGGAGTAATACCTTTCTCTCTCAGGATTTTTCTTTGCCCGACACCAAAGCGATGTTGCTCGTCGATGATGACGAAACCAAGTTTATTAAAAGATAAGTCTTCCTGGATCAGGGCATGAGTTCCGATGATGATCTGAATAATGCCTACATGCAAGTCATGCATGATTTTTGCCCGATCGCTACCTGTCACATTGGAGCTTAAGAACGCAATATTGAGTTCCTGAGCTTTCAGCATGCGAGAGAAAGTCTGGTAATGTTGAAAAGCAAGGATTTCAGTCGGTGCCATGAAAGCAACCTGTTCATTGGCGGAGGCAACCGCCAACGAGGCAATCATAGCGCAAATTGTCTTGCCACTGCCGACATCACCTTGCAAAAGTCTATTCATTGGTTTTTTCGCCAAAAAGTCGCGAAAAATCTCATTCGTAGCCTGTTTTTGATCATCAGTAAGTTCATACGGCAAAGTTTTGATGAAAGTTTTGACTTTGTCGATTGAGTATTTTTTTGGTGTCTTGACTATTCGCTGGCTGATTTTCTTTAAGACTGCTATTTTTAAGGCGAACGGAAGAAATTCTTCATATTTGATGCGTTTTGAAGCGATGTAGACATCCTGATCGGTCTTTGGCTGATGTACTATCGAAAACAATTCGCATCTTCCAACAAGCGAATGTTTCTTGAGTAGCATATCCGGGATGTTTTCCTGGATATGATCAAGATAGGTGGCAAGCGAATTTATCACAAGTTTATGAAACTGGTGAGAAGATAGGTTATTCAAGCGATAGATTGGGATGATGCCTTCCTCAAAGCGATTTTTCAATACTATCTCACTTGCGACAAATTGTTGGAAATTATGCAAGAATTTCCCAGTGATTACAATTTGAGCGTCTTTTGTCAAAGTGTGCAGCAAAAACTCGCGATTGAAAATAGAGACTGCGAAAATCACGTTTTGCACGTTGATCTGAAAGGAGAGCTTTGTTAATCTTTTCCGGATATAAAACACTTTCGCTTCGCTGTAGATAAATCCGGAAAGAGTAATTTCTTCAGCGATCTTTGCGTCCGAGAATTCAGAAATATGTTTTTTTTCGTATTTACTAGGCAGGGTTTCGACAAGTGTCTTTATGGAGTTGATGCCTTCAAGAAGCAGTTTTGCTTCCATGGCTTTGCCGATGCCTTTGACTTCAATGAGATCACTCAAGCTTAACCCCTCCTTTTTTCACTTAATTATATAAAAAAAAAAGGGCATTTTCAATACCCTTTACTCAACTGAGATTATATATGAATAAATATCCTGTCCACCGTGGATGATTTCCATTTCGACTGAGTAATCATCCGCAATCATTTTGGTAACTTCCGCAACTTCGGTTTCGTCAACGTCTTTTCCGATCATCAGAGTGATGATTTCCGCTTTGTCATCAAGCATCTCTTTTACAAGCCCTATTACAGTCTCGAGCCTCGAAGGCGAGCTCACTTTGATTTCATCATCGAAAATACCCATAAAATCATCCTTATTTATCTGAGTGCCTTTGTTAAGGGTTGGGCGGATTGCATAGGTTATTTCTCCGGTCTTTACAGTCTGGATATGAGTTTCCATGTCTTTCAGGTTTGTTTCGATGTTTTGTGTGGCGTCAAACATGGTTAGCGAAGCATATCCTTGAGCAATAGTTTTTGCTTTTAAAACATATACTTGTTTGTCTTCGATGAGTTTGGCTGCGGTTTGTGCGGATAGCAAAACGTTTTTATTATTGGGAATGATAATGATATGATCAGCGTTTATCTGTTCGCAGGCTTTGACGAAATCTTCAATCGAAGGATTCATCGTTTGGCCTCCGGAAACAATATAATCGCAACCCATTTCGATAAATGTATCTTTCAAACCTTCGCCATTCACTACTGCGACGATCGCATATTTTTTCTTGATTCTCGGGGCGCTTCCTGCAGAGTGATCGTGTCCGCATTCGCAAGGCTGTTCATCTTCGGGAGAATGCAACATGACTTCAGTGTGTTGCAACATCATGTTTTCAATTTTCAAGTTGATGAAAAATCCAAAATGCTGGGCAAGATTTAGTGCATCACCAGGAGTTTTGGTATGAATATGGACTTTGAGAATATTTTCATCCTGGACAACAACTAATGAATCACCAAGAGGGGTAATCATATCGATAAAAACTTGTTGTTTGAATTCGTCCATTTTTTGAATCTGCATGATAAATTCTGTACAATAACCGAAGTCTTTGCCACCATGAATCTCATTAAGATCGAATTGCGGACGACTGCTTTCTATCTCGGCTCTAGCAGCCGCTTCTTGGTACATGACGCCTTGCAGGGCGTCATACATTCCGATGACGACTTCAATGTATCCTGCTCCGCCGGAATCAATGACACCGACTTCTTTCAAAATCGGCAATAAATCAGGTGTGCGTTCCAAAGATTCGTTAAGTTCCTGCAAATAGATTTTGAATAGCTCAACAAAATCGCTAACATCTTCAGCTACTGACAAAGCGCGGTCAGCGCCTTCTCTTGCGACAGTGAGAATCGTGCCTTCGACCGGATTGATTACGGCAGCGTAAGCTTGTTCGACACCTTTTCTCAGTGCATTTGAAAAATCAACAGCATTGACGCTGTCGAATCCTTTCAACCCACTTGCCATACCGCTGAATAATTGAGATAAAATAACACCCGAGTTTCCTCTGGCTCCCATCAACATTCCCCGGGCAAGAGTTTTTGCAACTTGTCCAATTGATGCTTCATCAGAAGAAGCTAGTGACTTCACTCCCGCATTCATTGTTGCCCACATATTAGAACCTGTATCGCCGTCAGGAACAGGAAACACATTTAATTGATTGATTCTTTCCATGCTGTTTCTTAGTTTGATGCTACCATTATTAACTAATTTTTTTAGCATATGGCCATCTAAAAAAGCTTTGTCCATCATATCCTCCTAAGAATAAGAAATATAAAAAATATTCGGTTATCCATCAAAGATGGCGTTATTTCAGATAGATTCCAAAAAAGCAATAACATTTTATCATATCCATCTAGAAAATGCAACAAGTTAATCCGCAAGCGCTTTGGAAACAAGCTGACGCCGAAAAAAGAAAATATTACTTGCAATTTATTTCATATGTGTTAAAATATTATATGCTGAAACCTTTACAGAAACGGAGTGATATCATGCCAAGAGTATGCGCAGTATCAGGTAAGAAATTTATGTCAGGTAATCATCGTTCACATTCCATGCATGCGACAAGAAAACTATGGAAAGCAAATCTCCAAAAAGTAAGAATCGTCGACGAAAATGGACAGGTTAAACGAGTATACGTTTCTGCTAGAGCACTGAAAAGCGGTAAAGTAACCAGAGCATAAATATTTATTGAATTTAGGCCTTCAATTGCGAAGGCCTTTTTTTTATCAATTTCCAGCTTCGATGATTGCAATCACGGTTTTGACGGAGTCGATAGGAATGGCAAAACCCATACCTTCGATATCCGTCGAAGCATATTTGCTGACATTGATACCGATTATTTCTCCGTCAAGGTTGTAAAGCGGTCCGCCACTGTTTCCCGAATTGATTGAGGCATCGTGCTGCAGATAGCGTTGTATAGAACTGTCAACGCTCCTGTTTACACCAGAGAGCACACCCATTGTAATTGAACCATAAAAATCATATCCTTCCGGATTCCCTGCGGCAATAACCATCGATCCGGGAACTTCAGAAGCGGAATTTCCCAGCGGAGAAACACGGATTGTTCTTTCGAGCTCGGTTCCGCTGAATGAAAGCACTGCTATATCAACATTTTCATCATACCCGATCAGGGTCCCGATAACTTTTGTTGAATCACAGAAAACTATTTTAAAATTATTTCCTGTTTCAACCACATGATGATTGGTAATGACATAGTAAGTATCGCTTGCAGCAACATACTTATATACCACTCCGGAGCCAAGCGATTGTCCTTCCAGATCCAAATAACTGGTAATTCCCACTACTGATTCTTCAACCAGGTCGGCAATAGCGTAGATTTGATCCTGGACTGTGTCGACAAGCAAATCGATTTCATCTTCTGCCAACAATACTGCAAACCTGTTTCTGATTGAAGCATAGATCTCTGCATACAACAATTCATCATCGGCAATATTTGATAAACTCAAATCGGCATATAATGAATCATAGATGTCATCGTATATAAGTTGGTAAAGCTCAGCTTTCAAATCTTCATAATTCAACGTGGTTTGGGCTGTCGTCACTTCTGTTACATCCGCGGCAAGCAGCATCGCCTGAGTTGTAATTATAGTCGAGGCTGTCACGTTTTGCGTGGAAAGACTGGAACAGGCAGACAAAAAGGCCGCCATCAAAAACACTATTGTCAACAAAAGTAATTTTCTCATGGTTACCTCCTTTTATCCTACTTTGGATTTCAATTCGATATCAGAAAGGATAATCGTGCTTCCGTTACGGTAGACAACAATATCAATAATATCTCCCACATGATATTTGGAAAATTCTCCCGAAAAATTATATAGATTCGTTATTACGATGTCTCCTATTTCCAAAATTATGTCTCCGGCAAGTACATAACCATCCGCTGATGAACCAACAGTTACTTGATGAACATAAAACCCAACAGTGATTTCTTCTGGAATTATAATCCCGTCAGAAATTAATTTATCTCTGTCACTAGCGATGTCATTGAATCTTATTCCAACGCCGGGGACTTGTTTCGAATAGCCGAACTCTTCGATATCCGAACAAATAGCAGCAACCAAAGATGAAGGTATGGCAAAGCCCATACCCTCGATTTCCGTCGAGGCGATCTTGATGACATTGATGCCGATTACTTCCCCAGACAGGTTGAAAAGTGCTCCTCCGCTGTTTCCTGAGTTGATTGAGGCATCATGTTGCACATAACCGACGAACATATCCTTGACATTGTCATTGTCGACGTCAAAATATCTCCTTGTTCCTGAAACGATTCCCATGGTCACCGAGCCAAAATAGTCATATCCATTCGGATGTCCCACCGCCAACACTACCGAACCGGTTAGCAAAGTGGTAGAATTTCCAAAAGATGCGACTTTATACTGGTTATTCGATACAAAAGTCAAAACTGCCAAATCGGCGGTTTCATCAAAACCGATTAAAGTGGCATTGATTTCTGGACCAGAAGTGAAATGAATTCTGAAAAATGCTCCATCTTCGACAACGTGATGATTGGTGACAACATAATAGGTGTCTCCAACATGTTTGTAGATGACTCCCGAGCCGATTGAACTAAGCGACAATGAAGCATTATAATTGGAAACACCAATTACCGCTGGAGCTTCTGTCGAAACGACACTCAAAACCGTTTCAGCAATTGACTTTGCTTGAACGCTTAAATCTCCTGCATCGATTTTGGTGTACATATCAGCTAAAACCTGATCATAAATCAGATTGAATTCTTCCTCTGACAGATCCTGGATGACTTCTGCTCTGATTTGGGCATACATTTCTTCATAAATCATCGCTTTGATTTCCGAGATCATTAAGCCGGTATCAATCAATGTTGATGATGATGATGCGGCAGTCGTCGTAATTGCTGAAGTCAAAATAGGTGTCCTCGTTGTTGTCGTGGCATCGATAAAAAACGAGCATCCGGAAAAAGCGAAAACCGTCACGAACAACATTAAAAAGACCAATCTCTTTTTCATAATATCACTTCTTTCTTCCTGTCATGTTTATATATATTATCGGTTATGATTGTGAATTTTTAGTGAGATATTAGAAGGTTATTTCGTTAATCTCCAAGGATCATCTGAGGATATTACAAGTAACTTTCCTTTCGAAAATTCCAGTTCTCCCGAGCCTTCATTGGAAACACATAAGGAATCACTTGTCGATAGATAATAGTTGTTTAGTTCATACTTGAATCCTTTTAAGGATAAGTTGTAGACATCTTCCAAAGCAAAAAAAGAAATGTATCGATGATAGTTTTCGATTTTGTGCTTTCCTTTTCTGAGAGTGTAAATGTAATGTTGATTGTCTTTGAAAGTGAGATCAAACCGTTTTAAAAGGTTCATATTTGCCAGCAGATGATCGATTCTGCCTCCGACACCCCCGTATATTTCAATCATCTCGTAATCCATATTGTTATATAGATAATCGATGGCATAGGCAAGATCCGTCATGATTTTCGACTTTTCGAGTTGAATGACCTGTTTGCTCTTCGCTTTCACATCGTCAATAAATTTTTGTTGTAAAGAGTCGAAATCACCAACTGCAAGATCGATATTGACATTGTTATCCAGCAAATATTGTAATCCTGAGTCAACGCCGACAATGAACTGGTCTGCTTCCTCAAAGTACATCTTGTCAAAATCATAGTTGTTTGGGCCTGTAAAAACTTTGATTTTTTTAGACATTTTCCAAGACCTCGATAATTTTATTCCGGTCAGCGTTGCTGATGATGTACGAACCGGCAACGATGACATCAGCTCCAGCAGCTTTGACCAATTTTGCAGTTGCAAGATTAATTCCTCCGTCAACCTCGATCAGATAGCTGTAATCTTCAATTTTTTTCAGTCCGGCAAAAAATCGAATTTTGTCCAGCGATTCGGGAATGAACTTTTGTCCACCCTTTCCTGGCTCGACGCTCATAATCAAAATCAGATCAAGCTCATTTAAGTATGGGAAAAGGACTTCCGGATTTGTGTCGGGCTTGATTGAAACTCCAACCTGACATTTTTTTTGTTTTATCAGTTCGATTATTTCAAACATTTCATTTTGGGCTGCTTCATAATGAAAAGTGATCAAATTGGCTCCTGAAGCTGCATATTTGGCAATATTTTGTTTGGGATCAGAAATCATCAAATGACAATCAAAAAATTGGTGACTGTAATTTTTCACCTCACTCAGAATTTTTTCGTCGTAAGTGGCCGTTGGGACAAAAATCCCATCCATGACATCGAAATGGAGCCATTTAGCTCCTGAAATCGATTCAATTTCAGCTTTGAGATTTGAAAAATCAGCAGTTAAAAATGAAGGTGCTACGATCATGAAATCACTCCTCAATATCTAGGTTTGATTGCTTTTATTTCTTCATAGAAATGACAATAATTTTCATATCTTTCCGGCAGTATTTCTTGGGAGTCATAAGCTTGTTTCACAACGCATCCCGGTTCATGGGTATGTGTGCATCCATTGAATCTGCAATCATGGCTCATGGCGAAAAAATCAGGATAAAATTGTCCGAAAGTATCCGCATCCAATCCAGTAAAATCCAGTTTGGAGAATCCGGGAGTGTCAGCAATCCAGCCCCTTTGGAACTGAATCAGTTCTACATGCCTGGTAGTGTGTTTGCCTCTGCCTAAAGCTTTGGATATCTCGTCTGTAGCCAGATGAAGCTCGGGATTCAAAGTATTCAACAAACTACTTTTTCCAGCTCCGGTCTGTCCAGCCAAAACATTGACTTTGCCTGTTGTTATTTCAACAATATCCTGTAGTCCATCTTTGGTTTTTGTCGAAAAATACAACACGGGGAAAAATCGTTGGTAATATGTGAGCTTGTGTCTGAGTATAATTGCTTCTTCAGATTTTAGCAAGTCCATTTTAGAAACGACAATAACGGGCTTGATATTACTAGCAACAATCAGGAGCAAAAATTTGTCCAGCAAGTTAAAGCTGAACTCAGGTTCTTTTGCGGATATTATCAGCAAAGCCTGATCGATGTTACAGATGGAGGGCCGAATCAGGTCGTTTTCCCGATTCAGCAATTTGACGATGGAAAAATCGTCGAACATGACCATGTCTCCGACTTTCGGTTTTTCGTTTTGATAACGGAGTATTCCTAGAGCTTTCATTTCATGTCTGATCATGAATTCGTCCACGACTATATACAGCGCGCCCAACGATTTGATGATTCTGCCTTTTTTCAAACTTAATCCTCCTGAAATTTATACAACCATTATACAGGAAAAAGAATAAAAAAAGAAGACTTGCGTCTTCTGATTTTAATAGTTTTTGACAAAACGCCGGAAATAACTCTGGTCGTGATCGCAAACAGGGCAGATTTTCGGAGGTTTTTTGCCAACATGAATATGTCCACAATTGGAACAAATCCAGATTTGAGAGTTTGAATCCGCTTCAAAAACCTTTTGATCCTTGATACTTTGAAGCAATGCCTTATATCTGGCTTCATGTTCTTTTTCAATTGCGGCGACACCTTCAAACAAGAAAGCAATTTTGCTAAAGCCCTCTTCCCTCGCAATTTCTGCGAACCCTTTGTACATTTCAGTCCATTCGTAATGTTCACCCGCGGCTCCATCCTCCAAGTTCACTTCTGTTGGTGCAACTCCGCCACCGTGAAGCAATTTGAACCAGATTTCAGCGTGTTCTTTTTCGTTGCCTGCTGTTTCCAGGAAAAAGTCCGCTATTTGAATATAGCCTTCTTTTTTGGCTTTAGAGGCGTAAAAAGTATATTTGTTTCGTGCCATCGATTCTCCAGCAAAAGCTTCTTGCAAGTTTTTCTCTGTCTTACTTCCTTTTAAATCCATATTTTTTTTCCTCCTATATTTTTTTTCTTAATCTCCGAACGAAATTCCGATATTTTTAGCCGCTGTGACCAAGTTACCTTTCGGATTCACTCGTCTTGCGCCACCGCTGCTGGTTTCGCCAGTAAGTCCACCGCCAACAACATCTTCGATATATACTTTGTTCATCTTGTCATTTTTGATGGTTACCATTTGCCCAAAATCGCCATTGGCGATCATGTCAACCGCAAACGCACCGTATTTAGTGCCCAAAACACGGTCAAACGTGTTGGTAACTCCGCCACGTTGGATATACCCCAAATTAGTTGATCGAATATCCTGACCAGTAATCGGTTGGATTAATTCTTCCAAGGTTTTTGCTATCTGTTCGCCGATTCCGCCTAAACGGACCGGGTCCGTGCTTGTTTTGTCGATTCTTTTGATGGTTTGTTCACCGTCGATGGGTTTTGCGCCCTCAGACACACATATTATGGAAAAGTGGCTCCCCCGGTTGTATCTGTCGATAATCTGCTTGGCAACTTTTTTGATGTCGTATGGAATTTCTGGAATCAAGATTACATCTGCCGAGCCGGCCATGCCGCCTTCAAGCGCCAGCCATCCTGCTTGGCGACCCATAACTTCAAGAATCATCACTCTGTCATGAGAATAGGCAGTGGTGTGAAGAGCATCCAAAGAAAGCATTATGTGGTCAAGTGCTGTTCTATACCCGAAAGTGATATCGGTTGCGGGAACATCATTGTCGATTGTTTTTGGAATTCCGACGACATTTACACCTTTTCTGGCAAAGTCTCTGGCGCTGGTAAGTGTTCCGTCTCCACCGATGATGACTAGAGCGTCCACTCCATGTCTTTTTAGATTGGCAATGGCAATATCAGATACATCCATGAATATCACATTGCCTTGTTCATCTACTGTCCGGTAGTTGAATAAATTGTCGCGACTAGACATTTTCAGCATCGTTCCGCCTTGATGGAAAATTCCCGACACCGAAGAAAGCGTCATCGGAACGTATTCATCTCGGAAGAGCCCAAAATATCCGCCTACATAGCCGATAACTTCATAATTATATTTTAGGATGGCGGTTCTTACGACCGCGCGGATTACTGCATTAAGTCCCGAGCAGTCTCCGCCCCCTGTAAGTAATGCAATTTTTTTGATCTTTTTGTCCATTATCTTCACCTTCGAATTATGAATTTCTTATATAGTGTACCACCATTTTAAGCGTTCGTCAAACAATATAATCCCTGATTATTTATCCGATTTTAGTCGTAGTTGTCCGCAAGCTGCAGAGATGTCTCCCCCCTGTTCTTTTCTCATAGTCGCATTGATTCCCCGCTTCATCAAACGATCCATAAACTTACTCGCTCTATCCAGACTTGTCGCCTGATATTCGAATTCGTCGACTTGATTATACGGGATAATATTCACATAACAATTGAGACCTCTTAATAAATCTGAAAGTTCGTCAGCCAGATCCTGGGAATCATTGATTCCATTCAAAAGAATATATTCGAATGTTACTCTTCTCGAGGTTTTTTCAAAATAATATGAACATGCTTCAATCAGTTTCTTGAGCGGATAGCTTTTGTTGATCGGCATCAATTTGTTCCTAAGTTCGTCGTTGGAAGCATGGAGGCTGATAGCAAGATTGCTTCTGATCGGTTCTAAAGCATATTTGTAGATCATCGGCACGATTCCCGCAGTCGAGATGGTTATGTGTCTTTGTCCGATTGCCAGACCCTTGTTTTCATTAATCACTCTGACAAACTTGATCACATTGTCGTAATTATCAAAAGGCTCTCCCGTACCCATCACAACTACATGGGTGATATCTATCATCAAAGCTTTATTGACTACGATAATTTGGCCAACAAGTTCCCCGATTGTCAGATTACGTCGCTTTTTTTTCAATCCGGAAGCACAGAAGGAGCACCCCATGCTACAACCGACCTGACTCGTAACGCAGACACTCATGCCATAATCATGTTGCATCAAAACGGTTTCAATCAGGAATCCATCCGTTAGACGCAACAAAAGTTTGATTGTTCCGTCACTGGATTCCTGTTTTGTATGGATTTCCGGGATTTTGAAGTCAAAATTATCCAATAAGTGGCTACGCAAAGTTTTGGAAAGATTTGACATTTCGTTAAAATCAGTTTGTTTTTTTTGATATACCCACTCAAAGATTTGTAAGGAATTATATGTTTTGAACCCATGTGCCATCAGATGGAATCCCAGTTCCTCCGGCGTAAAATCATAAATATTCAATAACGTGTTCTTTTCCATATTATTCATGGGCTTTCTTTCTGGAAACGACAAGTATTGCCAGCACATAAAACAATAACATAGATGCAACCAATACCAGCAGGTGAGACCATTGAGGCATCGTATTACCAAAGACAACAAAATTGATGCCAAGCGTTTCTTTCACTTCGGTAGGCAAATAGTCAAGGTTAAAGGCTTCATCCATCATAACTTGTCTTAAGAGCACGGCTGCATGCGAGACCGGAAATATCTTGATCACTGTCTGTACGGCGCTCGGAAGTTGTCCGATTGGTATGTAGATTCCAGTCAGAAAACCAATCATTGTACCTAGAATCGTCGAGGCTGTGCCAAAAGCATTCTGGCTTTTGACGAATGAGATCAAAAAGAAAACGATGGCACTACTGGTACTGACAGATAATATGATGAGTCCGATGGTTTTCAGAAATGATGTGAAAGAAATGAGATGCCCGCCAAAAATTACGATATATGTCTCAGCCAAAATCAAAGTAAATAAGCTCATGACAATGCCAATAATTATGGAGCTGAGAATATAAGATAAAACAAGTTTTGAGCGTTTGATAGGTGCGACTTGAAAATCTTTGATAATGTGTTTCGCTTTATCGTCGATCATGATTCCGAAAGCACCCATACAGGTCGTTATCGAAGCAGCAGCCAAGACGCCACCCATGATCCAACTGTCCATCAAAAATCTGGCGCCGTCTCCTATTGCGGGAACAGAAGTCACATATCCGGAAATGAGTTCGCCAAGGAACAACACATATAGACCGATTATGATGATAACGCCCATAAGCGAGAAAAACACCGCAACTTTGTCGCGGAAAAAAATGCGGAGATTTCTTTTTACCATGTTGGCAATCATTCGCGGATCTCCTTTCCGGTAATGCCGATAAAAGCATCATCCATCGTTCCGTTCAAAACTTGGAACGATTCGATTTTGCCTTTAAGCAAGTTGACGATTTTCATCGCATCCAAAGTAGTGTCCAAATTGCATATAATCAACTCGTTTTTACGAAAATAAGAAACCTTCTCCTGATCAAGAATCGCAATAACATCTTGATCGTTTATCGCTTTGATGCGGAGCGTATCATAAGAATATTTGTTTTTGAGATCAGTGGGAGTGCCTTTGGCGGCAATCAAACCATCATCGATAACTATCACAAAATCAGCCTCGTCTGCTTCTTCCATGTAATGAGTAGTCAAAAACACTGTCATTCCAGTAGATTTTTGCAGTTCCTGAATCGTATTCCACACATTTTTTCTCGTTTGCGGATCCAACCCAGTTGTAGGCTCGTCTAAGAAAAGAATCTTGGGATGGTGGATCAAAGCTCTTGCGATATCCGCTCTGCGTTTTTGTCCGCCGGATAAAGTACCATATCTTCTGTTTTGCAGATCGCTAATGTTGGTTATCGACATCGCTTCTGTGATTGCCTTTTTTAGATCGGAAATGGAATTCTGATAGAAACTGCCTCTTGTCAAAAGGTTTTCCTTTATAGTGAGTAACGGATCCAATACTCCATCTTGAAAAACGATCCCGATATCATCCCTGATTTGGGAATCGTTTTTTCCTACTTGGTAACCGTTGACGAAAACTTCGCCTTCGTTTTTTGTCAGTAAAGTGCAAATGACGTTTATTGTGGTTGTTTTTCCCGCCCCGTTCGGACCAAGAAAAGCAAATAATTTCCCTTTTTCGACATAAAAATCAATTCCTTTTACCGCCTCGACTTGTCCATAATGTTTCTTCAAGCCAACAACTTCGATAATCTTTTCCAATCTTCCACCCCTCAAATCAATAATCAAGATGATTATAGCATAAATCTAGGTCATCAGTCAAAAAAAAATCAGTCACTCGGACTGATTTAATTTATGCTTCGTAAAGATGCTTGATGGACTTTTTCGAGATGTTTCAGTATTTTATCCACATATCCGTCAACATCCTCGGTCGCCATGGTTTTTGTATCGTCTTGGAAAACAATCGTTAGCGCCACTGATTTTTGTCCAGAGTCGACCTTTTCTCCCTGATATACGTCGAATATATCGACTCCTTGCAACGCCTTGATTCCCAGTGAATAGATAATTTTAGTCAGTTTCGAAACCTCTATTTTATCATCAACCACTAGGGCTAGGTCCCTTGTTATAGAGGGGTATTTGGAAATAGGTTTCATCACAATTGTCGCATTTGTTTTCGAAAGGATATCATCTAGCTCGATTTCAAAAACAAAAGTTTCTTCAAGTCCCAATTCCTGTTCCTGTTTCGGATGCAATCTACCCATAAACCCGCGAATTGTACCATCGATCTTGATACTGGCACAGAGTCCCGGATGCAAATTTACTAAGTGTTGAGCTGGTTTTTCAAATTCAATATGGTCGATTCCAAGATTGGATAACGCGGAAAAGATTAAACCTTTGACAAGGAAAAAATCGATTCTCTTTTGGTCTTTTTGCCATAATGAAGGCTGGTATAACCCGGTCATAATTCCGGACATCAACTCAATTTCTTTTTCGATGAAATAACCTTTTCCTATTTCAAACAAATTCACACCGGATTGTTTTCTGGCCAGATTATACACAAGCACGTTAAGCAGGTTGGGTAACTGTGAATGCCTTAAACAAGCCTTTTCCTCCGATAATGGATTCAAGACCTTGATGACTTTTTTATTTGCATTGTCAAAAAGTGAAGCATCCTTTTCGCTTACTAAAGAATATGTGACAACTTCGTTGATTCCGAAGTCAATCATTGTTTGACGAAGTTTTCTCCTGGATTTTTGAATGTTGCTCAGTTGTCCGTTGGTAACCGTTAAAGGAAACGAAAGAGGAATATGATAGTAGCCGTGAATTCTGACAATTTCTTCGATCAGATCCTGATAGGTATTGATATCTTGTCGCCTTGTCGGAACATGAACAATAAACATGTCATCAGATTGACGTAAACGAAAGCCCAAGCGGGAAAACACGTTTTCAATATCTGAAAATGTATATTGATATCCGGTTACTCGATTGATTTTTTCCAGTGTTAACTTGATGGTTTTTTCTACTAGGATATTTACATCAAAATAATCCAGACCCTTCAGCACTTCTCCTTGACAATATTCAGCGAATAAGGCTGAGGCTCTGTTCGAGGCCCATCTGGTTCTTGCGGGGTCGAGACCACGTTCAAAACGAATCGACGATTCGCTTCTTAAGTCTAGACGTTTTGAAGTCTTTCTGATAGAAATCGGATTAAAGGTCGCTGCTTCGAGCAGGATGTCAGTGGTCAATTCATCTACTTCAGTATCGATTCCTCCCATAACTCCGGCAATTGCGATTGGGTTTTTCCCATCGGTAATGACTACGTCTTCCGAACTAAGCAATCGTTTTTTTCCGTCTAAAGTGATGATTTCTTCTTCGCTTCGCGCTTGGCGAACAATAATCTGGTTCGAATGAGTTTTGTCATAATCGAAAGCGTGCAAAGGCTGGCCGGTTTCCAACATGACATAGTTGGTAATATCAACCACATTGTTGATGGGCCGGACGCCACAGGCAATCAACCGGGCCTGCATCCATAATGGACTTGGTCCTATTTTGATGTTTTTGATCACGCGGGCATAATATGACATGCAGTCGTTGGTTTCGGTGAAAACAGATAGCAGATTCTTTTCACTGGTTTCGCTCATCTGCAAAGAAGCAATACGAACGTCTTCGCCAGTGATTGCTCTCAGATCATATGCCACACCGATATGCGAAAGCAGATCAGCCCGGTTTGGTGTTAAATCAAGTTCCAAAACATAATCGTCAAATCCCGTGTACTGAAGCGGGTCAGCTCCAATTGGTGCATCGTCTGGCAACACATGAATACCATCTTCTTGATGATATTTCTTGTCAATTCCCAGTTCTTCCAAGGAACAGATCATTCCGTTTGATTCGACATTGCGAATCTTTGCTTTCTTGATCCTAAAATCTCCTGGCAGTATGGCTCCATCAATAGCAACGATTACTTTCTGCCCTTTTTGGATATTGGAAGCACCGCAGATTATTTGCAGAATTTCATTTCCGATATTTACCTGACAAACATGGAGTTTGTCGGCATCTGGGTGTTTTTCACAGACTTCGACATAGCCAATCTTCAAATTCGTAGCTTCGACCATTTTCTCAAGCCTTGTTACTTCCGCACTCATCAAATTGAAGCTTTCTTTCAAGCTTTCTTTATCAAGGGCAATATCAATAAAATCTTTTAACCAGTTAAGTGAGATATTCATCATTAGGCCCTCCTTATTTGAATTGGCGGTTAAACCGCAAATCGTTAGTATAAAATGCACGGATATCATCGATTCCGTATTTCAAAATGGCGATTCTCTCGACTCCTACCCCAAATGCGAACCCTTGGTATTTGGTAGAATCATATCCAGCAGCTTCCAGCACAGCATTGTTGACCATGCCGGCGCCAAGGATTTCAATCCAGCCTGTGCCTTTGCACATCGAGCAGCCGGCTCCGTTGCACTTGTAACATGAGACATCGACTTCAACGCTTGGTTCGGTAAATGGGAAATATGAAGGTCTGAACCTGATCTGTCTTGACTCGCCAAACATTTTTTTGGCCAAAATGGAAAGTGTGCCTTTCAAATCGGCAAGACTTGCCGATTCATCGACAACCAAAGCCTCGACTTGAACAAACTGATGTGAATGCGTCTGATCATCATCTTTCCGGTATACTTTACCCGGGCAGATGATTTTGATTGGCTTTTGTCCTTTATTTTGGAGCATCGTCCTGACTTGTACAGGAGAAGTATGCGTTCTCAGCAAGGTTTCTTCTGTGATATAGAATGAATCCTGCATATCTCTTGCCGGATGTGATTTTGGTAGATTCAACATTTCAAAGTTGTATTTGTCAGATTCGATTTCCGGACCTTCCTCAACGGTATATCCCATCCCGACGAAAAGATCCTCGATCTCTTCAATCACTTGACTGATCAAATGTTTTGCGCCAAGTGTCATGCTTTTCCCAGGAAGGGTGACGTCCACGGATTCTGACTCGAGTTTATCAAGTATTTCCTTTTCCTCGATTCTTTGTCTGGCGGAATCGAAGAATCCGGATAGTTGGGTTTTGGCAACATTGATTAATTGTCCAAAAAGCGGCTTGTCTTCGGAAGAAAGCTCCTTCATTGTCTGCATATAGTCAGAAAACACACTTTTTTTACCCAAATACCCAGATCTCATATCATTCAGTTCAATCAAATTGTCGATCTTGTCGATTTTGGCTTTAGCTGAAGTCAACAGCTTGTCCAACTCTTTTTTAATTTCCATAATATCCTCCTCTAAGCCCAATAAAGAAAAAAACGCCCTAAAAAGGGCGATTAATTAAACCGTGGTACCACCTTTGTTCCAGAATATTCTGGCACTTTGAGCCGCTAACGCAGGCATGCGGGAATAATTAATTCCACTCGAAAGATGAATTCATCGATCTCAACCCAACACTTCCACCAAATGTGTTTGTCTCTATGATGTTGAAATTATCGATTACTACTTCTTCGTCATTGTTTTATATGTGTTAATTATATCACTTTCTCAAATTATGGCAATACTATCGTCTGATTCTGGCAAAAATAGCTAACAATCGGAGCAATTCCACGTAAATCCACACTAGAGTGACCATAAGTCCCAACGCCAATATCCAACCGTATTTTTGGTCAGTTCCGGCGTCCACACAATTTTTGATGCTTTCAAAATCCAACAATAAGAATAGGGCTGACAAAATTGCGGAAACGATTGCAATCACATAATAGAATTGTGTCGAGATGACTGATGGTAGCACCAGTGATAACAGTGCCATGAAAATAACAGAGATAAGTGCAACTACCAATATCGAGGCAAATTTCTGGGTGACTTTTATTAGTCCCGTTGAGTATAATAGCATCATTACAAGCAACACGATACCTGTAGTCATAAGTGCGGTCGGAACAATTCCTTCAAATAATGAAGCGAAAAGATAAGAAATAACCCCAAGCACTATTCCTTCGGATGCGGCATAAATCATGGAAAAGACTGGCGCAAGCCTGACTGATCTTGTACCAACGATTACACTGACGAATCCAACAATGAACGCGCCGATCAAAAGACCGTAGCTGAGCTCTCCAAGATACATGACAGTGGTAATTGCGGAAACAGCTGCAATAGCAATCAAAAATATGGCTTTGATTGCCACATTGGCATATGTGACTGGCCGATCCGTCACATCAGTGAAGGAATCGATTGATCTTAATACTGGATTGGAACTTCTGAGTCTCATCATGATAATGCCTCCGGCTATATACAATATTATACACGATTCTTATAACGTTAAATGTGATTTTTTAATGATATTTACATGTTAAGATCGAAGAGCGACATCTGGTCTTCTTCAATCATGCCTTCAAAAGCGCCCAAGTCTTCAAGTTTTTCAAACAAGGTTTTCGATAGTTTGGTTCTGGTCTTGATATCCTGTTTGGAAATGAATGGTTTTTCCGTTCTGGCTTCAATAATCGAGCTCGCAACGTTCATACCGAGGGAATCAACTACGATAAAGGGCATGAGAAGAGTTTTTTTGCCAGGTTCAATGAGAAAATCAATTGCATGTGATCGGTTGATATCGATCGGAGCGAATGAAAAACCGCGTTTCACCATTTCCAAGGCAACTTCTAAAACGGTCATAAGGTTTTTGTCTCTTTCTGAAGAGTCGTTATTGATTCCTTTAATTCTAGCAATGATGGCTTCTTCACCTTGGTAGAAAGTATCTACATCAAAAATTCCTGCCCGTTTTGAAAAATATGCAGAATAGAAATATATCGGCCTGTAAAGTTTAAACCAGGCTATCCTCATCGCCATCAACACATATGCAGTAGCATGGGCTTTTGGAAACAGATACTTGATTTTGCTACAAGACCAAATGTACCATTCCGGAATGCCTGATTGCTGCATCAAATCAGAGTAACTTCCCCATTTCTCGGGATTTACCTGTGCTTTTCCTTTGCGGACAAATTCCATTATTTCAAAGGCCAATGTTGGTTGCATTCCATAGTTTATCAAGTCAGTCATAATATCATCGCGACATCCGAAGATGTCCTTGAAATCGATTTTACCATATTCTTTTTTCTTGCCAGTAATCAAGTCCTGGGCATTTGAGTTCCACACGTCAGTCCCATGCGAAAGACCGGATATCTTGACAAGTTCTGAGAAACTTTGAGGACGGGAATCTCGCAACATGCCTCTCACAAAATTGGTTCCAAATTCAGGAATACCAAAAGACGCCACTTCGCTGTTGATGTCTGAAGGCGATAATCCGATAATCTCCGTGCCGGACAAGAGTTTGTATACATCCGAGTCATCTACGGGAATATCCTTAGGATCTGAAAAGGGGAATTCTAGTGGTTCTTTGGCGACAAAATCCATTAAAAAGCGAATCATTGTCGGATCATCATGTCCCAAAACATCGAGTTTAAACAGATTGCTTTCAAAAGAATGATAATCAAAATGTGTTGTCTTCCAGTTGGTATCAGTGGAATCACCAGGATACTGGATTGGTGTGACATCATAGATTTCCTTATTATTTGGCACAACCACGATTCCGCCAGGGTGTTGGCCGCTGGTTCGTTTTGATCCTTCAATTCCTTTGGCTAGACGTTCCATTTCCGCTCTTCTTATTTGCAGTGCTGGTTCTTGGCTTTTCTCTCTTTTTTCATTTATTTTTTCATAATAATCACGCACCATTGCAAATGCGGTTTTTGTGCCACAAGTTCCGATGGTTCCCGCACGAAAGGCATAATTGTGACCAAAAAGTTTGCGAATATATTCATGCACTTCGCTTTGGTAATCACCTGAGAAGTTCAAATCGATATCAGGAACCTTGTCGCCCTTGAAACCTAAGAATGTCTCAAAAGGAATGTCATGGCCATCTTTTTTAAGCGTTGTTCCGCACACCGGGCATTCCTGGTCAGGCAGGTCCCAACCACAGTCTGTACGATCGAAAATCCGTTTTAGTTTTGTCTCAAACTCCGTAGCTCCAAACAGTCTGATCTCCTCTTCATTTTTCTTGAAAGCAGAAAAACGGCATTTTGGACATAAATAATGCGGAGGTAGAGGATTGACTTCGGTGATATCCATGAGCGTGGCAACAAAACTTGATCCTACCGAACCTCTCGACCCAACCAGATAACCATCGTCAAGCGATTTTTTAACAAGTAGATGCGAAATAAAATAAATAGTTGAAAACTGGTGGTCGATTACACTTTTCAATTCTTTTTCCATCCGATTTTTAACCAGTTGTGGCAATGGGTTTCCATACATCTTTTCTGCACGCTCACGAACCATGGAGTCGACCTTAATTTTGATTGAAGGAACCCCTTGTTCCGCCAAAAATTCATCCGTCGGTGCATAGAGTTCATTCGGGAATATTTGGATATAATCAATTGATTCCGCAATCATGTTGGGATTGGAAACAACAATCTCAAATGCAGTATCATCACCAAGAAAGCGGAATTCATCCAACATTTCTTTTGTGGTCATAAAATGCTGCGAAGGTTTGGAAGCCTCGTTGTATAGTTTGTGGAAACCTCCACCGCCGACAAGGGGCGTATTAATCATTATCTCACGGAACTTGATGTCTTCCGGATCCAGATGATGTACATCTCCGGTTGCGCAAACAGGAATATTGAGTTCTTTGCCTACTTCAACGACCCTTTTTATCACATCCTGGATGACCGTCTGCCATTCTGGCATGTCGGTTGCCATGTAACTGAACGTCGAAGGTGGTTGCACCTCTAGAAAATCATAATAAGCTGCAGCTTCCTTAAGCTCTTCTCTTGTCTTGTTCATGGCAATCTCAAAGAAATCAGAATTACGACAACTTGAAGAAATCAGTATCCCTTTTCTTTGTTTATCAAGAACTGATTTTACGATTTTTGCGTCCCGATCGTAATAGGTTGTCAAAGCTGAAGACAATAATTTATATAGATTTTTCAATCCCTCCTGCTTTTTCACAAGCAGATTGATGTGTTTCGGGTAAGGATATTTATATACTTCCTTGGAATCGATCGTCAGATTGATGTCTGAAAAGCGATGAATGCCTTCTTTTTTTACTTTCTTCAGCATATGAAGGAAAATTTCCGTAGTGGCTTCGGCATCTTGACTGGCACGGTGATGCTCGTTTAGCGGAACTTTCAAAAAACGGCATAACTGATCCAGGGAATATCTTGTTCTTCCAGGATACATAACTTTGGCAAGCGTCAGGGTATCGATTGACGGTTGTGTGCCCGAAAAAATGCCAAGATCCTTATAATTGTGATAAATGTGTCCCAAATCAAAATCGGCATTGTGAGCAACTAAGATTGAATCTTTACTGAAATCGTAGAAATCGCGTAACACCTTATCTAATGATGGCGCTTCTTTTACCATTAGATTGGTGATTCCAGTCAATTTGGTCGTAAAACTACTCAAAAGTTTTTTGGGATTGATCAAAGATTGGAATTTGCCTATGATCGTTCCACTTTTTATTTTTACTCCAGCAATCTCGATTAAAGTATCATATAAAATAGAAAGTCCCGTAGTCTCAATATCGAATACTACATATATGGCGTCGCCTAACATTTGCGTGGATTCGCCTCGAGTTATGGTGATATGTTCGTCATCAACATAAACTAGTTCAATCCCGTATAATGGTTTTATCGACTTATCCATTGTCAGATGATACAAATCAGGGAACGATTGCACAGTGCCGTGATCAGTCACTGCAATAGCGGTATGACCCCATGATTTAGCTCTTTCAACGTATTCTCCAATTGAGTTTACACCGTCAAGTGACGACATTTTTGTATGCAGATGCAGCTCAACCCTTTTTTCTGGTAGATCATCGAATCTGGAGTTCTTGGGAATGATAGTGTTCGATTTAGCCATAGCGATAGCATTGAGGTTGACCTCGCCGTAATAACTGTCAAATGTTGCATACCCTGATACTCTGATTCCATAACCTTCACCCAAGGCTTGGCAAAAATTGCGTTCATCACTTGAAGATAGCCGTTTTTTTACAAGAATCGAGTCGTTTCCATCTGTGATGATGATATTGGCCTGCGACATGCTGCGCATTTCTCTAATTTCTACTGATACGACCGTTCCGGAGATGGAAAAATTCGTTTTGTTTCCGTTTTTAGCGCGATATTCTTCCAAGGCAATTTCATCAAAGGGGATACCTCTGATGGCAATGAAATCATTGTCGACAGGTTTGTTTTCGTATAGTTGTTCGTATTTGATTTCAGTTGAATTGAAAGTTGATTGGTTTGAGATCACAAAACTTCGGTTTGCTCGTTCGATCTCTTCGTCAATCGTTTTGCAATTATGATCGATTTCAATCACAACCGTGGTTGAAAATCCATTTCTTTCCAGTTCAGTTTCTATTTCTTTTCTGAACATGCTTGCCGATTTCGCCCCTGAGGGAACGGATATTTTTATCATTCCATTCTCGATATCTGTTGGATAATCTTTTAATGGCATGATCCGCTTGTCTTCTTCGGTCAGAACATCGATGACATAATCATAGTAATCAAGAAGATCTTCATCTGATATCGCTTCGAAAACAGTAATATAGTCCACGGATTGAAGGCTCTCCACTTTTTCTGGAAGAGCTAATAAATGCTTGATGAAGTTCCGATATCTGAGAATTGGGATCGGGCGTTCGAAAACAAAAGAGAAAAACCAGGTATTCTGGACAGAATCAACTTCCATTGCTTCCAAAACTCCGTATTCCAAGATTATATCATCCTGAATTTCGAGTAAATCCAAGAGTTTTTTTAATCCGTCATTCACTTTACCATCTCCAAATCCATAACACATATTATAACACATGGGCAGTAAAAAAATCGGCTAAAATGGTGAAAGCAAAGAAAAAACAGTCTTTTGACTGTTTAGAATTCAGCTTTCACTTTCTTCGCCAAAATTTCTTCCAAAGCCTGTCCAACAGGCTTGACACATTTGTTATCGACTGAAGAATAATTGTCTTGTTTGATGATTTTGGCTCTTTTTGCGGAGATATATGCCAACTTGTATTTGGAATCAATTACTTCCAGCAAGTCATCGATTGAAGGATAACGAAGCCCTTCGGTGTTTCTATTTGCCATTTACTTTCCCCTCCATTAGTTTGTTGTACATGTGAATTGATCTTTCTGTCTTGGCATGCTCCGCTCGGATGATAGCATAAATTCTGTCTGCGGCGTTGTATACATCGTCATTGACAACGATATAGTCATATTTGTAGGCAAGATGATATTCTCTTTCTGCCTTGTCTATTCTTTTCTCAATATCTTTTGTCTGTTCTGTTCCCCGTTTGATGAGTCGGTCGTACAAAATCTGTTTGGATGGCGGTACTATGAATACGAACACAGCTTCAGGCATTTTCTCTCTGACTTGCAAAGCGCCTTGGACTTCAATTTCCATGATAACTTCTTTGCCTTCAGACAGTTTTTTTTCGATATATTCCAATGGGGTTCCATAATATTCATCGACAAATTCGGCATATTCCAAAAGTTGTTGTTCTTTGATTTGCCTTTGGAATTCTTCCTTGGAAACAAAAAAGTAATCTATGCCGTCGATTTCACCTTCGCGAGCTTTTCTTGTGGTCATTGAAACCGAGTAACAAAAATTGTTGTCTTTCATTTCAAACAAAGCTTTCCGGATAGTGCCTTTACCGACACCGGAAGGACCACTGATAACTACTAACAATCCGCGTTCATTCAGCTTCACGACCATCACTCCAAACAACCGTATTATGCAATATAATACCACAGATTAGCGAAATAGTAAAATTTTTTTTGTTATTTTTTGTATGTGGTATAATGGGAGTGGTGATTATATGAGCATGGATGGCCGCTTTATTCATTTTCTCAGCTCGGAGCTGGATTCCACTCTTGTATCCGGCAGAATCCAAAAAATCTATCAGTTGAGCAAAACTGATTTTTTGTTTATGATTCGCACCCCAGGAAAAACCCATCAACTTTATCTTTCGCTTTCGACTTCTGTAACCAGGATCCATGTGACGCTTCATTCTTACGACAAGCCTGACAACCCAAGCGGTTTTTGCATGTTGCTTAGGAAATATCTCGAAGGCGGCGTCATTGAAAGAATCGAATCGATCGAAGGCGATCGGATCATCAGAATCAAAATCAAAAATCATAACGAGATCGGCGATGAGACAGAATACGGACTATATATGGAAATCATGGGACGTTATGCAAATCTGGTGGTTACAGCCGAAAACAACAAGATAATTGACGCTTTCAAACATATCAGTCCTTTCGAAGATTCCTCTCGGACAATTGAGAGGGGGGCAATCTATATCATTCCTTTGGACAACAAGATTAATCCCGAAGATAGAGCCAAAGTCAGAGAATTCTTGTTATCCAATCCTGACATAAACGCAAAAATGTTGGTCAATAATTTTCGGGGTATTTCGCCGCTTTTTGCCCAATATTTCGTTGATCAACTCCGCGAATACTCAAAATCAGCATTTGAATTGTTCGAATTGCTTCTGGCAAAATCTATCAACCCTACCTTATCTTTCGGAACTTCCAAAAAGGCATATTATTATTTTGATGTCTTTATTAATGGCGAAAAAATGTTTTTCACTTCTTTGTCAGCCCTTCTTGACGAATATTTTCTCGATGCTGGAAGGCAGGAAAGAAATCGGCAGATATCAAAAAACCTGATTCAGTACATAAAAAGAGAGCTGGAAAGAAATACGAATAAGTTGGAAAAATTATCGGATGATCTGGCTAACGCCAGAAACTGTGATATCTTTCGGATTAAAGGCGATTTCATTCTCCAAAACCAGAATCAGATCACCAAAGGTCAGACTAAACTTGAAGGCTTTGCCTACGAACTGCAGCAAGATATAACCATTGATCTCGATCCTTTGCTCAATCCAATCAAAAACGCAAATCAGTATTTCCGAAAATACAAGAAATTCAAATCTTCAGTTCAATACATTGATGAACAAGTCGAGACGACCATTAAGCAGATCGATTATTTTCAATTGCTAAGTTCTCAGATTGAATCAGTATCACAAACAGATCTTGACGAAATCCAGCAAGAATTGTCATCTCTTGGTTTTCTTAAAAATAAGGTCACAAGACAAAAACGCAAAATCCCCAACTATGACACATATCGAGACCCAGATAATAATGAGATTGTCGTTGGCAAAAACAATCTGCAAAACGAGTATATAACCCATCATCTTGCCAAATCAAACGAATGGTGGTTTCATACTCAGGGTCATCATGGCTCGCATGTGGTTGTCAGAGCAATCGATGAACTTTCGGAAATCACCATCAGATTGGCGGCCAATCTGGCCGCAATCCATTCCGCCACCAAACACTCCTCATCTGTTCCTGTAGACTACACAAGAGTTAAGTATGTCAAGAAAATACCGGGAGCACCCGGTTCATTTGTCACCTACTCAAATCAAAAGACGATCTATATCGATCCTGATCCCACACAAATCGACAAACTGAAAATCAAGAAAAAATAGAACGGAAGCTCCGCTCTATTTTTGTTTTATTTCCTTCATAATCATCGCAATGAAATCATCGACTTTGACAGTTGCTTGTTCCTGTTCCCCATATCTGCGGTAAGTTACTTCGTCATTTGCGACTTCCTGATCTCCAATCACAAGTTGATAGGGGATTTTTTTTGTTTGTGCCTCACGAATCTTGTATCCGAGCTTTTCATCACGGAAATCCTTTTCTGAACGAAGCCCGGCATCTTGAAGCCTCAAAAACAATTTGTCTGAAAATTCTTGATGAAAGTTAAGATTTACCGGTATTATTTTGACTTGTACAGGTGCCAGCCAAGTCGGGAATGCACCAGCGTAATGTTCAATCAAAATACCGATGAACCGTTCGATTGAGCCGAACAGAGCCCGATGTAACATCACTGGTCTTTTCTTTTCTCCTTGCGGATCAATATAGGTCAAATCAAATCTTTCTGGAAGATTCATGTCTAATTGAATCGTTCCGCATTGCCAGATCCTATTCATAGAATCGCGAAGTTTGAAGTCGAGTTTTGGCCCATAGAAGGCACCGTCTCCTGGATTTATCTTGTATTCTTTTCCCATGGAGTCAAGCGCATCCGCAAGCGCTTTTTCCGCTTTATCCCAAGTTTCAATCTTGCCGATGAATTTTTCCACAGGCCTGGTCGATAATTCGATATAATAGTCAAGGTTAAATACCTTATACATATAATCAAATAGACGTACTAACTCAGCAACTTCTCCGACGATTTGTTCTTCAGTCATGAAAATATGGGCATCATCTTGTGTGAAATTCCTGACTCTAAATAAACCTGTCAAAGCTCCACTTGCTTCATGGCGGTGGACAATCCCTAGTTCTCCGACCTTCAGAGGGAAATCCTTGTAAGAGTGGATGTCTCTTTTATAAACTAACATACCACCTGGGCAATTCATGGGTTTGATTACATATTCCTGATCGTCTATTTCCGAGATATACATGTTCTCGCGATAATTCTCCCAGTGGCCGGATACAACCCATAGGTCCTTGTTTAGTAAGATTGGTGTCTGAATAAGTTTGTAGCCTTCTTTGAGATGTACCTGATACCAAAAATTTTCGAGTTCTCGGCGAACGATCATGCCGTTGGGAAGCCAGAACGGAAATCCTGGACCGTATTCGCTTAGCATGAATAAATCAAGCTCCTTGCCAAGTTTGCGATGGTCCCTTTTCTTTCTTTCCTCCAACAGGTGTAAATGATCTTTTAATTCCTCGGCCGTGAAAAAAACTGTTCCGTAAACTCTTGTCAGTTGTTTGTTTTTTGAATCGCCACGCCAGTAAGCTCCAGCAAGACTCAGCAATTTGAAATGTTTGATCCATTTTGTTCCGGGAAGATGCGGACCGCGGCACAAATCAGTGAAATTGGCTTGAGAATACAAAGTAATTATTTCGTTCTCGGGCAGGTTGTTAATCAATTCTTGTTTATATGGATCAGTCGAAAAGATCTCTAATGCCTCGTCTTTCGAAACTTCTTTTCTTTCGATCTTTTGATTTTGGCTGGCAAGTTGCAACATTTTCTTCTCAATCTTTTCGAGATCCGACTCCACCAATATATCTTCGCCAAGATCAATGTCGTAATAGAACCCCTCTTCAATTGACGGGCCAACGCCAAAGCAGGCGGCTGGATACATTTCCTTGATAGCTTGTGCCATCAAGTGTGCCGTCGAATGACGTAATACATCCAACGCTATCGGGTCAGAATCGGAAATGAATGCGATTTCGCCGTCATGTTCGATCGGTCGGTCCATGTCGAAAAGTTCATCGTTTACTTTGATAACGATGCTTCTTTTTTTGAGTGATGGCGATATCGATTGAACGATATCAAAGCCGGTTGCGCCATTGTCGAACGTTTTTACTGATCCATCTTGAAATTTAATATTTATCATCCTTCTACCTCCAAAAAAAATCGCCCTAGTTAAAGGACGAAAGTATCGCGGTACCACCTTTGTTCTAGCTATGCTAGCACTCAAGTCCGTTAACGCCGGCTACGGGTCTCTTTCAAGAGCCAACTCCAAGGCGGTAATCAATTGGCCTATATGGATAGCTTGCACCGCCCTACCCTCGCTTAAATCGGCTTGAATTGATATTGTCCTCTTCACAGTCTGTTAATCTTATTATCTATAATTATAAAGCAAAAAACTGTTTTGTCAAGTTCTCCTGGTAGGTTTTTCCGATATTTCAAATTCAACAGCCAGTTCCTTGATTCTTTCATAAATCCGGAATGCCTTGGTCTTTTCGAGTTGACTAGAGTCAGTAGCCATTGCATCCATCATTGATTTCAATTTGAGATTCGAAGAGAAAAATGTTGGCATTTCATCCAAAACACGATGTTGCAAAATCGGCCCCAAGACCTCATCTCTGATGAAAGAACTGGGGGCTTCGCCGCCGATATCATCAAGGAATAAAATCGGAATTGATTTTAAATATTCGATTTTTTCTTCCAAATTACCACTAGAAATCGAGGATTTCAATTCTCTCACCAAATCAGGATAGTAAGCAAAAACAATTCTATAACCTTTCTTAGCCAGTTCATTCGCAATGATAGCCAAGATGTATGTTTTTCCCGATCCATAGACTCCGGAAAGATACATACCTTTGACATTTTTTTCCGGAGAATATTCATTCAAGAACTTAAGTATATAATTATGAATTTCTTTCCTTTCAGGACCGATAAGGTCGAAATCGCTGATATCCGCATTGAATACTTTTTTGGGAATGTACATCGCATCGATTTTGAATTTACTTTCATCGAGGGTGTTATATTTACACTTTGCGAAATCCATGGTGATTTCATTTCCATAATATCTAAGAAGCGGCGACATGCCGGTGGTGACCAATTTGCAGTCATAAAGACCCGGGCATTGGTTGCAGATGTCTTTGGTTTCCTTGAAAGACAGCAGGTTGTTTATACCCGATACGATTGCTTCGTGTTTGAGATCATTTTTCATGACAAATTGACGAATGATTGGATCCTCCAACAAGGCATCAATCGTTTCGTCAGGTTTGTAGTTTTTGGGATAATCCTGCAAATATGTCTCGACTTTTTTCATATTCGGACTCCTTTATTCAATGGATTTGATATAATCGTCAAGCCAATCGACTTCCACATCCGGTCGAGAGCTTTTTGCGCCTTTGTAAGTTCTCTTTTCCGTCTTTGTGTCTTTGGAGTGTTCATATTTGGCGCTGAGATGTTTCACATATTCTATTGCGTTTTCAACCGTTTCAACTTGATTTCTTTTCCAGTCCAAGGCAACTTTTTGAAAATAATCATAGCCAGGCAATGTTCCATCTTTGATTCTGGCAACATATGCCAACAAAACATTCAAAACACCTTTGTCGATTTTCACTTCTTCCAGCAATCGTTCGACGATTCTGAGATCAGCAGCTGAAGCCTGACCTCCACCCATTTCCTCAAGAAGCGATAATGGAGATATGGCTTTGAAATATCCCACAGGATCTGTAGGCAGATTTCTTTCCCTTGGCGCAACTTCTATTTCAGCCAGTTGCTTTTTTACACTGTGGATTAGCTTGTATTCATCCCTTGCATTCACCGCAAGTTTATTTATGTTTATGTGTTTATCATTATCGATTGATTTCAAAAACACATTATGCATCTGAATTTCATCCAAACTATAGACATAATGAAGATTCTGGATCTTTTCCTTGAGCTGATCCGATAGATGTTCCAAATCATAAAAATCAGCAGGAATGCCTTCAGTAAATAATCTCCAATCAAAGGTCGTATAGTTAGTCTTGATTCCATTTGGTCTAGATGCGGCTTTCAATCCGTCCTCAAGTTCAGGTTCACCTAAATTTATCGCTTGGAATACTTCGTCAAAAGCTTTTGTTGTTTTCAGATGCTTTTTGATGTTTGGTGTCTTGAGTTTAAAGATTTGCACAAGTTTTTTGAATCTATCTATTGTGATAGAGGCAATCAGATATTGTCCCAAAACTCCGTCGTTGACGAAACTTTGGGCCGACATCGGCATTTTCAATTCGTAGGCGAAATGATCATCAAAATAATATGTGTCCAAAAGACCGATTGCTTCCAATCGAAAACGATCTTTCTCAACCGATGCAAGTTTCATGTTGAGCATAGATTCCAAATCACCATGCAGATAATCTTCGGAAACAAGGCTTTGTCTGTCAAGCAGATTGATCAAGGTACAGTAAAGAGAATAGGCGCCAATCCCGATGATTGGTTGGTAAAACAATGTCAGAATCTGATAATCGGTAGCAGAAATATTGCTTTTCGCATAAGCTACAAAACGATCATTTCTCCTAATTCCTTCCAAGATAAATCCTCCTTAGGGATGAAGCGATACTCCTTTGAATTTGAGAACCGATTCCAAATACTTATAGATTTCCAGGGCTTTGCGTTTCGGTCTCCCCATCCCGGTGAAACTGAATAAATTGATTTTTAGATCGATGCCCGATTCTATCAGTGTAGTCTGGATAATGGTAAAGATCACATCAAATCCGGGGCCTATCATATACACTTCGCCGTGTTCCGGATTGATATTTCTTACTTCAAGGTGATTTTCAGCAGCAAATTTTTGGATGCCTTCAACACATTGATTAAAATTGTTTCGAAAATATTTGGTTCTTAATTGTGTGTCCTGATGCAACTCCCTGGTTTCACAGGTTGTGGAAAAAAAGCTCATAATACCCATATCATTCACTCCTTATTATGGCCAGGACACGCTGAAATTCTTTTAATGTATTCTGCATAGTTCCGGCATTATCGATCACAAAATCGGCTTTTGCCGCTTTTTCTTCCATCGACATCTGCGCGTCGATTTTACTGATAGCAAAGTCTTTTTCAATGCTATCTCTTTTCATCAACCTTGATATTTGTTGCTTTCTATCGATATAGACCACAATCGTCTTATCACAGATTTTGTCAAAATTGGCTTCAAAAAGCAAAGGAACGCTTACAACCAAAATCGGTTGATTTTGATGTTCATATTCTTCGATTTCTTGTATGATAACTTGTTGAACAACCGGATGTGTCAATTCATTGAGTTGCTTTCTGAATTGCTCGTCAGCGTATACTTTTTCGCCGAGTTTATGCCAATTTATCGATTTGTCAGGGTTCAAGGAAACATCCGGAAAATTGTTAACAATCTCATTATACAACACTTCAAATGGTTTTGATAGTTGTTTATAGACAAAATCAGCATCGATTACCGGTATGCCTTCTTTGATAAACCAGCTAGAGATAATGCTTTTTCCGGAAGCTATTCCTCCGGTAAGCCCGATAATTTTCATGATCGGCCTCCTTTATTTTTGACAAGTCGGACAGTAATACGTTCCGCGTCCTCCGACTTTGGTTTTTTTGATCAATGTGCCACATTCTAGGCAAGGTTCGCCTTCTTTAGTATGTACCTTGAGTTCGTTTTGAAATCTGCCTGTAATTCCAAGGCTGGATACGTAACTGCGAATCGTTGATCCACCAAGTTCAATCGCTTTTGTGAGGACTCGCTTGCTAAAAACAGAAATGCTGTCCAGTTCACTTTCAGTGATGGAATTTCCAAGTCTTCTAGGATCAATTTTGCTTAAAAACAATACTTCGTCAACATATATGTTTCCCAGCCCGGCAATTACCGTCTGGTCAAGCAAGATGCTTTTGATCGGTCTTTTTGAGGGTGCGATCTTTGTTTTCAAGTAATCAAACGTGAACCCGGCATCAAAAGGTTCAAATCCGAGTTTGCTAACGCCTTGGGCTGATAATTCCTCGCCATGATGTATAATTTCCATTGTTCCGAATTTGCGGACATCGTGGTATCTGAGATCAGTTCCATCCGTAAAATGGAAAATAATGTGTTCGTGTTTATCAACAGGATCGTTAATTTTTTTTACAAAGAATTTACCCTCCATCCGAAGATGGATTACAAGAATGTCTTTGTCAAAGTGAAAAAAGAGATATTTGCCTCTGCGTCTGATGTCTAATAGCTTTTGACCAATTAATACACTTATAAAGGTCTTTGCAGACAAGTTCCTGACAATCCGTTCATAATAGACATCAATACTGGCAATTGTCTTATCAAGAATCTGTCTTTTCAGAGTTTCCTTGACGGTTTCGACTTCAGGAAGTTCAGGCATTTTCTTTCACCTCGTAAAGATTTTGTCCAAACCCGCAATCGACAACTAACGGCACAGATAATTTCACAGAATGTTCCATGATATTCAGAATCACATCCAGTGCTTGTTTTTTTTCGTCATCAGGAACTGAAAATACCAATTCATCATGAATCTGCAATAACATTTTCGTTTTCAGACCCAACTGATCCAATTTAGTTTGTAAAGAAACCATGGTAATCTTCAAAATATCGGCAGCGCTGCCTTGGATAGGAGCGTTCATGGCCATTCTTTTACCGAATTCACGGGTTTGATAGTTGTTCGCATTTACTTCCGGAATATATCTACGTCTGTGAAAAATAGTCTCAACGTATCCATTTTGAACAGCATAATCGATGGTTTTATCCATGAAATTCTTGATTTCCGGATAATTGGCAAAATAATTGGCTATAAATCTTTCCGCCTGTTTGGGAGGTATATGTAAGTCTTCTGACAAACCCCAAGCGGTTTTTCCGTAAATAATCCCGAAATTTACTGCTTTGGCTTGCCGTCTTTCGGTTGCTGTTACGTTTTGATTTTTGAAAATCAATCTTGCGGTATGTGTGTGGACATCCAGATCATCCATGAAAGCCGTTTTCAAGCCTTTGACATTCGCCATTTCGGCCAATACTCTCAATTCAATTTGCGAATAGTCGCATGATAAAAGCTGAGTTCCGATATCGGCAATAAATACTTTTCTCAGTTCGCGTCCTTCATCTGTTTTGATTGGAATGTTCTGTAGGTTTGGTTCGATAGAAGAAAGTCTTCCGGTTTGAGTTAGAGCCTGTTTGTATATCGTATGGATTCTTCCATCATTCTTAAGTGTCAACGCGTTTTTCAAACCTTCGTAATAAGTGCTAGATAGTTTTGTCAAGGTCCTATAGGACATTATCCGGTCAATGATCGGGTGGAAATCAATTAACTGCTTCAAGACGGAAATATCGGTAGAATATCCACTCTTGTTCTTTTTTTGGTATGGAAGATTCATAGTTTCAAACAAAATGGTTCCCAGTTGTTTGGGACTGTTTATATTGAAAGATTCGCCGGCAAGCTCATAGATTGAAGTTTCAAGCTCGCTAATCCGGTTATTCAAATCCAAGCCGATTTCTTCTAGTTTTTCTATGTCGATTCTAATTCCGGAATATTCCATTTCCGCCAAAGTGTCTGCGAGAGGAATTTCCATTTTCTGCAAAAGATCGGTTTGATCATACTCGCTGTTTTTTTGCATGACTGCATCATGAAGTTGGAATATTGCCCTAGCCTTGTCAGTGACATGCTTTATCAATACAGTATTTTCCGGAAGTGCATACTTTGCGCCTTTGCCATAAACTTCCTCGTCATATGCCACATTCTGGTAATCAAAATTGGCTACTACTTCACGAAATCCTTCTTTTGTCAGATTTGGATTCAAGAGATATGTCGCGAGCAACAGATCAAAACTTACGCCCTTCAGGTCAACCCCGTCCCATAATAAAGCAACTTTTGTTTGCTTTAAATCATAGACATACTTTTCTTTCAAACCGTCTTTCAACCAGTTTTGAAAAGGCTTTGAGTCTTTCAAAAAACTATAGGGGATGTAGTAAGTATTCTCTCCATTTGATAATCCGAAAGCGATCTTCTTTGCAACATGATAGTTCGTACCGAAAAGTTCCAAATGGAGACTCATTGGCGTAGTGAGTATAGCTTTTATTTCATCAGGATCATTGATTGGCACGAAGTCCGATCTTTCTGTTGGTTTGATTGGCGGATTCATTTTCTTCAAAAACGAATGGAACCCCATTTTTTGGTAAAAACGGAAAAGATCATCTTGGTTTCCGGCATGATATTCCAAATTGTCGACTTGGAGATTGTTTTTGAAATCGACGATGATGGTGGCGAGTTGTCTTGAAAATTTTGCTTGTATGGCAAACTCGGTCATTTTTTCCTGCAATTTACCTTTAAGTTCATTTGCATGGACAATAATATTGTCAAGTGTCCCATATTCTTCCAAAAGCTTTTGGGCAGTTTTGGCTCCGATTCCTGGAACTCCGGGTATATTGTCGGAAGGATCTCCAACAAGGCCCTTGTAATCAGCCATCTGCGAAGGCGTGATGCCAAGTTCTTCTTTCATGGTTTGTGCCGTATAAAGAGCGAAGTCGCTGAACCCTTTTTTTGAAATCAGTTGAGTGACTTTGTCATCGATTAACTGCATCAGGTCGCGGTCGTTGCTGACAAGAATGATCTCGTCAAATTTATCTTGATAGTTCTTGGCTGAAAAACCGATTATGTCGTCTGCCTCATAATTGGCTTGTTCATAATAGGGAATGTTAGCCGCATCAAGAAATTCTTTCATCAACGGAAATTGCATGACTAGTTCGCTTGGAGTTTCTTTCCTTGTCCCTTTATATTCAGGAAATAACACGTGTCTGAATGTCTTGCCCTTTGTTGGGTCAAGCGCAACCAGCATGTGTGTGAAATCCATTTTCATCAACTGCTGCAAGGCGTACACAAAACCGTATATGCCGTTAGTATATACTCCTTCTGAATTTTGCATGAGATTCCCGGTTGCAGCGGTTGCATAGTAAGAACGAAACAATATGTTGTTTCCGTCAATCAAGAGTAATTTTTTCATTCATTCACCCCGTCGTTTGCCAATATTTTATCATATATTCGCAAAAAATGCACAATTGAATGTGCATTTTCTATGTTTCATTTCTTTCTTTCTGGATTAAGTTTGGCAACCAACAATAGTCCTTTTAGTATCAAAGTTTCGTCGAATGTCATTTTCATAGTGCAATGCGGATGAATCAATTTAGCATGTCCGCCTGTAAGAATAACTGTCAAGTCGGGTTTTTTCAAATTGCTTTTGATTCGTGCAATCATGCCGTCAATCATCGAGGCGTGTCCAAAGACCAATCCCGATTTGATCGAATCCGATGAATTGGTTCCCAGAAGCTTCGAGGGAACATCCAAATCGACTTGTGGCAAAAGCGATGTTTTTGAGATCAGAGCATTTCTGCTTGTCGTCAGTCCCGGAGAGATGATCACACCTTTTAAGTTCATGTCCTCCAAATATGTGAATGTCGTTGCGGTGCCTAGATCGATGACAAGACAAGTTGTATTGTAGATTTGAGTAGCAGCAATGCTGTTACCAATAATATCAGTTCCGACTTCCTTGGGATTATCCGCATAAATCCGGATTCCGGTCTTGACTCCAGTTCCAAGAAAAAACGGGGTCAAAGAAAAGCGTTTTAGAAAATATTCCCGAAACACTTCATTGAGCTCGGGAACCACGGAAGAAATGATCGCTCGATCCACGGTTTTTATCATTTCATTGAGAATGATGGCATACTCGTCAGATGATTTGGTTTTTTCTGTGTTGATACGATATACCTTATCAAGTTTTTCCAAGTTTTCTGACAGTCCAATCGCTATCGAAGTGTTGCCAATATCGATGACTACAAGCATATTATTTCCTTCTTTCATTCGGTAGCATCGTCACTAATTTTTTCCCTAGCGACAATTATTCTATCTGCAACAATTGCCCCGATAGTCCCTGCCAATACAGCTTCAATTATACCGTTTGAGGTAAAGATTGCGCCAAGAGTGACGAAAAGACCTGATACAGACCCATTGGCGGTAATCCAATCCAAAGCACCACTTCCGACGTTATCGGCAATATTGGTCCCGAAGGCAAGCGGGAAAGCACTGAATAGCAAAGGTACAACTAGCAACGTGTGAACTACTGTCAAGATAATGAAACTGATAGATAAAGCCAGGATGCGTGATGGAATCAATTTGCGGAATAATCTTACTACATCATAAATGAGTAATCCGAAAATAAATCTTGGCAATACTGATACCCAAGGGAAGATAAACAAATAATCAAGTCCTGGACTGTAAAGCGCTTTAAGCATGGACCCGATACCAAATGTTAGTCCGAGGATGATCGAAGCCTTTCTTCCAAGCATCGCTCCTCCGATCAACACGGGGATGTGTATCAAAATAAATGAGGGAATGCCGGGTATCTGGATGTAACCTAAGTAGGGAACGAATGTCATCAGCAAGATGATGGCGATGAACATCGCCAGGATCGTCATCTCCCGAGTTTTTTCTTTGTTGCTCTTAATAATTTTTGTCTTCATTTTTTTCCTTTCCAAGCCGCTTAAGCGGTCTCATAAGAGTTTTATTTTAAAAGATCAGACGTTTTGTTTGATTTCGTTGATCTTATTAAAATCAAGTTGTTTTAGCATTGCAAGGATCACATTTTTGACCGCTTCGTAATCATCCTTATGGATCATCGAAGTTGTCGAGTGGATATATCTGGATGGCATACCAATCGTGCATACCAAAACCCCGTCTCGGGACAGTTGCACTTCAGCGGCATCTGTGCCACCCATGGATTTGTAATACTGAAAGGGAATGTTGTTGTTTTTTGCAGTATCTTCGACAAATGTTCTTACTCCTTGATGCATTATACATTTGGGATCATAAAAGCGGATCATAAATCCTTTACCGAGATTCCCCCCCACTTCTGAATCTTCAAATGTATCAGAACAAGGAGAACAATCGATCGCAATAAAGAAATCAGGATTGATCATGTATGAAGCTGTCTTTGCGCCTCTTAAACCGACCTCTTCTTGCACATTCGCTCCGCAAACCAGACGGCATGGAAGCTCATTCTTGTTTACAGTTTCCAAAATATCGAGTGCCATTCCGGTACCGAAACGATTGTCCCAAGCTTTGGAAATGATCTTTTTCCCGTCTTTAGTTTCCTTGTAGATGTTTTCAAACACGATTTGTTGACCTATTTTCACTCCAAGCTCGATCGCATGTTGTTTAGAGTCAGCTCCAATATCCAACACAAAGTCATCAAAGCTTGTTACTTGTTTTGCTTTGTCATCCCGAAGTAAGTGTGGAGGTTTTGCGCCGACAACTCCTGGAATGAACGAACCGTCTTCGATTACGATATTCATGTTCTGAGATAACATGACTGGTGGGTTAATGGAGCCAATCGGAATCATTTTGATAAAACCTTTTTTTGTGATATCGACGACCATGGCACCCACTTCATCCATGTGCCCGGCAATCATTACCGTCGGACCAGATAGATCTTTGTTTATGATAGCGAATATGGAGCCAAGCTTGTCAAGATATAATTCTTCACCAGCTTTTTCCAAGCCTTTGCGCAAATATTCCCTGACATATTTTTCGTGTCCGGCTACCCCTGGAAGGTTTACAAGGTCCTGATATAATTGCTTCATAGTTCTCTCCTCAGATTAACAACTTCGATATAATAAATAGGCAATCCTAGACGCTTGAATTTTATTTCAAATTCTGTTTCGACATTGGAAATCTGTTCTTTGTCAAGGTCCAGACTTCGTTTGTCAATTCGAAATGACTCATCCTTGTTGAAATTCATCAATGAATATTCATAAAAAACAAAATTGTCAGTTTTGAAGCATATTTTCGAGTTGTTGTTGAGAATAATCTTGTATTTTTCCAAAAATGTCGGATATGTCAGACGATATTTTGCTTTTTTACTTTTGGGCCAAGGATCAGAAAAATTCAAATAAATTGTCTCAATTTCGCCTTGCGAAAAAATCGTATCGATGTTAAAGGCATCAAAATGGATTAACAATACATTTTCAAGCGGGGTAACAACCAATTTCTCCAATATGCGGATGATGACTGAATCGAATTTTTCGATAGCGATAAAATTGATCGTCGGATTCGCTTTCGCCATTTCGATAATGAATCGTCCTTTACCTGAACCAATTTCCAAATGGATCGGATAATCGTTTGCAAATGCTTGTTTCCATTTTCCTTTTAGATTTTCCGGATGCTTGATTACAGATTCTGGGTGCGAGTCTAAAAAAGCTTGGGCATGTTTGACTTTCCTTAAACGCATTATTTTACCTGACCAGCTAGTTTTTCGATCGCTTCCGCATATATCGCGGCAGCAATAAGCATGTTTTCGACAACCAAATATTCATTCGGTTGATGAGCAAGGTCTTCTTCTCCCGGAAATCCGGGTCCAAATGCGACCGCTTTTTTCAAAACTCTAGCATAGGTACCGCCACCGATTGTCAGTAATGGCGTTAATGTATCATTTGTGTATTTGATATATGCTTCATGCAGCGTCTTGACAAGCGGATCCTTCGGAGAAATGTAATGAAAAGGTGAATTTCCCAGTTTGACGAATTCCGCGCCAACTGATCCTGCTGAAGCTGCAATTTTCGCTAATCCTGCATCAAAATCATAACCTTTGGGATATCTGATATTGCATCCGAGCTTGAATTTATTGCCATCAAATGTGATCAAAGCTGTATTTATTGTCAATTCCTTCATTTCTTTGTCTTCGTAATTGATACCGAGACTCTTACCATAATGATCAAACAATAGATATTTTTCGATGAATTTGATGGCTGGATGCGTCGTGTGATCTTTCAAGAAACCAATCATAAGAAAAATCGCATTTACGCCCATGAATGGACAGGCCGCATGAGCATTTTTGCCATATATCGTATATTTGTCTCCATCGACTTCACCAGAATAGTTGAAATCGGCTAAGTACTGCTTAAATTCAATCTTTAAATCTTTTTTCAGATAGGCTTCGCATTTATCTGGAACAACATTGTACCGCTCTCCTGCGGATAACGACTTGAGTAGTTCGTCATCTTGAGAGCCCGTAATATCAAAGCTAAAAATGCCCTTCTCGGCATAAATCAACGGAAATTCAGCATCAGGAGCGAACCCGATATCGGGCATATCTTCGGTTTCCAAATATCTTTTTATTCCCCGCATTCCTGATTCTTCATCACAACCAAGGATTAATCGAACCCGTTTTTTAAGCTGTATGTTTTGATCCTTTATCATCTTCATCGCCAAATACGCAGCGACCGTTGGACCTTTGTCATCCATGGCGCCTCTGGCATAAATCTTTCCGTCTCTCAATGTGGCCGAAAAAGGTCCGTCGTTCCATTGGCCACCAGCGGGGACAACATCAAGATGACCGAGTATTCCTAGTATTTCTTTACCCATACCCATTTCGATATGGCCAGAATAGTGTTCTATGTCTGCAGTCTTGAATCCGTCGATGGCTGCGGAATCCAACATAAAATCCAAAGCCTTCCGAATATTATCTCCGAAAGGAGCCTCGCAATTATTCGGATCATATTTCTCCAAAGCTGTGGGAATTTGTAATAATTTCGTTACTTTTTCAATATATTCTGGCTCATATGTTTTTGCTATTTTCAACCAATCCATGAACTCAACTCCTCATCTTATCATATTGTATCACAACAAGAGCTTTTTGCAAATAGAATGAAAGCATAATAAGTGCCGAATTCATGGCTATAAACGCGAGAATCGTTTGACAAAAAGCATTTTCAAAGTATAATGATTATATGGTGTAAATATACAAAAACATCAAATAAATATCAATTTGCAGGTGTTATCATGATACGTAAAATCATAATGAAAAATTTAACTTGTTCAAATTGCATTGCAAAGATAGAACGGCGGACGGCCAGACTATCTTATGTAAATAGCGCAAGTTTTAATTATGCAAAACAAACACTTCTTGTAGATTTCAAAGAAGAATATGATGAGACAATTGCACTTAAGGAAATCAAAGCAATCGTCGATGTCTTGGAAGACAATATCGTCACATACTATTTTGAACATAAAACTGAAGAGAAAAAGATCAATTTTTGGAAGGACTATTCCGTGGTGCTTTCGGGAATGATTATCATTCTTTTCACTTTTTCTGCCTATAGAATCCCGCTTTTAATCAATTATATTTTTGATACAAACTATGTCTTATGGTCGCATTGGGTTACTACAATGCTATATTGGATTGGCTACGTGCTTTTGATCTCGCGACTATTGACTTTTCAAATCAGAGGCATTAAGAATTTTAACTTTTTCAACGAAAACACTTTGATGATCATCGCTACTTTTGCGGCCATGTTCATCGGTAAGCATGAGGAAAGCATCGCCGTTGTAATCTTGTATTCTATCGGTGAATATCTGCAGTCTCGGGCTGTGCAGAAATCCCGAAATGAAATTTCATCGCTCGTTAATATCAAAGTCGAATATGCAAATGTGCTGATAGATGAAAATATTATAGTCAAAGATCCTTCTCAAATCAAAGTTGGCGACATCATTGTCGTCAAAATCGGTGAAAGAATACCGATTGACGGCGTAGTAATAAAAGGCTCTACAAGCCTCAATACTAGCGAAATCACCGGAGAAACCAAACTGCAAAATGTCGATGTTGGCAGCCAGATTCTCAGCGGAAACATCAATGTTGGCAATGTAATCCATGTCAGAGCCGAAAAAGAATACAATGATTCAACTTTGGCCAAAATCATCAACCTGATTGAAAACTCCACCAATAAGAAGTCAAAAACAGAAATGTTTATCACAAAATTTGCCAAAATATACACTCCAATCGTTGTCGGACTGGCAGGATTGCTTGTGCTCTACGGCATAATCTTTGATCCATCCCATGTCACGACACAATCAGGGTACATTTACCGCGCGGCAATCTTTCTTGTAATCTCCTGCCCTTGCTCGCTCGTCTTATCTGTTCCCTTGTCATATTATGCAGGAATCGGTACTGCTGCAAAAAATGGAATTCTCTTCAAGGGCTCCGCATATCTTCAAGCCATCACTGACGTCAAAACCATTGCCCTGGACAAAACCGGAACACTTACTTACGGAGCTTTCTTTGTACAGGAATTCACTGACGAAGAAACACTGCGCCTTGTCGCATCAATTGAAAAGTATTCATCGCATCCGATAGCTGAAGCGATTGTCAACTTCAATAAACTTCCGATCTCCGAAGTCACCGATATCGAAGAAATTCCCGGTTATGGTATCAAGGGCATGCTTGGCGAAGATATAATCCTTGCGGGAAGCCGGCGTTTTCTTGAATCAAACGCAATTACCGTTTCAGATGAGAAACTTCCGGTTGGTTCGTACACTTTCCTTGCCGTTGATCACAAATACTTAGGATATGTCATCGTCAAAGATGAACTTAAAGAATCATCAATGGAAACTGTCAGAGCGTTTACTAAAAACTACGATACAGTCATGCTGACAGGTGACAACGAGGATTCAGCGCGAGAAATAGCTGCTAAACTTGGAGGAATCGAGTATTATGCGGAATTGCTTCCTGAACAGAAACTAGAAAAATTCAATGACATCAGAACCAACTCTATCAGCCTTTATGTCGGCGACGGTATCAATGACGCTCCATTGCTTAAAAACGCTGATATCGGCGTTTCAATGGGCTCTGCAAGCGACTTGGCAATCGAAGTCTCCGATGTCATCATTATCAACAATGATATTCGTCTCCTTGACAAGGCCATCAGGATCGCCAAGAAGACAAGGGGCATCGCAACTCAGAACATTGTATTTTCCATGATTGTCAAGTTGATTTTTCTCACTTTGTCCACGATTGGTCTCATGTGGATGTGGTTATCGATATTCGCAGATGTGGGAGTTGCCTTGTTGTGTGTCTTGAATTCAATCCGAATCATCTATCAAAAGAAATATATTCACAGTTAAGATTAAGAGCCTGCGGGCTCTTTTTTTTAAAAGAAAACCGAAATCCAGGATTTCGGTTTAATATGGTGTATGACTAAATATGTTTGATGATAGAGTATGTTTTTTTTCCTTTTCGAATGATTGTGAACACGCCACCTATTGCTTTATCAGCCGATACAGAAAAAAAAGTGTCCGTAATCTTCTCGCCGTTAACAAACAAAGCTCCAGATGATATAAGTTCACGGGCTTGACGCTTGGACGAAGCAAGATCCAATTTTAGCAACAAATCCTGAAGAACTTCGGATTCAGAAGTCTCATAATTGATCAGATTTTGAAATCCCATATTGATTTCATCCTTGTCCAGAGTATGAATCTCTCCGGAAAATAGCGCTTCGGATATTTTTTTTGCTTTTTTATATGCAGCTTCGCCATGCACCAAGGTCGTGACTTCTTTTCCCAATACTTTCTGCGCATGTCGCTGATGAGGCGCTTTCAAGAATTCCTGTTCCATATTTTCGATCTCTTCTTTGGTCAGGAAAGTGAACTGTTTCAGTCTGTTGAATACATCGTCATCGGCGGTATTGATCCAGAATTGGTAGAATTCGTATGGAGAGGTTTTTTCCGGATCAATCCATAAAGCATCGGATTCGGTCTTGCCAAATTTAGTTCCGTCTGTTTTAGTCACTAGCGGGAAGGTAAACCCATAAGCCTTGCTTTCCGAGCCGTGATTTTTACGGATCAATTCCAATCCGGATGTGATATTCCCCCATTGGTCCTGTCCGCCAATTTGCAGGGAGCATCCATACTTGTCAAATAAATATTCAAAATCCCAGGCTTGGATGATCTGGTATGCAAATTCGGTAAATGAGAGCCCGTTTTCAATTCGAGATTTAACTGACTCCTTGTTGATCATGTATGCAACATTGAAGTTTTTTCCAATGTCTCGTAAAAATTCGATGGCGTTAAGCGAAGAAATCCAATCATAATTGTTGACAATTTTTGCTTTTGGCAATAATTTCAAAACCTGTTTGGTGATACCGGAGCTATTTTTCAGCGACGTTTCGATTGTCAATAGCGATCTTTCCTGACTTTTGAAACTCGGATCACCGATAAGTCCTGTTCCGCCACCTATCACCAATATGGGATTATGGCCATAATCTGCCAATCTTTTTGCGACAAGATATGCCAAAAGATGTCCGACATGTAAACTGTCGGCCGTAGGATCCGCGCCAAGATAAAATGTCAATTTTTCTTCGTTCAATGCTTTTTCCAAATTTGGATCGGTAATTGCATATAGCAAGCCTCTCCATTGTAAATCTTCAAATAATTTCATCTTACCCCAACCTTTCTTATTTCCAAAAAAGAGAAAAATCGTCCTATTGAAAAGGACGATTAAAAACCGCGGTACCACCTTAATTCACAAAAAGTGCACTTGTAAGATAACGGATTCACCGTCTGTTTTCACAGAGACTCATAAGTGTATTTCAGATTGAATCGGATTCCGGTTTTCACCAAGCACCGGATCTCTATGTTTATCCCTTCCAAGCCTACTGAACTTACTCTTCGTCGTATGAAGTTGTATTTCTTTCCAGAATACTGTGCGGGAGCACATTAAATTTAGTTTCGACAGGTTCTCCATCAATTTCTCGCTTCAAGAGTGCCATCGCTTTGGCGCCAATATCATTGATCGGGATGTCAACACAAGATAGTTTTGGTCTAGAAAGTGAAGCGTATTTGGTGTTTTGGAAGCCATATACCGAAATATCTTCGGGAATACGTTTGCCTCTTTCAATCATTGAATTTACAAATGATACTCCAATTGAATCTCTCACGGCGATTACGCCATCAATCAAAATTTCTGGATTTTTAAACAATTCATTGAAATGGATAGTGTTGACCGAAATGTCACCGCTTGTTCTGACGACTTTTGGAGTCAATTTGGCTTCTTTCATCGCTTTAAGATAGCCTTCCTCTTTCAAATCATTCACCATGTATTTTCTTGCGGTAGTCAAGAGATAGATGTTCTTTCTTCCCGATTTCACCAACCGAGCAGTTAGTTCATATGCGGCTTTGAAATAGTCGATACAAACAGTGACCAGTTTGTTGTCATATGGATATAGCGTATTTGCAAGGACGATAGGTACTTTGTATTCGTCCTGGATCATATTAAGCAGAGAATACTGATCCTCATTGATTTCATCGTTCAAATAAAGGATTCCGTCAACCTGACTGGCGACGACTTCCCGCAACATTTCCGATTCCTCCAACGTGTCATCTTTCAAGACATAGAGCAATAAGGAATAACTGTATTTTCTCGCTTCAACGGCGATTCCATTCAACATCTCCGCTACCGATGCGCGCGACATGTCAGGAACGATGACGCCGACTGTAGTGCTTTTCTTGCTAGCCAAGCCTTTTGCAAAAGCATTGGGTTTGTAACCAAGTTCTTTGATGACCCGCAAAACTCGCTCCCTGGTCTCCGGTTTCACTTTTTGTGGATTATTAAGTGTCCGTGACACCGTTGCCAATGAAACGTTGGCAGCATAAGCAACATTATAAATCGTAGCTTTATTCATAAAAACCGACCCAATCCTTTCTTTTTATCTCTTTTTTACATTATTTTACCATTATTAGGGAGCGCTTTCAATCCTTTTGAAATAAAATATAAGAAATATGAAAATATTTTCATTCCTTAATGCATGGTATGCTTATTATGTGTAATTCCCATATAGAGAAAAGTTTTTTATTGTTTTATTATTGAATTATATAAGCAAAACACGCCATTTTTCTAAATATCTGTCAGAAAAAAAGACAATCCGGAGATTGTCTTTTTATCATGCTAGCGTCTTTCTTTGATACGTGATGCTTTTGCGGAAAGTCCACGGATGTATCCCAGATGAGCGCGTCTGACTTTACCACGTCGGGCAACTTCGATTTTCTCAATTACAGGTGAATTGACAGGGAACGTTCTTTCAACACCAACACCGTATGAAATTTTTCTAACGGTGAATGTTTCGCTTACGCCTCCGCCTTGTTTCTTGATGCAGAGTCCCTCGAAAATCTGGATTCTTTCACGATTTCCTTCAACAATCTTCACGGATACTTTTACAGTGTCTCCGGGACGAAATTCGGGAATGTCGGTCTTAATGAATTCTTTTGTTACCTGATCAATAATTTGCTGCGACATTTTGGTCAACTCCTTCACTTGAAACTCAGCGTTCATGACGATTAACCAGCGGAACATTGAGTATATGTTTCTCATTCTTACAGCGGTAGTAATTATATCATAACTCGATAATGAAATCAATCTTTTTTATTTGGAAATTTCAATAGGTCAGGACGCCTTGTTTGCGTTCTTTTCAGAGATTCTTCCTTCCGCCACTTTTCGATTTCCTGATGATTTCCGCTAATCAGCACGTCAGGAACTTTCATTCCCTTGAATTCATAGGGTTTGGTGTACTGTGGATATTCCAGCATATTCTGGTAAAATGAGTCTTGTTGAAATGATTCTTCTTTACCAAGCGCTCCAGGAAGCAATCTGATAACGCTGTCTGATACTGCCATTGCGGGGATCTCTCCGCCGGTAAGAACATAGTCTCCAAGCGAAATTTCCAAGTCTATAAAAGATCTCACACGCTCGTCAAAACCTTCGTAATGGCCACAAATCATAATCAAATGTTCTTTTGTTGCCAAAGCTTTGGCGCTATTTTGAACATAAGGCTCGCCTTGAGGAGTCAAAAGAATTTTAGTTGCATTTTCGTACCCTTCTATGCTTGATAAAGCCCTATAAATTGGTTCGACTGACAAGACCATGCCAAAACCTCCGCCATAGGAAGTGTCGTCGACTTGTTTATGTTTATTGGTCGCAAAATCGCGATAATTAATAATATTAATCTCGACAATATTTGCCTGGATCGCTCTTTTGACTATCGATTCTGACAAAAAACCGTTGAACATCTCGGGAAACAGGCTAAGAATCGTTATTTTCATAACAACCCCTCCATATCGACAATCTCAATTATGCCTTGATCCAAATCGATATTAGTAACGAATTCATCCCGAAATGGAACAGGTGCTATTGTCCCGTCAAGTTTCAATATATTTAGATAATCCCCTTGAGGCATTTCCCGAATGCTTTCGACCTCGCCTTTGACCAATTCATTTTGCAAAACTTTCAACCCGATTAATTGAGCAGCGTGAAACTCGTCGGGGTTTTCCAATTCGATTTTTATATCTTCAGCGAAAAGATTTGAGCCTTTAAATTTTTCAACTTTGTTGATGTTATCCAAATCTTTGAATTTGAGTATGTCAAATCCCTTGAAGACGCGATAACTTTCTACTTTTACGGGAAGGTAATTTCCACCAAAAAAGATATACAGATTTCCTTTATCAGAGTATCTTTGCTCCTTGAAATCTGTCTCGGATAGGATTTTCAGTTCGCCATTCAAACCTCTGGTGTTGACTATTTTTCCAATACATTTTAATTTCATGACACAGTACCTCCTATCTATATCTAAGCAGAAAAATTATCCCTTAACGGTAATCTCCCCAGCTTTTCTAAGACTGAATTTGGTTATGATTGGACCTGCAAGTTCATAGATTAGCGTTGCCGTCAAGACAATCGCTCGGATCTGAGATCCCATATCCACATTTAGGACCTGGGTGGCAACCAGACTTAACCCGATAGCGACTCCAGCCTGAGGGATCAGGGCATACCCCAGATATTTCGCGATTTTAGGTTCTGATTTGGTGATTATTGCGCCCAACCAGGCTCCAAAAAACTTGCCAAAAACTCTAAAGAAAATATAGACAATCCCAATCAAACCGACAACGAGCATTATTGATAGATCAAGTTCCGCCCCGCTTAGCACGAAGAACATGATAAAAATAGGCGGTGTGACAAAATAGATCAGACCATTGACTTCTTCATACTTTTTGCTTAGATTGGCAAATACCCCACCAACCGCCATACATGCCAGAAGTGGTGATCCGCCAAGCAAGTCCACAACATAGATTGTCAGAAATATGGCCGCGACGACCAAACTGATCCGATTACCTCTACCTGTAAACCAGATACATCCGTATACCAAAATCAAACCGACTATTCCTCCGATTCCTAGTGATAGGAATATCTCGAGAATTGGAGCGAAAATCTGTTTGACAATGGGTGTTCCGATTGCATTCGGACTGATGGCGTTGGCAATTGCGATAAAGATTCCAAATAACATGATTGCTACCGAGTCATCGATTGCGACAACACTCATCAATGTATCCGTCAAAGTGCCTTTGGCTTTATATTGTCTTATAACCATTAGGGTAGCAGCCGGAGCTGTTGCGGCCGCAATTGAGGCCAAGACAAGTGAGAAGCGTAGAGTTGTGTTGTTTAATTGTCCAACAATCAGGAAGTATATGATCAATCCGGCCAGAACAAACAAAACCGCAAAAGAGGCTTCCATGATGGCAATCACAAGCGGCTTTGTGCCAACCTTGCGAAAGTATGACAATTTCAATTCGTTGCCAATCGTAAAAGCGATAAAACCAAGGGCAACAGTTGATACAATCTCTAAACCAACAAAAGAGTCGGCTTTGACAAAATTAAAAATGCTAGGACCAATCAACAGGCCTCCAACCAAATATCCAGTAACATTTGGCAGATGGATATATTTGGCGATTTTGCCGAATAAAAGACCTGTGGCAATTAGTATTCCCGCATAAAATAGTACTGTTAAATTCATAACTTCATATCACCTATATCTTAAACCCTTCCACATCTTCGATTGGCATGGTAAACGCAATGCCAGTGTTTGGTCTGGATAAATCGCCGACGATATTGTCGATGACTTGATATACAACCGGAACTCGATCATCTTCTAATACCATCATAATCACATTTGACTCCACCCGCGGGTTGTCAAACAGCGATTTTAAAGTTCCGATGAACTTCATGTCGTCATTTTCAATCAGCTTTCTAGCCATTCCAGAACTGCTTATGATTGTTGCTCCATGAATGTTGTGGCCATTCAATTCGTGCAAAAAATCATCAAGCAAGGAAGTGTCGTTCAATACAAAAACCACTAATTTCATATAAAATCCTCCTTAGCACATTGCGTAACATTATACACCCATAAAACGAAAAATGCAAATCAAGAATTCTAGTTTTTTTGCTGCAAAATTCATAAATAGCAATTCATTCATTATAGTAGACCTTACTATATAATTATATTTCTAAAACTGCCACAAAACAATGAAATAACAGAATTGCATTCAAAATATAGTCGATAATAGTATATAATTAGATTATGTAGGAAAGATGGTGCCAAAGACGGATGAACAAGTTATGAAATCCACATATTTTGCTCGAATACCCTCGCTCCCAATTGAAAAGAAGTGCTTTCGGTGCAATCTAAAGCACAAATAAAAGTGACAATCCCAAAAAGATTTGAGCCGCGTAATATGAGGCTAGGTTAAGGGAAACCAATATTTTCTTGAAAGGTTTTTTAAAATAGATTAGCGATAATATCAGATCGGAAATCGCAAATAATATCGCTCCCACCAATACAAATGCGGAAAAAGTGTCGAAAGAAAAATCAAGTGCATTTACCAAGGCTTGTCCAATCATCAAAAAGATCAGGAATGAATAACCGACACATGGATACATCAATTTTCCCCATTCCAACTTCATAGCTTTGGAGGTAAAAAATACGAATAAAGTGAGCGCAATCGCAAACAAAAACGGATAAATACTGAAGTGGTTTCTGCTTAATAGCGCTATGTAGTATATAATGTGTCCCGAAGAAAAAGCAATAATCCCGGAAAGAATGATTCTCTCGTTTTCCACAACTGGTCGCAAAGATCTAAGTTCCAACACTAAATCACCAATCAATCCGGAAAGCAAAGCCAAGAAAAACAATATCGCTATGGTCTGATACTCAATAAAAGCAATTCCTAGAAAATATACCGAGTCGGTTCTAATCGTTTTTTCGTAGAGCACTCCCGCAAACAAAACCATAAAGCTGAAACTCGCAATCGCCTTGAAGAAATAAGCGTTCAATGGCTTGTTTACGTTCTCGGTCCAAATAAATATCCCCGCAGCCACTATCGCCAAAACCAATAAAAAGTAAATCATATGTTTCCTCCCACGAAATATATATCCTAATTTTATTATACCTTTCCTGATAAAAGATTGTATTATTTTCCTGAAAAATGGATTATAAATTATATCAAATAAATATTTTAAAAATAATTACCGAGGTGATTAAATGAAAAAAGTATTCAAAGTATTGTTGTTGATTGTTATTTTTGTATTAGTACTTGCAGTTGGCTTTATCCTAACTTTGCAATTATTCGAGTACCGCCCAAATGATTTGACTGATTTGGAAATCGTTGATAATCTAACTGTTGAGGAAGCAAATTACGTAAATCTAAATGAAACGATCCGAATCCTAACATTCAATACTGGTTATGCATCGCTCAGCGAAACTGAAGATTTCGCCATGGACGGGGGCACAAAAGGCAGAATGGATTCTTTGCTTGAAGTCGAGGCAAACATTGATGGAATTTCGCAAATTTTAGAAGCAGCATCTGCAGATATTTATTTGCTTCAGGAAGTCGATGTAGATTCTGATCGTTCCTACAATACGACTCAATATTCTCATTATCAAGATTTGTTGAACTTGCCAAATACACTAGGATATAACTATCGTTGTATTTATGTGCCATTTCCTTTTACATTCGGACAAATGATGGGTTCTGTCAATTCGGGAATTGTCAGTTTCGTCGATTTTTATGTTGCAGAGTCTGTCAGACATCAACTTCCCGGCAGTTTCAGTTGGCCAATAAGCCTGGCAAACCTTAAAAGATGCGTTGTCGTTTCTAGACTTCCAATAGCTGATAGCGATAAAGAATTTATCATTATTAACGTCCACCTATCTGCCTATGATGATGGCACTATGAGACTTCAGGAAATGGCGGCTTTGAAAACTATTGTTTCGACCGAATATGAAGCGGGAAACTATGTGTTGGTCGGAGGTGATTTCAACCAGACTTTTCCCAACGCCGTGACAATCACAGACAATCAGGACGGAACAGAAACATATGATTACTTATTTGCGCTAAACAATCCTGATTATTGGCAAGCCTTCCCAATGGAAAATGATTGGTTCATTGAAAACGGATTCCAATTTGGCACAGATCTGTCAACGCCAACTTGTCGTCTTTTAAATCAGGCATATGATACTATAAACGATGAAAACAATCAATATTACTACATCGATGGGTATATAGTTTCCTCAAACATCGAAATTAAAAATGTAACTACATTACAAGAAAATTTCAAATATAGCGATCACAATCCTGTTCAAATTGAAATCAAACTACGCCCATAAAACAAGGAACGCTTGAATGCGTTCTTTTTTTAGACAAAAACCCATGCAAACACATGGGTTTTTATCATATCACAAATTAACTATTTTTTCTCTCTGTTAAAACACATGAACCAGTCAAGGCAATATACATCCTTATTTTTTGATTCAACTCTTTCCTTTGCGGCTCCGCAAGATCCAGCTGTAGGCACAATCGTGTCGTCTCTGGAACGCCAATCGGCTGGGGTTGCAACATGATCCTAGTCTGCTTTTTGCAGTGCTTGGATAATTCGTTTGATTTCATCAAAATTTCTGCCAGTTGAAAGTGGATAATAAAGGATTGTTCGAATAGTGCCTTCTGGGTCAATCACGAATACTGCGCGAACCGCTTGAGTATTCGATTGTCCTGGCTGAATCATGCCGAATTTATTGGCGACATCCATCCTAACATCTTCAATCAACGGGAATGTAACTTCCAGATTTTTCAAGCCTTTCCATTCCAACTCTTTGATTTTTCGTAGCCAAGCAATGTGCGCATATAGGGAATCAACTGAAAGCCCAATCAATTGTGTATTTAAAGCTGAAAATTCATCAATCATACTTGTAAATGTCATGAACTCGGTTGTACATACGGGTGTAAAATCGGCAGGATGAGAAAATAAGATAACCCATTTTCCTAGATAATCAGCAGGAAAATTTATCTTCCCTTGTGTGGTATTGGCAACAAAAGCTGTTTTCTTCCATAATTAAATCTTCCTTATATAATAATCGTGAAGAATCAAATTGCGCAAGTGTTATGCCTTTATGCTTGATTTAGCTTCCATGATGTTCTTCGTGATGTTCATGGTGTTCATGATTAGAACATACTTTGTCCGAAGATTCCAGTTTACCATCAATAAATCTTATAATAATTTCTGATGCGCTTCCCGATACGCCCTTAATGGTATTCATACCAAATTGAGTTATGATTTTTTCGGCCATTTCTCCCATATTTCCGCATATTACAACATTAACCCCTTTATCATGAAGAAACTTGGGAAGGAATCCCCTTTGATGGGGCGGGTTCTTGATTTTTTCTGAATTCATGATTTCTTTTTCATTTAATTCATAGATGACAAAATAGTCACAATGTCCAAAATGTTCAGACATCATGTTATCGCTGACCGCTAATGCTACTTTCATAAATTGATTATCCTCCGTTTTTGTGCATACATTCCATATTTCTCAGTCGATTAGGCTTAATGCATGCGGAACAATCCTTTTCACATAGCAAGTATTTTCCGCCTTCGATCATGATTTTTTTTCCATTGACCAATGCATCAGCGACTTTCTTTCTTGCTTCATCATAGATGCGCTGAATGGTAGTTCTTGCCACATTCATTTGTTTTGCAGCTTCATCTTGGTTATAATTTTCAAAATCGAGCAAGCGAATAGTCTCCAGTTCATCAATTCCCAATTTCACCGTATCGACAGCACTAAAGTTTTTTCCTATTGGTCCATACTGGTTATGGATAGGTAATTGGCAAATGTTTCTCGATTTTTGTGGTCTTGGCATGTAACTTTCCTCCAATAATATGTTGACTTTATTATACGTCTGTAATGGACATATGTCAATAAAACAAAGAATAATCTGTCTCTAAACCTTGTTATTTTATTTATGCGCTCAACTCTTGTTTCTTTTTAATTATTTCCTGGTTTATCTTTTCGTAATATACTTCATCAATGATAAATTTCTTATGTAAGACTAGATATGAACCATAAATCAGGATAATAGGAATGATCGTGATTGCCACTCTTAATGATAATCGCATCGAAGGTGTAGCTATTTCTTTAAATGCAGAATCTGCTGCAGCGTTTATTACCATTGAATGCTTGTCTGTAGTAGCAGAATAGTCGAATGTGACTAAAGCAAGCGCATCATAAACTTCTTCTTTTTGCGCTTGATCCATTTCTAAATCATCCAATATATTTTGTCTTGCTTCAATATCAGCCCTATATTCAACCTGTTCCGAAGCGGTCATGACATCAAAATAATTTTTTTGAGCTTCAAGCGTACTCACATTCTGACTTAATATAAATACTCCGGAAAGTATCAAAACCCCTGTGAAAATTCCTTGTTGCAAAGCACTGGAGAATTTTGCCACGAAAGGTCTTAATGAGAAAACTATCGCTTCGTGTCTAAATCCGGTCTTGTGTTCGTTGTATTCGATTGTGTTGGTCATGTTTACAATGATGATCATATAGAATATCGCCTGGCCGCTGAACACCAAGGCGCCAAAAACACATACGGTTACAATATGAACAGGAATGAAGGAAATATAACCCATCAACAATAACAATGCATATCCGACAGTCAAAGTAATAAAACTGAAAAACATTAACTTTTTCCTTGTGAATTTTTTTGCAAGTACGGCGTAAAAGCTTTGGATTGTTATATTGCAGACACCAAAAGTAGCGATAAAGATCAATACTAAGGTTCCGTTGTAGCCGAGTTCAATATAGAAGAAATTGTAGCCAAGTGCCACCAGCAATCCTGACCCGATGCTATAAAGCATTAAGGATAGTGCAGCCCACAACAGTTGGTCATTGTGTTTGATCACAGAAAACATTTTCTTAATCGATACTTTTTCATGATCTTCTTCAACTATTTCTTTTGGTTCTTTGACGCCAAGAACTGTCAATAAAGTACAGCCGATAAAGAAAATTGCAAAGGTAATCGCAATCATTCTATAGCCCTTAACTGCATTGCCTACGGTTGTAAAGCTGATGATTGCATTGGCTAAAAAAGCACCAACACCCGCAAAAACAACTACCATGGTCGTAATTTGGTCCCGATCTTTCTTGTTTCGAGATAAATTGGGAAGAAGCGACCAATAGGGAATATCATTCAAAGTGAATGCGATTTCCCATAAAAGATAGATTACCGCAAAGAAAATAACAAATCCCCATCCAGATGGACGAAGGGTAAACATGAATACGACAGTAATTGCAGTCAGAATTCCACCAAGCAAGATCCATGGTCTGTATTTACCCCAACGTGAATGAGTATTTTCCACGATGGATCCCATGATAGGATCGTTTACAGCATCCCAAATTCTACCAATCACCAACATTGTTCCGATAACTGAGAACTGGGCAGCAGTTATGCCTAGTCCAGAAAACTGGACATAAGTCATCAAAAATGTCGCAATCAATTGATAGATCATGTCTCTGCCGATGCCACCGACACTATAATTCCATTTGTTTTTTCTTAATAGTTTTTGCTCAAAAGTCAAATTAGTTGCTTTCATACTTTCTCCTCTTCAAAAATGACTTGTTTTGTATATGTCTTAACTATTATATCAATAAAAATTTCAAATTAAAAGCGGATAATAAAAATATGCAAATCGTTAATGATTATCCTCTTAATATGATATATTTCTAGTGGTGATATCGATGAAAATAATTAAAAACTACTCGGAATTTAAAACAATATTGGCTAATGAAACATTTCTTGTCACTGCGAAAACCAGAAATTGCAGTGTCTGCAGAGCTGTCAGCCACCAATTATCAGAAATTCTCAAGGAAGACACAAAAATCAGCGTGTATGAGTTATATTTGGAAGATATTCCCTTATTTCAAGGTCAATTTCTTGTTTTTACTGTTCCAACGATAATGATGTTTTATGAAGGCAAGGAAATTCTGCGTGAATCTAGATTCATCGATTATATGAAAATAGAACGAATACTGACTCTGTTGTGAAAACCTCTTCATGCGTCGTTGATGCACATCTTTTGACTAATGATATTATCTAAATTATAATTAATGTGAAATCATAAAAGAAAATATCAATATTTTTACTGAAGTTGGAGTGATAGTATGAACAACATAATTTTAGACGACAAGACACCCTTCTTGTTGCCAGACAAAAAAATCGAAATGTATTATTTTACCGATCCCTTGTGTTCGCATTGCTGGGCACTAGATGTAGTATTGACTCGTTTCAAATGGGAATATAAAGATTATCTCAATGTCATTACAGTGCTGGGTGCTATGACTGAAGATGGTAATCATTATGATGATTTGAACGGGACAGAAGCCAAAGAACAAGTATCGCATTGGGAACAAGTCGGGATGTTCTACCACATTCCCATCAACGGAAAAATCTGGAAAAAAGATCCAATCACCTCATCATTTCCGTCTAGCATTGCATATTTGTTGATAAAAAAGCAAAATGACGATTTAGCAACAAAATTTCTTCGCATGGTTAGAGAAGGTGCTTTTGTATTTGAAAAAAACATTGCCAAGCGAGAAATCCTGGAAACGATGATCAGTAATCTCGGTCTAAATGCCAAAGAAATCCTTGATATAAGTTATTCGGAAGAAGGCAAGGAGTTGCTGATGCAAAACCTGCAACCGATGACAGACCTTGAAGTTAAAGGTTTCCCAACCGTAGTCATGGTCAATGAGAAAGATGAAGGTGTTAAAGTCGTTGGTTCAAGAACTATTGAAGTATATAAAAAAGCACTATTGAAACTTCTAGGGGAAGATGCAAGTTTACATCCTGCATCACTGCCAACACTTTCCGAATATCTCGAAAAAGTTCCTACAGTTTTTTTTCAAGAAATCGAAAAAATGTATGATTTGAAAAAAGACCAAGTAAAAGCATATATAACAACCAATCTTGAAAAAGGAACATACAAACTTGGAGCGGTTGTCAAACATAAATACATCCAGAAACGATAAAAAAGTCAAGGAATCAATCCTTGACTTCAGAGTGTAGACAAAGTACCTTTTCGGAGGTACTTTTTATTAGTTATCCAGA